>JBFWMD010000008.1:0-73007 GCA_050251775.1 Desulfovibrio sp.
CAGTACCAGCTTTGCGACCATCAACGCACGTAACCCATCTTTTCCAGCAACAGCAACACGCGGCGCACAGCGTTCTCCGGACTCATATCCGACGTGTCCAGACTGAGGTCCGAGTGCTGCGGCGGTTCAAAGGGATCGTCCACCCCGGTGACGCCTTTTATCACGCCCGCGCGGGCCTTGGCATAAAGCCCCTTGCGGTCGCGCCGCTCGCAGACCGCAAGCGAGGTGGAGACATGGATTTCCACGTAGCCGCCGTATTGGGAAATGAGCTCGCGGTTGGCCCGCCGGGCTTCCTCGTAGGGTGCTATGGGCGCGCAAATGGCGATGCCCCGGTTCTTGACGATTTCCGAGGCCACATAGCCGATGCGCGTCACGTTCAGCACGCGGTGCGCCCGGGAGAAGCCCAGTTCGCTGGAAAGATTGCGACGCACGATGTCGCCGTCCAGCAGCGTCACCGGACGTTGCCCTTCCTCCATGAAATGCGCGTACAGAATCTTGGCCAGGGTGGATTTGCCCGCGCCTGAAAGCCCCGTGAAAAACACGCTGAAGCCCTGGCGGTGCCGGGGCGGATGCGCCCGCCGCATTTCCTGGAGCACGTCCGGGAAGACATACCAGGACGGGATCTCGCGTCCAAATTCCAGAAACGTGTCCAGTTCCTCGGCTGTGGGCGGAGTTTCCTCCTCGGCGGGCGGGACCTCGGCAACGGGCAGAAAACACTTGCGCCGCGCGTGGTAGCGCAAGGACTCGGCGGGCACGGGTTCGATGCCCAGTTCGTCGGCATGGCGTTCCAGCAGCTCCAGGGCCGCTCCGGGCGGATAGGCGGGCACGCCGTTGGGAGACTGGGGTCCGCCCTGATCCGCATATGTCAGAAAATGCGTGCAGCCGCAGGCCTTGAAGACCAGCGCCTGGAGCAGGGCCTCGCGCGGGCCCGCCCCCCTGGAAGCCAGAGGCAGGAGGCCCACTTGGGCCAGATTCTCCGGCAAATGGTGGGAAAAGGCGCGCAGGCAGCGGACCTTGCGAAAATGATCGTCGTCCACCAGAAAGGGTTGATCCGCAGGCGGCAACAAAAGCAGCGAGGCATCGGCCCGCCGGGCCGCATTGAGCAGCACTTCGCGGTCCACGCTACGCAGCAAACCGTGAGGATGTGCCCCCAAAACCCGCGTCCAGCCCATGCGCTGAAATCCGTCATGCAGTTCCGAGGGAGAGCGGCGCAGGTCGGATGAGTCGTGGTGCATGGGCAGATGCAGCCCCTGCAAGGGTCCGCTGGCGTACCAATTGCCCGGTTCCTCCATACAGCGACGTACGCCCGCATGGACCAAGGGATCGTCCGTGCCGAAAAGAGCACGGGCTTCGGTGCGGCGGTCCGGTTGCCAAAGGTCCTCCACCTGGAGCACGGCCAGAGGAAAACCCTCCCGGTCGTTGAGCACCAGTTCGCCCCCGACTTCCAGGGTTTCGGCCACGGCATCGGGCAGAGGCAGACAGAGCGGCAGCGGCCAGAGCGTGCCGTCGGGCAGGCGCATGTCCGCAAGCACGGATTCATACTCCGCGCGGCCCATGTAGCCCCTCAGGGGCGCGAAGGCCCCCTGCATGAGCAATTCCAGATCACAGAGTCCGCACCTGCCGAGATCCCAGCTCGGCAGGCCCGGAACGCGACGGCGAAGCACCTGCGCCTCCTCTGGGGGAAGCAGCAGGACGCCGGTTTTCTTGTCCATCTTTCCTCCGATCCCAACAGGCATTCTTTCGTTTGCCCCAGTTCGGAGGTCAGGTCAACGAGCCGTATCGCCGTCTACCATTCCTGCGGCAGATCCCAGCGGATCTCCATGAAGACCTTGTTGCGGTCATAGGTGTTCGAGTTCACGTGGTTCTCGAAGAATTCATGGCTGCCTCCGACCTCCCAGGTCCAGTCCTCGTCGAGATCATATTCGTAACTCAACTGCCCCTGGGCGTAGGAGGAATCGGTCTCCGTGGACAGGGAATTGTCGGATTCGGCCATCGTGTACAGCGCAGTAAACTTCAACCGGCTCCGCTCGGTGAGCAGGTATCTCTCGTTCAGGCGGAAACGGTCGCGGGTCAGGGTTTCGCCGGAAAGACCGATGGTGTTGTCGCGCGCATATTCCACGTAGCCATCGGACCGGGGATAGTTCCAGGCCAGCCGGGTGCTGCCCACATAGCCGTCGCCCTCGGTATCGGTATCCTGCCCCGTGCGGTCCACCGTGGTCTTGCTCTGCAGCAGGCCGCCCATGAAGGACCATGTCCAGATTTCGTCGATATCGTAATCGAAACCAGCCATGAACGTGAGGTCGGAATACGTCCCGTCTCCGTTGTTGTAACGGTTGTCGTACCAGCTCGTGCCCGCGCTGGCCCGTACGCGGAAGCGCTCCGTCCAGATATAGGTCCAGTCCGCGCTGACGCTCTGGTTGTCGTAGTCCACATACGTATCGCGGTCATAGTCAGTGCTGCCGTACGAGTAGCTCAGCCCGAAGAGATTGCGCTCCGTGACCACGAATTCCAGCCTCGGCGAAAGACTCAGCCGACGGCGGGCCGTCTTGGAGGCAATCTGCGCCTGCTCCTCAGCGATGTTGCTGATGGTGTAGTCATCGTCATAGGAAGTGTTCAAATGCAACCGGACGCGCTCGGTCAGATCGTTGCGGGAGGAGAGCGAATACTTCTGGGTGGTCCGGTCGAGGTTGTCCAGATCGCCGTACCGGTAGATACCCACAATGGCCTTCAACGTGTTCTTGCTGCGTTCGGTGTTCACATCCACCTGCAACGCGGGCGTCAGACGATGCTCGATGTCGCCCTTCTTGGTATTGTTCACGTTGTCGTCATAGCTGATCCGGTAGGACGCCTTGGGGGTAACGATGACCTGGGCACTCTGGGCCAGGGCCACGGTCGCGGTCAGGGCCGTCACCGCCACGGCAAGAATCATGATTGTCAGGGCTCTGGCGTTCACGGCTTTGCTCCTTTATGGCACGACGATGGTGTCGTTGGGTCTGAGCAAAACGTTCTGATGCATGTTCTTGCCCAGTGAAATGTCCGCATAATCATAGACATAGACTTTCTGGTCCGGACCGAGACCGCGCACCAGCAGGATGTTGGCCTCGTCCGCAAAGGGGTTGAACCCGCCGGCCAGGGCCAGGGCCTGGGTCACCGTCATGGGATGCGGCATGATGTAAACCCCGGGACGGTTGACCTTGCCGATGACGTAGACCTTGGGGCTGTTCAACTCCACGATCATGATGCTCACGGGCGTATCCGAAATGAACTGCTTGTAGCGACGGTCCACTTCCTTGCGGATGTCTTCCACAGTGCGTCCGAGGCAAAGCACTTCTCCGATGAGCGGAAGAGATATATATCCATCCGGACGCACCATGACCTGCTGTGTCAGCGTCTCGTCACCCCAGACGAAAATCTGAAGCACATCTTCAGCTCCGACATGATATCCACCTGGAGAGACGGATTCGAACATCTTTCGGAGATCCTGCTGATCCTCGGCCTGCGCTGTCTTGTCCGCGACCATGCCCACCATGAACAGCGACAACAACATCATCATAAAGATCTTTTTCATGACACCCTCCTCGTCCAATTATCGGGATCGTGGGCCGAAGCGGCCCGCTATCGGTTTTCCTTGGGATTTTCCGACGCTTCCGGCCATTAAATGCAAAAACGATGCCGGTTCATTTGGAGAGAAATCTAAAAAAAGTCTACAACCCCCTTTACAGATTGACGGCCACGGTTTACTAGAGTCCCATGGGTAACCAAGGTCCACCAACGATATCTTGGACATTGCCGTCCTGTTTCGGGACGCTCGCTCCCTGTTCCACCTCTCTCCTCCCCTTGCCCAAAATTCTTTTGGAACAAACATTGCTTACACCAGTTTGGCCACGCGATGCCGCCACATTGCGGCCAAGCCGATGGCGTTCCTCCGGGAGGGAAGAATGCGACAGGGGATAACGGACCAGGGGGTCTGAACCTCCGGCAAGCGGGGCGTGGAAATGCCGAAGAAGTAACGGCAAAGCGGTACGCAACGTCATTTCGGACGCAGGATGCGCCAAATTAATGACGCGGCTTCCTGGAAAAGCATCATCATACTGATGCTCTTCCACATACGGCAGAAGGCTTTTACGGAAGTGCCGCGCACAGCTTCCACTGCCGTTGGGAAGTACGTCGCAACAGGGCCGGAATTATTTTCCGGGGCAGGGTGGGATGATGGAATTCCAGAACGATCTGCAATTTTACCTTCGCGTTTTCAAACGCAGGAAGTGGCAGTGCGTCGTGCCCGCCATCGGTGTGATGGTCGTCTGCACGATGTTCGCGCTTTTTCTTCCTTCCGTGTACAGATCTCAGGCCCTCGTGCTCATTGAGACGCAGGACATTCCCGAAGAGCTTGTGCAAAGCACCATCACAGGCCTGGTGGAAGAACGTCTCCAGAGCCTGAACCGCACGGTGCTCAGCCGCTCCAACCTGCTCAAGCTCATCGATCAGTTCGAACTCTACAAGGACGAAAGCCGCCACAAGACTGTGGGCGAAATCATCGAGGGCATGCGCGACGACATCAACGTGGAGATGGTCACCACCGAGGTCCACGACACCGAGCTGGCGCGGTCCGGCGTGGCGACTTACGCGTTTACACTTTCTTACGACGGCAAGGAGCCGGAAAAGGTGCTCCAGGTCGCCAACAGGCTCGTCTCGCTTTACCTTGAAGCCAACATCAAGAGCCGCGAGACCAAGACCCGTTCCGCGTACCAGTTTCTCGAAGGCCGCCTCAACGACCTTTCCACCCAGATCTCCGGCGTGGAACAACGGCTCTCCGCATTCAAGGAAAAGAACAAATTCTTCCTGCCCGAACTCGTGCCCACCAACATCCGCATCCTCGACCGCGTGGAGAGCCAGCTCCGCTTCAAAGAGGACGACATGGAAAAGAGCATGGGCAACTACCAGTTCTGGCTTCGCGAACTGGCCTCCCGGCCCCAGTTTATTCAGGTCCGCGACACGGGCGGACAGCGGCTGATCACCCCCGAGGAAGAACTCGACCGCATGCGCCGCGATCTTGTGGCGCTCAAGGCCACCCGCTCCGACGACCATCCCGATGTGGTCAATCTCCAGAAGCAGGTGGACGCCCTTGAGGAGCAGGTCAAGTATCGCCAGGACCTGGAAGACTATTCCCTCGAGCTTGAGAGAAAGGAAGATGAGCTCAAGGTTCTCCGGGAGAAGTTCACGGACAAGCATCCTGACGTGCTCCGCCTCCAGAAGGAAGTCGAGCAACTGCACAAGGACATCGATTCCATTTCCGCGCGCTTCATGATCAAACCCAAGCACAAGGAACTGGAACTGAACCCGCAGTGGATCCAGGCCAAGAACTCCGCTGAAACCAGCCATATCAACCTTGAACGCCTGCAAAAGGACATCGACGCACTTCTGACCCAGCAGGCGGACATTCAACACCGCATCGACATGGCCCCGCAGGTCGAGGTGGAGAACAACATCATCAACTCCGAACTGGAGATGCTCAAGACCGAACGCGAGGAGCTGCTCAAGAACATGCTCGCGGCCAAGGAGTCCAAGGGGCTGGAGGAATCGGGCCTGGGCGAGAAGTTTACCCTGGTGGACCCGCCGCTGATGCCGGAAAAGCCCCACAGCCCGAACCGGCCGCTGCTCTTCGCCCTGGGCATGGTGCTCTCCCTCGCGCTCGGCGCGGGCGTCGGCTTTACGGGCCAGCTCCTGGACCGCTCGGTGCATGATGCGGAAGAACTCGTCGCGGTCGCGCACCTTCCTGTGCTGGCCGTCATCCCGCAGCTCGGCGACCTGGACAACAAGGCGGGATTCACGAGGATGCGGCAGCGCCTGCCGCTCGTAGTTCTGCTCTCCCTGGTGGCGGGGCTTCTGGCGATACACTTCCTTGTGGAGCCTTTGGACATGATCGTCATGCGTCTGATCAAGTCCGTCTTCTAGGATCAAACCACAAGGAATCACGGAGGACGACATGAACAAACTCGCAAAGGCCATGCTCAAGGCCATTGATTCGGATACGCTGGTGGGCAACACCCCCCGGGGGGGCGCAAAGGACGGCGGCAACTCCAAAACCGTCAAGCTGAACAAGGCCCACATGGCCAAGCACATGGTCATCGGGGGCATCACGGACCCGCGCATCCTGGACTACTACAACCTGCTGCGCACCCAGGTGCTCCAGCGGACCCGGGGCGAGCAGCGCAACGTGATCATGGTCACCTCGGCCATGCCCGGCGAAGGCGCGTCCCTCACGGCCATCAATCTGGCCATCAGCATCGCAAGGGAACTGAACCAGTTCGCCCTGCTCGTGGACACGCACCTGCGCAGCCCGGTGATCGACAAATACTTCGGCATCTCCACCAAGCGCGGGCTGTCCGACTACCTGATCAGCGATGTTCCGATTTTCGACCTGATGATCCGCACCGATCTGGACAAACTGGCGCTGCTCCCCGTGGGCAGGACCATCACCGGCTCCACCGAAATCCTGGGCTCGCCCAAGATGCGCACCCTGGTGCGCGAGATGAAGGAACGCTACCCGGACCGCTACGTGATCTTCAACTGCCCGCCGCTGCTCCGCGTTCCCGACGCCCTGGTCTTTTCCTCTTACGTGGACCAGATTCTGCTGGTCACCGAAGCGGGCAAGACCACCCGCAGGCAGATCCGTCAGGCCACGGAAATGCTCGACCGGAACAAGGTGCTGGGCATGGTGCTGAACAAGGCCAAGGAAACCGTGTAGCCAAGGACAGGCAAGGCCATGTACAATCAATTTTTCGGACTCGCGGAGAAGCCGTTCTCCCTGGCGGCCAGTCCGAGATATCTCTATCTCGGCAAGAGCCACAAGGCGGCCCTGACCTTTCTGAAGTACGGGCTGGTGGACCGCAGCGGCATCATCCTCATGACTGGGGAGATCGGCGCGGGAAAGACCACCCTGACCCGTTATCTCCTGGACAAGCTCAAGCGCCTGAACGCGTTGGATGTCATTGAGATCCCGAACACCTCGCTGGTGGAGGACACCCTGGTCAGCGCCATCCTCCAGGAGTTGGGCGTGCAGCTCGAAGGCACGGAAACCTCGGCCATGCAGGTGCGCATCCTCAACGAGTATCTGCTGCGCCAGCAGAAGCGCGACAAGCGCGTGCTGCTCGTGTTGGACGAGGCCCAGAGCCTGCCGGACAGGACCCTGGAGGAGATCCGGATGCTCTCCAACCTCCAGTCCGGGGAGGACATCCTTCTCCAGGTGCTGATGATCGGCCAGCCCGAACTCCGGCGCAGGATCATGGAACACAGCAAGACCTACCTTGCCCAGCGCATCGCGGTCTCCTGCCACCTGACCTCGCTGGACCTCTCCGAGGCCCGGCCCTACATCGAGCACCGCCTGAGCGTGGCCGGGCATCAGGACCCCGCATCGCTCTTCACGGACGAGGCCGTGGCCCTGATCCACGAAGCCTCGGCCGGCGTTCCCAGGGTCATCAACATCCTCTGCAACCTGGCCCTGATCTACGCTTTTGCCGACGAAAAAACCGTCATCGACGGTCGCATCGCCCAGGAAATCATCAAGGACAAGGCCAAGGACGGCATCCTGCTGACCGCCAGCGGCAAGCTCATCAGCCCCGAGACACCGGCCAAGCCTGAAGAACTGGCCGAACTGCGCGCAAGAGTGGCACGTCTGGAACAGACCGTGCGCCAGCTGGGACGACAGCTCACGCGCCAAAAGGCTGCGCTCGGCAATGCCTAGCGGTTGGTTGTTCCCGGCGGAGCCCTTTGTGCCGCCCGGAGCGGAACGGCCCAATTCCGCCGCCATGACCCGCGGCATTGTCACGGCCTATCTGCTGCTCCTGGCCCTCTGCATGGCCGGGGTCTTCTATGCCTCCTGGGGGATGGACGCCCTGCGCGAGCATCCCTTCCTGATCGGCTGGTCCTTCGGACTGCTGGGGCTGCTCAGCCTGTTCGTCAATCCGTTGCTGCTCTTTGCCTCGGTGCTGGGCTACCTGCCCTATTATGCGGCCGGTCCGCAGGTGGAGGTGGGCATCATCACCTTCAACCCGTACTCCATCGGACTGCTGCTCTTCGCCTCCATCGGCATGCTGCGCCTTTTCTTTCTGAGCTACACGCTCACCCTGAACTTCACGGACCTGATGCTCTGCGGGTTGGCCGTGGTGCTCTTCCAGGGGACGCTGCGCAGCTCGGTTCCCGTGGACACGGGCTTCATCGCCTTCAACTTTTTCTTTCTCCCGGTGCTGGCCTTCTACGCTCTGCGCGTCTATGTCACGGACGAGGACAGCTACCGCCGGGTTGTGCGCATCCTGATCCTGGGTCTGGTGATTTTCGCCGTGCTGGCGGTCCTCTCCTTCCTCCAGACCGGAGAGCGCGCCCGTGCCCTGGACGTGCCGCCCATCGGCACGGCCACCATGATGGTCCTGAGCATGAGCCTGATCCTCGGATCCGGAGTCGTCACCTTCCGACCGCTGCGCATCGCTCTGACCCTGATCTGCCTCGCGGCCATGATCCTGACCTTCTCCCGCGTGTTCATCATCATTCTGCTGGTCTCCCCGTTCTGTTACATACTCATCCGGCGCGGCAAAACCACCACGCTCTTCCTCACCTTCTTTGTGACCAGCCTGATCGTAACCATGCTGCTGATCGTCTATGCCCGCGTGCTCCAGCCCGACAAGACCATCTTCAACAGGGAGCAGGAACGCTCCGAGCAGCGCCTGACCAACGCGGACAACTGGATGATGTCGCTCTACGGACGCATCGGCCAATACAGTGCGGGCCTGGACAATTTCCTTGAGCACCCCTTCTTCGGCGTGGGCCTGTATCGCGGCAAAAAAGTCATCACCCAGCACAACTTCCACATGGAGTGGCTGGAATACAGCGGCGCCATGGGGTACATCTTTTATTTCCTCTTCCTCATCAGCCACGCCGTGCGCATGAAGGACCTGGCCCAGGAGGACATTCCCATCCGCTGGCAATTGCTGGCCAACCTCATGGTGCTGAACAACTGCCTTTTCAACGGCATCATCCACGGATACATGCCCCACGTCGTCTACATCCTCATGGGACTCACCGAGGCCAGGGCCACCTATCTTCTGCGGCAGAAACGGCTGGCCCAGGACGAGGCCCGCGACAATCCGGATCCTGCTCCGGTCGCCGTTGCCGTGCCCCTTGCCGCCTCCGCTTCCAACGAGGAGCGCGAGCCGGCCCGGAACCGTATTTCCGGCGATGAACTCTACGACCGCTACTTCGGCACACGCTGAGAATACCGCCGGAACAGGGCGGCCACGCCAGGGCGGACCCGCCGCAATCCGCTGGCCGTCTTGACGCAAAGACAGCGCCCCGATATGCAGGAGGACCATTGTGATCCCTTCAGCCTGGGAGCAAATCCAGCATGAATGAGCAAGGTTCCCGGCGCCCGCATCTGCGCTTCGCCTTTCTGACCTCCAACTACTATCCCGTGGACCGGGTTCAGATCTCAATCCTCTTTTTCAAGGAAATTCCCGCCCGCAACTATTCCATCGATTTTTTTCTGCAATCGGCCCAGGACGAGGACCACTTCCGCATCCTGCCTCTGGAGAGGAACATCGGGCGGGTGCTGCTCGCGCCCATGCGCACGAACGGCGCCACCCTGAGCCGCATCCGTAAACGTATCTACGACTTTTTCAATGACTTCAGAATATTCGGACAAGCACGCAGCAACCGCTATGACTTCATCCAGGTCCGCGACAAGTTCGTCAGCGGACTCCTGGGCCTGCTTGCGGCGCGGTTGAACCGCACTCGTTTCATCTACTGGATGACTTACCCTTTTCCCGAATCCGATCTGGAGAGCGTGCGCCAGGGCATCACTGCCTACCCCACGCTCTACCGCCTGCGGGCTTTCGTGAACGGCTTCCTGCTCTATCGCGTGCTGCTGCCGAGGGCGGACCACGTCTTTGCCCAGAGCGAACAGATGAAGTGCGACCTGATCGAAAAAGGCATTGACGCGAAAAAGATCACGCCCATGCCCATGGCCGTGGCCGACCACATGATTCCCGAGCGCCCCACCCAGGACGAGATCGACGACCAGTGCGTGGCCTACCTCGGAACCATGGCCCGCATCCGGCGGCTCGACTTCCTCATCCGGGCCTTCGCCCTGGTGCTCAAGCAGCGCCCCTGCGCGCGGCTGCTGATGATTGGCGACGGCTACGAACCCGAGGACATGCGCGAACTCAGGCAGCTCGTGTCGGATCTGAACATCGCGGACCGGGTGGAATTCACGGGCCAGCTGCCCATTGAAGCGGCTCTGGCCCGGGTGCGCACGGCTCTGGTCTGCCTCTCCCCGCTCTACCCCTCGCCGATCTTCAATCCGGCCTCCCCGACCAAGCTTGTGGAATATCTGGCCATGTCCCGCGCCGCCGTGGTCACGGACCACCCGGAGCAGCGGCTGGTCATTGAGCAGAGCCACGGCGGCATCTGCACGCCCTACGACGAGACCGCCTTTGCCGAGGGCATCCTGACCCTGCTCGCGGACCCGGAAACCGCCAAACGCATGGGCCGCGACGGCCGTGAATACGTTCTGGCCCACCGGACCTATTCCATTGCCGCGGACCGCACCGACGCGGTCTACCGCGAGGTCTGCGGCGCGGAAGCCGAAAAATGAGATACGCCTACATCAAGTCCGGCGACGTGCTCGCCGAATACGGAAAAATCCGCGCCTCGGCCCAAGCGCCCGATGGCGGCCCCCTGGTCTATCTGACCCAATTCCTGGAGGTCACCGAGGGGCACACCCGGCTGGTGCTCGGCACGGGCTCGGACCACAGCCGCCCGGCCTTGGCGGACGGGAACACCCGTCTGGAGGGCATGGGCGGCGGCGGGGCCGCGCGCCGCGCCTGGCGCATCCTGCGGGCCTTGCTGCGCCACCGCCCGGGCGTGATCATCTGCGGGGAGCGCAATCTCTCCCTGGCCGCCACGGCCCTGGCCGCGCGGCTCACGGGCGCGCGCACGGTCTTCTCCGTCCACAGCACCCTGGACCCCTCCAGCACGCGGCCGCACCACCGGCTGCTCTCCCGGCTCAACGCCCTGTGCATGCGCCGCATGGACGCCTGCCTCTGCCACGGACCATTCCTGACCCGGCACATCACCCAGATCCGGGGCAACGGGACCAACGTCCTGACCTTTGACCGGGGCATGGACGGTCTGCCCGAGCCCACATTCCCGCCCCTGCCGGAAACGCCGCGCATCGTGCTCTTCATGGGCCGCCTGGAACGGGCCAAGGGCATTTTCGACCTCCTGGCGGCCATGCGTGGGCCCCTGGAGCGCAACCCGGACCTGCGACTGGACTACGTGGGCGATGGCCCGGACAAGGAGGAACTGCGGGCCGAAATCCGCACCCTGGGCCTGGAGGGCCGCGTGGAACTGGCCGGACGCGTGCCCCACGCAGACATTGCCGCGCGGCTGGAAACGGCCTGGGTCACGGTCACGCCCACGCACTCCAGCTGTCCGGAGGGACGCTGCATGACGGCCATGGAGTCTCTGCATTTCGGCACGCCACTCATTGCGCCGGGCCACGAGCCGTTTCTCTTCCTGGTGCAGGACGGGGTGAACGGCCTGCTCTATGCGAGCGATTCCGTGCCCGCACTCCGCCGTCAGCTTGAACGCGTTCTGGGCGACCCGGACCTGCGCGCGGCGCTCTCCGAAGGTGCGCGCCGGACGCCCTCCCGACTGCGAGGGCACGACGACTTCGGCACGGCCCTGGCCAAGGCCCTGCGACTTGTGGAGGCTCCGGAGCGCTCCGCATGAGCGACCAGAAGAGCAGGGGCTTTCTCGGCTCGGTGCTCACACTCATGAGCGGCAACGTGCTGGCCCAGGGACTGACCATGGCCTGCACCCCGGTGCTGACCCGGCTCTTTCCGCCCGAGGCCTACGGCGAATTCGCCCTGGCCTCCTCCATCATCATGGTTCTGGCCTCCGTCTCCCACCTGCGCTACAATGCGGCCATCATGCTCCCGCGCGCGGAAGAGGACGCCGACGCCCTGACCCTGCTCTCGCTCGGGCTGGTGGCCGGGGTCAGCCTGCTGGCCCTGGCCCTGGTGCTGCTCCTGCCGCACACGCTCCAGAACCTCTTCGGCCTCCGCTCCGTGGGCACGCTCCGGCTGGTTCCGCCCGGCTGCCTGCTTTGCGGCGGCATCCTGGTGCTCCAGATCCGCAACCTGCGGCAAAAGCGTTTCCGCAGGCAGGCCGCAGCCCAATTCGCCGGGGCCGCTGGCAGCCGCGCCCTGATCATCCTGGCCGGGCTCTGCGGCCTGACCGCTCCCGTGGTCCTGGCGGCCATGAAGCCCCTGAACGACTTTTTCCTTTTTTCCGTGCTCGCGGCCGGAGAGGAACGCGGCCTGCGCGGGCGGATCTTCTCCCCGACGAGCCTGCACCGCGTGCCCGCTGTGGCCAGGGAATACGCCCGGTTTCCGAAATACTGCGGCACGGACCTCGTACTGGTCCTGAACATGGAACTGCCGACCTTTCTCCTGGCCGTGTACTTCAGCCCTGTGGAAGTGGGGCTCTACAATCTGGCGGTGCGCATGCTCAAGCAGCCGAGCGTGATCATCGGCCAGGCCATTGGCCGGAGCATCTACCAGCACACCTCGGAGCAGCAAAACCTGGGGCAAAACATCGACGGTTTCGTGCTCCGGGTGCTGGAGTGCAACCTGATCCTCTACCTTTTTCCCGCCATACTGCTCTGGGCGTACGTTCCGGAGCTCTTCGGCCTGATCTTCGGAGCCAAGTGGAGCGCGTCCGGCGAATTCGTGCGCATCCTGCTGCCCGTGTTCCTGATGACCTTTCTGTCCTTCTCCACCGAACCCCTGATGGACACCCTGCGGCTCCAGCGCGAACGGTTCCTCTTCAGCGTCCTCCAGATTTCCGTATCCCTGGCCAGCTTCATTCTGGGCGCGGCCCTGGGCGACGTCACCGGAGCCCTGGTCTGCCTTTCCGGGGGCAGCTCGCTGCTGATCGCCTTTCGCATCGGCTGGGTCGCGGCCAAAACAGGCGTGACCCGCGCGGACCTGATCCGGCGCACGCTCCCGCCCGTGCTGGCCTCCGCCCTGCTGGGCGGCATGTTCTTCGCGGCGGACGCCCTGGCCGGAGCGCGACTCTCCCAGCCGCTCCACGCCACGATTCCGCTGGCGCTGCTGCTGCTCGCCATCTATTTCTACGGATTTTACGCCCTGCGCTTCCGCGCCCTGCTGCGGGAACGCCGGGACCGGGGCCGGATCCATTCCGGACCAGACGCCTCCGGACCAGACAAACGCGGACCCGGAAACGGTGGCCCCGAGGCCGGCGGACAGGACGCGCCCGGATAGCCGTCGCAAGATTTGAAGTGGACTGGACATGCGGGCTTTGTTAGGTTCAAAGATGATCTCCTGAGCTGAAAATACAACTGGTAAGCGGACGTTGGCGGCCTTTGCGTCCGTCCCCCCGGCAACCCGAGGAAGCGCACATGATCGACTGGTCCACCGAGCACGTACTGGTCACCGGCGGCTGCGGAACCATCGGCAGGGAACTGGTGCGGCAGCTTGTCCACGAGCTGGACGTCAAGAGCCTCACCGCCATCGACAACAACGAGAGCGAGCTGTTCTTCGACTCCGAGAACTACCGCGACCAGCCCAACGTCCAGTTCTTCCTCGGCGACATCCGCGACCGCCTCGGCCTGAGCCGACGGATGCAGGGCGTGGACACGGTCTTCCACACGGCCGCGTTCAAGCACGTCATCCTCTGCGAAAAGGCCCCCATGGCCGCCGTGCAGACCAACATCGACGGCGTGTCCAACGTGATCTGGGCCGCGCTCACCGCCCACGCCAAGCGGGTGGTCTTCACCAGCTCGGACAAGGCCGTGAACCCCACCAACGTCATGGGAACCTCCAAGCTCATGGGCGAACGGCTGATCACGGCGGCCAACGCCGATTCCGGAGCCAGGGACTGCGTGTTCTTCTCCACCCGCTTCGGCAACGTGCTCGGCTCGCGCGGCTCGGTCATCCCGCTGTTCAAGCGCCAGATCGCCAAGGGCGGCCCCATCACCCTGACCGACCCCGAGATGACCCGCTTCATCATGTCCGTGAAGCAGGCCGTGCGTCTGGTCATCGACTCCGCGAGCCTCTCCAGGGGCGGCGAGGTGCTGGTGACCAAAATGCCCGTGGTGCGCATCGTGGACCTCGCCGAGGTCATGATCCAGGAACTGGCTCCCCGCTACGGCCACGCCCCGGA
This sequence comes from Desulfovibrio sp., assembly GCA_050251775.1. Classification (GTDB taxonomy): domain Bacteria; phylum Desulfobacterota; class Desulfovibrionia; order Desulfovibrionales; family Desulfovibrionaceae; genus Paucidesulfovibrio. The sequence continues at coordinate 14,239 of JBFWMD010000008.1, forward strand.
AGAGATCCGCATCCAGGTCATCGGCCCCAAACCGGGCGAAAAATTCTACGAGGAACTCATGACCGGCGAGGAAACCCGCCGGGCCTTGGAGCTGGAACGATATTTCGTGATCAAGCCCGCGTTCCTGCCCCATTTCCGGAAAATCAACTACGACTTCCCGGTTCCCGTGCTTTCAGAACACGTGACCCGGCCCTACAACTCGGCGGACGAACCCATCATGGAACGGAGCGACCTGCGCGCCTTCCTGCTGGAAAACGGCCTGCTGGAACTGGAGTAGCCCGCTCCGGCATCCGCATTTCTTACCTTTGGAGAACGCGCCATGAACATCCTGATACTTGGTGGAGACGGCTATCTCGGCTGGCCCACGGCCATGTACTTCTCCGCCCAGGGACACGCCGTCACCGTGGTGGACAACTATTTCCGCCGCAACGCCTGTCTGGAACTGAACGTGAGCATGCTCTACCCGGTCCCGTCCCTGATCAACCGCGCGAGGCTCTGGCACGAGACCACGGGGAACGAGATCAAAGTCGTCATCGGCGACCTGTCCCAGCCCGAGTTCCTGCGCTCCCTGTTCACCGGGCAGGTGCGCTACCAGTGGGCCGTGGACAGCGAATACCCCGGTCTGCCAGATGTGGTGATCCACTACGCCGAGCAGCCTTCCGCGCCGTACTCGCTGCTCGACTACCACTACGCGGACGTGACTCTGACCAACAACCTGCGGGTCACGAACAACCTGATGTTCGCCCTGCGCGACTTCTCCCGGAACACCCACCTGATCAAGCTCGGGACCATGGGCGAATACGGCACGCCCAAGATCGACATCGAGGAGGGCTGGCTGGAGATCGAACACAAGGGCCGCAAGGACCGCTTTCTCTTTCCGCGCCAGGCCGGCTCCCTCTACCATACCACCAAGGTCATGGACACGGATCTGCTCTGGTTCGGGACCCGGATGTGGGACCTGCGGGTCACGGATCTGATGCAGGGGCCGGTCTACGGGATCATCACGGACGAATCCGCCGCCGAACCACGCCTGCAAACCTATTTCAACTACGACGAGATCTTCGGAACCGTGCTCAACCGCTTCATCACCCAGGCAGTGATCGGGCATCCGCTCACGGTCTACGGCAAGGGCGGCCAGACCCGCGGCTACCTCGACATCCGCGACACGCTTCAGTGCGTGGGCAAGGCGGCGGAAAACCCGCCCGCGCCCGGAACCCTGAGCATCTACAACCAGATCATGGAGACCTTTTCCGTGAACGAGCTGGCCGAACGCGTCCACCGCGTGGGCCGCGCCCTGGGGCATGAAGTGGAGGTCCGCAGCATCCCCAACCCCCGGCGCGAGGCCGAGGAACACTACTACAATCCGACCTATGACAAGCTGCTCGAACTCGGCGTGGTTCCCCACTACCTCACCGACGACAGCCTGGCCGCCATGTTCCTCGTGGTGGAACGCCACAAGGAAAACATCTGTAAGGACACCATCTTCAAGGGCATCAAATGGTGACGGACGTTCCACGTCCGCACGCCCCAAGAGCAACGGGAGCAAAAGTGACGCATTCGCGATGGCTGATCACCGGAGGCTGCGGCTTCATCGGCACGGCGCTGGTCCGGCGGCTTCTGGCCGAAAACCCCGGCGTGCGCATCCGGGTTCTGGACAACCTCAGCGTGGGCAACCTCGGCTATCTGGCTGCGGCCTGCGACTACACCGTGCAGACCAGGGAACAGCTCGGTGACGACTCCGAGCCTCCCGTGGGCGTGACCTTTTTCCAGGGGGACATCCGCAACCCCGAAGACGCGGAAGCCGCCGCCAGGGGTGTGGACGTGATCGTGCATCTGGCCGCCAACAGCGGCGTGCCCTATTCCATCGAGCACCCCCGCTTCGACATGGAAAGCAACGTGCTCGGCGCGTTCAACATGCTGGAGGCGGCCCGCCTGAACGGGGTCGGCCACTTTGTGCTGGCCTCGTCCTCGGCCGTGGCCGGGGCCGCTTCCCCGCCCATGCACGAGAAGATGATCCCCCGGCCCATGTCGCCCTACGGCGCATCCAAGCTCGCGGGCGAGGGCTACTGCTCCACCTATTTCCATTCCTACGGCGTGAAGACCGTGAGCCTGCGCTTCGGCAATGTCTACGGCCCCTGCCCCTCGCACAAAACCTCGGTGGTCTCCAAGTTCATTCACCGCGCCCTTGAGGGCCTGCCCTGCGAAATCTACGGGGACGGCAAGCAGACCCGCGACTTCATCTTCATCGAGGACATCGTGGGCGCGGTCGTGGCGGCGGCGCACTACGACCAGGGCGGCGAGGTCTTCCAGATCGCCACCTCCAAGGAGCGCACCGTGGGCGAAATGGCCGAACTGCTCGCCGAGGCCCTGGGCCGCTACGGGGTCAAGGTGGCCATCGAATACAAGGAACCCCGCCGGGGCGACGTGGTCCGCAACTATTCGGACACGACCAAGGCCAACACCCTGTTGGGCTGGAAAGCCTCCATGGAGCTGGAGCCGGGGCTCGCGGTCACGGCCGAGCATTTCTGCGGCGGAGCAGGCAAAAATTCAAGGAGCTGACAGGGAACACCGCGCTCCTTTGCCGCGTGAGCAGCCGTTGTTCCGCGCGGACGTTCCCCTGGACAGCAAGGATACGGGTAGCATCGATGCACGGGCAGTTCCTCCCCCTCTGGAGCGTATCGCGTCTTTTCCGGTTTTCGGGCGCACTCTGCGTTTTGCTGGCCCTTTGCGCGGCCCTGCCGCCGGCCTTGGCCCTGGCCGCTGAGAAAACCGTGCCCCCGGCCTCCATGGTCGCGCCCACGGTCTTGCAACCCTACCGCGACGGCCCCCTGGCCCTGGACGCCATCGCGCCGGGCATCCAGCCGGAACTGACCCGGCTCGGCTACCTGGACGTGACCCGGATGCCCTTCAACGCCGACCCCACCGGGAAAAACGACTGCACAGCCGCCCTGCAACGGGCCATCGATTATGCCCGCGACCACCAGCTGGTCTGCTTTTTCCCCTCCGGGACCTACCTCGTCTCGGACACGCTCTCCTGCATCCAGCAATACTACCTGCGCAGCAACGGCCATATTTTCGGCGCGCGCCACTTTCCCTGCGTGCTGCGCGGCAGTGGAAAAGGCCCCCATCCGGTCATCGTGCTGGATTCCTACGCGCCCGGCTTTGACAATCCCGGCGCGCCCAAGTCCGTGATCCGCTTCCTGGCCCGCAACTACGAAGAAGGACACGTGGAGGACAGATTCTCCTCCAGCATCAACTTCAACCAGATGCTCGTGAACATCGACGTGCGCATCGGCCGGGGCAACACCGGAGCCATCGGCGTGCTGCATCACGGCGCGCAGGGCTCGGGCGTGCAGGACTGCACCATCGACGCCACCAACGGCCTCATCGGCCTCAAGGGCGGCACAGGCGCGGGTGGCGGCCACTATGGCATCACCGTGCTCGGCGGGAGCATCGGCCTGGACTTCCGGCTCTCGGACCCGGTCCCCACCCTGATGGGGGCGCGGCTCCTGGGCCAGCGGGACCACGCCCTGCTCTACAGCGGCATGAACACCCTGGTGGCCGCCGGGCTGGAGATCGAAAGCGATTCCCACGGACCGCTGGTCAAGAGCATCGCCGTAAACTGGGGACCGCAGTCCGGGCCCATGAGCATCATCGACGCGCACATCCGCATGCCCCAGGGCGGAGTGGCCATTGAGGCGGGACGGCCCGTCTACCTCAAGAACGTACGCATCGAAGGGGCTTCTGTTCCGGTGCTGCATCCGGACTCCATGGCCTTTTCCGACGCCGGGGGCGGCGACCTGCAGATCGGGGAATACGCCCGGGGTGTGATCCATCCCCATTTCGTGATCAAGGAAAAGCACCTGGACCCCGGCGAGGACAACAGCGTGGACCTCCAGAACCTCGTCTACCTGCCCGAGACCCCGGCCAATGCCTCGGCCCAATCCCTGACAGACGCCGCTCCGGCAATCGCACCCCAAGCGGGCCAAAGCGGACGCATCGACTCGGTCACGCCCCTGCCGCCCGGACTGGCGTCCACGGCCCTGGCCCCGCCCGCCGGGTTCCGCGTGGCCCTGGCCCGGCTGCTGGCCCACTTCACGCTCCCGGCCCGGAGCGGCCCTGCCCTGCCCGGTCTGGCCAAGGCCTCGGCCATGGACGAGGATCTTGTGGGCAGGCATCTCTGGGGACCCCGCATCCCGCCCTTTGAGATTCCGGACGCCGCCAATGTCCGGGACTACGGCGCGGTGGGCGACGGCATCGCCGATGACACCGAGGCCCTGCAAAAGGCCATCGATGCCAAAGAGGTCGTCTTCCTGCCCAAGGGCTATTTCCGCATCACCCGGCCCCTGCTGCTCCGGCCCGAGAGCAAGCTCCTCGGCGTGTCCAAGACCATTTCCCTGCTCTGCGTGAACAAGAACGAGCCCGGCATTGTCCATGCCCAGGGGCCGCACGCCATGCTGGTCACGGCGGACGCCCCGGACTGCGCGACCGAGATCGAGCAGATCGGCTTCTATCTGCCCACGGAGGCGCACCAGGTCATGGCCCTGTCCTGGCGCTCGGGGGGCAAAAGCCTGCTCAAGGACATCCTGATCTACAACATGGCCCTGGGCGGCTTCAAAGTGGACGCGAGCAAGTTCCCGGTCCGGCAGTTGCCCCTGGTGGTGGTGGAGGGGCACGGCGGCGGCGCGATCTACAACTACTATCAGGAACGCCACACCCGGCACGGCAAGGACTACCGCCATCTGCTCGTGCGCGACACGCCCGGCCCGCTGCGCATCTACCAGCTCGACCTGGAGCACGCGGGCGGCGACTACCAGGGCGAAATCCGCCACGCCGGAAACGTGGAGATTTACGGTCTCAAAGGCGAGGGCCACGTGACCCTGCTCCGGGCCGAGAACGTGGACGATCTGACGCTCTATGGCACGGGCGGCAACGCGGCCGCGGTTCCGGGCGGGGAACTGCTCTCCTTTGCCAACGTGCGCAGGCTGCTCCTGGCCAACGCCAACTTCTGGCCGCGCCTGAAGACCAAGGAATTTCTGGGCAGCAGGGGCTACAGTCCCCGGCTCTGGTCCGTGTTCAAGGACACGCTCCCGGACGGCGGGAGATTCGTCAGCCCGCCCCAGGCCATGCCCGTGCTCTACGAACGCTGAACACCGCCCAGGCGCGGTGCGGACCACCGCCGGACGCGGTGCGGACCAAAGGTGCGCAGCCCATGAAAATACTGCTGGCCAACAAATTCTTCTTCAACAAGGGCGGCTCCGAGCGGGTCATGTTCCAGGAGCGGGACTGGCTCAAGGCGCACGGCCACGAAATCGTGGACTTCTCCATGGCGGACGAGCGCAACGAGCCCTCGCCCTTTGCCGGGGATTTCCTCTCGTACCGCGACTTCGCGGCTCCGGCAACGCCCCTGGAGAAATTACGGCTCGCCCGGGACTTCGTCCACTGCGGCGAGGCCGTACGCCGGATCACGGCCCTGGCCGAGCGGGAACGCCCCCACATCGCCCACCTGCACAACATCTACCACCACTTGACCCCGTCCATCATCCCGGCCCTGAAACGCCTGGGCATCAAGGTCGTCATGACCCTGCACGACTACAAGACGGTCTGCCCGGCCTACCTCATGCTCGACAAGGACGGGAAGATCTGTCGCAAGTGCGAGCCGCACCGCTTTTACAAACCCCTGACCACCAACTGCCAGGGCTCGCGCTTCAAAGGCCTGTTGCTCGCGACCGAGCGCAGCTTCCACCACTGGCTGGCCAGCTACGACGGGGTGGATGCCTTTATCGCGCCGAGCGCCTTCCTGTGCGCGACCGTGACCCGGCACGTTCTGCCCCGATCCAAGGTCCGGGTCATTGCCAACGGCATCGAAGTGGAGCGCTTCTCCCCCACCTGCACGGACGCGGCCTACGCCCTGTACATCGGGCGTCTCTCGCGGGAAAAGGGCATCCCCACCCTGCTGGAAGCCCACAATTGTCTGGGTGCTTCCATCCCGCTCAAGGTCGTGGGATCCGGACCGGAGGAGGAAGCCCTGCGGGCGCGCTACCCCTTTGCCGAATACCTGGGCCAGCGCTCCTGGGAAGAGGTCATCGCGCTCATGGACTGCGCCTCCTACGTGGCCGTGCCTTCGGAGTGGTACGAGAACTGCCCCATGGTCGTGCTGGAAGCCATGAGCCTGGCCAAGCCCGTGCTCGGCGCGGCCATCGGCGGCATTCCGGAACTGCTGGAAGACGGGCGCACCGGCCTGCTCTTCCGGGCCGGCGACGTGCAGGACCTCTGCCGCAAAATGGAACGGCTCTGGGTCACCCCCTCGCTGCGCCGGGACATGGGGTTGGCGGCCCGAGTCCGGGCCGAAGAGCGCTATACCCTGGAGCGGCACATGGAACAGGTCGTGGCGCTCTATGAAGAGTTGCTCGCCGCGCCCGCGCCCGCGCCGAACCCCACGCGCATTCACTTTTCACGAAAGGACAAGCCCATGCCTGTTGATACAGCCGAAAAGGCCGGGAGCACCTCGAAAGGCCCGGACCAAGGTCGCCCCCTGCCCAAGGAGGGCCTTGTCTGTCTGACCTACCGCTGCAACGCCCATTGCCACATGTGCAACATCTGGGACTTTCCCACCAGTACGGCCGAGGAGATCACCCCGGCTGACCTGGAAAAGCTCCCCCCGGGTTTCAAGTTCATCAACCTCACGGGCGGGGAGCCGTTCCTGCGCGCGGACATTGCCGAGGTGGTCGAAACCGTGCTGCCCAAGACCGAGCGGGTGGTCATCAGCACCAACGGCTGGTTCACGGACCGGATCACTGCGCTTCTGGAGCGCTTTCCGCAAAAGGTCGGAGTACGTGTGAGCCTGGAGGGACTGCCCGCCACCAACGACCAACTGCGCGGGCTCAAGGACGGCTTCGACCACGGGTTGCGTACCCTGCTGCGGCTGCGGGCCATGGGCGTCCCCGACATCGGCTTCGGCATCACGGTTTCGGACAAAAATGCCCTGGACATGCTCGACCTCTACGAGCTTTCCGAGTCCATGGGCCTGGAATTCGCCACGGCGGCCATGCACAACAACTTCTATTTCCATAAATTCGACAACAGCTTCCGTGATACGGAGATGATTTCGGAGCAGTTCCGCAGGCTGGCCGTGCGCCTGCTGCGCACCCGGCGGCCCAAAAACTGGTTCCGGGCCTGGTTCAACTACGGCCTGGCCAACTACGTTCGCGGCGGCAAACGGCTTCTGCCCTGCGAAGTGGGCTCCGACCTCTTCTTCCTCGACCCGTTCGGCGAGGTGCGGCCCTGCAACGGCATGGAAGCGAGCATGGGCAACCTCAAGCGGGCCTCCTTTGAGGAAATCTGGAATTCACCCGAGGCCGGGGACGTGCGCCGCCGGGTTTGCCGCTGTGATGCCCAGTGCTGGATGATCGGCTCGGTGGCCCCGGCCATGAAGAAACGCCTTTCGGTTCCCGCCGCCTGGATCGCGCGCAATCAGCTCCGGCTGCTGCGCGGCAAGGACGTGGACTGGAGCTTCCCAGAAAGCGCGCCACGCGGTCCGGGCGGGGGCTGCGCCGGGAGCTGCGGTCACGAGGGCGGAAACGACGCAGCCAAGGACGACAAGAGCGGCAACGGGGATTGCGGGTGCGCCTAGCCTTTCTGGGGCTGCGCGGCATTGCCGAGGGCGTTTCCGGCGGCATTGAACGCCACGTGCGCGAACTGGCCCTACGCATGGCCGCCCAGGGGCACGAGGTCACGGTGTTCTGCCGGGCGCGCTACGAAACGCACCCCGATACCTTTTTCCGTGGCGTGCGCCTGATAAAACTGCCCGCGCTCTCCTCCAAGCACCTGGAGGCCATCAGCCACACGGCCCTTTGCCAGCCCTTTGTGCTCTTCGGCTACGACGTGGTCCACTTCCACGCCACCGGCCCCTCGCTGCTCTCCTGGCTGCCGCGCCTGACCGGGCGCACGGTGGCGGTCACCGTGCATGGCCTGGACTGGCGCCGGGCCAAGTGGGGGAAACTGGCCAGCCTGGTCCTGCGTGCCGGGGCCTGGACCTCGGCCCACTGCCCCCAGACCACCATTGTGGTTTCGCGCGAGCTGCAACGCCACTACCAAGCGGTCTACGGGCGCGAGACCGTGTACATCCCCAACGGCGTGAACCCGCCCACGCTCCGCCCCCTGGAGCGGCTGCGCCGATTCGGGCTGGAGGAACGCGGCTACCTGCTCTCCCTGGGCCGCATCGTGCCGGAAAAGGGACTGCACGATCTGGTCACGGCCTTTCGGGCCTGGGACACGGACCTGAAGCTGGTGCTGGCCGGAGACCCCGGACATGCCGAAGCCTATGCTGCCCGGCTGCGTGGGCTGGCCGGGGACGATCCGCGCATCGTCTTCACCGGCGCGCTCTACGGAGCGGACAAGGACGAGGTCTTTTCCAACGCCCGGCTCTTCTGCCTGCCCTCGGAACTGGAAGGCATGCCCATCGCCCTGCTGGAGGCCATGAGCTACGGCTGTGCCTGTCTGGTCAGCGACATTCCGGAATGTCTGGAGGTGGTCCGACCCCAGAGCGCGCCCCAGGACGTTCATGAAGACGCGCTCGCGAGTCAGGAGCCTCTGGCCCTGGTCCACGTCGCAAAGGATGCCTCGGACCTGGGCCGCGCCCTGCGCGCATTGCCCGGCGAGGACGCCCTGGCCCGCATGGGCGCACGCGCCCGGAAGCATGTGCTGGCCTGCTACGACTGGGACGGCATCACGGCCCGGACCCTTTCGACCTACCACGCCGCGCTGGGACACTGATCGCGGCCCAATCCCGCCAGTTCCGATCAACCGTTCCCGGACGCCTGCTCCGGAATGTTCTGGTACGAACCGCTTTGGCGCTCTCCCCCGCTTGACCCTCCGGCCTTGCCCGGAATAGGTTGCGGCCATGTTCCGCTTCATCGAACTCCAGGCCGAGGAGGCCATCCGCAAGGCCCAGCGCGAAGGGGCCTTTGAAAACCTGGAGGGCGCGGGCCGTCCCCTGGTCCTGGACGACGATGCCCTGATCCCGCCGGACCTGCGCATGGCTTACAAGATTCTCAAAAACGCCAACTGCCTGCCCCCGGCCCTGGCCACGCAAAAGGAAATCGTCACGGCCCTGGACCTGCTGGATGAGATGGAAGACGAGCAGGAACGCTATCGCCAGATCCAGAAACTCAATCTGCTGGTGGCCAAACTCAATGCCCAGCGCGGACGGAGCATGAACCTGGAACGGGACGACGAATACTACCGCCGGCTGGTGGAGCGCATTTCCGTGCGCGGCGGCGCGCAAAAGCAACGGGCCAAATAACTCCCGGCGTTGCTTTCCTTCCGCAAATCCCCTATCTTGAGACCATAGCCGCTTTCCCGCCCGACGGGCGGAGGCGAAGCCTGGCGGACCGCGAAGGAGGGTCGCACCCGGAACAGGCCGCCGTGAAAGCGCTTTTTGTAGTTTCAAGGGAGGGAACCGTGCGACTCGTCACCCGCGCAGACTTCGACGGCCTGGCCTGCGCCGTGCTGCTCACGGAGCTGGGGCTCATGGACAACTGGCTCTTCGTCCATCCCAAGGACGTGCAGGACGGGAAGTATCCCGGCCTGCCGGACGATGTGGTCTGCAACGTGCCGTACATTCCCGGCTGCGGCTACTGGTTCGACCACCACTCCTCCGAGGAACAGCGCCTCGCGGGCGGCGTGGAATTCCAGGGCGCGGCCCGGCCCGCGCCCAGCTGCGCGCGGCTGGTCTGGGAGCATTTCGGCGGGGAAAAACGCTTTGGCCCCCGCTTCAACGAAATGCTCCACTTCGTGGACAAGGTGGACTCCGGAGACCTGAACCTCACGGAAATTCTGCACCCCGAGGGCTGGGTGCTCCTCGGCTTCATCATGGACCCGCGCACGGGCCTGGGCCGCTACCGCTACTTCAGCATCTCCAACTACCGGCTCATGGAAGACCTCATCGAGTACATCCGCTCCATGCCCGTGGCGGAGATTCTGGAACAGCCGGACGTGGCCGAACGGGTCGAGCGCTACTTCATGCAGGAGACGCACTTCCGCGCCATGCTCCTGGAGCGGATCACGCTGCACGGCAACGTCCTGGTCCTGGACACGCGTGGCATGGACGAAGTGCCGCCGGGCAACCGCTTCACCATGTATTCGCTCTTTCCCGAGTGCAACGTCTCCATCCAGCTTCTGCGGGGCCGCGCCCACCAAAACACGGTGCTCTCCGTGGGCCACTCGATCCTCAACCGCACCTGTGGCGCGAACATCGGCAGGCTGATGCTCCGCTATGGCGGGGGCGGCCACTTTCAGGTGGGAACCTGCCAGGTTCCGGACCACCTGGCCGACGAGGTTCTGGAAGAACTGCTCCAGGAACTGGACGAAAACAACGTTTCGGAGGCGCAGGCCCTGGCACAGGGCTGATTTTCCGCCCACTCCTCTGCGCCGCGCCCACTTCCCAAGCGACCCATTGGTCTGCTATGTGGCTCCCTCTACCCCTCTGAAGGAGCCCCATGAAACTCACCACGCTCAAATCCGATTCGCTGCTGCTGCTCACGGCCTTGATCTGGGGCACGGCCTTCGTGTTCCAGAAGACCGGCATGGACCACCTCGGCCCCTTCGGCTTCAACGGCATCCGCTTCGTACTCGGCTCCCTGGCCCTGACCCCGCTGGTGGTCTTTTCCCTGCGACGCACAGCCCCCTTGGAGTACCAACAGGCGCACGGCCTGGGAATCTACATCAAGGGGGGGCTCATGGCGGGCGGCGTGCTCTTTGGCGGGGCCGCGCTCCAGCAGCTCGGCATCGTGACCACCACGGCGGCCAACGCGGGCTTCATCACCGGTCTCTACGTGATCCTGACCCCACTCATGGGTCTGTTCTTCCGGCAGCGTCCGGGCTGGGGAACCTGGATCGGCGGACTGCTGGCCGTGGCCGGGCTCTACCTGCTCTCCATCCACGGCTCCCTGTCCATTTCCCGGGGCGACCTCTACGTGCTCGTGGGCGCGTTCTTCTGGGCCACGCACATGCTCGTGATCGGCTGGCTGGCCCCGCGCATGAACCCCCTGGCCCTGGCCCAGGCCCAGTTCATGGTCTGCGGGCTGCTCAGCCTGGGCGTGGGACTGTGCATCGAGGAAATCACCTGGACCGGCATTCTGGGCGCGGCCGACGCCATCCTCTACTGCGGGCTGATGTCCACGGGCGTGGCCTACACGCTCCAGGTCGTGGCCCAGCAACAGGCCGACCCGGCCCACGCCTCCATCATTCTCAGCCTGGAAGCGCTCTTCGCCGCGGTTGCGGGCTGGCTGCTCCTGGGCGAACTGCTCGGCATGCGCGAGCTCGCTGGCTGCACCCTGATGCTCATAGGCATGGTCCTCTCCCAGCTCCGGCCCTGAGCTCTTTTTTCCGCGTTGCACCGGGCCGGTCGTGGTACGGGGTACGCTCCCCTGCCGGACCGGGCCTGCCCTGCGGTCTTTCCGAAAGGGTTTTTCCGCTTTGCCTGAACGATCCCGCCTGTCTTGCAGCTTCCGCTTGACCACGTTCAGCACTTTGGCCGAGACTCCTGGGTTCTCCTGCGAATGAATGAAAAAATTTGACAACTTGCGTGATTCTGTTTCATAAACACCAGTGATGTCCTCTTGCCGGAGGGCACACGGCGCAGTTGCCTAGCGGGCCGGAAAGCCCGCCCGAGTCGATACAAAACGGAGGGTTCGAGATGAAAAATTGGATGAAACTGTTTGTCGTCATGGCTGCCCTGAGCATGATGTTCCTGCTGGGTTGCAGCAAGGCCGAGGAAAAGAAGGCTGAAGAGGCTCCCAAGGCCGAGGCTCCCGCCGCCGAGCAGACCGCTGCCGCGCCCGCGCCCGCTCCGGAGATGGTCGAAATCACCTTTGCCAGCGACTGCACCTGGCCGCCCATGGAATTCCTGGACGCCGACAAGAACATCGTGGGCTTCAGCCCCGAACTGCTGGAAGCCATGGGCAAGGCCGGCAACTTCAAGCCGGTGATCATGAACACCGCCTGGGACGGTATTTTCGCCGGCCTGGCCGCTGGAAAGTACCAGGCCATTTCCTCCTCTGTGTCCATCACCGAGGAACGCAAGGCCACCATGGACTTCTCCGACCCCTATTTCGAAGTCAAGCAGGGCGTCCTGGTCCAGAAGGACTCCGGCATCGCCACTGTTGAGGACCTCAAGGGCAAGACCATCGGCGCGCAGATCGGCACCACCGGCTTCTTCGCCGCCAGCACGATCGAGGGCGCCGAGGCCAAGAGCTACGACGAAGTGGGCCTGGCCGTGGAAGACCTCTACAACGGCCGCATCAACGCCGCCATCTGCGACGACGCCGTGGCCTACGACTACGCGCTGCAGAACGAGAAGTACAAGGACACCCTGAGCTTGGCCTTTGTTCTGGAGACCGACCAGAAGGAATACCTCGGCTTCGCCGTGCAGAAGGGCAACACCGAGACCGTGAAGATCCTCAACGAGGCCCTGGCCAAGGTCAAGGCTTCCGGCGAGTACGACCAGATCTACGCCAAGTGGTTCAAATAGCCGCTGATAGGCGTCCAACTCGACACGACAATACCGGGGCCGCGTTCTTCGCGGCCCCGGCCTGTTGAAGACGACCCCCAAGGGGCTGAAAGACCATGAAAGACAAGAAGCTCGTGAATATCAACGTGGGCGACGGCGCAGCCATCCCCGACAAAAAGGACCGGGGCCTGTTCAACGCCTGGTGGATTTCCCTCATCGGCGGTCTGGGCATCATCCTTTTCCTGATCACCACCAAGCCCGACCCTTATCTCAAGATCCTCAAATTTCTGCCCGACGGCGTGCTCGTGACCTTTGAGGTTACCATCCTTTCCATCATCGGCGCGCTGATTCTCGGGCTCTTCACCGGACTGGGACGCATTTCCCGGGTCCGGCCCATCAACCTGATCGCCTCCACCTATGTCGAGGTGGTCCGGGGCATTCCGCTGCTTGTGCAGCTTTTTTACATCTATTTCGCCCTGGGGCAGCTCTTCCGCGAGCTGCCGGAGACCAACATGGTCTTCATCTTCCTGAAAAACATGCCGCCGCTGGTGGCGGCGGTCTCGGCCATGAGCATCTGCTACGGCGCCTACATGGGCGAGGTCTTCCGCGCGGGCATCGAGTCCATCGACCGGGGCCAGTCCGAGGCTTCCCGCTCCCTGGGCTTCAGCCGCTCGCAGACCATGTGGCTCGTGATCCTGCCCCAGGCCTGGCGCACCATCCTGCCCCCGGTGGGCAACGAGTTCATCGCCCTGCTCAAGGACAGCTCCCTGGTCTCCATTCTGGCGGTCGCCGACCTGCTGCGGCGCGGCCGCGAATTCGCCAGCGTCTCTTTCAATTACTTCGAGGCCTACACCATGGTCGCCCTGGTGTACCTCATCATCACGCTGATCCTTTCCAAGGGCGTGAGCTACATGGAATCGAGGTTGAATTACTATGTCCGAGACTAAGCCCATCATCGAAATCAAGAACGTCCACAAGTTCTTCGGCCAGCTGCACGCGCTGACCGATGTCTCGCTGAGCATCGGGCGCGGCCAGAAATTCGTGATCATCGGGCCTTCCGGTTCGGGGAAAAGCACCCTGCTGCGCTCCATCAACCGGCTGGAGGACATCGACCAGGGCCAGATCATCGTGGACGGTCTGGATGTCATGGATCCTAAGAACGACATCAACAAGATCCGCATGGAACTGGGCATGGTCTTCCAGAACTTCAACCTCTTCCCGCACAAGACCGTGCTCCAGAACCTGACCATGGCCCCCATCCGGCTCAAGGGCATTCCCAAGGCCGAGGCGCGGGACATCGCCATGGAGCTGCTGAACAAGGTCGGCATCCAGGAAAAGGCCGATGTTTATCCGACCATGCTCTCGGGCGGTCAGCAGCAGCGCGTGGCCATTGCCCGCGCCCTGGCCATGAACCCCAAAATCATGCTCTTTGACGAGCCCACCAGTGCTCTTGATCCGGAGATGATCGGCGAAGTGCTCGAAGTCATGGTCACCCTGGCCAGGGAGGGCATGACCATGGTCGTGGTCACCCACGAAATGGGCTTTGCCCGCGAGGTTGCCGACCAGATCGTGTTCATGGACCACGGCCAGATCATCGAACAGGGCACACCCCGCCACTTCTTTGAAAACCCGGAGCATCCCCGGCTGAAGCAGTTCCTGGAGCAAATTCTTTAGGCATTTTCCGATCCTTGGCCGCGCTTCGCACCACGACCCGGAGACTTCGGTTTCCGGGTCGCGTACTTTGGTTGACCTGATCGCGGAAATGTGTTCCCAATCAGCGGGATGACCCCTCGTGCAACCGGGCAAGGAGTGCGCCGATGAACATGAAGGAAGCCGCCCGCGCGGCCAAGGAAAAGTCCGCAGAATTGATGGACAAATTCCGCTCCAAGGGCAGCCACATGCTCTCCGAGGAGAAGATCTTCTTCGAGACCCTGGACGATCCGGAAACCGTCAAGCAGCTGCTGCTGCACGTGGTGGACGGCATTGACCGGGGCCGCGTGATTCTGGCCAACGAGGAAGAGGAGATGGTCTTCTATCCCGGCAGCCTGCTCAAACTGACCATCCGGGGCAAGCGCGCCCAGAGCACCAGCAAGATCAATCTCTCCATCTCCTGGTCGCGGCTGGACGAGGACCGCGTGACCCTGGACGACGAGCCGACCGATATGGTCGATGCCGATGTCCGGGCCGAGGTTGAAACCAAGACCGAGTCTGCGGAGCCGCAATCCGGCGCACCCGAGGCACAGGCCGACGCCGCCTCCGAATCCGGAGCCTCCAAAACCTGAGCCCCGGATCCGCATTTCAATGCGCAGGCCCGGCAGGAGAACCTTTCCCGCCGGGCCTGCGTGTTTTCTGCTCATTCGTTTTCCGGCGTGGAACTCAGCGCCGGCCTGCGAGCAGCAGCGCGCCCGCCCCGGCCGTGAACGGCGCCACCAGCACCAGACCGAAACTGCCCACCAGGGTCTTGAGCACTTCCGCAGCCACGTAGATCAGGTTGAAGGTGTTGGCCAGGGGCACGCCCTGGGCCATGAAGGCCATCAGCAGCGTGATGTACCCGCCAGAATAGGCCAAAAGCAGCGTGGTGGTCATGGTCCCCACCACAGCCCGGCCCACGCGGATGCCGGAAAGGAAAGCCTCTCTGCGCCCGATGTCCGGCTTCTTGCCAACCACCTCGTCCATGCTCGCGGCCACGTCCATGGCCAGATCCATGACCGCTCCGCTGGACGCCAGAAACACGGCCGAGATGAAAATCGCGGTCAGATCCAGATGCTCGTATCCCGAGTAGAGCAGGGTCGAGGCGAAAGGCAGAATGGCTCCATGCACGTGGAAGGCGGAGGTGAAGAGTTCGGCCATGCCACAACTGGCCAGAACCCCGAGAAAAGCCCCCAAAAAGGCCGTAAGGCCCTTGCGCGTCAACCCGGCCACCAGGAAGATGATCGCCCCGCAGAGCAGGGCCGTGACCCCCAGGGAGAGCGGCACGGGGTCCACGCCCTTGAGCAGCAGGGGCACGAGAACCTTCCAGATGGTCAACGCGGCAAAGGCAAAGGAGAGCAGCGCCTTGGCCCCTGTCCAACCGCCAAAGGCCAAAAGCAGCAGCGCGAACATGCCCAGTAAAAGCAGTTCCAGGCCAAGGCGGTAGTGCTCCTGCGGGTTGACGTAGCGGATGCTCCCGTCCGGATTCAGCGTCAGGACCACCAGGGCATGGTCGCCGGTGCGGAAAATCTTGTCCCGGTCCATCTGGCCCAGGAGCGGATTCACGCCCCGGAGCTCTTGCCCGGCGAACGGCCCGTCCAGCACGCGCAGCAGCACCCCCTGCTCCCCGGCCATGACCATGCCCAGGCGTTGCAGGTCATGGTCGTCCGTGTCCAGGACCTCGGCCCGGCAGCGCACAGCCTCCTGGTCCACGCGCTTTTCAAACCCCGTGGGCACGAACCAGAGGGCCACACAAAGGGCCAAAAAAACCAGGGAAAACATCTTGTCCGCATTGCGGAAAACGTTCGCTCGCATGCACAACCCTTTGAAATTTGAGGGAGGGAGCGGCGCGCACCGCCCCCTCCGGATCAGGAGGATGGGAGTGGAGATGAACTAGTTGGATGCGGTCAGGTACTGCGCCTCAGCGGGCAGCCCCAGACTGAGCATGATCTTCTTGGCCACGTCCGTGTTGTCGTAAAAGCCGTTGAACCGCTCCTGGCCAACACCCATGGCCGAGGTGCTCACGGGCACGCCGGTATGCTGGTAGGAGGTCCAGCCCAGACCCGCCTTGCGGTTGAGCACGTGGGTCAGGGTCACGGAAAGGGGATCGTATTCGCCGTAGAGCAGGTACTCCTCGCCCTCGGCCTTTTCCTTGTCGCCCGCCAGGGAGCGCGCATAGGCCGCCTTGAGCATTTCGACCTCGTAGTCCGCCAGGAGCATGTGGTCTTTGGCGTCGCCCTCGAACTTCAGACCGAAGTTCTCGGTGATCACGGGCTTGAGAGCCTCGAAATCCGCGTTCCCGGCCTTGAGCGCGGGCAGGATCTCGTCCGTGAACTTCTGGAAGGAGATCTTCTGCTTGCCGAGCACGTCGAAGTAGCTCTCGTACTGTGTTCCGGCAAAGCCCAGGGTCAGGCCGCCACACTCGTGATCACCCGTGACCACGATGAGGGTCTCGTCCGGATGCTTTTTGGCGAAGTCCACGGCCACGCGCACGGCATCGTCAAAGGCGGCATTGTTGGTCACGGAGGTGGCGGCGTCGTTGGCGTGGCAGGCCCAGTCGATCTTGCCACCCTCGACCATCATGAAGAAACCATTGGGGTTGTCGAGCATCTCGATACCCTTTTGGGTGAATTCGGGCAGGGTGATGTCCTTCTCGGTCTGGTCCAGGGTGTAGGGCATGGCCTCGTCATCCTGGAGCCAGGCATTGACCGCGATGACCTTGCCGTCCGCCGGGGTCAGAGCCTCGAAAGAGGCTTTGTCGTTGACGTACTTGTAGCCGTTGGTCCGGGCCTTTTCCAGGGCGTCGCCGAGCACCTTGGCCTCGGGGTCCTTCTTCAGCTTCTTGGCGCCATCCGGGTCCTTGAATCCACCGCCGCCAAAAAATTCGAACCCGGACTCGGCCAGGGCATGGTCGATCTCGTGGTACATCTTGCGGGTCTTGACGTGGGCGTAGAAGGCCGCCGGAGTGGCATGGTCGATGGACACGCTGGAGATGATCCCGACCTTCATGCCTTTTTCGTGCGCCATCTCGGCCACGGTCTTCAAGGGCTTCAACTGCGGGTCCACACCGATGTAGTTGATGTTGGTCTTCACGCCAGTGCACAGCGCCGTGGCCGAGGCCGCGGAACCGGTGATGAAGCGGTCGGCCGCGGACGTGCCGGTGATGCCCTGGGCCGGAAAGCCGTCCATGACCAGACCATGGCCGAGGAATTGGGTGGTGGCGGCGCGCTGGGGAATGCCCATGCCGTCGCCGATGAAGAAGAACACGTACTTGGCGGCAGGTGTCCCGGTGGGAGTCGCAGACGCGGCTGCGGCGGGAGCCTCGGCCTTGGCCGATTTCTCTTCCTGCTTGCAGGCGCCCAGGGCGAGCAGGGATGCCAGCGCCACAAGCAGCGCCAGTGCGAAGTATCTGGTTTGTTTCCTCATGTATCAACCCTCCTTATGGGCATGACAAAATTTGAGATGCTCCGCTGGAGATACCCCAGGACCATGACGAAGACGCGTCAAGATGCAACGATGAGGTTAAAGTCGTGTTTCAAGGCGGTTACACAAGACGGCTTTACGCTCTTGCGCCGTTCTGCTATACTTCCGACAGTTTTGAGAATTCCGGGAGGTGTTCATGCGCGCGGCCCTGCGTCCATCCGGCTTCACCATGATCGAACTCGTGGTCGTGATCGTCGTGCTGGCCATTGTTTCCGCCGTGATCGCCTCCAGGGTCGGCACGCTGGATGCGCCCGCCCCGGGCCAGGCCGCTGTTCTGCGCTCCCACTTGTTCCACGTCCAGTCCCGCGCGCTCAAATCCGGCAACCCCTGGGGCCTGAGCTGCTCCGGGACCGAATATTGGATATTCACGGGAACGAACCCCAACGACGCGTCCAAAGAGGCCCCGCTTCCCGGCGAGGATGCCAAGCATGTGGATCTCTCTGACAAGGGAGTGGGCATAACGGCCTTCACGGTGGTCTACGACGCCTATGGCAGGCCGGAAACCACGGGCGGCGTCCTGCTGAACACGAACCTGAACATCACGGTCCAATCCACGGGCAACCCCGCCTCCACGGCAAGCCTCTCCATCATCGCAGAAACAGGATATGTCCAATGAGCAAGCAACCCGCCGGCTTCACCCTGCTGGAAACCATTATTATCGTGGTGCTCGTGGGCATTCTGGGAGCGTTTCTCGTGACCCTGATCGGCCCCCGGCTCGCAACCACGCCCGAAGTGGTCACAACCGTGCGCGACGAGGCGCTCACGGAACGGACCATGGAGCGGATTCAGGCCGATTACCTGGAGGAAATCAACGGTTCGAGCCCGGACAACGCCCTGGCAACCATCGTGCAAAATGCGGCCAACGGCGACTACGACCAGGACGGCGTTTCCACGGATGTCCAGTACATCACCTTCAACCTGGCAGGCGAGGCCCAGGCCTCGGGTTCGGCCACGGACACGCTTGAGGTCACCGTCTACATCGACGACGGGAACAACCACCAGCTCCACCGGATTGTCAGCCTGCTGGCCCACAGCCGCGTCGCAGCTCAGAACAACGAGACGGTGAACTTCTGATGCGCGGCGGCTCGCGGGATCAAACCTCCGAGCGCGGAGTGACGCTCATCGAACTGATCATTTCCCTGCTGATCTTCTCAATCATGGCCATTGCCGGAACCATGTTCATCTCCCTGGCCGTAAACAGCTACCTTATCACCGACGAGGCTGTCCGTTCGGCCCAGGGAGCGCATAACGCCTTGAACCGACTGGGCATCGAACTCAAATCCGCCGAAGGGCTCGGCGGAGCGAATACCGTGGTCCTCGCGGCGAACACCTCGCTGCAATACGCCAGCTCCGACGCGAACCTCTCCGGCACGCGCACGGTGCGGCTCTCGGGCGGGAACCTCTATCTGGCCGTGAACGGCACGAACCATTTGCTGCTGGAAAACGTCACGGACTTCACGCTCCAGGTGGAGCAGAACGATACGGACGGGGACAGTTCTAATCTGGAAATTTCCTCCATCAACATCAGCTTCCGGATCGGCGGAACTGGCGCAACCTACGAACTCAATGTGACCCCGCGCGCGTTCATCCGGCTTTAGAGGAAAGCGCCATGCCCCGGCGGACCCGCGCCCGCCCACTGACTGCTAGGGAGAGGTGACATTTTTCTTGCGGTCTGTCCCCGGCGCGGAACCCGCACCAGCGCGCCGCACGTCGCCATAACGAAGGCTTACCGCCCCCTGGCTTATGGCCAATAGGCTTCGATGTAATCCGAAGAGACGTAGCGCGAGGAGAACCACTGGTTCCCGGGGTTCAGCCTCTCGTTGGTGTACAGCCCGCCGATGTAGCTTCCGCCGCCTCCGGGCTGGATGTTGCCGCCAGCGTAGACCGTGCCGAACCAGCTCACGCCGCCCCCGAAAGTCACGGTTCCCTGCACGTCCATGTACACGCGGCTGGCCTCCGCGTATCCCAGGAAGCTGGTGCTGAATACCCTGTTCAGCGGCGAGAAGCAGGGAATGCTGGCCGAGGTGCGCACATAGAGTTCGCCGCTGAAAGACATGTTCCCGCTGCAGAAGATATTGATGTAGGTTCCGGGCGTGGAGAGGTCAAAGCAGATTCTTTGCCAGCCGGCCGTGGAGATCGAGGTATAGGCGTTCGAGGTGTCGCCCAGGTTGGACACGCCGGTGAAGACCGTGTCCCCATGGATGACGAGGGGCGTGGTGCTGACCACGGACTTGTGTTCGGGAAGCGTATAGCTTTGGCAGAGTTCGGGAAGCGCGATGTCGGCCTTGTCGTAGCCTGTGGTCACCGCGCCACGGAAGCCGCCCGGGGAAGTGGCCGTGCCGGTGCAGTAGATGTCACCGTTCACCGTGCCCCCCCAGCCGATGGAGACATTGCCCCCCGAGTAGACATCGCCGGTCACCGTGCCAGTGATAGTCACGGAGTCCTGTGCGTAGATGTCTCCGCTCACCCAGCCGTTCGAGATGGTAACGCTTCCTGCGGAACAGATGTTGCCGTTCACTATGCCGCTGTTTACCTTGACATCACCCTGCGCGTTCAGGTCGCCGTTCACGATTGCGCCGCCATTGACATTGACGCAGGTCAGCGAACAGACGGTGTTGTTGTCACCCGCCGTGCCGACCCGCGCGCCGCCGGAAATCGTCAGACAGCTGGTCGTTCCGAGGTACGTGAGCGACCCGCTGATGCTGCTGCCGCCTTTGATGGTGACCTCGGTCGAGATGACGTTTCCGATGACCTGGCCGCCGATTGTCGCGGCCGTGCCTCCGTAGATCCCACCAACGCTGGCGGCCTCGCCGCCACCCTCTGATTCCCCGCCGCTCGCTGCCGGCAGGTTGAAGGTCATGTTGCCCGTGGCCGATGTCGCCGGGTCCATTTTGCCGCAGCTTGTACCGGTGGAATTCACCGTCGCCACTCCGCTCGCGTAGCTCACGGCGAGCGTGAAGGACATTCCCGTGGTTTCATCCACGACATACGTCTTTCCGTTCATTTCCAGCACGGCATCCGTTACTTCGCTCTCGGTCGCGCAGGCGCGCAGGCGCGCCATCGCGTAGCGCATGCCGGATTCTCCCAAGTAGCGGGCCTGCAAAGCGCAGTTCGGACGCATGACCGCGGATGTCGTGGTTGCAAAGCGGGACGCGCCGACCGAAGCGAGAATGCCGAAGGCAACGAGCGCCAGAACGAGGTAAAGGAGGGTGCTCCCGCGTTCCCCGGAACCGTGGTCTATGGCTTTGATGTCGTGCATATGGGGAACATACATAAAGAGCGACCGCTGCACAATCCGGCGAAAACGGTCACCCGTCAGACTTCGGGCGTTGCCACACGTCTGGTCAGCTTCCTCTGTTGATTCATTCGTTCTCTGAGCCCCCTCCTGGGGGGGGATTTTCGTGCTTATTGTGCTAAACTATTGACGGCGTCATCAACCATGTCTACATTTATAATAGGGTGCTGTCAGATGTTGCGGGGATAGCTCTCTACAGTGCCGAGTTGTGGCAGCTCTGCCCCGGAAAGTGGTACTTGAATTACGAATCAGGAGTCTTTATGCACGCACGCGCTACAACCTTGCAAATTTTTTTCCGGCTTTGCTGTCGCCCACTCCGCTTTGTGCGTGGCGAAGCTGGATGACCATGAACACGTCCAAAAATGGTTCGAACTCTCCATCCCAGAAGGACAAAGCCGCGCAACAGGACCAGACGCAATACGCGCGGTCGATTGCGCGAACAACGGACTCGAACAACATTGCTGTACAGTACCCATGAATATTTTGAAGCCTTCTTTGAACATGCGTGTTCAGCACGGCGAGACAATTCTTCATTAAGGGACGAGCATGCAACTGCTGATCATCGACGATTCCGAAACCTCCCGGCTGCTGTTGCAGACTGTTCTGCGTGGCGAGGGCTTCCAAAGCCTTTCTGGTGCGGCTTCCTGGGACGAAGCGCTGAAGACGCTGCGCTCCCTGGAGGACACGGACCTTCCGGACGTGGTACTTATGGATCTGGAGATGCCGGGAGTTAACGGAATCGCGGCGACGCGGCTGTTCAAAGCCGAAAAACGCTTGGCGGACATTCCAGTGATCATGGTCACGGCCAGCGACCGGCTGGAAGATCTGGAAGAGGCCTTCAGTGCCGGGGCAGGCGATTTCATCACCAAGCCCGTGCATCGCGTGGAGCTGCGGGCGCGGGTGGGCTCGGCGCTGCGGCTCAAGCTGGAGATGGACAGCCGCAAAGCGCGGGAGCGTGAACTGGAACGCATGGCCCGGGATCTGGAAACCCTTTCCAGCCAGGACGGGCTGACGGGCGTGGCCAACCGCCGCCAGTTCGACAAGGTGCTGGAACAGGAATGGCAACGCTGTGCGCGTGACCACACCCCGCTGACTCTGCTGATGATCGACATTGATTTCTTCAAGAGGTACAACGACGCGCTCGGACACATCGAGGGCGATAAGTGCCTTCAAAAGGTGGCGCTGGCCATTCAGGCAGCCTTTCATCGTCCTGGCGACTTCCTGGCCCGTTACGGTGGCGAGGAATTCGCAGCGCTCCTGCCTGATACCGCCCCCAAGGGGGGGCTCAAGGTGGCGGAGAGCATCCGGCAGGAACTGCGAGCCCTGGCGCTGCCCCACCCGGATTCCGAAATTTCCGAATTCGTAACCGTGAGCATGGGCAAGGCCACCCTCGTGCCCAATCCAGACGATGCTCCTTCCAGCCTCGTGGCCTCCAGCGACGAATCCCTTTACCGCGCCAAAGCAGCCGGGCGCGACCAGATTTGCTGTTCTGACTCCTTCCGCTGAACTCCTCTTGCTTTTTTCAGTTTTTTTTGTTTTTTTCATCTGCGCAAAGTAGCTGTTTTCACTTTTTCCGGTGTCTTTTTTCGTAGTTTGCTGTGCATTTTCCGCTTGCGACTATCGCCTTTTTCACCTGAAAAATCCTTCAAAATAACTTTCGTTTTTCACGAAACTGCTTCTGAACATCCGGACGAAATCCCCGCAAACCACACAAAGCTCTCGCCTCTCGCGTAATGTACAATTCATTGATGCCCGTGCTGGCTCGATGGTTTTGATCTGCTTTCACCTTGGCGAATTCCAAAAATCGCGCATTGTCATTTTTACAATTTTAATATTTCAATCCTGCTTTCCAGCTTTTTTTGACCCTTTTTTTGCCAAATTCTCCTTGTTTTTCTTGACGGAGTAGAGGTTTTATCCGTACCCTTGGCAACTTTTTTCACTGAAGGAGATAATAATGTTTACATGGCCAAAATCGAACGATGTACTCGGCTCAAGCAATCGCGGGAATGCTATTGAGTCCGGACTTTGCACTCTGTGCAGGGCAGACTGCCAGGGAAAATGCGAAACGTGGCTTTCCTCTTTGCGCGGTAGAGAAATGCTGTATCCTAGAGATTTCGGCATGGTTACCGCTGGAAGCGGTAACACAACACACGTCGGAGTCTCTTACAATTCTATTCGCATTCAGGGCAATAACTACGGAGCATTCGGGTCACCCGGCAGTAATGGCGACTATTTGTTTACTGATGTCAACATGGAAACGTCTTTTGGTGCTGAAGAGAAAACCAAGTGTCGTGTACCTTTCATGACCGGTGCGCTCGGCTCCACCTTTATCGCCGCCAAGTATTGGGATGCCTTTGCCGTTGGTTGCGCGCTTGTTGGCGCTCCCATCGTCATCGGTGAAAACGTGGTGGGCGTTGATCGTGAATCCAAGATTGAGAAAGGCCGGATTTCCAGCGCCCCCGAGCTGGACCGTCGCATCGACACCTACCTGCGCTACTTCGATGGCTACGGGGCCATGATCGTGCAGTTGAACGTCGAAGACACGCGCAACGGCGTGGCCGAATACGTGGCTGACAAGTACGGCGACAAGGTCATTATCGAGTTGAAATGGGGCCAGGGAGCCAAAAATATCGGCGGTGAAATTGAAGTCACCAGCCTGGATTATGCCCTGTTTCTGAAAAAACGCGGCTACCTCGTGGATCCGGACCCTGAAAAAGTCTCGGTCCAGGAGGCTTACAAACATGGGGCCATCCATAGTTTTGCCCGCCATAGCCGGCTTGGTTACACCAACCTGAGCAGCTTTTCCCAGGTTCATGACGACTTCATGAATAACGTCGAATATCTGCGCAAAATCGGCTTCAAGCGTATTTCATTGAAAACAGGGTCGTACGGCATGGAAGCGCTGGCCATGGCTATCAAGTTCGCCAGTGAAGCCAAGCTCGACCTGCTGACCATCGACGGCTCCGGCGGCGGTACTGGTATGTCTCCCTGGAACATGATGGAATCCTGGGGTGTTCCCTCCATCCTGCTGCATGCCAAGGCGCACCAGTATGCCACCCGGCTCGCCGCTCACGGCCAGAAGGTTGTGGATCTCTCCTTTGCAGGCGGCTTTGCCAAGGGCAGCAACATCTTCAAGGCCCTGGCCATGGGCGCTCCCTATGCCAAGCTGATCTGCATGGGTCGCGCCATGATGATTCCGGGCTTCCTCGGTTCCAATATTGAAGGCGTGCTGCGCCCGGATCGCCGCGAAAAGGTCAACGGCAACTGGGACAAGCTTCCCGCTGCGGTTTCCCAGTACGGCGCCACCCCGGAAGAAATCTTCGCCTGCTGGCACGATGTGGAATCCAAGGTGGGCAAGGAAGCCATGAAGGAAATTCCCTATGGCGCAGTGGGGGTCTGGTGTCTGGTGGACAAGCTTTCCGCCGCATTGCAGCAGTTGCTGGCCGGTGTGCGCAAGTTCGAGCTCACGGCCATCAGCCGCAGCGACATCGCTTCCGGAAACCGCGAGACCGAGCGTGAAACCGGCATCCCCTTCATCACGGACATCGGCGATGAAATCGCCCATAAAATTCTTGACATGTAAGGACGAAAGCCTGCTCTGACCACAAAAAAGCCCTGGCTTGTCCAGGGCTTTTTTGTTTGCTCACCGGCATTATGTAGGAATAACACAAACACAATAAAAACAGCGGCTCACAGGAAATGTGGGCCGCTGTTTTTTAAGGCTGTCTACAATTCGGCCATCGCTTCTTCGTCAAGAGTGCGAAGAAACGCACCGGTAAGCCAAGGTCCGTCTTCATCCAGTTCCTCGGCGATCTCGAACAACCTGTCCTCATCAAGCGAGGGGAAGGCTTCGCAAAGAACCGCATGGATATCGTCGGCCCCTTCGTACGTGGGATACACGTATCCCCCTTCCCGTCCGTTCCAAGGTGAGCGGTCAACGGCCGGGGTATGGTGAGACCCGAACCAACTTTTAATGTGATCATCGGCCGTGGGTGGCGCAATGTGCTTCAAAATCCTTTGCGGCAGGAAGCCAGCAAAGACGGGCTCAAGCACTTCGACAAGATCGAAGTGGTAATTTGCGTCCTGGTTCAAGCAATGGGGAACCCTGTCGCCATCTCCAGCGCCGAGATACCAATCCACGGCCCCATGATAGTGGACATCCCCGCATTCAGGGCATCTGAAGATCAACTGCCCCGGATCATGCCGATCCATGTAAAGATCGGGGGCGTACCGGATCGCCGCCACGCGGATGACCCGCATTCCACCTGGAGTGGTAGACACTCCAAGCACTCGGGCAGGATCCTTTCTGCTGTCCTTTTCCGCAGCGTGCTTCTGGAGAAGCGACCAATTGGTGTAGCCATTTTGCTGGGCCACTCTGTCCAGCGCATGACTGTGCGAGCAATCCAACAATTGCTTCAACCGCTTGGCTTGCTTCTTCAGGGCCTGAACTTCTCTGGGAACGAAACGATGCATGATTCACCTTCTTCATCTGCGCCAATGAAATGCCCGTCCACAAACATCCCCTGGCTGATTCAGAAGGATGAACTTAGTCAGATGTGACGCAATGCTTTCAGGCTTCGCAACGTGGACGTGCAGGCATATGCCGATACCAAGTTGGAGAATAGCTCCCGATCCACAACCTGTCAAGACAGCCGCCCGCCAACGTTCGCAAAGCAACACCCTGTAAAAGATAGATAAACTCTTCACCGCGATTTCAACAACTTGCGACAACATTTTGCCATCATTGACTTTTTTCAAAAACTGTGTCATACAATGGTCATCGAAGTCTCCAGGTCGAAACCATGCATAGTCAACACTTCCTGCTCGAAGCGCAGGCACGCAAAATATCCCTTCCGGAAGTCGCGGAGTGGGATGCCGAAACGGTTCGCGCCAAGTTCCAGGAACTGCGGTGGCCCGAGACCGGCGGGGATCCCGTATGTCCGATATGCGGGTGCGTGGACTCGCACTACTACCTGAGGACCAGAGAGCAGTGGCGATGCAAGGGATGCGGCCACACATTTTCATTGACCAGCGGCACTTGGCTGGCTTCGACCAAGTTGCCTCTGAAGAAAATCCTGATCGGGATCGTCGCTCTGGCCAATGCCGTTAAAGGCATGTCGGCCTTGCAACTCATGCGGCACATGAACGTCCAGTACAAGACGGCCTACGTATTCTATCACCGCTTGCGGGAGGCCCTGTACGCCGCACGACCAGATATCGAAGCTTGGTCAGGCCAGGTCGAAATCGACGGGGCATACCTGAACCCGTCCACCAGGCTCGCCAACAAGAAGGAAGACCGCCCGGAAAAGTCCAAGCGGTCCAAGAAGCCATCCCGGTGCATTTTGGTGCTCCGTCAGCGGGGAAAAATCCGTGAGGGAGCCTTGCGCACCCTGACGTTCGTGATCGACACCGAGAACGCTGCGGACATCATGGATATCGTGGAGCAACAGCTCGTGCGGGGAACGGAAGTCATCACCGACCAGCATAGCGCCTATTCGGATCTCATGGCGTACTTCACCCATACCCAGGTCAACCACGACATCCATTTTGTCGGCCCGAGCGGGGAGAACACCAACCAGGCAGAATCCTACTTCAGCCGTCTCCGGCGCTTTGTCCGGGGACAGGTCCACCACCTCAGTGTGGAATATCTGGACCTGTACGCCAATGAAATCGCCTACCGGGAAGACATGCGACGGCTCGACAACCGGAAGACGTCTTTCGACATGATCACCAAACTGCTCTCCCTGGAGAGGGGGAAACCTCGTTTCCGGGGCTATTGGGATCGCACCAGCCGCAACGACGGCTTGGGATCAACCTTGGCCTTGGCGGCCTGACCCTTTAGCACCCATAGCGATTCGCCCGATTCCGTCTTCCCGACCTGAACCGTGATTCGGTACTGCGTCAAAGCGCACTTCACGCGTCTGCGGTAGTCCTGGAGCATCCGTTTCCGCCGCCGGACTTCATCGGCCACCTGTCGGGTGGTCAGGGGACCTTCGGCGGCCTTCAGAATATCGACGATCATCCGTTTCAGTTCCCCTTTGCCAAAACGAATCGTGTACACCCGGCGCGGCCGGGCGATTTCTTCGTCGCAGGCCATGCCTAGCACGACCATGGTGCAGTCCAGGGTTTCGACTTCCTTCCGCTTGCGTTCAAGCTGGGCTTCCAGTTCGATGATTTCACTGGAAAGCTGCGACCGCTTCCTGCACAAGGCGACCAATACCGGCGATTTACGTGTTCTAACAGACATGCCCCCATCGTATGACGGGGGCATGGTCTATCTCAAGATGAGCCTTGTGCGGCTCCTACATAATGCCGTTGCTCACTGCCTGTTCGCTCAAAAAAAGCAGCAGCTTTTTCCCATTTCTAAAGGGGCGGGTCAGCCCGGCACTCCCGCTTGATCAGCGCAGGTCCGCATCCAAATCCTCTTCCAGGCCGGAGAGCCGCAGGTCGCTGACCGTCTCCCCCCGGCCGGTCTTGAGCCGGTCGATCATACGCACCAGCCGGGACCGGTCTCCGGCGGAAAGCAGCGCGGTTTCCTCGCTGATCATGCCTTGCTCGTAGAGTCCGAACAGGCTCTGGTCAAACGTGTTCATGCCGTGGGGACCGCCCTGCTCCAGCAGCGAATAGAAATTCCTGTCCTCCTGCTCGCCCTGGAGCACCAGCTCCCGCACCCCCAGAGTATTGCGCAGGATCTCAAAGGCGGGCACGCGGCCGCCCCCCACCCGCGGCAGGAGCCGCTGCGACACGATGCAGCGCAGACATCCGGCCAGTTGCATGCGCACCAGCCGCTCTTCCTGGGTTTCAAACAAGCCCAGAATCCGGTTGATGGTGGCCCCGGCGTCCCTGGTGTGCAGAGTGGCCAGCACGAGATGCCCTGTTCCCGCCGCCTGGAGCACGATTTCCATGGTCTCGCGGTCGCGTATTTCGCCAACCACGATCACCTTGGGCGCCTGGCGCAGGGCCGCGCGCAAACCCGAGGCGAACGAATCGAAGTCCGTGAGCAGCTCGCGCTGGCTGACCACGCCCCGCTTATGGACATGGGCGAACTCCACCGGGTCCTCCAACGTGACCACATGCACGGCCCGCTGCGCATTGATGGCGTCCACCAGCGCGGCCAGGGAATGGGACTTGCCTGTGCCCGTGCCGCCCGTGATCAGGGCCAGACCGTTTTGCTCCCGCGCGATCTCGTTGAACACGGTCGGCAAACCCAGCTCCTCCAGGCCCGGAATGCGCTCCGGCAGGCGGCGCATGACCACGGCCAGATTGCCGCGCTGGCGGAAGACATTGACCCGGAACCGGGCGTTGTCCGGCAGGGACAGGGAAAAATCGCAGGAGCCGCGCTCGGCCAGCAGCCTGCGCTGCGCCAGATTGTCGCCGAGCAGGCATTCGGCCACAGCCCGCGCATCCTCCGGTCCGAGCACCTCCAACCCGCGCAGGCGCACTGGTCGGAGCTCCCCGTCCACCTCGGCCTGCACGCTCGTTCCGGCGGTGAAGAGGATGTCCGAGAGCCGCGGATGCCGTTTGAGCACGGCGGACACAATGGCGTTGAACCGGGTGCGTTGCATCCGCCGCCTCCTAGAGCGCGTCCTTGCCGTTGTCCTCGAACTTGCTCCGGTCCAGGGCGTGGCGGCGCGCGGTTTCGCGGTCGATGAGTCCCTTCTCCAGAAGCTCTCGGATGTGGTCGTCCAGGGGCTGCATGCCCAGATTCCTGTTGGTCTGCATCACCGACGGAATCTGATGGTTCTCGCCCTTGCGGATCAGGTTGCGCACAGCGGGCGTGCCGCGCAGAATCTCCAGCGCGGCCACCCGGCCCTTGCCGTCCGCGCGCTTCATCAACGTCTGGGAGATCACGGCCTTGAAGGAATCCGCAAAGCTGGAGCGGACTTGGGCCTGCATGTCCTCGGGAAAAACCTCGATGATCCGGTCGATGGTCTTGACCGCCGAGACCGTGTGCAGGGTCGAGAGCACGAGGTGGCCGGTTTCCGCCGCCTCCAGGGCCAGGTCGATGGTCTCGTAGTCGCGCATCTCGCCCACCAGGATGATGTCCGGGTCCTCGCGCAGCGCGCCGCGCAATGCGGCCTTGAAGCTGCGGGTGTGGCGGCCCACCTCGCGCTGGTTCACAAGGCATCCCTGGGACTTGTGGACAAACTCGATGGGGTCCTCGATGGTCAGGATGTGGTCGCGGCGGTTGCGGTTGGCATGGTCGAGCATGGCGGCCAGGGTCGTGGACTTGCCGCTGCCCGTGGGGCCGGTCACGAGCACGATGCCCTTGTCCAGCATGGCCAGCTCCGCGAGGCGGGGGGGCAGGCCGAGCTGGTCCATGCTCAGGATGGTCTGGGGAATCTCGCGGAAGACCGCGCCCACCCCGCGATGCTGGCGAAAGAAGTTCACGCGGTAGCGGGCCATGCCCGGAACCTCGTGGGCGAAGTCGATGTCTCCGCTCTCCTCGAACTCCTTGATCTTCGCCTCGGGCGTGATCTCATAGATCAGCCGCTTGAGCTCCTCGTCGCTGAAGGGCTTGAACTTGATGCGCTGGAGATCGCCCTTGAGCCGGAGCATGGGCGGCGCGCCCGTGCTCAAATGCAGGTCGGAGCCCCCCAGTTCGTGGAGCATTTTAAAAAAGGCGTTGATCTGGGCCATGATTGAAGGTTGCCTCGTTTTCTGAGAAGTGGCTTGAACGCGTTCAGCTTCCCCATTCCACGGACCGGGTCAGCTCGCCTCCGTCCTGCGCCGAAATTTCCTGCCATGCCCCGCCGAAGGACATCTCCACGGTAATGACCACGTCGTTGTTTTCCGTTGTATATTTCAGGCGGTAGTCCCCGACCACCACCCTGTTCGACGCATCGAGATCCAGATAAGCGGCATCGGACATGGCCTCCAGATCCGGCGGAGCGTGGCGATTGTCCTTGACGTAGCTTACGTAGGCGAGGTTGAAGCGGGCCACGCCCTCGGCCAGGGCTCCCTTGGCGCTGGTTTTGCGGGCAAGGTCGGCGATGTCCAGATAACGCGGGACGACCACCGCCGCCAACACTCCGAGGATGATCACCACAGTCAGCAGCTCCAGAAGCGTAAAACCGGATTCCCGCCCGGAAGCAGCGCGAAGGCCGACCCAGGCGGGAATGCCGTTAACGGGGGGGCACTGCTGCCCCCCTGGTATTATCTTACGCCATGTTTGCATGCCGCTCATCTATGCCAACACAAGCTCGGAAGGCGCTTGCTTCAGGCCCGCAAGCGAACGCCCGAGCCTTGCCTAGGCTCCAGGCCAGGGAACCGCGCGGTTGTTGGTGATGGTCGCATCAGTGTCCAGCGTGGCAGTGACAGTCACATCCGCATCATCCGCAGCCTGCGCAAACTTCAGCGTGTAGTCCCCGATATCCACGGCGGTCAGGTCCGCGCCGAGGTAATCGGCGGTTCCCAGTGCGGCCAGATTGGCGGGTTCGCTGCCAACCACCAGGATGTAGCGGGCGTAGGCCATGTTGAACTGGGCGATGCCCTCGGAAATCGCACCGTCCAACGCGGCCTCCTGAGCCTTGTTGGTCAGGTCGAAATACCGCGGGGTGACGACCGCAGCCAGGACACCCAGAATAATGATCACGGTGATCAGCTCGATGAGCGTGAAGCCGCCTTCCCTGTGCTGTCTTTTCCTGATTTCCATGTTTCTCCCCCCTCGCGAGTCAGGAACTTATCCGGACCGCTCGGTAAACGTTGATGGAGTTATTTTGCTGTTCCAGGCATACCACATGCGCTTTCACAGCCCAAGCCCTTATTACCGACTTCCACACGAACGTCGCATTGCCTAGGTTTTGGCCAGCGCCGAACTCATCAGGTCGAGCATGGGCAGCATCACGGCCAGGGCGAAAAAGCCCACCACGCAGGCCAGGCAGGCCACCAGTACCGGCCCGAGCAGCTCGCTCATCTTGGAGACCGAATACTCGACCTCGTAGTCATAATGCTGGGCCACTTCCTTGAGCATTTCCTCAAGCTGGCCGGATTCCTCGCCGATGGCCACCATGGTCACCAGCATGGGCGTAAAGTATTTCGCCTTTTTCAGCGGATAGGCCAGCCCGCGCCCCTGCTCCAACAACTCGCGCACGCCCTCGAACTGCTTGGAGACCGCGGCGTTGCCAATGGTTCCGGAAATGATATCCACGCTCTCCAGCACCGTGATGCCGC
This sequence comes from Desulfovibrio sp., assembly GCA_050251775.1. Lineage (GTDB taxonomy): Bacteria > Desulfobacterota > Desulfovibrionia > Desulfovibrionales > Desulfovibrionaceae > Paucidesulfovibrio. The sequence goes on from JBFWMD010000008.1 coordinate 45,390, forward strand.
TGGATTGGAGAATGGCGAAAATGCTTCCGAACCGGGACATGGCCGCCTTGACGAACACCGGCCCGAGAATGGGCAGGCCGAGCAGCAGCGTATCGAAGAACAGTCGTCCACGATCCGTTTTGCTCCAATACCAGATGCCGATCCCGCCGCCCACGACCCCGACCAGCAGCAAAGGCCAGTAGCCGACAATGAAGGCGTTCAGCCCCATGCAGACCTTGGTGGGCCAGGGTAATTCCACTTTCTGGGCTTCGAAGAGCTGGATGAAATTCGGCAGCACAAAGGTCACCAGGACCACGAAGGCCACCACCAGAGCCACGACCACGATGATCGGATAGGTCAGGGCACTCTGGATGTCCTTGCGGACCTTGTTCTCGTGCTCGATGATGTAGATCAGCCGGTCGAGCACTTGGATCAGGGTTCCGGAAATCTCGCCCGCGCGGAGCATATTGCAATAGAGCGCGCTGAAGATGTGTTTTTGTTTGCCGAAGGACCTGTACATGGACAGGCCGTTGGTCAGGTCCGTGGCGATCTCCTCCACGGCGGCCTTGAGCTTGGGATTTTCAATCTGGCTGAGCAGCGTGTGCATGGACTGGAGCACGGGGATGCCCGCGTTGAGCATGGTCCGCAGCTGTTTGGTGAAGAGGATCACGTCCTGGGCCTTAACCTTGGTGAGCAGCATGGTCAGCCCGCCGGTGTCGGATGCGGTCCGGGTTTTGATCTTCCCGCCTTCCTTCACGGACGTGGGCAAAAATCCCTGATTGAGCACCTTTTCATAGGCCAGCTCCAGGGTTTCCGCCTCAATGGTCCCGGATTTCTTGGACCCTTCGTTGGTCATGGCCTTGTAGGTGTACACCGGCATGACGATTTCCTAGAGCATGATGGAGGAGGCGGCCTCCTCCAGGGTGATCAGCCCGGAGGCGATCTTCCGGGCGGCGTCCATCTTCAGGGTGCGCATGGTCTTGCCGCGCACGGCGGCACAGGTGATCTCCTGCGACGAGGCCCGCTTGAGGATCATGTCCTGGACCATCTCGTCCACCTGGAGAATTTCGAAAAGCGCGATGCGGCCCTTGTAGCCGGACTGGCCGCACTGGGGGCAGCCCTTGCCGCGCATGAAGGTCACTCGGTCGCGCACGCTCCAGAGGCCAAAGGACTTGATCAGATATTCCTGCGGATCGTAGGGTTCCTGACAGAAGGGGCAGATCTTGCGCACCAGGCGCTGGCTCACGGAAAGCAGCAGCACCGAGGCCACCAGGAACGGCTCCAGGCCCATTTCCACCAGGCGCGTGATGGCGCCGGCGGCCTCGTTGGTGTGCAGGGTGGAGAGCACGCGGTGGCCCGTGAGCGCGGCCTGGGTCGCGATGGCCGCGGTTTCCTGGTCGCGGATTTCGCCCACCAGGACCACGTCCGGGTCCTGACGCAGGATGGAGCGCAGGCCCGAGGCAAAGGTCATGCCCGCCTTGGTGTTCAGCTGGACCTGACGGATCTTGTCGATGCGGTATTCGACCGGGTCCTCCAAGGTCAGGATGTTGATCTCGTCATTCTTGATGGCCCGGAGAAAGGAGTAGAGCGTGGTGGTCTTTCCGCTGCCCGTGGGACCCGCCGCCAGGATCATGCCGTAGGGCTGGCGGATGGCCAGATCCACCTTGGGTCGGTCTTGGACGGAAAAGCCCAGTTCGTCCAGAGTCAGGCCGTGGGCATTGCGGTCGAGCAGGCGGAGCACAAGGTTCTCGCCGTAGATGGTCGGCAGGGAGGAGACACGCACGTTGAATTCGTGGTTTTGCGTGTGGAAGGAAAAGCGCCCGTCCTGGGGGATCTTGCTGATGGCGATGTCCATGTTGGCCATGATCTTCATGCGCGAGACCAGGGGAAGGAAAATGGACTTGGGCGGCGCGGGCACGGAGCGGAGCTTGCCGTCCACGCGGTAGCGCACGGTCACGAAGTCGCGCTCCGGGCTGATGTGGATATCGCTGGCTTTTTCCCGCACGGCCTGGTTCAGGATGGAGTTGACCATGCGGATGACCGGGGCCTGCTCGGCCATGTCCGTGAGCGCGTCCACATTGACTTCGGCGTCGCGCCGGATCTCGCCCTCGTCCCCGTCTCCGACCTCTTCCGCGAGCCCCTCGTAGGCCGCGTCCGGCATGGCTCCCCGGCCGTAGATGGTCGAGAAGAGCATTTCAAAGTCGTTCTCCGAGCAGATTACCGGTTCCACTTCCATGTTCGTGGCGATTTCCACCGTGTCCAGGGCGTTGATGTCCATGGGATCGGGCATGGCCACGATGAGCAGGGAACCCTTGCGCTGGAGTGGAACGATGCGGTTCTTCTGGGCGATCTGTTCGGAGACGAGGTTGCTGACTCCTTCCTCAAAGGGATGCTTGTCCGGCTGGTACTTGGGAATGCGCAATTGGACCGAAAGCGTCGAAAGCATGACCTCTTCCTTGATCATGCTCGTCTGGATCATGTACTGGCCGAGCTTCAGGCCGGACTGCTTCTGGCCCGCAAGGGCCTCTTTGAGCTGTCCCTGCGTGATGACGCCCGCTTCGATGAGCAGGTCACCCAGCCTTTTGCGTTCCCGTTTCGGCAACTGAACCGACTCCCTCGCCCGGCTAGCGGACGGCTCCGTCCGCCTGCGCCAGTACTTCGCGCGCGGCGGTGTTGATCTGACCGAGCTGCATGACCCCTTTCTGCTGGAAGTACGCGTCGGATGTCTTTTGCAGGGCCAGGGGCAGCTTTTCGAGGCGCGCCAGGGCCGCCGCCTCGCTCAACTCCGGCTTGTCCAGCACCACCTGGAACCGCAGACCGCCCACGCGGGAGAACTGCGGAAGCAGCCGCAACTCCAGTCCGAAAAAGGCGTACTGGCGGAGCTTGCCGTGGGCTTCCTCCAGACTCGGCGTGGAATCCAGCCGGACCCAGTACAGCGCCGAGGGCAGGCTCTCCCCACGGGGGACAACGAGCGGAAACCGCAATACCGTCGCGCCCGGCACGTTGTCCGGGTCACGCAGGCCGGGATTTGCGGCCAGCACCAATTGAAGATGTTTCTTGTCATAGACGCCATAGACTTGGCGCACGGCCTCGGAAAGGCTCTCCCCCTTGGCCAGACGCAGGCCGCCCAAGGCTTTCGGCATCTCGCTGGCCGGGATGAAGGGTTCCAGTCCGTCGTCGCCGCCCACGTGAAGATCCGGCGACAGCCGCAACTGGCGGGGGCCGTTCTCCGGAACCATGATCAACTCCGGCGATTCCTCCACGGAGGCCAGGGCGGAATCCAGACCGGGGATCAGGGCCCGGACCTCCGGCAGAGAACGCACCGCAGCCAGCCCGCCCACCAGGATCATGGCGGCGACTCCCGTGGCCATCCAGCCCCAGCGCGGACGACGGAGCTGCACTTCCTCGCGCAGGCAGTTGCGAACCATGCCGCGTGTGACCACGCGCTTGTCGGCGATGATCATTTGCAGCAGGCACTTGTGGCAGAGGCGTACGGCCTTGCGCGGATACCCGCCTGTGGCGCTGTGGATGCGCCAGAGTGCCGGAGTCGTGAACAGCTTCGGCGGAAAACTGCCGTCCCCCATGGCCTGGAGAATGCGATAGTCGATCATGGCCCGCATTTCCCGGAAGTTCAGCGGGGTCAGCTTGTAATAGAAGTTCACGCGATCGAGGAAGTTGGGCATCTCCGCCACCACGGGCTCCAACTCGCGCTGCCCGAAAATCACGATCTGCAGCAGCTTGGCTTCGTTTGTCTCGTAGTTGAGCAGCTCGCGCAGGATTTCCAGGCACTCGCGGCTCATCTTCTGCCCCTCGTCGATGATCAAAACCACGGTTTTGTCCTCGGTCAGGCCGATGCGCAAGAGGGCCTTCTTGATCATCTCCTTGAGCGACCAGGGACTCAGGCGGCTGTCCGGGAGCTCGCCGCAGAGCTGGGTGCAGAGCACGCGCAAAAAGGCACGCGCCGAGGGAAACCCCGGATCGAGCATCAGGTTCACGGAAATGGACTTGTTCCGGCTCAGGTTGCGCACGAAACGGCGGCAAAGCGTGGTCTTGCCCGTGCCAATGTCGCCGATGACCATGTTCAGGCCACGGCGCAGGCGTACCGCGATTTCAAGTTCCTGAAGACAGGCGATGTGCTGCCTCGAATAGAACAGAAAGCGTGGGTCCGGAGAACTGGAAAAAGGTTCCCGAACCAGACCGAGCCGCTCGTAGTACTTCATTGCCCGGCTCCTTCAGCGGGCGCACCCGCTTCATGCTGCATTTCCACCCCGTCCGCGTCCCCCGACTCTTTTGCTTCCTGCTCCTGCTGGCGCTTCAGTTCCAGATCCTTTTCAATCTCGTCCAGAGTCTTCTGCCGTTCGCCCGGCCGCCACTTGGAAAGCACGTCCGGAGTGATGAAGATCATGAACTCGTCCATGGTCTCCTGCTTGCTCTCGCTGCCAAAAAGGCGATTACCGCCCGGCAGGTCCTTGAGATAGGGCACGCCGTTCTCGTTGCGGTAGGAGCGCTGCTTGCTCAAGCCGGAGATTACCACGGTCTCGCCGTCACGCGCGATGAGCGTGGTCTCGGTCTTTTTCTTGAGGATGAAGTAGTTGCCGTCCACCTCACGGGACTCGTCCACCTCGTCCTTCTGGATCAGAATGTTCAGCTTGATGAACTGGTCATCGATAATGTGCGGGGTGATCTCCAGCCGCAGCACCACTTCCTCGAACTTGACCGTGGTGGTGACCACGCCACCACTGGTTTCGGTGGTGGCGTAGGGCACGCGCTCACCGGATTCCGTGTAGGCCTTCTGGTTGTCCATGGTGGTGATGGACGGCGAGGAGATGATTCGCAGCTTGTTGTCCTGTTCCAGGGCCTTAAGCTGCATTTCCAAAATATTTTCGCCCACCGTGCCGAAACCGAGCCCCAGGGAAAGGCCTGTGGCCGTGGAGTCGAAGCCGCTGGGCGTGAGGTTGATGCCCACTCCGTTTCCGGAGGAGGTCGTGCCCATTGTGGGGTTATAGGTTCCGGCGCGACCGTCTGTGCTGGTGGCGCTGGTCGTGTCGCCTGTGGTTCCACCGGGCGAGACGTAGAGATTCGAGCCGTCGTAGACGTTGCCCTGGTAGGAGCCACCCCACTGGATGCCCAGAGCCCGGGCCGTGTCCTGCGTGGTCTCCACGATGTGGGCCTTGAGCTTGATCTGGGCGCGCGGCGCATCCAGCCGGGTGATCATGCGGATCAGCCGGTCGATATCCGAACGGATGCTGTTCACGATCAGGGAGTTGGTGTGCGCGTCCACCTCGAGGGATCCAAGGGGTTTGCCCGCCGCATCCTTGGCCAGAAACGGGGTCAGACTCTCCTTGAGCGCGGTGGCGTCCGCGAATTTGATCTTCACGATGCTCGTGATCAGGGGTTCGGCCTTGTCCTGGGCCAGAAGCTCGGTTTTCTGCTGTGTGCGCAGTTGGTCCATCTCCAAATCGAACTTCATGTCTTCGGCGGTCATGACGCGGAGGATGTCCCCTTCCCAACTGTAGGCGAGGCGGTTGGCGCTGAGCACGCCCTTGAAGACTTCGGCCCAGGGGGTTTCCACGATGTTGATGTTCACCACGCCCTGGACGCTGGGGCTGACCACGATGCTCTGCTTGGCCGCGCGCGACAGGGCCTGGAGCACGGCGATGAGGTCGGCGTTGTGCATGCGCAGGGTGATCTTGAACTGGGGAAGGTCCTTCTGAACCACCTTCACTTCCGGATCGATGGTGTCGGCATCGATGACCATGTCCTCAATGCGTTCGACCTCCTCGGCCCGCGCGGAAGGGGAATGCCCCTGGGACTGTTCCGCCATGATCCGCCACTTCTCTATTTCGTCGTCCGTGTGGTCCTTCTCCGATGTGGAGGCGCACCCGACCACGAGCGCCGAAAGGCAGAGCAGCAGGAACAGGGCTCTGGCGCAGGGTCTCATTTCAATAGACCGCCTTTAAGGTTACGTCTTCCACTTGGTCGTCGGTCAGGGGAAGCTGACGCTTAAACACCCGTCCCGACGAAGAGTCGCGGCGTTCCAGAACCACATACCCCTGCGAAATCTGCGAGAGGCGGTATCCTCCCACGGCGATCTCGTCGCCCACCGCGTATTCGATGCCGTTGATGATCGCATAGGACCGGTTTCCGGCCTGGAGGTAGCCGCTGTACACCAGTCCCTCACCGTCCGGCCCCCCTTCGGCGTTGCTTCCCGCCAGATAGAACTGGTTTGCGGAGCTATAGAACGGCCCGCTGCCCAACTCCTGCCCGGCAAGCGAAATTTTATACCTCTCCAGGTCGGTGAGCAGGGACTTTTCCAGTCCGGTACGCAGGCCAGCCACCACGGTCTCGTAGCTCTCGGGCGCGACAGCCGGGCCAGCCTCTTTGGGCTTGTCCTCCAGAAGCAGGATGTAGCCCGCCCAGAGCAGGACCACCGAAAGCACGGCGAGAAGTATTTTTTCGCTCTTCTTCATTTCCGTTCCGCACCTCAGCCCTTGGTCTCGTCCAGGAGCACCCAATACTCCACCAGAAATTCAATGCCGCCCGGAACAGCCCGCATCTCCAACCGGTCCACCTGCTGCACATAGGGCAGCGCGCACAGGGCATGGTAGAACCCCTGGAAACGGGGCATGTCCCCGAAGACGACGCACTGCATCTGGATGCGTCCGCTGCCGGTGCGCAGCGAACTCGGGCTGACCACCACGTCCAGAACCTCCATGCCCGCATCCATGGCCACGCGCACGAACCGGGGAGGCAATACATCGATTTCACTGATCTTCACTGGGTCGGCTCTGGGCAGTTCAAACCCTTCTGCCGTGTCCCTGTCCAAAATAGCCCGAAGGCGCATTTCCTCCGGCAGGAAAAACGTCTGCTGGCGAAGCTTGGTTTGCAGTTGGTCCATTTCCGCATGCAGGGAGGCGGAGCGCTCAAAGACCGGCAAGAGAAACACCCAGGCCAGCACCACGGCGACCACGACTGCGGCCACAAGCTTGACCACAATCAGTTTGTATTCTTCCTGCCAGGACGCCACGCTTTCCCCTAGGCCAGTTGCAGATGCAAAATCACGTGGTACACCTCGCCCTCTGGAGTGAACTCCTGAACAGCGCTTTCCCGCACCACCACGTCGCCGAAGAGGTCCGACGACTTCAAACCGATCAGATACCGGGTCAGATCCGTATCGAAATTCGCCTTGTCCCCGAGAATAATGGCGTCGAGCACCATCAGTCGGACCGGAACCGTGTCCGCCTTCTTCTTCGGCGAGGCCTGGGGCTCGAGTTCCTCGGGTTTGGCCAGCTCCATGCTCACGCTGAGCAGCTTGACCTTTTCCGGTGTCAGTCGTTCCAGCTCGGCGAGCACAGCCAGCCCTTCATAGCGTCGGGAGATTTCGCGCAGGCGGCTTTGACGCGCCGCCACCTCGGCCACTGTCCGGATCAGGGTATTCTCGTCCACCTGCTCGGTCCGCACCAGCTTGTCGCGCAGGGTCTGCGCCTCGGCATCCAGCGCCTTGACCCGCTCCTTGCCCCAGATAAACAGTCCGGCCATGGCCACGGCGAGCAGCAGCACCAGAATGCTGGCCGCGTTGCCGACCTTGTTCCTGGTCACATCCCGCTGACGGGCCGCATAGTTGTAAAAAAGGTTGAGGGTCTGCTCCGGATCGGAAAGGGCTGTGGCCACGGCCTCGGTCATGGCCATGCGCTCGCTCAGGGAGTTGAACGAAGTGAGCCTTGAAAGATCGATCCGCCCCAGAGGGTCGAATACGCTCATTTCCAGGCTGAGTTCCCCTGTGATGTAGTCTGCCACCAGCTTGCTGCCGAATATCCGACCGCTGAGATGCAACCGCTCGCAGCGCTGCTGATAGTTTTGCGCATAGTAGCCGAGCGTGCGTTCCGCCTGCCTGGCCACGCGCTCCAGGGAATCCCGGACCGAATCGAACACGGCCTTTTCGGACAGTTCCGCTCCCGGGGAAGAGCGGGCCAGGGGACAGCCCAAAAACTTGGCCAAGAGCACCTGTCTTCCGGTGGCGGTGTCCATCCGCCCGGAGTCCAGGGCCACGCTCGCGCCAGGAATCTGATGCTGGTTGTAACTTTCGGCCAGTTCCTCGGCCATGGAATCCAGGCCGAATTTGATGGTTCTGCTGAAGCGGATGTCCGCCCCATCGTAGATGGTGATGCAGGAGAAGGTCGCGCCCACGTGGAGGCTTGCGGTGAGACCGTCGCCGGACTGCGCCCATCCGGTTCGGTAAATGTTCTGGAAGGCTGAGGGAATAACTGTGATTCCCGTCAGTTTGTAACGTGCGGTGGCAAGAATTCTTTGGATGCGCTCCACGTCTTTGCGCCGCGCCAGGCAAGTCAGGACTTCGGTCTTGGGGACCTCGCCCTCCTTGAACTGGCGCTGCACACGGTAATCAAGGATGAATTCCTCGTCGCTGAACTTGCGCTCCTTCTGGAGCTGCCAGTACACTGCGTTGGACAACTTCGCGCCGCTCAGGCGCGGAACCTGGATCGTGCCGATATCGACATCCGCTGCGCGATAGAGGACCCAGAGCGAGCAGGAACCACTGCATATCCTGCCGAGAACCTGACGAAGCCTCTCTGTGAAGGACGGATCGTCAATGCCTTTGCCCTGGTCCAGGGCCGCTGTCTGGATATCGATGAGTTTGCGGGGTTCACTTGCGGACATCTTGACCACGGTGATGTGGTCTTGGCTGATGTCCAGACCAAGCACCGTGTTGCGGGCCATGCGGAAACCAAGGCCGGGTTTCCTGCCCGTCTCGGACTTGGGCTTAGGCTTGGCCTTTTTCTTGCCTGTCCGGGCCGAGGGGAGACCAATGGAAGGCTTGTTCCTGGAATCACGGAAGTTGAGTTGCTGTTCGCCATCCTCACGGATGACATCCAGCAAGGCTTCTGTGGAATCCGCTCTGCTCTTCCTGGCCACTCTTCCCCCATATCGGCTACGGATGAACGCTTTGCCGCAAACTCGCATTTTTGCACACCACAAAAGACACCGCGGCACAAAAAATACGACCAATGCGGATTTCTACATACAATTTCACCTAAAAACAGCGCCTCGGTTACAAAATCCCCTCATGAGACCCAACCGCGACAGGCTGCTTTTTGGAAAATTTCTAGAAAAATTGTAGCCTTTGTCCCAATTATCCAGATTAGAACACCCTGTCAACCAGGCATTCCGTGCAACTGGTGACGCATACATGGCATATTCCACTCAGTTAGGACGTCTTTCCTGTTTTGGTATAGTCAACATATGGATTTTGTGTTGCAAATCATAATCATTACGGGCCGCGTCTGATCATGAGCCGTGCCAGACAAATTGTAACAAATTGCCATTCCCCTGTTTGCTTGTAATCGCTGGTCCTTTTTTCCAAGTGTTGCCCACGTCGATAAATCCTGGAAGCCCAAGACGCAGCTGACCCACTGTTCCGGTATCGGCTTTATGCCCTCCAAACAGAACTTTTCTTATATTACAAACGGTTTCATTCCCGTACTTCATCTGACAGGATGCGCTCCGCGCTTTCGCCAAAGCAAACACCGCAGCAACAGGAAGCGAAGGGAACACTTTTCACCCGCCAACTGGCGAGCAAGTCTTTTGCCGCGCCTGCCATACTATGCCGCATTTGCAAAACTCATATGTGTATGTTGGAAATCGGCGAGTGAACGTGATGCCGGGCATGCCGGGAATGGATACCCGATTCCGTCAATACACGCTGCATCAGGTGCAGCCGTGAGGTACGCTCAACCGTTTCGGAAGGTGACGAAAATCTCTTTCCGAAGATACCGGGCGGAATTGAGCAACGCCCCGGTCAGCGCGGCTCCGACCCAGCCAAGCAACAGTCCGGCCACAAAGTGAGCGCCGGCGCTGCCGGGACGGTCAATCCGCTCGGGAGGGGCTGTCAGAACCGGAGGTGAGGCCAGCAGAGCAGTGCGAAGCCGAGTCCGCCCAACAGGCGGACAAGAACACAAACCATGTCACAGGAATGACGGTAACGGATCACATCCAAGACCTCCACAGGTCAGCCGCAGGCTCCCTTTTCGCAGCGAAAACCCACCGCGTCAAATGATCTGGCAATGCGCCCGGAGCGGGCGATCAGAGCAGACGTCCGGGGCAGGCGGCTGGAAAACGCACGCATCCATCCTGAGCAATTGCCGTGACCCGAGCGGACGGACGCGCTTTGCGGTCAGCCAGGGACTCGTGGAAAGCGGGCTGGGGATGTTCCGGCCATTTCGGGATCGGTCCTGAAACTCCTGTCTGTGGAGTCTTGGACATGGGATGAAGCCATGGAATTTCTGATCTTGGAATTTCTGGCCTTGGAATTTTTGGCCACTCTACAGGCCTCCCTCGTGGCCGGACCGCCCTGAGGGGCATGGCGGTCCGGCGTTGCCAGGGAACGGAGGCATCCGCCTGCGCGAATGCGGGGCAGGCCGGGGAAAGCCTACCGGAGAGAATTGATGTCCACCTGCTGTCCGCAGCAGGGGCAACGATGCACGCTGAGAATGCCCGCTTTGCTGGACGCGAGGATCAATGCCCGATGCGATTCGTGTCCACCGGGGAGATAGGTGACCATGAACAAGGCGCCGCACTGGCAATAACGCTGCTGCATGACATTGCTCCTTTTCCGGGTCGCCTTGTATCGCTGGAGCGCACAACCCGAAATGGACTTGTTTCTTTCTGTAAACGTATGTTGGCTTAAACTAAACATTGTAGTCAAATAAAAACGGTCGCTCAGTTGTATTCCCTGGAAACCCAGAGCACTTTGCCGATGATGCGCACATTGAGCAGTTCATCCCCGGACAGTCGGACCGGACTGTAGTCGGTATTGTCACTGTGCAACACGAGCTGGCCGGGCAGCTTTTCGATGCGCTTGACCAGCACGGTGTCCTCCACGCCCACGGCGTAAATTCCTCCGGCATAGACATCGGTCTTGGATTCGTCGAGCAGGACCATGTCGCCGTCTTGAAGTTCCGGTTCCATGCTGTTGCCGACCACCTGCATGAGCACCATGCGCTTGGGGTCGCCCTTGCGCCGGACCCAGTCGGACCGGAACGCGTAGTACCCCTCCACCCGACCTTCGGTCTCAAAGGAGCCCGCTCCGGCGCTGAGTCGGGCACGAACCTTGGGAATGCGCTCGAAGCCGTCCTCTTCCGGAACCACTTCCGATGCATGGTTCGGCCCGGGGCGGCCTTTTCCCGTTTCCAGCCAGCCAGGGTCCACGCCGTAGCGGGAGGCGATGTCCAAAATCCAGCGGGCAGGGATCGAATCCTTCTTCTTGGCCAGGGAAACCGCAGCCCGGCCCACGCCGAGTTCGCGCGCGAGGTCGGACTGGCTTTCCAGCCCGGTCCGGCTTTTGACCCGCTCGAAGAATTCCACAAACGCCTTGCCTGCCACGCTTCGCTCCTTGTTTTGAAATTACGCCTGCTGTCTACCGCAACAAAACACAGCTGTCAACCATTAAACAGCACTTTTTCCTTTTTCTTGACCCAGCCCGCGCCCCCTTCTATGACAGTTCCCATGTCGCAAAGCAGCATTCTTCTGGAGTCGGGGACCAACGAGCTGGAACTCGTCGAGTTCTACATTGATGAACGCCTGCGCGAGAGCGGGGAAATCTACCGGGGGCACTACGGCGTGAACGTCGCCAAGGTGCTGGAGATCATCCGCCCTCCCCGTGTCTCGCCCATGCCCGACCAGACCCATGACTGCGTGCTTGGCGCATTCGATCTGCGCAACCACATCATTCCCCTCGTGGACTTGTCCCTGCTGCTGGGCATGGACCGGGCCGACCAGGGCGACGCCCGCGTGATCGTCTCGGAGTTCAACAATGTCCAGACCGCGTTCCTGGTTTCCGGCGTAACACGCATCCACCGCATCTCCTGGAAGGATATCGAACCTCCGGGCGCGCATGTGGCGCATTTTTCCTCGGAAAACATCACCGGCGTGGTCCGCCAGCCCGAACACCTCATGCTCATCCTGGACATGGAGAAAATCATTTCCGAACTCAGCCCGACCACGGCCATGCGCATGGACGAGGAGCGGATGGAGCGGTTCGTCGAACAGGACCAGGTCTACAAGGCCCTGGTTGCGGATGACTCCGATGCCATCCGCAAGCTGATGATCACGGTGCTGACCAAGGCGGGCTTCGAGGTCACCGGCCTCCACAATGGACGCGAGGCCTGGGAGACGCTGCTCGCGGCCAAGGCCCGGGGCCTGGGCCGGGGCAGACCCATCACGGACTGGTTCGACGTGGTCATCAGCGACATCGAAATGCCGTCCATGGACGGGCACACGCTCTGCCGCCGGATCAAGGAGGACCCCTACCTGCGGGAAGTGCCCGTGGTGCTCTTCTCCTCCCTGATCACGGAAAAGCTCCGCCACAAGGGCGAAAGCGTGGGCGCCGACGAGCAGATCGCCAAGCCGGACATCGGCAGGCTGGCCGAAATGGCCCTGGGGCTCATCGCTTTGCGGGCTTCCCGGTCAGCCTGAGATCCACTTCGAGGATGTCCAGCCGGACCTCCTCCAGCAGCACTTCCACTTCCTGGCCCAGCCGGAACATCCGGCCCGTGCGCTCGCCCACCAGAATCTCCCGGTCGCGCCAGTAGGCGTAGTAGTCGTCGTTGAGGGTCGAGAGCCGGACCGTGCCTTCGGTCAGGCCGCCGAGCAGCTCCACGCGGAAGCCGTAGTCCGTCACCGAGGAAATCACGCCCTTGAAGACTTCGCCCTCGCGCTCCCGCAGATAGAGCGCGGCAGCTCGGCGGTTGATTTCCCGTTCGGCGTTGACGCTGCGGCGCTCCCGGGCGTTGACCTGGTCCGCGGCGTCGCGCAGGCGCTTGCGGTTGGGCACGGGCTGTCTGCCGTCGCCCAGGGCGGACTTGAGCAGCCGATGCACCACGAGGTCGGCGTAGCGCCGGATGGGCGAGGTGAAATGGCAGTAGCTCTCCGAGGCCAAACCGTAATGCCCCTCGTTTTCCGGGGAATACTGGGCCTGCATCATGGAACGCAACAGCAGCCGGTTGACCAGGAAACTCCAGTCGGTCTTCTCGGCTCCGGCCAGCAGCGCCTGAAGATCCTTGGGGCCGGGCCGGGCCGGCAGTTTCAGCTCCGGCGAGGTGCGCACGAGCACCTTGCCGAGGCGCTCCAGCTTTTCCGCGTCCGGACGCGGATGAATGCGGTAGAGGCATCCGGGGCCAGCGCTCTCCAGGAAGCGCGCCACAGCCTCGTTGGCCGAGACCATGAACTCCTCAATGAGCTGGTGAGCGAAATGGCGTTCGCGCGGGCGCAATTCCGTGATGCGGCCCTGCTCGTCCGTGCGCACGTCCGCCTCGGGCAGGTCGAAGTCGAGGCTGCCCCGCTCGGAGCGTCGGGCCTTGATCTTCCGGGCCAGTTCCTCGGCGAGTTCGAGCATGGGCAGGACAGGGGCGATCTTCTCCCGTTCCTCCGGGAGCTTGTCCAGCACTGCGAGCTTGACCTGGTCGTAGGTCAGTCGGGCCTTGCTGAGAATCACGCCCGGAAAATACTCGGCCTCGGCGGGCTCGCCCCGGGCGGAAAAGTCGATGCTCACGGCCATGACCAGTCGGGGCACGCCGGGATTCAACGAACAGAGGCCGTTGGAAAGCTTTTCCGGAAACATGGGTTCCACGGAAAGGGGGAAATAATAGGAGTTGCCCCGTTCGTAGGCCTCGGTGTCCAGAGGCGTTCCGGGCCGCACATAATGGCTCACGTCCGCGATGGCCACCCAGAGGCGGTAGCCCTTGTTGCGCCGCTCCACAAACACGGCGTCGTCGAAATCCCTGGCCGTGGCGCCGTCGATGGTCACGAAATCCATTTCCCGCAGGTCGCGCCGGCCCGAGAAATCCTGTTTTGTCGGTTCGGCCGGCAGAGCCTCGGCCTCCTCCAGGGCGTCCGGCGGAAAGTGCGTGGGAATCTGATGCGTGGCCTTGACCAGGGCCTCCTGCACGCTGAGATCGTCCTCGCGGCCGAGAACTTCCTTGAACTCCGCCTCCCAGAGGTGGGACTCGACACGCTCGCCCGGAACCACCAGCACGATCTGGCCGGGCTTGAGCTTTTGCGAGGTCTTCACGGCCAGGCCAAAGCCCAGAAGCGGGTCCGTGGGGCGACAGATGTAGGCCCCGCCGCCCAGATGGCGGCTGACCCGCGCGGTCAGCGTCTTGCGGCCCCGCTCCAGCACGCGCACGATGCGGCCTTCGTTGTTCTTGGTGCGGTTCTCGCGGGTCACGGCGGCCACGACCCGGTCGCCGTCCCAGGCGTCGCCCAGGTCCTTTTCCGAAATGAACAGATCCTTGCGCCGGGAATCCTCGGGGATCACAAAGCCCACGCCCGAGCGTTTCACATCGAGACGGCCGGTGATCAGGTGCATCTTGTCCACGAGGCCGAAGGCCCCGCGCGTCTTGATCAGTCTGCCCTTCTCCAGGAGCGCGTGCAGCACGTCGCGCAGCACATGGCGGTCGCGCTTGTAGACCTGCAAAGCGCGGGAGATGTCCGTCAGGGTCATGGGCCGTGCGCCCTGGCGAAAGACCGCCAGCACGCTTTTCTCGTCCACCACCGTATCCTGCGGATTATTTTTCTTCTTCTTGGCCAAAATTCATACTCTCTTCCGCGCTGGAGCGCGTTGTTTCGCGGTTGTCCGCCGGGGATTGCCTTCGGCTCTGCGCGGCCCGCTCCGCATCCTGTCCGGGGCGTTTGGCCAGCTCGGCGCGCGTTCTGTCGAACCGGGCGTCCCACCAAGCGTCAAAGGGCGCCCCTTCCTGCCCGCGTCCATGCCACGCCGGGCCGAAGCGCACGTCCAGATCGAAGGTCCAAAAATTTTCACGGGCCATGGGGCCCAGCTTGACCGCATCCTTGGGCGTGCAGAGCACATGGGCGCAGTGCCGATGTTCCGCGGTCTGTTCGATGAACTTCACGTCGGTCCGGGTGAAGGCGTGGTGGTCCGGATAGATGAGATGTTCGCGCGGGGCATGCCCCAGGTAGCGGGTGGCGGTATATTCCACCTGGGCCGGATCACCCACGCCCGTGACCAGCAAATAGGGCTGCTGGCTGAAATGAGGCCGCTGCTCGCCGCCCAGCACGCGGAGCAGTCCCAGCGGGACGATCTCAAAGCTGAACACTGATTTACCCAAACGGCTCAGCCGCCGCTCCAGCCGGGGCAGCAGCCCCTCGAAATTTTTCGGGGATGCCTTGATCAGGAAGGCATCCGCACGGGCCAGGGCAGAGCGACCCTCGCGCCAGCTCCCCGCGGGAATCACGCGGTTCCAGCCCTGGTCCAGGTCCGAGGGGCGCAGCAGGACCAGATTGATGTCGCGATGGACGCCCAGATGCTGGAAACCGTCGTCCAGGAGCACCACGCCGGGCCGCATTTGCTCCTGAGCCCAGCGCCCGCCCCGGCTGCGCACAGGATCGACCACAATGGCCGCGCCCGGATGGCGGCGGCAAAGCATCAAAGGCTCGTCCCCGGCCTCCTCGGCCAGGTTGCCGGGCCGCACCAGGTGCGGGTAGGCGGTCGGGCGAGCGCCATAGCCCCGGGTGAGCACCAGGGGGGCCAGACCGTTGCGCAGCGCCCAGTCCAGCAGCCAGTCCGTAAGCGGGGTCTTGCCCGTGCCGCCCCAGCCGATGTTGCCCACACTGACCGTGAGCGCGCCGGCGCGCCAGGAGGAAAGCAGGCCCACGTCATAGGCGGCGCGGCGCAGGCGCATGGCCCCCGAATAGAGGAGCCCCAGAGGGGCCAGCAGCGGCTGAAGCGTATCTTGCAGGCGTTCGATGTTCATGGTTCGTATCCGTTGTATCCGCTCCGGCGTCCGGGGGAAACCTTTTCCTGGTGAATTCCCGCAGCCGCCACGAAAAAGGGGGCCATCCGGCCCCCTTGTCATTCCGTTCGCCTGTGGCGGCTAGTCGCGGCTCACGCCCATGAAGCGGAGCAGGAACAGGAAGAGGTTGATGAAGTCCAGGTAGAGCTGGAGCGCGCCCATGATGGCCATCTTGCGCAGCGCGCCCACGTCGCCCGCCGGGGCGGTCTCACCCATGATCTTCAGGCGCTGGGTGTCGTAGGCGGTCAGGCCCAGGAAGATGAACACGCCGATAATCGAGATCACGAAGCCCATGGTCCCGCTGTGCAGGAACATGTTCACCACCGAGGCCAGCACGATGCCGATGAGGCCCATGAACAGAAGGCTGCCCCAGGAGGTCAGGTCCTTTTTGGTCAGCAGGCCGTAGAGGCTCATGGTTCCGAACATGCCCGCGGCCACGATGAAGGTGGCGGCCACGGATTGCTGGGTGTAGACCAGCAGGATCGGGGCCAGGGTCAGTCCGTTCAGGGCGCTGTAGCCCAGGAAGGAGCCGGTGGCCGTGCTCGGCGACATCTGCCGGATGCGCATGGACAGGAAAAAGACCAGGCCTAGTTCGGCCAGGATCAGGAAAATCATCGCATTGACAGCAAAGGCGAGCAGCGGCTCAATGGTCACCGTGGCCCAGGCCACGCCTGCCGTGAGCAGCAGTCCGCCGCTCATCCAGGCGTACACGCCGCGCAGGAATTCGTTGACCACTTCCGCCCGGGGGCGGGAGGCGCTGGTGGGCATGCCGTACTGCATCATCGTCGTATTCCTCCTCGAAAGGGTGTCGTCAAGGTTGGGGCCAAGCTCTTCGCCCGGTCACAAAAAACCGTTTTCGCGTCCGGACGTTGTCTGGAGTTTAAAATCCCTGCACAAGTTCTTCGTCCTCCACGGGAAGACGGCATTTTGCGCTCGTTTTTCGTTTCGTCGTCAATCTTCGCAGGGTTAGAAGGTAAGTCCTTTATCAGACTCTGGCAAGAATAATCGGACAAGAATAACTAGGAATAATTCCTATTAGCTTGACAAACTCCGGGGAATGGTGTCTATTGCCCTCAACGCAACGAAGCGAGTCGCAACCATTTCATTTATTTCAATAAAAAAAGAATAAAAAAGGAGACCCCATGAGCAAGACTCTTGAGAACCTCAAAGCCGCTTTCGCCGGTGAATCTCAGGCCAACCGGAAATATCTCGCCTACGCCGCCAAGGCCGAACAGGAAGGTCTGCCCCAGGTGGCACGGCTCTTCCGAGCCGCCGCCGAGGCCGAAACCATCCACGCCCACGCGCATCTGCGGCTGATGAAAGGCATCGGAACCACCGCCGAGAACCTCAAGGATGCCGTGGCCGGAGAGAGCTACGAGTTCCAGACCATGTATCCCGAAATGATCAAGGACGCCCAGGCCGAGGACGAGCGCGCCGCGGAACGCTACTTCGGCTTTGCCAACGCCGCCGAGGAAGTCCACGCCAATCTCTATAAGGAAGCCGCTGAAAAACTGGGCGACCTGCCTGCCGGCGAGTATTACGTCTGTTCCGTCTGCGGGCACATCCACCTTGGCCAGCCCGAGGAAAAGTGTCCCATCTGCGGAGCCGCGCCCAAAGCCTACTTCCAGGTGGACTAGGCTTCCGCCCCCTCCAGCCCCGCTCCCCCAAGCCCCGGTCCGCCGGGGCTTTTTTTGCGCCGCACGGGTTGACGACACGGAGCACATGCGACATCTTCCGGCTGATCATTTCCCGACCCGACATCGCACCCGAGACAAAGGACCGCGCATGAGCTTTCTCGGCAACCTGATCTGGATCATCTTCGGCGGATTGTTCATGGCACTGGGCTGGCTGCTTTCCGGCCTGCTCATGTGCCTGATCATCATCGGCATTCCCTGGGCCGGCTCCTGCTTCACCCTGGCCCAGTTCTCCCTGGCCCCGTTCGGCAAAACCATTGTGCTGCGTAGCGACCTGACCGGCAAGGAGGACCTGGGAACCGGGGATCTCGGCCTTGTGGGCAACGTGGTCTGGTTTGTTTTCGCGGGCCTCTGGCTGGCCATCGGACATGTGGTCGCGGCCCTGGCCACGGCCCTGACCATCATCGGTATCCCTTTTGCGTGGCAGCACATCAAGCTCGCCCGCGTGGCCCTCGCGCCCATCGGCAAGACCGTGGTCACCACGCGCGAGGCCCGGCTGCTCTCCGAAAAACTCGGGCGGCCCGTGAGCCTGATCTAGACGCTGACAAGATAAGCCACGAAAAAAAAGGGAGGGCCGTGCGGTCCTCCCTTTTCTTTTTGCGACGTTCCGCGCCTCAGCCCAAAAAGTCCCGGCCCCAGCGCAGCAGGTTGACCCCCACAAGCAGCGCGCCCTCCCAGCGGCTCACGCGCCAGCCCGTGCGGACCATGACAAGCACCAGGAAGACCATGCCCACCAGGACCATCAGGCCGGGCAAGGCGTGGGGCGAGACATTCAGGGGCCGCAGCAGGCAGGTCAGGCCGAGCACGCCCGCAAAGTTGAAAAAATCCGAACCGATGAGGTTGCCCAGGAGCATGTCGTTGCGGCCCTTGGCCGATGCGGCCAGGCAGGTGACCAGCTCGGGCAGGGAGGTCCCGGCGGCCACGATGGTCACCCCGATGACCCAGGAACTGACACCCAGGGAGGTGGCGATGCTGGTGGCGGACTCGACCATGAATTCGCCGCCCAGGGACACGGCCGCAAAACCGGCCAGGAGCAGCGGATAGTCCCACCAGCGAGCCGTGCGGATCTGCTCGTCCTCCTCCACCACCAGGGTGCTGCCCCGGAAAAAAAGATAGAGCAGGTAGACCGCGAGGATGGAAAGCAGGACGATGCCTGCGAGGTGTCCCAGATTGCCGCTCAGAGCCAGGACCAGGATCAGCGCCGTGGTGCAGAGCAGCAGCCCGCCATCGCGCCAGAGAATGGTCGAATTGGTCGGGATCGGCTTGATCAGGGCCATGAAGCCAAGGATAAAGCCGAGGTTGAAGATGTTCGAACCGACCACGTTGGAGAGGGAGATGTCCTCCAGGCCCTTGAACGCGGCCGTGGCCGTGACCAGAAATTCCGGGGCGGACGTGCCCATGGCCACGATGGTCAGGCCGATGACCAGTTCCGAGACCTTGAAGGTCCGGGCAATGGCCGAGGCCGAGTTCACGATCCAGTTCGCTCCGGCCCAGAGCAGGCCCGCGGCGATGAAGAAAAAGATGATGTCGTGCAGCATATGTTTTGTGATTATGCCCGAGATTGATTGCTAGGACAACGTATTCCGGGCCTCGGCCCGTTCCACTTTCCATTCCTTGAGGCCGTCCATGTCCGGCTCGGCCCAGCCCAGCGGGGTTTCGCGGCAGGGCGTGACCACGATCTCGCGCTGGATCTCCCCGCGCGAGACAGACACGCGCACCGGACCGCCCGAGGCCACGGCCTTCGGCGAATAGGAGGCCACGAGGGACGCGGCTTCGCGCACCGTGTCCGGACTCCAGGCCCGGCCCGGCATGGGGCGGCCCAGAGCGAACGGACCCGGAAAATCGAGCACATACAGAGCGTAGTCCGCAGGCGCGACCAACTCGCGCAAGCGGGTGTTGTTGTCCTGGTTGCGGCCCACGGCCAGCCAGTGCTCCCCGGCCCAGAGCTGGCGACCCTGGTTGGAGACCAGAAAATCGGACAGCCCCGGAGCGGGATGGTTCCGGAGAATCTGGTAGAATCGCCCTGCGGATTCGCACTCGGTCAGCAGGCAGCCGCCGCCCGGCGTGGGCAGTTCCTTGAAACCGTAAGTTCCGCGCGCCATGGCCATCTGCCGCTTGCGGCCCCGGCCCCCCATGTCCAGCAGGCCCTCGCGGTTCACGAGGCCGCTCTCCTCCATGGGCGTGGGGTCGAGCTTGCGGGCGCTGAGCGGCCGCAGCAGCACGTCCTTCACGTCCGCGGCGTTGCGGATCAGGTTCAGGGTGTCGCGCCGCTGGGACATGGGCCGCTGGCCCACGACCTCGCCGGAGATGAGAAATTTCGCGCCGTATTCGGCCAGCAGGGTGCGGGCGTGGGAGAGCATCAGAATCTTGCAATCGATGCAGGGGTTGATCAGCTTGCCGTAGCCGTTGGCCGGATGGGTGAGCATTTCCACGTAGGCCTCGGAGATGTCCACAGGCACGATCTCCACACCGTAGAGCCGGCTCCAGCGCGCCAGTTTGTCGAGTTTTCCGAAAAAAGGCGAAATGTAATGCAGGCCCAGGACCGAAAGGCCCTGATCCTGCACCACCTTGCAGGCCAGGATGGAATCCAGCCCGCCGGAAAAAAGAGCCAGGGCGTCGTATTGCTTGTTCATGGCCGGGGTCTCATACGTGAGCCGCGCCCGGAGCGCAAGTTTCGCTCCTTTCGGGCCTCAGCTCCGCAGCGGGGAGATTTCGCGGGGGGAGATTTGCAATTGTCCCGGCGGGATGACCTCTTGCACCCGAAGGGCGGAAGCGCCGGAGCCCGGGAGGTTCACCCGCTCGGACCGTACGGGCCGCAGATGCGGATCAAAGGCCACATTGACCAGCGGCCCCAGGGGGTTTTCCGGGTCGTGCAGCCAGACCATGCCCACGCGGCCGTCCGAAAGGCGGACCATTGTGCCGAGCGGATACACGCCCACGAAACGGACGAAGTGTTCCAGCTCCTCGGCGGCATGCACGGTTCCTCGTCCGGCGTAAAGCAGAGTCACGGCGCGCGCCGGGGATTCGGACCACGGGTCGCTGCCGGGCCGCGCCAGCTGATCGAACTGGTCCGCCAGAGCCAGTACCCGGCCGGACAGGCTGCGTTGCGTCCCGGCGATCCGCGCCGGGTAGCCTTTGCCGTCGTGCTGTTCATGGTGCTCGCGCACGGCCCGGAGCACGCTCTCGGGCACGCCGCCCTGGCGTTGTAAAAGGGCCTCGCCCTCTTCGGGATGGCGGGCAAAAAGGGCGTGTTCGCCGGGCGTCAGTCCGTGATGCCGCATGGTCAACTCCATGGACAGCCGGGTCTGGCCGAGGTCATGCAGCAGCCCGGCCAGGGCGATGCGGGACACGAACTCGCGCTCCAGGCCGAGGGAGAGGCCAAAAGCCGCAGCCAGCAGGGAGACGTTCACGGAATGGACATGCAGCCGTGCGCCGCCTTCCTGGAGCCGCGCGGCCCAGAGCGAGGCCGTGGCATTGACGCGCACGCCGTCCAGCAGCGCGTCCACGGCGTTACTGGCCGCGTACAGATCCAGAGGGCGACCCTGGGCCGCCTGGGCAAAAAGTTGGCGGGCCACCTGGAGCGTCTCGGCGTACAGCGCCCGCGCGGTTTCAATTTCCGCTGGAAGCCGGAGTCCCTCGGGATCCCCGTCGCTGAAGCTCGCCACAGCGGTCCGCTCGGGCAGGCGTTCCAGTTCCCGGTCCAGATCAGCGGAACCTCGGCCCGGCCCCCGGTCCAAAAGGGCTGAGCGCAGGTCCACAAAAACCTCGCGGTAGCCCTGGCGAGCAATGTTCAAGACCTCGTCCACGGAACGCACGTAGCCCTCCACGGCATAGACGCGCTGGGCCTCCAGCAGCGGACTGGACGGCCTGCCCGCCACGTGCATTCCGGGCTTGAGATCCCGGATGGAAATCCTTCGAATCAAAGGCATCTTCCTTGCGGGCCGGGTGGCCTCCCTTGAAAAAACTTGAATTTAACTCTTGATCATATACATATATGCCACCCTGTTGTCGAGTAGAATTTCCAGACGGGCCCGCACGCCCGGGATTGGGCCGTTGTCGGCAGTTGCCGCTGGCCTTCCGATCTGCTATCCCTCGACTGCCCAACAATCGAACGTACCGGAGGAGAGGAATGGCCGCCAAGAAACCGAATCCCGAAGAGCTTCGCAAGGAGGCCCTGGGAACCGCCATAACCACCATCGAGCGCAAATTCGGCAAAGGCTCGATCATGCGCATGGACGAGGATGCCCACCAGGCCATCCCGGTCATCCCAACGGGCTCCATCGCCCTGGACATCGCCCTGGGCGTGGGTGGCGTCCCGCGCGGGCGCGTGTCCGAAATCTATGGCCCGGAATCATCGGGCAAGACCACCCTGGCCCTGCACCTCATCGCCGAGGCGCAGAAACAGGGCGGAACCGCCGCTTTCGTGGACGCCGAGCATGCCCTGGACATCAGCTACGCCCGACGGCTCGGCGTGAAGACCGACGAATTGCTCATTTCCCAGCCCGACTACGGCGAACAGGCCCTGGAGATCGCCGATCTGCTCGTGCGCTCCGGCGCGGTGGACGTGGTGGTCATCGACTCCGTGGCCGCGCTGATCCCCCAGGCCGAACTGGAAGGCAACATGGGCGAGACCCAGGTGGGCGGACAGGCCCGGCTCATGTCTCACGCCCTGCGCAAACTCACCGGAACCATCCACAAGTCGCGCACCGTGGTCCTGTTCATCAACCAGATCCGCATGAAGATCGGCATGACCGGCTACGGCAACCCCGAAACCACCTCCGGCGGCAACGCACTGAAGTTCTACGCCTCCGTGCGCATGGACATCCGCCGCATCCAAACCCTCAAGGACAAGGACGAGGTCTTCGGCATCCGCGCACGGGTCAAGGTGGTCAAGAACAAGGTGGCTCCGCCCTTCCGCGAGGCTCTCTTCGACGTGCTCTACGGCACGGGCATCTCCCACGAGGGCGAGCTGCTCGACATGGGCGTGGAAGCGGGCATCGTGGACAAGTCCGGCGCCTGGTTCGCCTTTGGCAGCGAGCGCCTCGGCCAGGGCAAGGAAAACGTGCGCCAGTACCTCCAGGAAAATCCCGATCTCGCCGCACAGATCCGCGAAAAGCTCAAGGAGCATCTGGGCGTCAACGGTCTGCCGCCGGCCAAGGCTGCGGCTGCGGACGGGGACGACGCCGAGTCGGAAAACCCCGGCGATTTCGACGAATAACAAGCCATTTCAACCCGACGAAGGGCACGGCCGCGCGCAATGTGGCCGCGTTTTTTCGACTCTTCCATTTCGTGGAGCAACGAGAACATATGAACGCCGCTGAAATCCGAGAAAAATTCCTGGCATATTTCGAACAGCACGGCCACAGCCGGGTCCATTCCTCCTCCCTTGTGCCCAAGGACGACCCGTCCCTGCTCTTCACCAACGCGGGCATGGTGCAGTTCAAGAAGACCTTTCTGGGCCAGGAAAAACGCGACTACAAGCGCGCCACCACCTCTCAGAAGTGTCTGCGCGTGGGCGGCAAGCACAACGACCTCGAAAACGTGGGCCGCACCGCACGCCACCACACCTTCTTCGAGATGCTCGGCAACTTCTCCTTCGGCGACTACTTCAAGGAGGACGCCATCCGCTTCTGCTGGCAGTTCCTCACCGAAGAACTGAAGCTGCCCAAGGACAAGCTCTACATCACCATCTACAAGGATGACGACGAGGCCGCCAAGCTCTGGCAGAAGGTCGCGGGCGTGGCCCCGGAACGCATCTACCGCCTGGGCGACAAGGACAACTTCTGGTCCATGGGCGACACCGGACCCTGCGGCCCCTGCTCCGAGGTCCATATCGACCAGGGCGAGGAGATGTGCTGCGGACCCGACTGCGGCATCGGCCAGTGCGACTGCGACCGCTTCCTGGAAATCTGGAACCTCGTGTTCATGCAGTACGACCAGGCCGAGGACGGAACCCGCACCAACCTGCCCCGCCCGTCCATCGACACGGGCATGGGTCTGGAGCGCATCGCCGCTGTGTGCCAGGGCGTCCAGTCCAACTACGAGTCCGACCTCTTCACCCCGATCATCGACTACGCCGCCGGACTCGCGGGCAAGAAATACCGCGAGGACCCGGAAACCGATACCGCGCTCCAGGTCATCGCCGACCACAGCCGGGCCATCGCCTTCCTGATTCCCGATCAGGTCATGCCCTCCAACGAGGGTCGCGGCTACGTGCTGCGCCGCCTGATCCGCCGCGCCTACCGCTTCGGCAGGCTCATCGGCCTCCAGGACTCCTTCCTCTGGAAGACCGCCGGAAAGGTCGTGGATGAAATGGGCCACGCCTTCCCCGAGGTGGTCAAGACCCGCGAGTTCATGGAAAAGGTCGTGCGCGAGGAGGAGGAACGCTTCTCCCAGACCCTGGACAAGGGCCTGGCCATGCTCGAGGACGAAATGGCCGCCGTGAAGCTGGCCAGGGGCACGGTCATCTCCGGCGAAGCCGCGTTCAAGCTTTACGACACCTACGGATTCCCCATCGACATCGTCAACGACGTGGCCGAGAAGCAGGGGCTCTCCGTGGACGAGCCCGCGTACAACGCCTGCATGAAGGAACAGCGGGAGCGCGCCAAAAAAGCCTGGAAAGGCTCGGGCGAGAAGGATGTGGCCACCCTGTTCCGCAGCCTGCTGGAAAAAAGCGTCAGCTCCAAGTTCACGGGCTACGAAACCCTCACCGAGGACACCCGGGTCAAGGCGCTGCTCAGCGAGCGCGGCGAACGCGTGGAAAAACTCTCCGCCGGGGAAAACGGCTGGCTCGTCACCGTGGAGACGCCCTTCTACGGCGAATCCGGCGGACAGGTCGGCGATGCGGGCAAGGCCGAATCCCTGACCGGCAAGGCCGAGGTGCTCGACACGGTCAAGCCCTCCCCGGAACTCACGGCCCACAAGATCACCGTCATCGAAGGCGTCATTGAGGACCGCAAGGACATCAAGCTGCGCGTGGACAAGGACACCCGCATGGCCACCCAGCGCAACCACACGGCCACGCACCTGCTGCACGCGGCCCTGCGCAAGGTCCTCGGCGACCACGTGAACCAGTCCGGCTCCCTGGTGGGTCCGGACCGGCTGCGCTTCGACTTCACGCACATCAGCGCCATGACCAGCGAGGAAATCCGCAAGGTCGAGGACGAGGTCAACCGCGCCATCCTAGCCAACGAAAAGGTCCAGACCGAGGTCATGAGCAATGCGGACGCCGTAAAAAAAGGCGCCACTGCCCTGTTCGGCGAAAAATACGGCGACGAGGTCCGCGTGGTCCAGGTTCCGGGCGTGTCCATGGAACTCTGCGGCGGCACGCACCTCTCCTACACCGGCCAGACCGGCCCCTTCGTGATCCTCTCCGAATCCGGCGTGGCCGCAGGCATCCGCCGCATCGAGGCCGCCACGGGCTGGAACGCCCTGAACCAGCTCCAGGACGAGCGCAACGCCTACCGCGACGCCGCCGCCCTGCTCAAGACCGGAACCGGCTCCATTGCCGAACGCATCCAGACGCTCCAGGCCGAGGTCAAGGCCGTCCACAAGGAAATGGAACGGCTCCAGGCCAAGCTGGCCTCGGGCGCGGGCCGCGACCTGCTGGCCGACATCACGGACGTGAACGGCGTCCAGGTGCTGGCGGCGGAAATCGAAGCCCCCAACGTCAAAATCATGCGCGAACAAATGGACGCCCTGCGCACCAAGGTGGAATCCGGCGTCATCGCCCTGGCCGCCAAACACGAGGACGGCAAGGTCTCGCTGATCGTGGCCGTGACCAAGGACCTGCTGGGCCGCTTCAAGGCGGGCGACCTCGTGAAGCAGGCCGCCGCCGAAGTGGACGGTGGTGGCGGCGGTCGGCCCGACATGGCCCAGGCCGGAGGAACCAACCCGGACGGCATCCCCGCCGCCCTGGCCAAGGTCAAGGCCATTGTGGCTGCGGGCTAGAGCCGCTCAATCCCCTGATACCACAAGGCCCTGCGTTTCGGCGCAGGGCCTTTTTTGTTTACAGTGCGATCCGATTTCCGTTATCACCTTTGCCATGGGCAACGCACAACAGATCACCTCCGGCAGCAGCTGCATCAACGTCAATACAATCGGCAGCGGAAACACGATCAACATCGGGGCGGCCAAGCTTCCGCTCCTGCCCATCGCCACGCTCACGCCGCCCATTGCGGAGCGGAGCGCGGCCCTGCTCGCGCCCCAGGCCTTCCTGGTCCAAAAACTCATCGGCCGGGACGATATCCTGGCAAAACTCAAGTCCTGGCTGTTCGAGAGCGAACACAAGGTTTCCTTCTGCGTGCTCACAGGCGAAGGCGGCGCGGGCAAGACCCGACTGGCCATGCACCTGTGCCGGAAAGCGTTCGGCCAATGCGACGCTAAAGGCAAGCCCCGCTGGGACGTGGGCCTGCTCAAAGGGCACGCCGTGCGGGCCGCCGGGGAGAACCTCCTGTGCGGCCCTGCGGCCCTGCAAAAACCCACGCTGGCCGTGATCGACTACGCAGCTCCCTTTGCGGGAGGAATCAACAAACTCCTGGAGGCGCTGCTCAGCCATGAGGCCGCGCTCCAGCATCCCCTGCGGCTTGTGCTCCTGGAACGGTATGCGGACCGGGAGACCGGCTGGCTGCAATCCGTGCTGGGCAGGGGCAACAGCACCGCACATACCCTTCCCGAGCGGATGTTGGACGCCGGGCCGATCCGGCTGCAACCGCTGCAAGAAGCCGGGGAGCGGCGTCGGATGGTGGAGGAAACGCTCCGGGCACTGGAATCCAAACGGCTCGCGGAGGTTTGCGACGCCGGGGAAGCAGTGGACCAACGGTTGCGGGAGGCTCCCTGGGGCGGCCAGCCGCTCTACCTGATGATGTTCGCCTTTGCCGTGGACCAGCACGGACTCAGCTACGCGTTGCGGCTGGGCAAGAAGGACCTCCTGCGCGCCCAGGCCAAGCGCGAACTGAATCGAGTGGCGCTCTTTTCCGAAGACAAGGCCACCCAAACCATCCTCGAACAGATGACCGCCGTGGCCACGCTTTGCAACGGCATTGCGCGGCAGGACCTTGTGGATGCCGTGGGCGGAGAACTGCAACATCTCCAACTTACGGTCAATGGCGGACCAGGAGCCGTTGCCGACCTTCTGGAGCTGGCGCTGCCGCGCCTGACCACGACCCCGGAAAACCGACCGGAAATCACGGGCATGGCCCCGATCCTGCCCGACCCCGTGGGCAGCATGGCTCTGCTTTTGCGGCTTTCCCTGTGCCGGAATCCCGAGCCCACGTTACTTGCGGCCCACGACAAAACGCCCCTTGCCGTGCTCCAGACGCTGCTGCGTTGCGTCCTGGATGTCTATGACCGGGACGATACAAAAACACATGTTGTCCTGAAATGGTTGGAATATGCGGCAGAGGCGGAAACCAATCTGGAAATGCTTATTGCTCTGGGCAACTCCCTGCCTGAGCAGCACACGGCTCTGGCCAAATTCAGTATGTCCATTACTAAGAGCATGATGGAGATACTTCGAGCCCAGCCAGAACCAGACCTGCCGCGACTTGCCACGAATCTGAACAATCTGTCGGTAAGATTTTCAAACCTGGGACGAAAAAGCGAGGCACTGGAACCGGCGCAGGAGGCCATGGGCATCTACCGCACACTGGCAGAACAGATGCCGGAGGCGTTCCTTCCTGACCTAGCCATGAGCCTGAACAACCTCGCGACCATGCTCGCGGAGCTGGGGCGGAAAAGCGAGGCACTGGAACCGGCGCAAGAGGCCGTGGACAGCTACCGCACACTGGCAGCGCAAATGCCCGAGGCGTACCTCCCGGACCTGGCCGGAAGCCTGAACAACCTCGCGATCAGGCTCTCGGACCTGGGACGAAAAATCGAAGCGCTGGAACCGGCGCAGCAGGCCGTGAATATCCGCCGCACACTGGCAGAGCAAATGCCCGAGGTGTACCTCCCGGACCTGGCCGGAAGCCTGAACAACCTCGCGAACAGACTCGCGGACCTGGGGCAGAAGCGCGAGGCACTGGAACCGGCGCAGCAGGCCGTGGACATCCGCCGCACACTGGCAGAGCAAATGCCCGAGGCGTTCCTCCCGGACCTGGCCATGAGCCTGAACAACCTCG
>JBFWMD010000009.1:0-71339 GCA_050251775.1 Desulfovibrio sp.
CGTAGAACTCGTCGATGAACCGCGCGGCCAGGGCCGCCGGGTCCACTCCGGTCTCGTTGGCGCGATTGATGATCTTATCGTCGATGTCCGTGAAATTGCGGATAAAGGTCACATCGTATCCTTTATGCCGCAGGTAGCGCACCAGCACGTCAAAGACCACGCTGGAACGGGCATGGCCGATGTGGCAGAGGTCGTAGGCCGTGATGCCGCAGACGTACATGTTCACCTTGTTGCCGCTCAGCGGGGTGAACTCCTCCTTGCCGCCGGACATGGTATTGTACAGGCGCATTAAAATACTCCAATCATAACTATTTTGTTTATCGAAATATTGATCTATTCCGCTTCCACTCTGATGCCCAGGGTGTCCACCACTTTCGCCGTGTCCTCCAGCCCCAGAAGCTGGAGCACGGCCACGGGTTCGGACGGCGCCAGCGTGACGCTGAGGGACTTGCGGTTGTCCATGAAACGTCGGAGCTGCTCCAACACCTGGACCGTGAACGGCTCGCCCTGGTCGCGGTTGGTTTCGATCTCCGCGTCGATGGCCGTATGAAACCGCTCCATGAGCTGTTCCTCGCTGAGGTTCTCATCCGCGGCGGCGACGCGCACGGCCCGGCTCAGCAGGGAATCGTCCGCGTAGCGCAGGCTCGCGCCCGCGATGCCCACGAGCATGGCACTCGACCCGCCGTTTACAAGATCCTTCAAATTCACGTTGGCGAGTTTGAAGGAGAGCTGGAGCTCTCCGGCGTCGGCCACCGCCATGGACAACTCCCGCAGGTCAAAACTCTTGTCCTTTTCGTGGTATTCATAATCCATGGCGTAATCGCAGCGAAACTCCTCGTAGCCCATGGCCTGCATGTCCGTGGCGGAAGCGCCGAAATATTCGGGAGTCACGGGCAGGGTCACGCCCGCAAAGCGGACCTTGAGCACGTGGGGCAGTCCGTCCTGCTCCTCGTAACGCGAAAGGGTGAACGTCTCGACCCGGATGTCCCTGCCGCCGAGAACGGCCACGTTCAGGTCGTGGATCACGGCCTCGTGACTGAAAAGACCGACCTCCACCTTGCCGTATTCCGCATGGGCCACGTCGTCCATGCCCGCGAAGAACTCCTTGACCTTCTGCTCGGCCATGTGGCCGGCCATGAACACGGCTCCGAAGTATCCCGCCACGAGCAGCAGCGCACCGATGCCCACAAGCAGCAGAATCTGTTTCCCTTTCGTCATTTCTCCCCTCCCTCGGCCATGCGGGTCCGCAGCGCGCTGACGCAGGCCACGGCCTTGATGCCTTTTTTCTCTCCCGTGAATCCGAGGTGCTCCTCGGTGGTGGCCTTGACGTTCACACGACCCGGCGCAAGTTCCAGCAGACGCTCGATGTTGGCGCGGATGCGCTCCTTGTGCGGGCCGAGCCGGGGAACCTGGGCAATGACCGTGAGGTCCGCGCCCACAATGCGCACGCCCCGCTCCCGTGCCCGGGACTGGGCCTCCTTGACGAAAATGGCGCTGCTCTGATTCTCATGCGCGGTGTCGGTGTCCGGAAAATGGTCACCGATGTCCCCGCCCGCGCAGCAGCCCAGAATGGCGTCTGTGAGCGCGTGCAGCAGCACATCGCCGTCCGAGTGGGCCAGCACCTCGGGCGCGCCCGGAATGGGTTCGCCGCCCAGGACCATGGGCCGGGCCGGCGTTTCGCTTTCATGCAGGCGGTAGCGATGCACGTCGTAGCCCCAGCCCGTGACCGGCTCTTCGACCTGGGACGGGCGCAGCCGCTCCAGGTCGCCGGGAGTGGTGATCTTCACGTTGCCCTCCTCGCCTTCCACCGTGATGACCGGATCGGAAAGTCCCTCCCGGGCCAGCCGCTCAACCATGGAGGCGTCGTCCGTGACCTCCCAGCCCCCGGCCTCGGCGCGAGCGTGGGCCAGCTCCAGCACGTTGCGCGCAAAGCCCTGCGGGGTCTGCACGGCGCGCAGCTCCTGGCGGCGCAGGGTTTCCAGCACCTGGTCATCCCCGTCCACGCGCTTGACCGTATCGGTCACGGCCAGGGCCGGAACAACGCCCGGGCTCCCCGCGTCCAGCGCGTCGAGCACCCGCCGGACCAGCGCGGCCGAGGCAAAAGGCCGGGCCGCGTCATGCACGAGCACCGCGGTGGCTTCGCCGGGCAGGATGGCCAGTCCGTTGCGCACCGAGTCCTGCCGCCGCTCCCCGCCGGAAGCGGTCCTCCAGGGCAGGCCCAGGGGATCGCTCTGGAACAGCGCGGCCAGTTCCTGCTCGCGTTCCTGGCGTTCCGAGGGCGGAAAGACGAAAACCAGTCCGCGCACGCGCGGCGCGGCCGCAAGGGTGCGCGCCGAGCGCCAGTACAGGGGCGCGCCGTCCAGGGCCAGGAACTGCTTGCGTTCCCCGCCCGTGGCCGAGGCCAGGCGGGTTCCGCTTCCGGCGGCCAGGATGATGGCCCAGGTTTCGCCGCGTTTGCTCACGTCTTTTCCGCTGGTTTGTGCAGGCCCGCCCCGGTGTTCACCGGAACGGGCCTTTCGATTCGACAAATGGAGCCGGACGATAAGCCGGGTTTTGTCTCCCCTTGCGGGGCGGTCGTCATTCCTCTGGGACGCGCGTTACCGCGAATCTCTAGCAACCTACCCGGGAGCCACGTGGCCGGGCCGGCCAGCTCCCCTATTTGGTCTTGCTCCGGACGGGGTTTACCTAGCCGACTGCGTCACCGCAGCCGCTGGTGGGCTCTTGCCCCACCGTTTCACCCTTACCTGCCGGGTTGCCCCGGCGGGCGGTCTGTTTTCTGTGGCACTTTCCCGGGATCGCTCCCGCTGGGTGTTACCCAGCGTCCTGCCCTGCGGAGCCCGGACTTTCCTCCACGGCTTGCGCCGCAGCGACGACCTGTCCGACTCCAAAATGCAGCCTATCAGAAACCGGAGCGACGCAAAAGCCGCCCCGGCCTCGGAAATCCTGGCAACGGCTAGTCTTCGGCGGACGGAACCGGGGTATGCTCCACCCAGTAGATCAGCCGCTGGCAGTTGGGACAGGAGAGAATCTGCTTGCCCTTTTGCAGCTCATTGTAGATCTGCGGGGGGATCATGATGCAGCAGCCGCTGCAGATGCCCTCGGTAACCGGGACGATAACCGGATTGCGCAGCCGGGAGCGGATGAACTCATAGCGGCCCAGGATGGGCGCGGGCACGACCTTGCCCGCTTTCTTGCGCTTCTTGTCCAGAGCGTCCAGCCGCTTCTGGGCCTGCTGCACGCGCTCGTCCAGGGTGGCCTTCTTGGCGTCGAAGTCCACACGAACCGTGCCGACCTCCTCGTCCAACTCGCTCTTGGCCTCTTTCTGGCGCGCAAGCTCCTCCACCACGGCCACACGCTCTTCCTCGCGCATGCGGTTCAGCTTTTCCAGGCTGTCCATCTCGCGCATCATGGCGTGATATTCTTTGGTGTTGCTGGCCATCATGAGCTTGTTCTTGCTCTTCTTGACCTTGCTCGCATCCTCTTCGATCTCGTCGTCGAGCCGCTTCTGCTGCAACTTCAGCAGGTCCAGCTTCTCGTCGACCTGCGCGGTGCGCTCGTCATAGGACTGCAGCAGGCTTTCCAGCTCGGCCAGCTCGCGCGGAGCGCCGTCCAGTTCCTCGCGCAGGCCGATGATCTCGTCGTCAACGCTCTGCAAAACCACCAGTTGTTCGATTTGCTTCTGATACATACGTCCTCACCTTTTCTCTATTCGCGAACCGGCACAGGGGCCGGGGATCACCCGTTCATGCGGACCGCAAAGGGATCGCGGCCCGGAAAAAAGCGCAGCTCCACACCGGGAAGCGCCGTTGCCAACTCCGTGGCAAAGCGGCGCATCATTTCCTCTTCCAGGGGAAAATGGCCCACATCCAGCACATGCAGCCCCGCGCCCGCCGCATCCAGGGCCTGATGGTACTTCACGTCACCCGTGATGAACACATCCGCCTGCGCGGCCAGGGCCGCTTCCAGCGCCGAGGCTCCAGAGCCGGGCAGATAGGCCACGCGCCGGACCTGTTCGGGCCGGGGACCGACCTCGGTCCAGAAACCCGCGCCCAGAAGCGCGCCAAGCCGGGCGGCAAACGCGTCGTAATCCAGCGCCCCGGGCAGCAGCCCCACCTCGCCAAAACCCACGTCCTCGGAAGGCGACCGCATCTGGGTCAAAAAATATTGAGTATGTCCGCTGCCCAACGCGGCCAGGACCTCGTCCAGAGCCTCGCGCAGGGGCGACCAGGCCGCCTCGTGGCAGAGCAGGCGCACTTCGCCCGTGGCGTCCTGCCCGATGCCGAACACGCCGTCCACCTCGGCCAGGGCGTCGGCCAGTTCCTCGCCGAGGTCCTCCTCCAGAAAAAAAGAAACCGAAAGCGCGCCAAAACTGCGGCTCGGCTCCAGAGCACGGCGTCCTTCCAGGCCCAGTTCGTCGCCCAGCCAGCAGGCCGGGCCGTAAGGCCGCGAGTCCAGGGAGGTATGCGCGGAGTACAACCAGACTCCGGCAGGCAGCAGCAGCCGCAACGCTGCGAGATACGGACCTTCGGTAGTGGGCGGGGTGGGCTTGAGAAAGAGGGGGTGGTGTGCGACCACGAGATCCGCGCCCCAGTCCAGGGCCTCGGCGAGCCGTTCCGGCAGGGGATCAAGGCATACGGCCACGCGCTGGGCCTCCTGCCGCGTGCCGCGCACTTGCACCCCGGAATTGTCCCAGGAAGCAGCGTACCGCTCCGGGGCCAAACTTTGCACTACGGAAATAACTTCTTTAATTTTCATATGTTAGAGCATACCCCGAAAAAAAGATGCTCCCCTAGGGTTTCCCCTGGGGGAGCTTCCATGCCTCTCGTATTTCGGCGAGGAAAGCGGTTTCTTGGAAACCTCGGCCTGCGGCAATACTTCCTTCCTCGGCCCCGGAACCATTCGGGGGGATTGTTGGTAGGCCAGCCAGGATTCGAACCTGGGACCGACCGGTTATGAGCCGGTGGCTCTGCCAACTGAGCTACTGGCCCAAATTCGGTATGAGCCGATTTTCATACCTCGCATCAGCACAATTGTCAAGCTGGACGACCCTGCCCGGTCTTTGATCAGCGCAAACCACCCCGAATCCGCTCCACCAGCGCGGTGGTGGAATAACCTGCCAGCAGCGGCAGGCTGACCACTTCCCCGCCGTCCGCCTGCACGACTTCCCGGCCCACAATCTTTTCCACGGGCCAGTCCCCGCCCTTGACCAGCACGCTCGGCCGCACGGCCCGGACCAGCTCCAACGGCGTGTCTTCGTCAAAAATCACTATGAAATCCACACAGCTCAGACCCGCCAGCACAAAGGCGCGCTCCGCCTCGCTGTTCAACGGACGCTCCGCCCCCTTGCCCAGCCGACGCACCGAGGCATCCGAATTCAACCCCAAAATCAGCCCGTCGCCCAGATTGCGCGCCCGCTGGAGCAGGTCCACATGCCCCGGATGCAGGATGTCGAAACAGCCATTGGTGAAGACCAGTCGATAGCCTTCCGGCAAGCCGTCCCGAATCTCCCGGAACGACGCCATCGTGTTCAGCTTCGGATTTGCTGGCAGCCGCGCCCCGTTTCCGCTCGCGCTCATTTCTTTTCCAGCCCCTCGCTCTTGCCCAGC
The DNA here is from genome assembly GCA_050251775.1 of Desulfovibrio sp. Classification (GTDB taxonomy): domain Bacteria; phylum Desulfobacterota; class Desulfovibrionia; order Desulfovibrionales; family Desulfovibrionaceae; genus Paucidesulfovibrio. The sequence continues at coordinate 5,607 of JBFWMD010000009.1, forward strand.
AGCACCAGCTCCAGCCAGTCCACACCAAAGCCCAGCGCCGCTTCCTCGTCCTCCAGGACCGCCTTTTGCCGGGCCTCGTCCGCGTCCACCCGCGCAAAAAGCTTCATGTCGCGCACAAAACGCTGAAAATCGTCCGGCTGGAACAGGGCCAGAAACGCCATGTTCACCTGCCGCTCGTCCAAAGGCTTACCCACCTTCTTCCAGCGGTTCATCAAACGCATGAACCGGTCGTTGGCCTCGTTATAGGCCTCCAGTCCCTGATCCCGGAGCCATTCGCCCGAGGACCACTCCCCGTCCTGCAAGAATCCATTGCAGTGCGGTTCGCGCACGATGAAAAAATATTCCTTCAACTCGCCCTCGTCGTTCAGCATGGACGCCCGGCCCAGCGGATACGTGCGGCACGCTCCGGGACGGTCCCCATACACCGAACAGCCCTCCGGACGCACAAACGGACAGCTCCGCCGCGCATCGTCCAGCATGCGCATCTGCATCAGCGGAAAACCCAGGTCCCGCCCCGCCGAAACCATGGCATGGCGCTGCACGAACTCGCGGCTGGACAGTCCCAGGGCTCGGCGCAGACGTAGCGCATCATACGGAGTGAGCATCAGGTTCAGGTCGCTGCAACAGGCGTTGAAGCAGTCCACACCCGGATGGCAACGGAACTGGAACTTCTCGCCCGGAGCGAGCTGCGGCATGTCGTTGAGAAAATCAGGCGTCTGGTCGGTCATGGCTTGGTCCTTTCGTGGCATTTCAACGCTCCGGATCAGGCTGCACGAGGAAGTCGGAGCGAGTGTGGGGGGAAACCCCTTTTTGCAAAAAGGGGTTTCCCCCCACGCTCCCCTTCCCCCAAAACCGCTCATCGGCCCGGTCCGCCTGCGGCGCTCCGGGCGGCATCATCCGTATGGGATGCACGTGGGGACGGGCGCTGACCTTCCAGACCAGAGAAACGAAAAAAGATCAAGTTGGGGAGGGGGAGTTGGCGGACAAAACGAAAACGAGCAACGGAAACTATAGATTGGCCGTTGCTTTTCGGCCCCAGCATAAGCACACTAGCTTTTTCGCTCGAAGTGCAGCACCATCTATTTAGCATCTTAAATTTGACGAAGCGGCATTCTATGTTACATGAATTATCTTTCGATTATAACATCAACATTTCAGACCTTGTATCTGTGATTGCAGTTTTTTTAACAACCTGGATTGCCTGGCAAACACATTTGCTACAGCGCAGGCAAAACAGCATGCTTGAAAAGCAAACAAATTACTCTGTTCTTGAAAAGAGAATATTTATATACAAACAAACGATGGCTCTGTGTGCGCACGTCGCAAAGCAATTTGACATTAGACCAGACCCTGCACTTATTGAATCTCTTGAAAACTATATTATGAATAAAAATCTTTTTAACGCTACCACTGCCGATTTAATCAAAAACTTGGTACACCTTTACTATGAGCGAGAAGCTATGGCATCAAGATATAAAAAATTTCCAGACAAAAGCGTATACAATTTATCATCCACAGAACATATATACAGGCTTGAAGAAATGTACACTCGATTTAATATGCATGAAATTATAGAATCATTTGAAGATTTCATATAATCTTTTTCTCAAAACGTCGCTATTGCGCACTAACAATTTTGCATGAGCTGTCTGCGAACAACGCGAGCTTGCGGATCGGGAAACGGCGGCAATTTCCTTTGTAAGAGGCAAGAGCACACCGGCGTGGGAGCTCAGGCGGGACGTACTGACAAGGGAGGAGGAGCGGATCAGGCCTTGTGCCTGTCGTCCAACCTGTCCACAGCAGTCCCACATTCTAGACCCGCCACAGCGTTCCGGACACCAGCCCGAGGGCGGTGAAAGCGTATACACCGCTCGGGAAGCATGCGAGCGAATGCATGAAACTCTTGCTCGATGTTTCGCCTGGAGGTATCCATGTTCACGCCCGACACGTATCGATACCTTACCGGATCGCCTTCACCCCAACGGATCTTTGCCGTACCGGCGAAACCGGCGGCATCTTCCGCTCCGCGCGGCTTCTGTCTCGTGGTGGTCCTGGTTCTGCTCATCCTGGGAGCCATCATCGTGGCGCTGGCCCTGAACGCGGAAGGCTGACACACCAAGGCCGCTGCGCAAGCCGTCACAGGAAGACCGTTTCCCTCATTATTCCAAGGTAAAACACTTGCTCTTTATAATTTTTCCCGCTGCATTGCCTTCGACCCCCCAAATGCGCTACGCAGGAAGCAACCCGCTTCCGCCAATGGCTTTGTAATACGGCATCGAACCGGCGCTTTCAGGCTCCCGCAGCACGTTTCCTCGAACCCGTCCGCCCATTCCCGCTCTTGCGAACCCAGCCTTCCTCCCTGCGTGTTGGCGCGCCTTCAGGCGCCCGGCGGGAATCCTCTTCCGTTCTCGCGGAACCAGGGAGGCGCGCATGGGCAACTGGATCAAGACAGCGTATCCGTTCGTGGCGGCCTGTTCTCTGGCGTCCGGGGGTTCCGCTCCCGCAGACGCCTGCTTCGCCATCTACTACAACCGCGACGGTCTGAAGATCTGTGAGCTGGTGGGCCGCGCCTCCCAGGGTTGGACCGCTCGTAAGGCCTACGAACACCTGCGTTCCCTGCTGTCCGGCAATGACCAGCAATGGATCCGTTCCTTCCTGCCCCATGTGGCCTACCGCATGGTGCAGCGCCGCCCCGATGATCCGGAACCGGACAAACTCGTGGCGGTCTTCTACCGCAAGGGGGGCATCAACATCTGCCGGAAGCTGGGCTGGGCGTCCGAGGGTTGGACCGAAAAACGCGCTTACGACCAGCTTATGGAACAGGTCCGCATCCGGCGACTGGCGGGCCTGGGTCCACGGGACGAGTCCGACGGCACGCCCGAGGCGCGGCAGTGGCGCAGGACGCACAGCCTGCTGCAACTGCGCCAGGCCAAGGACACGGCTTGGTCCTTTTTCTGCGCCCTGACAGCCGGCGGTCTGCTCGGCCCGGAATTGCTGGAACGGGTCTACGGACCGGAGATTTCCCACGGGCTGGCCCGGAACGTATTTCCGGCCATGTTCGGCATGGCCTGGGCCAACTTCTTCTTTGCGGCCTCTCTGACCGGGCTGTATTTCTATGGCTATGACCGGGAGCAACGGCGGGTGGCCAGGATCCTGGCGGATTCAGGTCAGAAGGGGGAGGATGCGGACTACGCAACCCACGCGCCCGGCCTGTTGCGTTCCTTTGCGGGCATGGTCGGCGCGGAGGCGGCCACGCTCACGGGCCTGACCCTGATGCTGGGCTGAGGCTCAAAAACGCGCCCGGCGCAGCAGTACAAAGCGATCCTCGTCGGCGCGGTAGAACCCCGGCACAAAGGTCCGCTCGTCAAACCCCCACTTGGCATAGAGCGCCAGCGCGGCCTGATTTTCCGGGTCCACGGTCAGAAAGGCGTCCGCCCCCAAACCGTCCAGCTCGCAAAGCAGACGCTCGAACAGCCCGCTGCCCACGCCCCGGCCCCGCTGCTCCGGTTCCACAATGACCTTGTGGACGCAAAACCGTCCGTCCAGGCAGGGAAAGGCCACAATGACGCCAAAGAGCCGCCCTTCCCGCCGGGCCACATAGGTCAGGGCATGCTCGGCCCAAAGCCGCCAGACGTGCTCTCCGTCCGGGATGAACGCGCTGTTGCGGTTGCTCCTCCAGGTCACCCGGTCCAGAGCGGCGATCTCCAGAAAATCCCCGGGCTCGGCCCGGCGCACCTCGGTCATGTGCTCCTCCCAGTGTTGTGTCTGAGCGATGGTATGCCACACGGCCCGCAGGGCGCAACGTCTCCCTGACGCCGAGACGTTCGGCGCGAAGGAGAGAACACCAAAGAAAAATCCCGTCGCACACGAACCAGATCGGCCACGCGCGGGGTTGCATTCCCGGCCGAGTGCATGGCATGGCAAGCCCAGCACGAAACTGCGCGTGAACCGCTTTCTTTTCTTGCCGACGGAGCTTCCGACAGCCCTTCAGCAGAACAAGCAACAACCGGCCCTTGTATGCGGCCACGTCAAGGCATGGCGCGCAACAAGGCCGCTCGTATCAAGGCCGCATGCACCATGACCGGACGCTAAATGGAGATTCATGAAAAAAACGCGAGAAGAATGTCTGGCTGCGCTTCGCGACACACCGCCCATCCTGGCCGGGCAGAAATTCGTTGTGGACGATTTCCGGCCTGAGGATGCCCTGGGCATTGCCCGGCTCTACTACGCTGTGTACGGAGAGGGATTTCCCGTGGACAGCGTGTACGATCCGGAAGAGATGATCCGTCTCAACGCGGCAATGGAGTTGCATCAGGTCGTGGGGCGTGCGGAAAACAACGACGTGGTCGGACTCTACGCGATGTTCCGCAATGCTCCGGGCCGCAGGATCATGGAAGCGGGTTCCTGGATCGTGCATCCCGACTACCGGACCACTTCGCTGGCCCTGCGGCTGGCCAAGCGCATCCACCTCAAGCCGCCAGAGCGGCTCGGGCTGCACGTCATCTCGGGGCAAAGCGTCTGCGACCACGTCATCTCTCAGAAGATGAGCGTACTTTTCAAGGCCATGAATCTAGGCCTGGAGGTCGAAGCCATGCCGCCCAGACCAGAGGGGGAAGCGCAGTGGTGCGACGGCAGGATTTCACTGCTCGACCAGTTTCTCGTGCCAAAGGATCGGCATCAGGAGGTCTACCTGCCGGAGCGCTATGCAGCCTTCCTTCGGAGCCTGTACGAAAAACACGGATTGGGGAGGGATTTCCCTGTGGACCAGCGCCCCGGCATGAAGGAGACGGCGTCATCCCTCCTGCGCGTGGAACAGGCCTCCCTGGTCCGGATGACGGTGACGCGGGTCGGGGAAGACTTTCCGCTTTGCCTGAGCGCGGCCCTGGGTGAGCGCCCGGAAGGCCATGTGGACCAGCTGGTGCTTTCCCTTGCGGCTCCAGGGGGCTCCATGGCTGTGGAGCACGCCAGGAAGGCGGGATTTTTTATCGTCGGACTGCTGCCCGGCTGGTTCGATCACGACGGCTTCATGATGCAGCGGCTGGCCTGCGCACCGGACTGGGCCGCCATCCATGTGCACACGGATGATGCCAAGGCGCTGCTGGAAGCAGTGCGGGCGGACTACGAAACGTTGGAAAACCGTGGATAACACGCCGTCAGGATGCGGGCTTTGGCTGGACGCGCAGCAGATGCATGTTCGGCAGGACAATGCCCGCCACAACCAGTATCATGCCCGCCACGTTGAGCAGGCGCAGCGATTCGCCCAGAATCAGCCAGGAGGCCAGCACCGTGGTCACGGGTTCCACTGTGGAGAAGATCGAGGCAAAGGGACTGCCGATGAGTTCCACGGCCTTGTAGAGAAAGATCACGGCCACGATGGTGCAGACCAGCCCGAACCCGGCGGCCACGAGCAGGCAGTGGGGCGAGAGTTCCAGGATGGTGGTGGGTCCGCCCGCCAGCACGGAATGCACGCAGCCCGCAAAGGAGATCAGGTAGAAGGTCAGGGTCAGGGGGTTCTCGCCCTTGAGCAAGTGCTGCACCGTGGTGAGATAGAGGGAAAAAATGATCATGGAGACCACGGAAAGCAACAGCCCGGTGGAGTCCATGCGCGCGCTGAAGGCTTCATAGAACACCAGGCAGCAGCCCAGGGTCACCAGAGCCAGGGAGGCCACCGTGGCTCTGGTGACGGGCTGGCGGTAGATCACGGCGCAGAGCAGCGTGACCGTCACGGGGTAGAAATAGAGAATCAGGGTGGGCACGGCCGCCGGCACGGTGCGCACCGCGCTGATGAAGCACCAGGACTGGATCGGATAGAAGAGAAATCCGAGAATGGCGGCCTTGAACAGGGTGCGCGGGCCGGGCCGGAGTGCGGAAGGATTGGTGAGCAGCAGCCAGACCAGGAGCATCAGCGCGGCAAAGAAGAAGCGATACTGGAGCATCTCGAACACGCCCATCTCGCAATCATAGCCGAGCCTGCCGAAAATGGGCAGAAACCCGAAGGCAATAGCGGAAATGACGGAATAGACCAGACCGCGCAGCATGTTTCCTCCTCGCCCGCCGGGTCGGAAGGGAATACGACCGGACTACGCGGAATGCAATAATAAAACGCAAAACCATGCTCGCGGCGTAACAAATTGCCGCTGGTCCCGTTGCCCAGACGCTTCGAGCTGCAAAGCGGCGGACGGCTGTCGTCAGGACTTCCGGCAGAGACCCGAGGCCAGAAGCACGGCCACGCCGAGCACGCCGAGCAGACAATAGATGAACACGTTCCAGCCGAAGGAATGGTAGATGAATCCGGGCACAAAGGACCCCAGTGCGCCGCCCGCATAGTAGAAGGCGATGTACAGCCCGTTGACCACGCCTTTGTGCTCTGTGGAGCGTGCGTTGACAAAGGCCGGACCCACGGTCTGGATCAGGAAGAAGCCCGCGCAGAAGGGAATCAGCGCCACGAAGACGAGCAGGGTGTTCGGCGTGAGGCAGGCGGCCACGGAAACACTGAAAAAAGCCAGGCCCAGGAGAAAAGCGCGGCCTTCCCCGCCAAGGAAGGAGACAATGCGCGGCGCGGTCAGGGAAGTGGCCACGCCCACAAGGTAGCTCAGATACATGGTCCCGGCTCTGCCCGGAGAAACGCCCCCGGCCAGTTCGGCCAGCCGGAAGGGCAAATAGTTCAGCGTGGCCTGAAAGGCGAAAAAGCAGCAGAAGATCATGGAATAGGCCCGCAGGAACGACGGCTTGGCCAGGGCCGCGCGCACGTGCGCCACACGGGCGCGCTCAAAGCCCGGCGCATCCCCGCCTTGCACCCGCCCCAGCAGGAAGAAGGCCGCGAAAACCAGCACCCCCAACACGGCAAAAGGCACGCGCCAGCCCCAGGCCTCGGCCAGGATGCCGGAAAAAAAACGGCCCGAAAACCCGCCCACAATGGTGGTGGAGATGTACCAGGACATGACCCGGCGCATGCGCTCCGGCGCGCACTTGCTGGCCAGCAGGGTCATGACCGAGGTCAGGGCCGCGGGAATGGCCAGCCCCTGGACCAGCCGCGCGGCCAGCAGCACGTTCCAGGAGGGCGAGAAAAACACGGCCACATGGCCCAGCCCCACCACCAGCACGGCCCAGCGGGCCAGTTTCGCGGCGGGCAGCGATTCCAGCAGCAGCCCGTAGAGCACCGGGGCAAAGGCCAGCGGCAGCAGGGTCATGGTCACGGCCAGGGACGCGGCGGCCTTGCTCAGGCCGAATTCCAGCGCGAACACGGGCAGCAACGGCTGGGGCACGTAGAGGGTGGCGATGGCACAGGCAGTGGCGAAGAGCGTGGTCGCCAGGGTAAGACGTTCGGCGCGGGTCAAGGCGAACTCCGATGGCGACGCCTGCCCTTGCCCCGCAGGCCGGAAAGCGGAGCTTGTCCGGTTCGGAGGCTGGGTCAAAGGCGGCTGCGTACTGTCCGGGGGTCGGCCCGCCCAGTGCGCAACAGCGTCGGGTAAGATAACTGTGATCGAAAAATCCCGTCTCCAAGGCCACATACGCCGGAGCCGCACCCTGGGCAAGCCGTTTCTGGCTGCTCGCGGCATGCCGCGAAATGCTGGACAAAACCGGTCTCGGGCTTTTATGTTAGTTCAATCATGAACCCCATCCCCTGGAAAAAGGCCATGCACGCCGCGCTGTTCGCCATTTCCCCTCCGCTCCGCTAAGCGGAGGAACGGCATCGGCCCCAGGGCCGCACAGCCCGCTCCTTTGGGAGCAGGGCAGATCTTGCGTGTCTCCGGCCTTTCCCCTTCCCTCCTGAATCCCCACTGACTCCTGCGCGGGATTGTTCCCGCACTCCGCGCGTTTCGCGCGGACCAATGCGCTGTGCAAGCGTTTCCCCAGGAGGGAAAACATGTCGCGTCATCTTCCCCTGGCGGGGCTCTGCCTCGCCGTGTTTCTGGCCATGACCGGAATGGGCATGGCCGGGGTGGCCCTGCCCGAGCAGTATCTCCGGGTGGCGGGCAGCCCCCGGGCCGCGGGCTGGCTGGCCTCGGCCTTTGCCTTCTCGTACATGGCCTGCCAATATCCCGCCGGTTGCCTGGCCGACCGCTTCGGCTACCGCGCCGTGCTGACCAGCGGTTTTCTGCTCATGTCCGCCTCCGCCGTGCTCTACGCCATGGCCCAGAGCCCCGAGGCCCTCTATGTGGGCCGTTTTCTGCAAGGCGCGGGCGAGGCGCCCGTGTGGGCCAGCGCCCCGGCCCTGCTCGGCAGCCTCTATCCCCGCACGCGTGGGCTGGTCATCGGCGGCTACAATGCGGCGTTCCACGTGGGCATGATGCTCGGCCCGCTGTTGGCCGCCCTGCCTTTTGCCGTTCTGCCCTTTGCCGCAGCGAACAACGGCGCGTTCGCGGGTTTCGCGGTCCTGAGCGGCGCGGCGGCCCTGCTCTCGTGCCTCTGCATCGGGCGGGCAAGCCAAACCCGGCTCTGTTCCGGAGGCATCCACGCGCCCCGGCAACAGATGGGAACCCTCTTCCGCCGGATCTGGCCCACGACCTGCGCCCTGCCCTTTTCCGGTGCGGCCTATGGACTGCTCACAAGCAGTCTCCCCGTGCATCTGGTGGCCGGAGCCGGGTTTGATCGCGGGCAACTGGCGAGGTTCCTCTTCGCCACCTTCCTCGGGCTGAGCCTGGCCCAGTTCGGAGTCGGGCGGCTTTCGGACCGCTTCGGGCGCGCGCCCTTCCAGGCGGCCGGACTGCTGGCCACAGCCGGGGGATTCCTGGCCCTGCCCCACAGCGTCGCGATCCCGGCGTTCTGCTCCGCAATGCTGTTCGGTGCGGGCCTGGGCGGCTTCGCGGTCGCGTCCATGGCACTGGTCAATGAGCAGGCTCCGCAAGGGGGACAGGCCACGGCCTCGGGATACGCCTATCTGATCTGGGGAGGAGGCTACTTCGCGGGACCGCAGTTGGCCAACCTCGCCGGGCTGGACGCCTGCGCCGCTGTTCTGACGCTGGGGGCTCTGGGCTTCCCGGTGCTGCTCCGAGTGCGGGCACGACACGCGGCACGCCAGCGCCTGGGCTGAGATCGGCTTACGGGCTGACCTTTCCGGCGTTGCGCGTCGCGGCGGAACGAAACGCCGCCGCGTATTCGCCGGGGGTCAGCCCCACCAGGGCGCGAAAACGCCGGATAAAATGGCTCTGGTCAAAGAAACCCGCTTCCAGCGCCACGAGCGCCGGAGCCATACCCTGGGCCAGTCGCTGCTTGGCCGCCTGCACGCGCAGATGCAGGGCATAGTCGCGCGGGGGCGCGCCATAGGCCTCGGCAAACCTGCGGCTGAGAGTCCAGGGGCAAAGCCCGGCCTCGCGGGCCAGCTTGGCGCAGCAAGGCCCGGCTTCCCCGGCCAGGGCCGCCCGCCGCAGCCGTTCCAGCACGTCCGCCATGGCCGAGGCTTTGGGCCGGGCCGAGGGAAACGATCCGGTTGCGGCGCTTCCGGCGTCCTGCTCCCCCAGCTCCCACAGCCGGCCCAGAACGGCTTTCAGCGCCGGAAGCGGTCGATCCGAAGCAGCGCACGCCCGGATCAAACCATGCAGACGGGCATCGGCAAGCACCGGGCCAGGAAAGGCTATTTTGAAATTAAAATTCAGCGTTTTCAAGAGGAAAGGCTTGATGCAGAGACAATCGGCGCTGCTTTCCGCATCCCAGGCGCAGGTATGCACCCGCCCCGGCCAGAGCACGCAGCACTCTCCCGGCCCGGCCGTGCATTCCTGGGGCCGGTCCGCCTTGCCCAGGCGCAGACGACGCGCACCGGAGCGCACCGCCGTCAGCACCAGGGAGTCATGGGCATGCGGTCCCAGCTGCTCCGACCGGGGGGCATGCTCCAGGCGCAGGATCTCCAGGCCGGGCAGATCCGGCGCAAGCTGAAAATGGATGCCGCTCCGGCGTTGGGTGCGTTGCTTCATGCGCGTTCCTGTCTTCCGTTTCTAGAGCAGCGCCGGGGAAAACACGGCCAAAAGCCGCAGGCCGTCCGCACCCGCGTGCACCTCGTGCGGAACACGGGGCGGCAGCACCCGTGTCACGCCCGGGGCATAGTCCACCGGCGCGCGGTTCATAACCGCGCCCGATACCGGCCCCAGGAGGCAGCGGCCCGCCCCGGAGAGCACCTCATGCACCTCCCACTGCGGATCGTGGGCATGCGCGCCTATGGCGCAGTCCGGCGCAATGCGCACCAAGTGCAGGCTGGTGCGGCCCCCGGTGTCCGCGCCCGTGACCAGATGCTTGAGCTCCACGCCCGCGAACACCGGATGCGGGTTCCAGGCCAGGGACTCCACGTCCTCGCAAACCCCGTTCGCCCGCGCCACCTTTCCGGCGGCAAGGCAGTCCGCCAAATCCCGATACGTCGTCATGGTCCAGCTCCTTGAAAAAAGGTTCGATCAATGGTTGTTGCCTGATCGAACCCTTTTGCCCTGATCCGGGCCGGACGTATTGCACGTTTTTGCAGCGGCTATCTCCAGGCAGCGGCGTGCTCCCGGGCAAAGGCCGCGAAGCTCATGGCCGGGCGGCCCAGCATGTGCTCCACCGCCTTGGTGGCGAAGGAGGTGTAGCCGTTGCGCGCGTAGCGGTGGACGCTGAGGATCATGTGGACGCACCACTCGGACAGGCCCGTTCCTTCCAGGAACATGCCCATCTCCTCGATGTCCCCTTCGCGATAGGCGATCTCGCGACCGCTCGCGTCCGAAAGAATCTCCGCGACCTGATAGTTGTCCAGGGCCTCTGGCCCGGTGACCATCAGGATCGTGCCCACGAACTCGTCGGGCCGGAGCAGGGCCTCGGCCGCGCAGGCCCCCACATCGCGGGCGTCCACAAAGCTGCTGCGTCCCTTACCCTCGGGCACGGGCAGCACCCCGGTCTCCCGGAGCAGCGGCCCCAGGGCCAGATAGTTCTGCATGAAGGTGCAGGGCCGCAAAACCACGTGGGGAATGCCCGAAGCCTCGATCTCGGCGTCCACGCCACCGTGCAGCTTGCCGAGCTGGTAATGGGCGTTGGCGTCCGCACCCATGCTGGAGGAACGCACGATCAGGGACACGCCCGCCTCGCGCGCGGCATGCACCAACCCCGAGCCCCAGCGGCGCATCTCCTCGTGCAGCGGCAGGATGAAAAAGAGCCGTTCCACGCCTTCCAGGGCCTGGGCCATACTCTCCGGGTCGGCCAGGTCCATGTGCCGGACCTCGGCCCCGGCCGCGCGCAGCGCATCGGCCCCGGCCGGGTCATGCACGGCCGCGACCACGTCCGCGCCCTTGTCCAGCAGCGCCTTCAGCGCGGCGCCGCCCACATTGCCCGTGGCTCCGGTAACCAGAATCCTGCCCATCCTTCCTCCTCAGCTCATGAATATCGACACCAGCACGGCCAGGGCGCAGAGCGTCGCAGCGGCGAAAATCGCCAGACGCAGCCAGACCCGACCCGCGGACTCGCTGATCCAGGCCGTTTCGGACGGATCGTCCGGGTTGACCCTGACCATGACCAATTTTTCCAATAGACGCCGGCGCGCCTGGGCAATGGCGTTCTCCAGGACCTGCGGATCGGGTTCTCCGCCGCCGCCGGGAACGTCCGCCTCCAGCCGCGCGCTGGATCGCAGGACCTGGCCCGCGACCTCGTACTCATATTCGATGATGAAATCCCAGGACGCGGCCTTGGTGAAATACCAGCCGCGATAATCGTGGCTCTCCACCTCGCTGGAGAGCACCCGGACCTCGGTCACGGGCCAGGAAAGCAGCGCCTTCCGGCGGCGCAGCCCGGTCCAGGTCACAAAGCACCCGAACCCGGCTCCCAGGAGCACGGGCACGAAGAGCAGCAGCAGGCTGAAGCGGAACAGTCCCTCGTGTATCGGCACGCGCGCTTACCAGGTCTCAATGCCCTGGTGCAGCTTGTAGGCACGCAGGGTGTTCTTCAGCAGCATGGCGATGGTCATCAGCCCGACCCCGCCCGGCACGGGCGTGATGGCCGAGGCCTTTTCCTTTGCGGCCTCGAAGTCCACGTCGCCGCAGAGCCCGGCCTCGGTGCGGTTCATGCCCACATCCACCACCACCGCGCCCGGACGGATCATCTCGCCCGTGATCATCCGGGGCACGCCCACGGCCGCGATGAGAATTTCCGCGTCCAGGCACTCCTTTTTCAGGTCCGCAGTGCGCGTGTGGCAGACCGTGACCGTGGCGTTGCCGCCCTTGCCGCCCTGCATCAGCAGCAGGGCCAGGGGCTTGCCCACGATGTTGGAGCGGCCCACAATGACCGCTTTTTTTCCGGAGGGGTCGATGCCATAGCGGCCAAGCAGTTCGATGACCCCGGCCGGAGTGCAGGACCGGAACCCAGGCAGGCCCAGGGCCAGCCGCCCCACGTTCATGGGATGGAACCCGTCCACGTCCTTGTCCGGGTCGATGCGGTCCAGAAGCTTCTGGGAGTCGAGCCCCTTGGGCAGGGGCAGTTGCAGCAGGATGCCGTCCACGGTGTCATCCGCGTTCAACGCGTCGATGAGCGCCTCCAACTCCTCCTGGGCCGTGTCCGCCGGAAGCCGGTGCGCCACGGAGGCCACCCCGGCCTCGGCGCAGGCGCGCTCCTTGTTGCGCACATAGACCTGGGAGCCCGGATCCTCGCCTACGAGGATCACGGTCAGCCCCGGGGCCCGGCCCTGCTGTTTCGTGAGCTCGGCCACCTCGGCCGCCACTTCCTCGCGGATTGCCGCCGCGGTCTTCTTGCCGTCGAGAATCGTCGTCATGCTTTTCCTCTGCAACTGCTCAGGCTCAAAACAAAACGGGGACGCCGTCCGGCGTCCCCGCAAATGACCGGTTCGCCTATTCCTCGCCGAACCAGGACTCGGCCAGGATCGGACCATAATAGATGCCGTCCTCTTCCAGCTCCTCCTCGATGCGCAGCAGCTGGTTGTACTTGGCCAGCCGGTCCGAACGGCAGAGGGAGCCGGTCTTGATCTGCCCGGCGTTCACGGCCACGGCCAGATCTGCGATAAAGGAATCCTCGGTTTCGCCGGAACGGTGGGAGACCACCGTGGTGTAGCCGGCCTGCTTGGCCAGCTCGATGGTGTCCAGGGTCTCGGTCAGCGTGCCGATCTGGTTCAGCTTGATCAGGATGGAGTTGGCCACGCCTCGGTCAATGCCTTCGGCCAGGATGTCCGGGTTGGTCACGAAGATGTCATCGCCCACCAGCTGGATGCGTTCGCCCAGGCGCGCGGTGAGCAGTTCCCACCCCTCCCAGTCGCCTTCGGCCAGGCCGTCCTCGATGGAGACCAGGGGGAAGCGTTCCACCAAGTCCGCGTAGAATTCGATGAGTTCCTCGGAGGTCAGTTCCTTGCCCTCGCCCGCCAGGACGTACTTGCCCTTTTTCTCGTCGTAGAATTCGCTGGCCGCCGCGTCGATGGCCAGGGCGATCTCGCGTCCCGGAGCGTATCCCGCGGCCTCGATGGCCCGGATGATGTATTCGAAGGCCTCGGCGTGGGACTTCAGGTTCGGGGCGAAGCCGCCCTCGTCGCCCACGCTGGTGACGTGGCCGTCCTTGGCCAGGATGGCCTTGAGGGCGTGGAAGGTTTCCGCGCCCATGCGCAGGGCGTCGGCAAAGGTTTCCGCGCCCAGCGGCATGATCATGAACTCCTGGATGTCCAGGTTGTTGGGCGCGTGCTCGCCGCCGTTGATGATGTTCATCATGGGCACGGGCAGGAGCTTGGCGTTGACGCCGCCGAGGTACTGGTAGAGCGGCAGGCCCAGGAAGCTCGCGGCGGCGCGCGCGTTGGCCATGGACACGCCGAGGATGGCGTTGGCGCCCAGCCGCGCTTTGTTTTCCGTGCCGTCGAATTCGATCATCTCGTTGTCCAGGGTGACCTGGCGCAGGCCGTCCATGCCCACGGCGATGCTCGAAATCTCGTCCTGCACGTTCTGCACGGCCTTGGTCACACCCTTTCCGCCGTAGCGCTTCTTGTCGCCGTCGCGCAGCTCCAAAGCCTCGCGCGAACCCGTGGACGCGCCCGAGGGCACGGCGGCACGGCCAGAAGCGCCGGATTCATAGACGACTTCGACCTCGACAGTGGGATTACCGCGAGAATCCAGAATTTCCCTGGCCCAGACGGCAGAGATGGTGGTCATACGTATACTCCTTCAAAAGGTTGAGTGCGTTTGTGTCGCAAGGAGAGTAACCCATTTCCTTCAGGCCCTCAAACCGCCGCAAGGGGATTGATGCGATTTTTTTCTGACGCGGGAATTTTCCACCTCTTTTCAAACCAGCCCGACTGGACTACTACCTGACCATGCGCCCCCCGCACCGCATCTTCGGCATCGCGCTCTGCGCCTTGATACTCCAAACTCTGCTGCTCTGCCCTTCGCCCGCCACGGCGGAGGATTCCGGCCAAGAGCTCCGCATGATCTTCACCAGCAGCGGGTACATGCCCTTCTATTCCGACACTGCGGGGGCCACGGCCCTGGACTACGACGGCGCGGGCATGCTTGTGGATCTGCTCCGGATTTTTGAAAACGCGCACCCCGAATACGAATTCCGCCACCTGCGCCTGCCGCGCTCCCGGGCCAATGCCTGGTTCCGCCAGGGACAGGCCGATATCTATGTGCTCCAGAGCGACTTCTTTGCGGGGATCGCCGCCGAGCATTACGCCTTTTCCATACCGCTCTGGCACACGGCGGATCTGGTCTACACGCTCCAGGGCAGCACGCTGCGCTACTCGTGCCCCGACGACCTGTGCGGCGTTCCCACGGGGATCATCTGCGGCTACGGATACGGCCCCCTGGATCCCCTGCTGCGCGCAGGCGACATTCCGAGCACCTGCGTGGGCACGGACCGCCAGCTCTACCGCCTGCTGCTCGACGGTCGCGTCCAGGCCATCGTGGCCAACCGGCATGTGCTCTCGTATTCCATGTACCGCTATGGGCTGAACCCCCTGCGGGTGCGGGCCGCCGGGCCGCCGGTCTACGAGTTCGACCTTTCGGTGATGGTCCGCAAGGACCGCCCGGAAATTCTGGACGCCTTGAACGCCTTTATCCGCGAATCCCGCGAAAGTGGCCTGATGGACGACATCGCCCGGCGCTGGCTCGGAGCCGATGGTTTTAAGCCCTGAACGTTTGACCGCAACAGAGCGGGAATCAGGCAAAAGCCGCCAGCCGCAGACCTTCGAGCACCAGATCGGCCCGGATTTCGTGAATGGCCGGGCAGACTGGCGCGATGATCTCGGCGTAGCCGCCCGTGGCCAGCACCCGGGCCGGGCCGCCCAGGGGCGTTTCCAGCCGGGCCACCAATCCCTCCACCATGGCCGCGAAGCCGTAGACCACGCCCTGGTTCAGGCTGTCCATGGTGCTCACCCCGATGCGCAGGCCCGTGGGATCCACTTCCAGGCTCGGACGCGGCAGCTGGGCCGTGTCCTCGGTGAAGGAACGGATGGAGGAGCGCACGCCCGGACAGATCAGTCCGCCCAGGTAGGCCCCGCCGCGCACGCAGTCAAAGGTCGTGGCCGTGCCGAAATCGAGCACGATGATCCGCTCCGCGTCGCAGGTCCGGCGCGCGGCAAAGGCCACGGTGAGCCGGTCCGCGCCCACCTCCTCGGGCCGGGCATAGCGGTTTTCGATGTTGAGGGGCAGTTCACGGGGCACAAGCAGACAGCGCAGGCCCAGGCTCCGGGCCACTTCCCGCAGATCCTTCTCGCGCCGGGGAACCACCGAGGCCGCCACAAGCCGCCCCGACTCCCCGGCCGCGCATCCGGCATCCGCCAGCGCGCTCTTTGCCGCCGCCAGCCACGCTTCCGGAGCATGAGAAGCCACCACGTGGGTCCGCGCCCCGAGAAGGCCCCGCAGGCCCGCAACGCGAAACTTTACCGTGGTATTGCCCAGGTCGGCCAGCAGAACCGTTTCGTTCACCATTCTTCTCCCCTGATTCGTGATCCCTTTCGCGCCATTGCCCGGCCAGAGACTACCCTCCCGCTCCGAAAAGGCAAGCGCGCGTTATTATCCCCTCCTATCAAGCAGAAATTCATCACAATTGTCATCCTCCCCAGTTGCCATGGCATGACGGCTGGGATATGCAGCCAGAGATAGGGAGTCCCTGCACAACAGAGAGGAGAGAGCCGAATGGACCCGACAACGTTGATCCCCATGGTGGACCCGATCCCGATTCCGGGGCCGTGGTTCGATGTTCTGCTTGTGGCCACCTTCGTGGCCCACATCCTGTTCATGAACGTGGCCGTGGGCTGTGCGGCCATCAGCCTCACCGGCCATTTCAACACTTCCGGGGAAGGGCTTTCCCGCACGCTTTCAAAGCGCATGCCCACCATCCTGGCCCTGACCATCAACCTGGGAGTGGCCCCGCTGCTCTTCCTCCAGGTGGTCTACGGCCAGTTCGACTACACCAGTTCCGTGCTCATGGCCGGCTACTGGCTGGCGGTCGTCGGACTGCTTCTGGCCGCCTACTATGGCCTGTACATCTACGATTTCAAATTCGAGGCCCTGGGCAAGGGCCGGGTCCTCTTGCTGCTCGCCAGCCTGGGCATGATGCTCTGGATCGGGTTCATGTTCTCCAACAACATGACCCTGATGCTCCGGCCCGAAAAGTGGCTGGACTACTTCAAACTTGAGGGCGCGTCCTTCCTGAACCTGGACGACAGGAGCATCTATCCCCGTTACCTGCACTTCATGGTCGCGTCCCTGGCCGTGGGCGGCCTCTTTGTGGCGCTCTCGGGCCACTTCGCCAAGGACGGCGCGCGCGTCGCCACGGGCATGAAATGGTTCTTCCGCGCCACCCTGGTCAACCTTCTGGTGGGTGTCTGGTTCCTGATGTCCCTGCCGCAGCCGATCATGCTCAAGTTCATGGGCGCAAGCCCCCTGGCCACGGCTTTGCTGCTCGCGGGCCTTGCCGGGGCGCTCGGCCTGGTCTGGGCCGGGTTGCGCCAAAAGCCCCTGGCCGCCGCGGTGCTCACCGTGCTCACCGTGGTCTTCATGGCCATCACCCGGCACAACCTCCGGGCCTTTTACCTGGATCCCTGGTTCAAGTCCTCGGAACTGCCCATCACCGGAGAGTACTCCACACTGATGCTCTTCCTGTTCTTCCTGGCCGTGGGCCTGCCCTGCGTGGTCTGGATGATCCGCATCTACATCCGGCCCGAGAACGCTGAAGGAGACGTGTAATGGAATATCCCATCTGGCAACTCACGACCCTGGGTGGCGGTTTCTGGATCGCCCTGATCGCCACCGTACACGTCTATGTGGCCCAGTTCGCCGTGGGCGGCGGTCTGTTCCTGGTGCTCACCGAGCGCTACGCCTACCGGCAAAATTCTCCGGACATCCTCGAATACGTCCGCAAGCATTCCAAATTCTTCCTGCTGCTGACCATGGTCTTCGGCGGAGTCACGGGCGTGGGCATCTGGTTCACCATCGCCCTGCTCTCGCCCCAGGCCACCATCACGCTCATCCACCACTTCGTCTTTGGCTGGGCCTCGGAATGGGTCTGCTTCCTGGGCGAGATCGTGGCCCTTCTGGTCTATTTCTACGGCTGGAAACGCCTTTCCCGCGAACAGCACATGGCCGTGGGCTGGCTCTACTTCATCTTTGCCTGGCTCTCGCTCTTCCTGGTCAACGGCATCATCGGCTACATGCTCACGCCGGGCGACTGGACCCAGACCGAGCGCTTCTGGGACGGGTTCTTCAACCCCTCGTTCTGGCCGTCCCTCGTGTTCCGCAGCTTCCTCTCCTTCATGATCGCGGGCCTGTTCGGCTTTCTCACGGCCACGCGCATCCAGGACGAGGAGGCCCGCACCCGCATGGTGCGCGTCTGTGCCCTCTGGACCCTGGCCCCGTTCGCCCTCTTCCTGCTCTCGGGCTGGTGGTACGTGGCCGCGCTGCCCGAACCTCAGCACACCCTGATGGTGGCCAAATCGCACCGCGTTTCCGTATTCTTCCACTACTTCTGGGCCTTCTCGCCCCTGGTGGTCCTGGGCGGACTGCTCATGGCCGTGCGCCTGCCACGCTCCATCTCGTTCCCGGCGGCCTTTGTCATCCTGGCCCTGGGTCTGGGCCTGGCCGGTTCCTTCGAGTTCATCCGCGAGGCGGGCCGCAAGCCCTATCTGATCTGGGACGAAATCTACTCCAACTCCATCCTGCGGGTGGAAGCCCAGAGCATTAACGACACCGGAGCCATTGCCCGCTCCAAATGGGCACCGCCGGGCCTCGACCCCGTGGCCGCCCCCCTGGAGGCAGGCAAATTCCTCTTCCAGCTGGAATGCGCGAGCTGCCATTCCATTGCCGGACCCATGAACGACATCCTGCCGCGCACGGCCAAGTTCTCGCTCACGGGCATGGACGCCATGCTCGACGGCCTGGGCAAGGTCAATCGCTATATGCCTCCCTTCCTGGGCACACTCGACGAGCGCAAGGCCCTGGCCGCGTATCTCGTCGAGGGGTTGCACGGCAGAATCGGCGAGGAAAACCTGCCCTTCGAGGAAGTGGACCTGCCCCTGGACATCCCGGTCAAGAACGACGAATACGTGCTCCTGGCCTGGAACAATCTGGGCATGCACTGCATCTCCGACTCGGACCGCAACTGGGTGCTGCTGCCCCCGGCCAACGACCTCTTCGCCCAGCTCGTGAAGCGCGGCGACCCGCCGACCCTGGTCACGGAAGGCGTGACCCTGAGCTACCAGGTCCAGTCGGAATTCGCGGACGCCGCAGCCCATTCGGAATTCTGGGACTACGCCCAGGCCATCTTCGGCCTGCCCGCGCCCCTGGAGAGAAACGTGGGCCTCGCGGGCAACGGACTCTCCGGCGAGATGAAGCCGGAGCAGGAGGCGGGCTGGTACGAGGCCAAGCTTGTGCCGGTCGTGCCCTACCCCGACGACATGGACTACAACCCCTACCCGCTCTTCACCATCCAGGCGCACGACACCTCGGGCAAGCTCCTGGCCGAGACGCGCATCGTGGCCCCCACCTCCACGGAAATGGGCTGCAAGAACTGCCACGGCGGCCCCTGGAAGGTGGGCGGACTCGCGGGCATCTCCAACGAGACGGGCCGCGACGTGATCAGCGTGCACGACCGCATGAACGGCACGGATCTGGTCAAGCGCGCCGAATCCGGCAAGCCCGTGCTCTGCCAGAGTTGCCACCCCGACCCGGTGCTCGGGGCCAAGGGCAATCCGGAACTGCTGAACCTGCCTGCGGCCCTGCATGGCCTGCACGCCCAATACCTCACAAACCGGGGAGCCGAGGCCTGCGCCTATTGCCACCCGAACCGCGACAATGGACCGACCCGCTGCCTGCGTGGCCGCCACGCCGACTTCGCCACCTGCACGGACTGCCACGGCGCCATGGAAGACCACGCCATCTCCCTGCTCAAGGCCGAGGAGGGCAAGAAGGGCCGCGATCTGCTGCTCAGCCAGATCAAGCCCCGCAGCGTCAAGCTCGTGGACGACATCACCGGTCGCACCCCCTGGCTGAACGAACCCGACTGCCTGAACTGCCACGTGGGCTTCGCGGATCCCGGCCTGGACGCTTTCAACAAGTGGACCGAGGGAGGCGACAAGCTCTACCGCAACCGCCACGACGACATGGGCGTCATTGCCTGCGCGGGCTGCCACAACAGCCCCCACGCGGTTTACCCCGCGCGCAACAGCTACGGCGCGGACCGCGACAACATCCCGCCGCTCCAGTTCCAGGGCGAGGCCGGAACCATGGGCACGGGCGGCGGCTGCATCTGCCATACCGTGAAGCCGGACTTTGGCGCGCACCACGAGAACCAACTGCAATAGACCGCAATAAGCCGCGACGGACCACAACGAAACCGCAACGACCATCCGTAACCCACAACGAAACAACGATGAAACCCGAGGGGGGCCGCAAGGCCTCCCTCTTCGTCTCCCACCCCCGGACGCGAAAAGGCCGGTGCGGAAAGAATCCGCACCGGCCTTGCTCGTTTTTTCCAAGGGCGCGCTACTGGGCGTCCAGTATCTCGACCACAGCCGCGCCGAACTTTTTGGCCGCTTTGGGGCCGTTGCCCGTGACCAGCTTGCCGTCCACGACCACACTGCCTTTCTTGTAGTCGCAGCCGTTTTCCTTGAGAATCGCCGGGCCGGACCAGCTGTCCGCCACAGTGGCCTGCCGCCCCTGCAGCACGCCCGCCTTGGCCAGGGCCACGGGGGAGTAGCAAATGGCCCCGAGGACCTTGCCCTGCTCCATGGCCTCGCGGGCGATGCGCTGGGCCTCGGGCCGCTCCACCAACGTGCGCGAGCCCTTGCCCCCGATGAAGACCACGGCGTCATAGTCGGCCACGTTCACCTCGGCCAGGGTCAGGTCCACCTCGACTTTTTTGCCGTTCTGGCCTTTGGCCGTGCCCATTTCCGCGGCGGCCACGGAAACGATCACGCCCGCATCGTCCAGTTTGGCGCGCGTGTCTTTGTATTCGGTGTCTTCAAAACCGTTGTAGGTGACGACCATCACGGCCTTCTTGCCCTGGGTTTCCGCCAGGGCCGGCAAGGAGCAGACAAAGCAGAGCAGGAACAGGAACAGACAGGACAGCATTCGCTTCATGGTGGGGTCTCCTTGTTGCGTCCGCATCGGACAATGCAAAAAAAGTTTCCGGCTTCGTTAGCAGCACACAACAGAAAATTCAATCTTTCTTGAGCCTGGGCGCAGCGCTTCCTTCCCGCCGTTTTTTTGCGTATCCTGCCGAATCACATCACAACCGACAGGAGACGAACAGGCTCATGAGCATCTTGTCAGCGCAGATCAGCGGATATCTGGATCGGGCGTCCTGGATTCGGAAAATGTTCGAGGCCGGGACCGAACTCAAACGCAAATTCGGCGAAGACGCGGTCTGCGACTTCAGCCTGGGCAACCCGGACCTGGCCCCGCCCGCGGTCATGGTCCAGGCCGTGCGCGACCTGGCCGAGCAGGCTGATCAGCCCATGATCTTCGGCTACATGCCCAACGCGGGCTATCCCTTTGCCCGCGAGGCTCTGGCCAGACATCTTTGCGGCGAGCAGGCCGTGGCGCTCACGGCTGATGATCTGATCATCACATGCGGGGCAGCCGGAGCCATCAACGCCTTTTACCGCGCCGTGCTCGAACCGGGAGACGAGATCATCTGCCTCTCGCCCTATTTCGTGGAATACGGATTCTACGTGGAGAACTACGGCGGTACGCTCAAGCCCGTGCCCACGCATCCCGAGGACTTCTCCCCGGACCTGGAGGCTCTGGAAGCGGCCATCACGGACAAAACCCGCGTGCTTTTGGTGAACTCGCCCAACAACCCCACGGGCGTGGTCTACACCGCCGAACAGATGCGGGCCCTGGCCGACCTCCTGGCCCGCAAGTCCGCAGGCCGGAAGCGGCCCATCTTCCTCGTTCTGGACGAACCCTACCGCTTCCTGACCTACGACGGCGTGAGCGTGCCTCCGGCCCTGGGTATCTATCCCCACACCGTACTGTGCAGCTCCTTCTCCAAAAACCTGGCCCTGGCGGGCGAACGCGTGGGCTACGCCGCCGTGAACCCGGAAATGCCCGGCAAGAAGGAACTCATTGCGGGCCTTGTGCTGACCAACCGCATCCTCGGTTTCGTCAACGCCCCGGCCATCGGCCAGCGGCTCATGGCCGCTTCCCTGGGGTCCCAGGTGGATGTGGGCGTCTACGCCGAACGGCGCGCGGCCATGGCCAAGGTCCTGGACAACGCGGGCATCAAGTACGCCACGCCCAAGGGCGCGTTCTACTTCTTCCCCCAGGTTCCCGGCGGGGACGACCTGGCCTTCTGCGCCGCGCTCCAGGAAGAACGCATCCTGGCCGTGCCCGGACGCGGTTTTGGCATGCCCGGCTTCATGCGTCTGGCCTTCTGCTGCGACAAAGCCATCATCGAACGCAGCGCCGAGGGCTTTCAGCGCGCCACGGCCCGCTTCCAATAGCCCGAAAAAACGACAGCCCCGGAACCTCGCGGTTCCGGGGCTGGATTATGGGGAAAGGACGCGTCGGCCCGTCAGGTGGCCGTGGCGTTCTCTTGCGGGACTATCGAAGCTGGCTCAGTCCGGCGAAAATCGCCACGGACACGGCCACCCAGAAGACGGTCTTGAGGATTCCCGCTGCACGCGACTGGAACAGCCGATTGGAGAACCGCTCACTCTGCCAGATCGGGCCGGAGCCTTCAGGGCTCACCAGATAGCGGACCATTTCCATGATTTTGACCTCCGATATTTATCGCGGCGAGATGCCGCGTTGCTCTCTTGATTTCGATCTGCCCCTGCGGCGCGAAAAAATCCAATCACTTTTTTGCGCGTTGCGTCTTCTGATTTGCTGATCATGCTGAAAACGCGAATCCGTTCCAAGCGGACACGCGGGGGCAACGGAGAGTCGCCAACCCTTGGCCGCTAATTGAAATCCCCGATGATTGAACCTCTGGCGGAAACAACGTAAGAGTGAGGCATGGAACTCTACCAGCTTCGCACTTTTGTGGCCGTGGCCGAGGAAAAACACCTCACCCGCGCTTCGGAACGACTTTTCGTCAGCCAGCCCGCTGTCAGCGCCCACATCAAGGCCCTGGAAAAAGAGCTGGGGGTCAAGCTTTTCCGGCGCACAGCCAGGGGCATGGAGCTGACGCGCGAGGGCGACGCCCTGAAACCCAAGGCGGACGCGGTTCTGGCCTCGGCCAGAGAGCTGCTCTATCTGGCGCGGGCCATGGGCAACGAACTGGTGGGCAACTTCAAGCTGGGGCTGAATACGGATGTGGATTTTTTGCGGCTCAATGCGCTGCTCTCCTGTATGATGGAAAAGCACCCGCGCGTGGCCGTGACTCTGCTGCACTCCACGTCCGCGCGCATCGCCGAGCAGGTGGCCGCGGGCAACTGGGACGCGGGTTTTGTGTTCACGCCCCCGCGCTACCCCGAGCTGGCCGCCATGCCCCTGTTCACCTTCCGGCTCTTTGTGGCCGGGCACGAAAAATTCCAGGCCGATCTCCAAAACGCGGGCTGGCCCGAGCTGGCCAAACTGCCCTGGATCTGGACCACGGCCAACTGCCCGTACCACCGGCTGGTGCGCAAAATCTTCGACGGACACAACCTCAGCCCGTCGCAAATCATCGAGGCGGACAGCGAAGCCGTGGTGCGCTCGCTGCTCAGCGCGGGCAAGGGTCTGGCCCTGCTGCGAGAGGATGAGGTGGAGACCCTTTCCCGGTTGGGAGGGCTGGCGGTCTGGCCCGGCGAATCCCACGAGGTCCAGGCCTATTTCGTCTACCTGCTCTCCAGGGAAAAGGATCCCATGATCCGCGCGGTGCGCCACTGCGTGGCCGAAATGTGGGAAGGGGCGCGGCTCGCCCCCCTGCGCGAAAAGCAGGATGAAACTCCCGACCCGCAGCCCTCAGAAACGGAGTCCCCGGGAGACTGACCGTCAGGATCGGCGCGGTCGAGCCTAGTGCAGCTGGCCGATGCCAATGGAGCCGAGAATGGACATGGCCACCCAGAACACGGCCTTGGTCCTTCCGGCGCGCACCTGCGCCGCCCGGCTCCAGCCCCGCAGAAGCAGCCGCGTCAGCCGGTCCGAATCCTCGACGCCCACGATGAACAGTCCAAGGTCTCTGAATTCCCGTGCGTTCATGCGCTCCTCCTTGCTTGCGGTTGCTGCTGGTTTCCCGATTTCAGCCGCACCATAGCCCGTTGTCCGTCTCGGCATCCAATCGCATTGTCCGAAGCAGGGGTTCGGAATATCCGATTGTGCATCCGTGCGAATCATCGTATGCAGAGTGCGTGGAACTCTATCATCTGCGCACCTTTGTGACTGTGGCCGAGGAAGGCCATCTGACCCGTGCGTCCGAGCGGCTGTTCATCAGCCAGCCCTCGGTGAGCGCGCACGTCAAGGCCCTGGAGGAGGAGCTGGGCTTGCCGCTCTTCCGTCGGACACCCAAAGGGATGCTGCTCACTCCGGAGGGCCGGGTGCTCCTGGAGCACGCCCGCCAGGCCCTGGACGCGGCCGGCGGCCTGCTCTTCAAGGCCAGAAGCCTGCGCCGCGAGGTGCGCGGCACGTTGCGCCTGGGCCTGAACACGGATTCCGTGTTCCTGCGCGTCAGCCGTCTGGCCGCGCTCCTGGACCAACGCCACCCCCAGGTGGAGTTGAGCCTCAACACCAGCGTCACGGGCCGGATCATGGAGGCGTTGCGGGCCGGCAGTCTGGACGCTGGATTCGTCTTCCACGAATCCGATCCCGTGGAATTCTCCTTTTTGCGGCTCTGCTCCTTCCGGCTGCTGATCATGGGTCCGGCCGTCTGGCGCGAACGCATTGAACGCGCGGGCTGGGCGGAATTGGCCCGGCTGCCCTGGATCTGGACCCCGCCGCACTGCCCCTGCTACCAGCTCGGCGAGGAAATGTTCAAACGCCGCAAGCTGAACCTGACCAAGACCATCGAATCGGATAACGAAAGCGTGGTCAACGACCTGATCATCGCGGGCAAGGGGATCTCCCTGGTGCGCGAGGATGACGCCCGGACCGCCGAAGCCGCCGGACTGATGGTCCGCTGGCCGCGCGAGGCCATTCCCCTGCACGCCTATCTCGTTTCCCTGCCCTCCCGGGCCGACGACCCCCTGCTGGTGGCTCTGCGTTCAGCCGTGGCCGATGTCTGGAAACCAGAGTCCGAAAACGTCTGCGAGGACGCGCTTGCGGACCCCCTCCGGGGCGCGACCCCGGCCTGACCTTCTGACCGCTGTGGTGTCGAACCCCACTCAAGCCGCGCACGTCTTGCCTTCCGGGGACGTTTCCCTTACACCTTTGCCAAAAGATACCGAACGGAGATGCCCATGAAGATACTTGTGGTCGGCTCGGGCGGGCGCGAACACGCGCTCTGCTGGAAGCTGCGTCAGAGTCCCCGGGTCAGCGCGATCTATTGCGCGCCGGGCAACGGCGGAACCGCCGCCGAGGGCCTGAACGTGCCCATCAAGGACGACGACATCCCCGCCCTGATCGCCTTTGCCAAGGAAAAGAAAATCGACCTCGTGGTGGCCGGTCCGGAGCTGCCCCTGGTGCTCGGCCTGGCCGACGCTCTGACCCGCGAAAACATCCCTTGCTTCGGCCCCAATGCCTACGCCGCCAATCTGGAAGGCTCCAAGGCCTTTTCCAAGACCGTGATGCATGAATCCGGCGTGCCCACGGCCCCGTTTCGCATCTTCGACGAATTCGAACTGGCCCGCGACTTTGTGCGCGAAAAGGGCGCGCCCATCGTGATCAAGGCCGACGGCCTGGCCGCAGGCAAGGGCGTGGTCGTGGCCCGCAGTGTGGACGAGGCCATCGAGGCCCTGGACGAAATGATGAACCGCAAGGTCTTCGGCTCCGCTGGCGACCGCGTGGTGGTCGAGGAAACCCTGCAAGGGGAGGAAGCCTCGTTCCTGGCTTTCTGCGACGGACTGCACTATGCGGTGCTGCCCTCTTCCCAGGACCACAAGGCCGTGGGCGAAGGGGACACCGGCCCGAACACCGGGGGCATGGGCGCGTACAGCCCGGCCCCGATCCTGCCGCGCGAAAAGTTCGAGGAAACCGCCGAACTGGCCATCCGGCCCATTCTCCGGCACATGGCGGAAAAGGGCCAGCCCTACAAGGGCGTGCTCTATGCCGGACTGATGTACACCGAGAACGGCCCGCAGGTCCTCGAATACAACGTGCGCTTCGGCGATCCGGAATGCCAGCCACTGCTGATGCGCCTGGACAGCGACCTCCTGGAGATCATGCTCGCCTGCATCGAGGGCCGCCTGCCCGAGGTCTCGGTCAAGGCCCGGCCCGAATCCGCCCTGGGCGTGGTCATGGCCGCGGCGGGCTACCCCAAAAGCTATCCCAAGGGCATGGAAATCACGGGCATTGCCGAGGCCGAGGCCGAGCCGGACGTGAAGGTCTTCCAGGCCGGAACCCGCGCCGGAGAGAATGGCCGGATCCTGACCTCCGGAGGCCGCGTGCTCTGCGTCACAGCCCTGGGCGAGGACCTGGCCGAGGCCAAAAAGCGCGCCTACCAGGCCGTGGCCAAGATTCGTTTTGATAACTGCCAGTATCGCCGCGACATCGGCGACAAGGGCCTCAATCGGCTCAAGTAGCTTTTCCCCATTTCGCACCGCAGCGGCGGTCGCAAGGAGAGGACATGCCCCAAGTCGCCATATTCATGGGCAGCGCATCGGACGAAGAGAAGATGCGCCCCTGTGCCGAGGTGCTCGACACCCTTGGCGTAAGCTACCGCTTCACCATCACTTCGGCCCACCGCACCCCGGAGCGCACCGCCCGGCTCGTGGCCGAGCTGGAGCAGGAAGGCTGTCAGGTCTTCATCTGCGGCGCGGGGTTGGCCGCGCATCTGGCCGGAGCCGTGGCCGCCAAGACCACCCGCCCCGTGCTGGGCGTGCCGCTGACCGCCTCTCCTCTGGGCGGCATGGACGCGCTTCTGGCCACGGTGCAGATGCCGCCGGGCTTCCCCGTGGGCACGCTGGCCCTGGACAAGGTCGGCGCGCGCAACGCCGCCTGGTTCGCTGCCCAGATCCTGGCCCTGCACGACCAGGACCTGCACGCGCGCATCCACGCCAAGCGTCAGGGCTTCATCGAGGCCGTGGAGCAGGCCGCCGCCGAGCTGGAAGGCTAGCCCGTGCTCGCGGACCGGCGAGGACGCCGCATCAGCTATCTGCGCATTTCGGTCACCGACCGTTGCAACCTGCGCTGCCGCTACTGCACGGGTGGGATCAAGCAATTCATCCGCCACGACGACATCCTGCGCTACGAGGAGCTCCACGGCATCATCGACACCGCCTTTGACCTGGGCGTGTCCAAGGTCCGGCTCACTGGCGGCGAGCCGTTCATGCGCCTGGGCTTTCCGGATTTCGTGCGCACGATCCTGGAACGCCATCCGGGCATGGACCTGCGCGTGACCACCAACGCCACCCTGCTGGGTCCCCACCTGGAGAACCTGCGCAAGGCCGGACTCCGGCGGTTGAACATCTCCCTGGACACCCTGCACCCCAAGCGCTTTGCCGAAATCACGGGCAAGGACGCCTTTGCCGAGGTCTACGGCGCGATCATGCGCGCCCTGGACCTGGGCTACCAGGTCAAGATCAACGCCGTGGGTCTCAAGGGCATCAATGACGACGAACTGCCCGCCTTTCTCGCGCTGGCCGGGGAATATCCCATTGACGTTCGCTACATCGAATTCATGCCCATGGGCGGCTGCGGTCGCTGGGGACCGGACGCGGTCTGGCCGTCGGAAGTTATCCTGGAGCGTGCCCGGCGGATCGTTGGCCTGGAAGAAGTGCGCGACGCGGACCCCACGCGCGGCCCGGCCCGTGTCTATGCGATCCAGGGCGGCAAGGGCCGGCTCGGACTGATCTCGCCCCTGTCCGGGCACATCTGCGCTGTTTGCAACCGGCTGCGCCTGACATCGGACGGACGTTTGCGCACCTGTCTCTTCTCGGACAAAGAGTACCGGCTGCGACCGATCCTGCGCCATCCCCGTCTGGGCCTGCCCTACGCGGCGGAAGTCATGCGGCTGGCGACGCTGGACAAGCCCCTGGGCGAAGAACTGCTGCGCGCCCGGCGCGAGACGGAACTGGTCTGCTCCAAGGGCATGCTTTCCATCGGCGGATGATCCCGCCGTGTATCCCTGCGCTACTGACCGAATTTTGTCTCCCTGATTTCACCTGAGTCCCGGGCCACATTCCATGAAGGCAGCGGTCCGGGCCTTGAAATACGTCCCTGTTCCGCTTCCGGTTCACCCGTCATATATCTTCACATACAGCGATCATTCAACAACGCGAACACTGGTGCAATATTGGCGAATTCCATTTTGCACACCCTTTTCTTTTCCTGTCGTGCCAGCACAGCGCGTACTCATTTTTTGGTCATTCCCTGCTTGTCATCCTGTTTGTTTTTGATTTTCCCATGCTCGGCCGGCATTATTTTCCATTATGTAATGTAAGATTTTATTTGACCACACTGAACTCTGTACGTTATTAGCTCTACAGCATTGTTTTCCTAAATTGCATTAAGGAGGCAACATGGAAGATCATCTGAAAGAAGCACTGGAGATCGTCCGCGCCCAGGCAAGCGTTCGTACCATGACCGAGGAAGAAATCACCTCCATGGTCCAGAATCTTGCCTCCGGCATCCGTTCCATCATGGACGGAGGCGTCATTGCCAGCGCGGAACCGCAGGACGCCCCGGTGGACCCCAAGAAGGCCATCCGGGAAAAAAGCATCATCTGCCTCGAATCCGGCAAGGCGTTCAAGGTGCTGACCAAGCGTCATCTGGCCAAGTTCGGGCTGACCCCGGACGAGTATCGCGAGAAGTGGGGCTATCCCAAGAAGACGCCGCTGGTTTGCAAGGGGCTGCAGCGTGAGCGTCGCAAGAAGATGAAGGAAATGAAGCTCTGGGAACGCCGGACCAAGAAGTAGTGTTCCTTCCTGCCCGTTGGCAGGTGTGGTCCCCCAACGAGCAGGAGTGCGGGGCGGAGCGGTTACCGCTCCGCCCTTTTTCTTGTGCTAGCGGATGATCTCCACGGCCACCTTGACGTGGTCGCGACGGGCCGCGAGCATGCGCCATTCCCGGCGGCAGCAGTTGGCGTAGTGGTACAGGGCCTCGAATTCCTCAAAGCGCACCGTGCCCTTGAACTCGTCAAAGAGGATCACCGTACCGGGCCGGATAAACCGGTCCATGTTCATGAGCAAAAAAAAAGCGGCCCGCTGGCAATTCAGCGGGCCGCAGCCGAGGGGTAGGCTGTACAGGTTTCCGTCCCTTAAGCCAATGCCTGTTCCGGCGTCAAACTGTCCAGGCCGAGGGCTTCGCCAACAGCGGGACAGGTCAACTGCTTCTTGAACGTATTCAGGCCGAGAGCCAGACCGGGGTCGTCGCGCAGGGCGTCGAGGCCCTTGGCCGCAAGCCGCATGGCGTACGGCAGGGTCTGGTTCACAAGGGCGAAGGTCGAGGTGCGGGGAACCGCGCCCGGCATATTCGCTACGCCATAGTGGA
Organism: Desulfovibrio sp.; assembly: GCA_050251775.1. Taxonomy (GTDB): domain Bacteria; phylum Desulfobacterota; class Desulfovibrionia; order Desulfovibrionales; family Desulfovibrionaceae; genus Paucidesulfovibrio. Next base: position 34,556 of record JBFWMD010000009.1, read on the forward strand.
CCACACCGTCAACCACGAAGGTGGGGTTGTTGTGGGTGGTGGGGTGGCTCGTCTCCACGCAGCCACCCTGGTCCACGGCCACATCCACGATGACCGAGCCTTCCTTCATGGTCGCGAGCATGTCGCGGGTCACCAGGTGCGGGGTCTTGGCGCCCGGGATGAGCACCGCGCCCACGACCAGATCCGCCTGCTTCACGGCCTCGCGGATATTGGGCTCGGTGGAGCTCATGGTCACCACGCGGCCCTTGTAGATGTCGTCGATGTACTGCAAGCGGGCATGGCTGACATCCATGACCGTGACACGCGCGCCCATGCCCACGGCAATGCGGGCGGCATTGGCCCCGACCACGCCCGCGCCGAGCACGAGGACCATGCCGGGGTTCACGCCGGGCACGCCGCCGAGCAACACGCCGCGACCGCCCTGGGCCTTTTCCAGGAAATGCGCGCCCACCTGGGTGGCCATGCGGCCGGCCACTTCACTCATGGGGGTCAGCAGGGGCAGGGAGCCGTCGCGGCCTTTGACCGTCTCATAGGCCACGCCCGTGGTTCCGGAGGAGACCAGCGCCTCGGTCAGTTCCGGGTCGGCGGCGAGATGCAGATAGGTGAAAAGCAGCAGGCCGTCGCGCAGGTAACCGTATTCGGATTTCACCGGCTCCTTGACCTTGATGACCATTTCCGCGCCCCAGGCTTCGGCGGCGGAGACCATTTTGGCTCCGGCGGCCACGTATTCCTCGTCGCTGCAACCGCTTCCGAGGCCCGCGCCCGCTTCCACCAGCACGGTATTGCCCTGGCGGACCAGGGAACCCACCGCGCCGGGGGTCATGGCAACGCGGTCTTCCATCGTTTTGATTTCTTTGGGAATGCCGATAATCATCCTTCGCTCCTTTCTTCTTGTGCCGCCGCGGGCCTGCTGTTTCCGGCAAAGAGTTGCCGGAATTTTTTGGGCAGATAGGTCCATTTACGGCGCGCCTTCATGATCACAAACGATTCGCTTGAGGCGATGCCACCCACGCGGGAGAGGTCTTCATCCAAAAAACGATAGAGGTCGCCGATTTCCTCGGTGAGGATCACCTCCACGATGATATCGTAGCGCCCTGTAACCACGGCGGTCCAGCTGACACCGTCCAGCGCCGCGATCTGGTCCAGTTTTTCGCCGAGCTGGGAGTGGCTTTGCAGAGTCACCCCCACCAGGGCCACGGTCATGCCGCCCATGCGGTAGGGGTCCACGACCCCGACCACGCGCATCATGCCCGAGGAGAGCAGCCCGCGCAGGCGGGAGCGCACTGTGGGGGCGGTGATGCCGAGTCGTTCGGCCGCCTGTCCGGCGGGCATCTGCCCATCGTCGGACAGGGCCGCCACGATCTTCATGTCCAGCTGATCCGGGGCCTTTTTCATCCTTGCTCCTGACAAGCTTTGCTAATCGAAAATTGCTGATCTCTTTTCTATCTATTCAGAAAAAGCTGGTCAATATTTTTTTCGTTTAGAGGCTAAAATCACGTTTACGTAAATCGCTGCCAGTCGGTTGCGGCCAGGCAAAAAAAAGGCCCGGACCCCACTGGTCCGGGCCTTGAAAGGCCAGTAAAGCCGGTTCGGAGCTATTCCGCTCCTTCCGTGGCGTACCCAGCGCCCTTCCAGGCAAAAATGCCACCGGGGTAACGCTTGACGTTTTTGTAACCCATCTTCACGGCCCAGGCAGCGCCGTTGTGGCTGCGGGTGCATTTCACAAAGCCGCAATAGACCACAATGAGCTTGTCCTTGTCCGGTCCGAGCAGGGCTTCGTAGTCCGCCTGCGTCTTGCCGCCGGTCTCCTCGGCGTTCCATTCGTTCATGTCCGGAATGGGGAACAGGAACTGCACCGCGCCGGGCACGTGGGATTTCTTGTAGCTGTCCTCAAAGGGCATGGTATCCACCACGAGCATGTCTTCGCCCTTGTCCATCAAAGCCTTGAGTTCCTCGGTGCTGATCAGGTCGTAGCCGCCGCGTTGGACTTCGCGCACCAGCTTGACGGCTTCGGTTTCCTTTTCCACTTCCTGTTTGAACTTGTCCGCACCGCCGCAACCGGCCAGCGCCAATCCGAGCAGCACCACGACCGACAGGGCTGCCGCAAACATGACCTTACGCATCCGTTCTCCCTCCAGGAATCGGTTCCGCCCCTGATCGCAACAGGGGCAACGGGCGCGGGCCTCGACCCGTCGCCTTCCTCCATACATATATATAGCCGCACACAAGCAAGAGCAGGCAGTCGCGCAGCAGCGCGCTCCAAAGTCCGTGGTAGGCTTCGCCCTCGGGGTCGCCCGGCCCGTAGCAGCCGCAGTCCACATCCAGGCCGAGCCGGATGCCGTGCCCCAGCACAAGAATGAACAGCAGCAGCAGCCCGACGTAGAGTGACAGCGCGCCCCGATAGTTCAAAAGCAATCCCAGGGCCGCCAGCACTTCCAGCGCGGGCAGGGCCACGGCCAGCGGCAGCAGCGCCGCTTGCGGAGCCAGGCCGTAACCGCCGATGACTCTGGCGAACCCTTCGGGATCACCAAGCTTGCCTACCGCAGCGTACAAAAACACACCGGCAAGGCAGACACGCACCCCAATCTCCAGCCAGGGGTGCAGATGCGCGCCCATGATCAGGCTATTTCTCATCCTCACTTTCTACGCCGCCGCGCGGCAGCCGACAAATCGCTTGTTCCGATATTCGGCGGCCTGCCGCATAGCTCATGACTATGTATGAAACCGCTCCCCTTGTATCCAGGTGCGGATTCGGTTACGACGGTTGCAGTATCCCAACGACCCGAGCGGAGCGCGCGTGACCACCAAGAAACTCCTTTCCGTGGCGGAAATTTCCCGGCAGCTCGATGTGCCGGAATCCACCGTGCATTACTGGAAGAACCGCTTCGCCCAGTACCTGCCGAGCGTGGGCCAGAACCGTCAGAAACGCTTCAAGCCCGAGGCCGTGGAGGTCTTTGCGGTCATCGCCCGAATGCTCAAGGAAGGGCACACGGCCAAGGATGTCATGGACCATCTCGCCGCCACCTGCGCCATCACTCCCCAGGCGGCGGAATTTTCCGGTCAGGCGGATCAGATGCCCCTGGCCCAGGTTCCGGCGCTGAACGCCCTTGGCCCGGACCAGTTCATGCAAATCGCCCAGGCTGTGGGCCTGGAGATCGGCCGCTCTCTGAGCGAAGTGCTGCGCACGCTGCCCCTGGGACAGGGCTCGGGCCAGGCGGCTGGTGACGACGACCCGGGCAATGGCCGCCACGACCCCAATCAGACCGAGGAAGACATGCTCATGGTCCGCACCGAGCTGGACCGCACCTGCGCCCTGGTCGAGGGCCAGCACGAGGAGTTGAGCGAATTGCGCCAGGAGAACGCGGTTCTGCGCCAGAAGCTGGAGGTCATGGAGGGCGAGCTGGTCCGCCTGCGCAAGGACAGACGCGAGCTGGAGAAGTATCTTCTTGACAAGATACGGAAAGTGACTACCTGACCCGCAGCCGCGGGTTTCCCTCTTTTCTCGTCCGCTGGGTCGCCCCGGCCCCCCACCATACCACTTCCGCGCCCGGCCCACCGGAGCGCCGATCAGCAAGGAGGCACGACAATGGCAACCAAGGACACTTTCGAGTTCAAAGCCGAAATTCGGCAGCTCTTGGACATCCTGGTCCACTCGCTCTACACCAACAAGGAAATCTTCCTGCGCGAGCTGGTTTCCAACGCATCCGACGCCCTGGACAAATACCGCCATTCCACCGGCCACTCCGCCGAAGCTTCGGAGCAGGGACCAGACCTTGAAATCCGCATCCGCGCGGACAAGGACGCCAAGAGCCTGGTCATCGAAGACACGGGCGTGGGCATGACCCGCGACGAGATCATCGCCAACATCGGGACCATCGCCCACTCCGGCTCCGCCACCTTCATGCGTGAGCTGTCCGAGGCCAAGGACAAGAGCGAATCCGCCGTGGCCGATCTCATTGGCCGCTTTGGCGTGGGCTTCTATTCCGTGTACATGGTCGCGGACGAAGTCCGCCTGACCACCCGCTCCCACACGGGCGGCCCGGCCCTGACCTGGATCTCCGACGGCAAAGGCTCCTACGAAATCGAGGAAACCGCCCAGCAGGACAACGCCCCCCAGCGCGGCACACGCATTGAAATCCGACTCAAGCCCGAACTGGCCGAGCAGTTCGCGGACCCGGCCACGCTCAAGCGGATCATCAAAACCCACTCCAACTTCGTGCGCTACCCCATCTTCGTGGACGACGAGCGCGTGAACACCGTGTCCGCACTCTGGCGCGAACCCAAATTCCAGATCAAACCCGAGCAGTACAACGAATTCTACACCTTCCTGACCTATGACCAGGCCGAACCCCTGACCGTGGTCCACCAGTCCGTGGACGCGCCCGTGCAATTCAACGCCCTGGTCTTCATCCCGGCCACGGGCCACGGCTTCCTGCCCCTGGAGCGCGACAACTGGGGCCTGGACCTCTACGTGCGCCGTGTGCTCATCCAGCGCCAGAACAAGGAGTTGCTCCCCGAGTACCTCAGTTTCGTCAAAGGCGTGGTGGACACCGAGGACCTGCCCCTGAACATCTCCCGCGAAACGCTCCAGGACAACCTGCTCCTCGGCAAGATCCGCTCCACCCTGACCAAGCACATCCTAGGAGAGCTCGAACGGCTGGCCAAGAACGACGAGACCAAATACTTCCAGTTCTGGGACGCCCACAGCGAAATCTTCAAGGCCGGCTACCAGGACTTCGGCAACCGCGACCGCTTCGCGGGCCTGGTGCGCTTCAACTCCTCCATCCACGAGGACAACCTGGAACTCACCGGTCTGGACAGCTACATTGAGCGGGCCAAGGAAGGCCAGAAGGAAATCTACTACCTCTACGGTCCCAGCCGCGAGGCCTGCAAACTCTCGCCCCATGCGGAAATCTTCCGCAAAAAAGGCGTCGAGGTCCTCTATCTCTATGAGCCCATTGACGAGTTCATCATGGACGCGGTGCGCGAATACAAGGCGTTCAAGCTCGTTTCCGCGGAACATGCGGACGCAACCAAGCTCGACCAATACGCGGACGTGGAAACCGAAGCCAAGGCCGAACGCCTGACCACGGATCAGGAAGCCGCCCTGCCCGGCGTGCTCGGACGCATCAAGGACGCCCTGGGTGACCGCGTCACGGACGTGCGCGCTTCCAAGCGCCTCTCGGACAGCCCGGTCTGCCTGGTGAACCCGGACGGCCACGTGACCAGCTCCATGGACAAGATCATGCGCGTGATGACCAAGGACACCTCCATCCCGCAAAAGGCTCTGGAAGTGAACCCGGACCACGCCCTGGTGCGCAACCTGATCGAAATCTACAAGAAGGACCGCAAGGACCCCTTCATTGCCCAGGCCGCCGAGCAGCTCTACGAATCCGCCCTGCTGCTCGAAGGCTACCTCAGCGACCCGCACGCCCTGGTGGGCCGCATCCAGACCCTGCTCACGGACGCCAGCGGCTGGTATGAGCAGAGCAAGGAAAAGGTCGAGGACTAGGGAACGCGATCAGGGGAAACCTTTCTGAAGAAAGGTTCTCCCCCCGCCCCCTTCCAAAGACGTTCCCCGGCGGCAGGCCCCAAGCCTGCCGCTTTTTTGTGCCGTGTGATCAATGCGCTTGTGGAGGATCGCTGCTGTGCGCAGTCGAGAAATATCCGGAGCTGACGCCTGTTTTCCCTCATGTCTCTTTCAATCAACCGAACCAAAACCCCCTATTCAAAAGCAGTCCGCACGCGCTATTCCACCAGAACACTGTACTTCAGCGCATAGCAGTCCCCGGTTTCCTTAATGACATAGCTCATCATGTCGTAAACATATATATCGCTCTTTATGGTCATGCCGGCGGACACGATTTTTTCCAGCATTCCCGCAAGGGCCTGCCGATGCGTTTCTTCCGTTCCTTTATGAGCCAGGATGGCGCATCTCCCTTCAGGTTTGACGTGAAACCGGGAACGCGGAGTGGTGCGCCGCGCCCGGTGGAAGGAATAGCGCTCAAGGTGGTTGCCCCGGCGCACGTCATCCAGGCCGATAATAAAACCGAACGGAGAACGAGGCTTTTGCTCCTGCTTTTTATAGGCATCGTTGAACTCGGCAAAACGCTGGACAAGGTCCCACCGTGATTCGGGCGAGGATATCCCGGAGGGCGTCACTTCCAGACGTTCTTCTTCCTGCTGCTCAACGATCAATACGTCGTAGTCGAAATTCAGGGCTTCGCGCAGACACTCGGCCATGTCCCCGAGTACAAGCGTCCGCTGTCTCAGCCGGTTCAATTCCCTCTGGGCGACAGCCTGCTTCTCCTCCAGGAAGGACAAGAAACTCTCGCCATCCATCTGGCGTAAATGCGTTTTAATTTCTTTCAGCGAACTGCCAACATCCTTGAGCATCGAGAGCAGTTCAAACTCAAAATACTGCTCTATCTCGTAATGCCGATAGCCGTTTTCAGAAACGTGCTTTGGTTTCAGCAGCCCTTCCTTGTCGTAAAACAGCAGCGTACCTTTTGCTGTTCCGCACAACATTGCGAACTCACCAGTCGTAAGTAAATGTTTTTTCATGTTTATTTTTATGTTGACTCTAAAGTTACTGTATACCTTACCCTCGCACACAGTGAATAAAACAGCAAGCCGGCATTTGCCTGCGCCGGTCAATACAGAGGTGTCTCAAATGGTTTGGGGTATCGGGAAGAAAAAAAGATGGCGGGTGCTCATACCGCTTTGTTGTATTTTGCTTGTGACGGGCTGCGACACAGCGGAGCAACCCAAGGACGCGCCTGGCGAGGTGCTGTATTCAGTGGTCCGCAAAGAAAAGCTTACTTTGACCAGCACGTTGCCCGGGCGGGTTTCCGCGCTTGTAACGGCGGAAGTCAGACCCCAGGTAGACGGCATCATCCTTGAGCGCCTGTTTGAGGAAGGCGCGGATGTGGAAAAAGGGCAGGTTTTGTACCGCATCGATCCTGGCGTCCACCAGGCCGCCTATGCCACGGCCAGGGCATCCCTTTTGGAGGCGCAAGCCAATGTGGAGGCTGTCGCCCTGCTGGAGAAACGCCAGAGGCTTTTGAGCTCCCAAAATGCCTTGAGCCGCCAAGAACTGGACAACACCATTTCCCAGCTCGGCCAGGCCCGTGCCCGTGTCGCCAGGGCTGAAGCCGAATTGAAAGCCGCCGCCATCAATCTTGCCTACACGGAAATCAAAGCGCCGGTGTCAGGGCGTATCGGGGCTTCTTCCGTGACTGTCGGCACTCTGGTTACGGCAAATCAGCCCACCGTTCTTGCCGTCATCCAGCAGACGGATCGCGTCTATGTGGATATAACGCAATCCAGCACGGATACCATTCGATTGCGCCGCGCCATGGCCCAGGGCCGGTTGGCTCCCAACGGCAGCGCGGCCAAGGTTCGTCTTACCCTTGAAGACGGCTCGCCGTACACAGCGATAACACGGGAACAGACGGATGGAGAACCTGAATGGATATTTGGTGATCTGCTGTTTTCGGAAATATCCGTCGGGCAAAGCACGGGAAGCCTCATGCTGCGGGCCGTGTTCAACAACCCGGACAGACTGCTTTTGCCTGGAATGTACGTGAAGGCAATCATCGAGGAGGGCGCGGTAGAAAACGCGGTGCTGATTCCGCAAGGTGTTGCGTTTGCGAACAACACCGGCGGGCACTCTGTCTACGTTTTGCGCGGCGATGATGCCGGAGACGGACTTTTCCGGGTTGAGCGGAGAGACGTGCGGCTTGAACGCGCGTCCGGCAACCGTTGGTTGGTCGGTTCCGGCCTGAATAGCGGTGACATTCTGATTGTCGAGGGACTTCAGAAGGCCGCTTCCGGTGAACTTGTCAAAGGCGTTCCCGCGCGGAACGCCCCGGACGAAGCCGTGGCCATGGCTCCTGAAAGGAAGGAGCGGTAACTCGTGGCAGCGTTCTTCATCAATCGTCCTATTTTTGCCTGGGTTATCGCCATCGTCATCATGCTGGCCGGGGTGCTTGCCTTGGGCCGGCTTCCGGTGGCCCATTATCCGGACATAGCCCTGCCGCAGATATCTGTTTCCGCGCAGTATCCCGGCGCGTCCGCGCCCATCGTTGACCGGAGCGTAACGCAGGTTATCGAGCAGCAACTCAAGGGACTGGACAACCTGCTACACATGGACTCCTCCAGTGGCTCTTCCAGCGGTTCGGAGATTAATCTCACTTTCGCGGCCGGAACGGATATAGACACTGCACAGGTTCAGGTACAGAACAAGTTGCAGCAAGCCATGTCCCTGCTGCCTGAGGCGGTACAACGGCAAGGAGTTCAGGCATTCAAGGCCGTTGAGAACTCCTTCATGACCGTTGCTTTTTATGATGCGCATGACACGATGCGGTCCAGCGATATCAGTGACTTTGTGGCGAGTGCCCTCGTCGATCCCTTAAGCAGGATTCAGGGAGTGGGGTCCGTCACTCTCTATGGTTCTCAGAATGCAATGCGCATCTGGTGCGATCCTGACAAAATGCGGCAGTACGGACTGAATCCCCAGGATGTTCTGACCGCTGTACGCGAACAAAACGCTCAGGTCGCAGGCGGACAGGTGGGTGAATCGCCAGCCGCACCCGGCCAGGAAATCAACATTGCCATCAACGCCTCATCCAGCCTGGAAACGGTGGAGGAGTTTGAGCAAATACTCCTGCGCGTGGAAGAGAACGGGTCCGCTCTGTTGCTCAAGGACGTAGCCCGCATCGAACTGAATGAAGAAAGCGCCACTGGCGGCACGTTCTTTAACGGCCACTCGGGAACTGGATTGGCGTTCAAGCTTTCCTCCGGGGCCAATGTCCTGGAAACCACCCAAGCCATCAAAGCTGAATTGAAAGCCCTTGCCGCCTTCTTCCCGCCGGGGCTCACTTTCGCCTATGCCGACGACAAGGCTCCCATTGTGGAAAAATCCATACAAGCAGTGGTGCACACTCTTCTTGAGGCCATAGCCCTGGTCGTGGCGGTAATGTTTTTGTTTTTGCAAAGCTTCCGCGTCACACTCATTTCCGCCATCGCTGTTCCGGTCGTTCTGCTCGGCGTGTTCGCGGTGCTTGCTGTGGCCGGTTTTTCCATCAACACGCTGACCATGTTCGGGATGGTTCTGGCTATCGGTCTGTTGGTTGATGATGCCATTGTCGTGGTGGAAAACGTGGAGCGCCTGATGCGCGAGGAAAAGCTCTCCGCCAGGGAAGCCGCGCTTAAATCCATGCGCCAGATAACCGGGGCGCTTGTCGGTGTTGCCGTGGTTATTTCCGCCGTGTTTGTACCCATGGCCTTCATGCCTGGTTCAACCGGCGCTATTTTCAGACAATTTTCCATTACCATCGTTGCCTCCATGGTGCTTTCCGTTGTTGTCGCCATTGTGCTTACACCGGCCTTGTGCGCCACCATCCTGGCCGCAAAAGCGAACAGAGCGGATACAGGCTTGCTCGGCAGATTCAACCGGTGGTTCGACACGCTCACTGGACGGTACGCCAGCCAGGTGGGCGGCATAGTGAAACGGCCCAAAACGTGGGCGACCACCGTCGTATTGTTGGTCGCGATGTGCGCGGTGTTGTTCTTGCGCCTGCCGCATTCCTTTTTGCCCGACGAAGACCAGGGAATCTTGTATGTCGATGTGCAGCTCCCACCCGGCGCGTCACAGGAGCGCACAGAAAAAATAGTTAAAGAAATCGACACATATTTTCGTACCGAGGAAAAGAATGCCATCCAAAGCGTCATGTCGGTCGTCGGCTGGGGATTCAGCGGTTCCGGCCAGAATTCAGCCATGGTCCTTCCCTTGCTAAAGGATTGGAGCGAACGGGGCCGGGGGCAAAGCGCTTTTGATGTTATGGCGCGAGCCTCCTCCCGCTTCTCGTCCATCCACGGCGCTGAAATCGTTGTTATGACGCCACCGGCGGCCATGGAACTCGGTACGTCCTCAGGCTTTGAAATGGAGCTGATGGATCGCGGCGGAAGCGGCCATGCGGCACTGCTCAAGGCCAAGGACGCCCTGTTGGAAGACGCCGCGAAACAGCCCTCCGTTTCCTACGCCCGCTATGGCGGAATGGATGACGCTGAGCAGTATGACCTCGTAATCAACAATGGCAAGGCAGGCGCATACGGCCTTTCCAGAGGCGACATCAACAGCGCAATCAGTGCATACTGGGCGGGTGAGTATATCAACGACTTCTCGGACCGGGGCAGAACGAAGAAGGTGTATTTCCAGGCAGAACCGTCGTTTCGGACCGGCGTGGACGACTTCAACCGGTTTTATCTGCGCAACGCCAAAGGTGAAATGGTGCCGTTCACCAGCTTTCTTGCTGTGAAGTCCATTCTCGCCTCGCCCAGCCTGACGCGCTACCAAGGGATTCCATCCATGAAAATCGAAGGGGCCGCAGCTCAGGGGAAAAGCTCCGGGCAGGCGATGATGGAAATGGAAGAAAGTGCGGCCAAACTTCCTTCCGGCTTTGACTATGCATGGACGGGCCTTTCGTACCAGCAGCGGATGGCCTCCAATCAGGCTCCACTCCTGTACGCCATTTCCATCATCGTCGTCTTTCTGAGCCTTGCGGCGTTGTACGAAAGCTGGACGATCCCGCTGGTGGTGCTCATGGCGGTTCCCACCGGTGTACTTGGGGCGTTGTGCGGTGTGTACATTCGCGGCATGAACAACGACATCTATTTCCAGATAGCTCTGCTCACCATCATCGGCCTTTCCGCCAAGAACTCCATCCTCATAGTGGAATTCGCGAGAGTTTTACATCATGGAGGAAAAGACCTGCTCACGGCCACCGTGGAAGCTTCACGTCTCCGCTTGCGGCCCGTGCTCATGACTTCGCTGTGCTTCATTCTCGGCGTTGTGCCTTTGGCTGTCAGCAGCGGAGCCGGTTCCGGTGCGCAAAACGCTCTTGGAACGGCGGTAATGGCGGGCATGATCACGGCAACGGGGCTCGGTGTTTACTACACACCGCTGTTTTTCGTTTTGGTGACGCGGTTTTTTGGTCGAAAAAACGAATCATGAACAAGCCCCGGCCTCACCGTCGGTTTCCGGCACATATTGCGGAACGCAGCTCGCGGATGCGGAAAATAGATTGCCGGGATGGAGGATATCCATTGTGACAGGATTCGAAACGGAAAGGCTGCTTATACGAAACTTTGAGACCAAAGATGCTGAGGGGCTGTTTGCTTACCTTTCTCATCCTCGTGTGAATTGTTTCCTTATGGAACAAGTCAGTACGCTGGAGGAGGCCGCTGCCGATGTTGAGTGCAGAAGCAAGGAGGAATTGCGCTTTGCCGTTTGCTTGAAGGAAACGGACGTCATCATCGGAGAGGTGTTCGCCATTAAAGAAGAGCCAGACACCTATGGCGTGGGATGGATTCTCAACGAGCAGTACGAGGGAAAGGGATACGCAAGCGAAGCGGCAAGATGGTTCCTCGATTATCTGTTCACAAGCAGGAATGCAAGGCGGATTTATGCCTATGTGGAAGAGGATAATGTCCGCTCGCAGAAACTCTGTAAGCGCCTCCATATGCGCCGGGAGGGACTTTTCCTCGAGTTCGTATCTTTTACAAACAATCCCGATGGCACTCCGAAATACGAAAACACATTCGTCTATGCCATCTTGAAAAAGGAGTGGGAATTATGACCTAAAATCAAATTGTTATTTCCTTGTCCGAACGATGACAGCATCCTGAGGCTGCAAGGCCCCACCCCTTCCCGCTCCAGCATTATCGCGGGTCATTCGGCGCAGGTCACCACTGTTGTCCCGACAAATCACCCCTCCGGCTTCCACTCGTCCGCCTAAACCCGCAGCGTTGACATCAAATGAAATTATGTCCGCGTCGAGCTCCTCCGGATCCCGCCCATTGACCGGATCATCGAGGCAGTAGCCATACCAGTCCGGATCCCCGCCTGCCGCGCCGATGGGGGCCTGGGCGGTGAATCTCCCCGTGTCCGGGTCGTAATCTCGCCAGCCGAAGCGGACGAGTCCCGTGTCCCAGTCGTGCAGGCCGCCCGCGAAACCGAGCGGCGAGCGCAGATACGGATTGTTGTCCTTCACCACGTTGCCGAAGGCGTCGTACAGGATTTCCTTTACCATGCCTTCGGTGGGAAGCTCAACCACCCGCACGCTGCCGATCTGGTCGGTATGCAAAAGAATTTCGCTGCCATGCCCCTGGTCGTGCCCCTGATCCTGCGTAACCAGTCCCACGGGCCGACCGTCACGGCCATACGCCACTTTCCACCACCCGCCGTCCTTCATTTCCGCATGCGACCAGGCCGCGAGGTGCGCACGATCCTGCCAGTGGAACCGTTCCGTGAGCCTGCCGTCCACGTATTTGGCGTTGCGCAGGCCCTGGTCGTCGTGCGCGTACTCCACAACGCGGCCATCGGGCAGCTCCACGGCCAGCAAGCGATAGTCAGGCGCGTAGTGATAGCGCGTCTCGCCCTGGGGCGTGACCTTGCGGCTGCGGAAGCCTTGCTGGTCATGATCGTAGCGCGCGTCGCCCGCCTGGAGCAGCCGGTTGTCCGGGCCGTAGCGGAAGACCCGGTCCATTTGCCCGCGCAAAGGCACATAGTCCTCGGCCCGGCGGCCCTGTAGGATTTGCCTCCGGCGGCCGGGGCCCGCGGCCCCGGACCCCATTCTGCGCCGAAGCGCGATGCTGCGCATCTGCGCTTCGGCGCGGATGCCGGAATATGTTCCAACGCCACAGTAAGGCCATGTGGCGAGGAGGCATGCCGGTCAGGTGTGTTGGTTCATGCTGTTGATTCCCCGCCGCGCAATTCTCGATGTTCATTGCGGCGGAATTTCCGCAAGGCTAACCCTGCTTTTGGGGCCGGGATAAAAATAGAAGGGAAATGGAAAGCAAAAGGACGAATTTTCCCTATTGACAGAGATCTGAAATCCAAAATCCAATAAGTCTCATTTCACCTGCCGCCCCCGGAAGTGCCGTTCCAAATCCCAACGAAAGCCCGCTTGTACAGCAACGTTCTGGTGCTGAAGAGCGGCGAGTCATGGCAAGGTCGTGCGGCATTTTAAACTTGCATCCGGCGGAAGAAGCTGCCAAGCAGGATGCACGGGCCGCTGCGCGCAGAACCGGCCATTGCCTCGGCTCCTCCAGCGCAGGCCTGAAACCATACCTTTCCGGCAACTTATCCCCGGACAACCACCCGGATTTCAACCCGTGGGGGCGGCCCCAACGCCGCTCCGCAACCGACATACAATCATGGATAAAGAACAAAAACACGCGGCCTTCATGGTCCTGCTGACGGTCTGCATCGTCCAGTTCATGGCCCCGTTCATGCTGACCTCCATCGGCATCGCCCTGCCCGCCCTGGGGCGCGAACTGGGCGGAACCGCCGTGCAGCTCGGACTCATCGAGCAGCTCTACGTGGTTTCCCTGGCCATGGGCATGCTGCCTTTTGGCCGACTCGGCGACCTCATCGGCCAGCGCCGGGTCTTCCTGCCCGGCCTGATCCTCTTCACGGTCATGACCAGCTCTCTGGGCTTCACCCAGTCCATCACCATGATCATGGCCCAACGTTTTGTCCAGGGCATCGGCGCCTGCATGATGCTTTCGGGCAGTCTCGCGCTCGTGGCCGGGGCCTATCCTGTCACGGTGCGCGGCCGGGTCATCGGCATCGTCTCGGCCTTCACCTACGCTGGCCTGTCCATGGGGCCGGTATTTGGCGGATTTGTCACAGACCATCTGGGCTGGCGTTACGTCTTTATTTCCGCCGTGCCCCTGGGCCTGGCCGCCATCGTGGCCTGCCTCTATGGCATGAGCGCTCCGGCGCGCGAGCCGTCCGAAGAGAGCATGGACTGGCGGGGCAGTCTGGCCTATGCTGGAGCCGTGGCCCTGTTCATGCTCGGCTCGGCCCATGCCGGATCATCCGTCTGGGGAACGGTGATGATCGTGGTCGGACTTCTCGGCGGCCTGGGCTTTCTCCGGCTCCAGTCCCGCACGCCCCACCCCCTGCTCGACGTGGGCCTGCTGCGGTCCAATCGCTATTTCACCTTCAGTTCCCTGGCCGCCCTGGGTAACTACGCCTCCACCTTCGGCATTACCTTCACCATGAGCCTCTACCTGCAATATGTGCGGGGCATGCCCCCGCGCGCGGCCGGAGCCGTGCTGCTGATCCAGCCCCTGCTCCAGATCGGGGTTTCCCTGATTTCCGGCAGCCTCACAGACCGCTTCAATCCGGCAAAACTGGCCACCCTGGGCATGGTCCTCAGCGGTCTCGGCCTGTTGGCCATGGCCCTGACCATCGGCAACGAGACCCCCCTCTGGCTGCTGGGCGGCGAGCTGGCCCTCATGGGCGTGGGCTTCGGCATCTTTGCCACGCCCAACTCCACGGCCATCATGAGCAGCCTGCCTCCCCGGCAATACGGCCTGGCCTCGGGCATGACCGCGGCCATGCGCACCCTGGGCATGGCCGTGAGCATGACCAGCGTGACCCTGATCTTTTCGCTTTTCCTGGGTGAGTCCGCCATCACGCCGGAAACCATTCCCGCGTTTCTGGTCAGCATGCGGGTGGGGCTGGTGACCTTTGCAATCTTCTCCTGCCTGGGGATTTTACTCTCCCTGGGCCGGGGCAGCAGACAACAGGACCCAGCGGCCTGAGACGCTCCGGCAGGGGAGGCAGTGTCGCCAGCACAACGCGAAAGCGCCCTGGGAAGCGTATTCCCAGGGCGCTGCTTTTTATCCCGCGCCGCTTTTCCGAAAACCACTCCGGCGCTCCACCATAACGAGGACGCTTATCGGCAATCCTCCGATCATCCGACTCCTGGCTTTATCGCGTCCCGTTTCAACCCCTGTTGATCAACAATGATCAACGATACCCAGCGAAATTAATACGCTGAATTCTTGTTCAACTGAATTTCAAGAACCGGGGTCACATCCAGTTCCACGGTGACTTCGGCGGCGCTGAAGTCCAGCACATGGCCGCCCTTGGTTTCGGTCTGGTCGAGAAAGTGCAGGTGCGGGCCGGCCGCACCCACACCGGTCATGTACGCGGGCGTGTGCCAGCCCACCATGTCGCCGACCACGTTGGTCAGGGGAAAGATCGCCTGCTTGGCGATGACATCCGCGAGTTTGGGAAACGGCTTTTCGCTCTTGGGCACGCTGCGTGCTTTCACAAACGAAAACGCGCCCTTGACATGCACCGCGTAGATCATGTCCGGACCGGGCAGTTCTTTGAGCAGTTTCTGCTCAAAATCGGCGTAGTCCTTGATGTTCCGCAACGTAAAAATCAGGTCCGGCTCGAAATGGGTCACCTGGGCAAAGGGAACTCCGGCGGAGTCCGGCATCATTTGCGGCACGCCTGTGACCGGAATCTGCCAGACCCGGCCCTGGTAGAAGAACATTTCGCCGTCCAGGCCCTGGAACGTGCCCATGCCGAAGTCGCCGCGTTTCTTGATGTCGGCCACGGTCTGTTCCGAGTCGTAGTAGCCGTCCTTGAGCTTGGACACGGTGGAAATCTGGTAGAGCACGTCGTGGGTCGGATCCAGGTCGATGGAGTAGCTCACGGCTCCGGCGGCACAGGGCAGGAGCAACGCAACAAGCAACAGGGGAAGGATGTTCAAAAAAAGGCGACGCATGGCGATTCTCCTTCAATGCGGTATACGGATACCCTGAAGTAGCCGGAGAGAGTGTCAAAGACAAGCGTTGATCAGCTTTTCAGGCACTCCCGGCAGACACCTTCCACGCGCAGCTCCACCCCGTCCACTCGGCCCAGCCCGGCCAGTTCCGGCCCGGCCAGCCGCTCCAGGTCCGCGTCGGCCAGCCCCAGACAGATGCAGCGTCCGCAGCGGATACAGTGAAAATGTCCGTGGCCCCGGCCCAGGCAGTAGTGCGCGGTGCGGTCCGGTCCGGTGTGCCGGGCCAGCACCCCGTTGGCCACGAGTAGATCCAAAATGCGGTAGAGCGTGACCTTGTTCATGCTCTTGCCCAGGGCCGAGAGCAGTTCGGGCGCGCTCACCGCGTCCTTGGCTCCGGAAACCGCCTCGTAGACCATGACCCGCCGTTCCGTGGGCTCCACTCCGGAGCGGCGCAATGTGTTCCTGGACATCAGCGCCCTCCGCTTTTCCCGGCCCGCAAGGCGTCCATGGTCGTAAGCGCGAAAAAGCTCAGCGTTGCCACTGCGATGATGCATGCGCCCGATGTAATGTCAAAACGGGCCGAGGCCAGGAGTCCCGCCGTGCAGAAGAAAAGGCTCCAGCCGCAGGCCCGGACCATCATCCCGCCCAGGGAGCGCGCCCTGCGCTCCGCCAGATACGGCGGAATGGTCACCAGGGCGATGACCAGGATCAGCCCGACCACGCGCACGATCATGACCACGCAGAGCGCGGTCATCAGCGGCAGGAGATAGTGCAGGAAGGTCACGGGCACGCCTCGGGCCGCCGCGAATTCCGCATCGAAACTCATGGCCAGCAGATCCTTGTAGAAGAACAGCGTCAGCGCCGTGACCACGATGTCCAGCCCGAGCATGACCCAGAGGTCCAGGGCCGGGACCGCCAGAATGGACCCGAACAAAAAGCTCATCAAATCAGCTGCGTAGCCCGGCGAAAGGTCAATGAGAATGATGCCCGTGGCCATGCCCGCGGCCCAGAGCACGCCCACCACGGTGTCGGTGCGCTCCCCGCTGGTTCGCGTCACCGCGCCCATGAGCAGCGAGGCCCCGGCAGTGAAGCCCAGGGTGCAGGGCAGCGCGGGCCAGCCCATGAAAAAGGCCAGCCCGACCCCGCCGTACGCCGCGTGGGCAATGCCGCCGGCCAGAAAAACCATGCGGTTGACCACCACCAGGGAACCGATCAGCCCGCAGGCCACACTGGCGAGCACGCCCGCCAGAAGCGCATTCTGCATGAAATCGAAGGAGAACAGCGAAATCAGATCAGTCATGGCCGCTCTCCCCGTGTGGGATTTTCGCTGCGACCCGGCCCATAGCGCTGGCTGAGCTGGGCGATGTAATCGTCCATGGCGCAGGTGTGCTCGTGCTGGCCGTAGAGCAGTTCGAGCATCTCCTTGCTCAGCTCCGGGCCGGAGCTGGCAATAACCCCCCGGTTCACGGCGGCCACGCTGGAAATCCGCGTGGTCAGCAGGCTCATGTCGTGGCTCACGGCCACGGTGGTCAGCTTGCGTGCCTCGCCCATCTTGCAGAGGAAGTCGAAGAAGCAGAACGATCCGTGCGGGTCGATGCTTGCCGTGGGTTCGTCCAGGATCAGCAGTTCCGCGTCCGCTGCCAGGGCCCGGGCTATGAGCACGCGCTGCTTTTGCCCGCCGGAAAGCTCGCCAAAGAGCCGGTCCGACAGCTCCCGCATGTTCACGCGCTCCAGGGCCTCCAGCGCCTTGTCCCTGGCGGCCCGCGAGTGGCCGAAGAGTCCCTGCCGCGCGCGGTCCACGCCCATGAGCGCCGTGTCCAGCACGGTGATGGGAAACCCGGCCCGGGCATGGGTGTGCTGGGGCACATAGCCGATGCGTCGCGAGGCTCTTGGCGGGCGCTCCCCCAGGACGCGGACCGTGCCCGCGTCCGGCTGGAGCAGACCGAGCATCAGCTTGACCAGCGTGGTCTTGCCACCGCCGTTGGGGCCGATCACGGCCATAAAGGCCCCGCGCTCCACGCGGAGAGTGACTCCGGTGAGCGCGGCACGGCCATTATAGGCAAAAGACGCGTTTTCAATCTGGATCGCAGGTTCGCTCATGCGCCGCTTATACGTCATTTCATGGCGTTACGGAAGCGCTCGGCCACGGAAACCAGATTCGCCCCCCAGTCCAGGGCCAGCGGATCAGCCTCGATTACGCTCGCGTCCACGGCGTCCGCCACGGACTGGGCCGTACGTTGCGACATCTGGGGCTGGATGAACACGGCACGCACCCCGTGCTCGCGTGATTCATCGATAATCTTTGCCAGCTCCCTGGGTCCGGGTTCCTTGCCTTCGACCTCAATGGCCAGCTGGGTCAGGCCGTAGGCCTTTGCAAAGTGTCCCCAGGCAGGGTGGAAAACCAGAAACACGCGCCGCTCCGCGGGTACGTCCGCAAACAGCCTTTGCAGACGAGCGTCCAGGGCGTCAATCTCCGCCACAAATGCGTCGCAATTGGTCTTGTACGTTTCCGTATTGGCCGGATCAACGCGCTCCAGGGCGGCCAGGGTGTTCAACGCCATTTGCCGCATGCCAGCGGGCGAGGTCCAGATGTGCGGGTCCATGCCGTGGTGATGATGGTGGTGCTCCGCGTGTTCCGCCTCTTCGGCCAGTTCGCCATGTTCGCCGTGCTCGCCGTGCTCGTGATGTACGTCGCCGATTTCTTCCACATGACCCGGCTGCTCTCCATGCGCATGCTCTTCCGGGGATTCCAGCCTCGCGTTCATGGGCAGCACGAGCAGGTTCGGATTCACGCCAGCCAGCCTGCCCAGCCAGGCCTTTTCGAACTCCAGCCCGATGCTCAGATAGAGATCCGCTCCGGCCAGCCGCGACACCTGCGAAGGCTTGGGCTCGTAGGTGTGCGGGTCCGCGCCCGCAGGCACGAGCACCACGCAATCAACCCCGTTTCCCGCGATTTTCTCCACGGCGTATTTCTGCGGCGCAACGCTGACCGCCACGCTCGGCCCGGCTTCGACACTGCGCGCATTGACCGCGCCCACGGCAAAAAACACGATGATCGTGAGCAACAAGCCGTAAAACAGAATGTTCTTGAACATCATCACCTCCAGGGTTAATGCAACCAAGTTGCTTTGTGCAACAGGGTTGCATTGATGTCAAGCCGCTCCAGCCAGCGGCTTCCGGCAATTTCACGCCCGCTTCCGCGCCGGTGCAAACCCACCCCCACCGGACCGCCTTGCCCCGGCTGTGCCTGACAGAAGACACTTTGCACTGCGCGAGGCACAGAGAGGCGTTATATTCTAAACCAGTGCACCCCCCCATTTTTTTTGGTAGGATGCAGGCCAAGGGAACCACCGCGCTCCGTGCTCCCTGCGGAACCAGAGCGAAGACCAAAGGAGAATCACCATGGCCAAGAGTTACCACTGCGTTATCGAAGGCAAGGTCAAGGGCGGGAACTTCCAGTCCTGGATTATGGACACGGCGCAACAAATGAATCTGACGGGCTGGGTACGCTATCTTGAGGATGGCAAAGCCGAGATTCTGCTCCAGGGCGAAATGATGCAGTGCTCACGCTTCAAGGACAAGATGCTCGCGGAAGCGCCCTTGCCCGAATTGCGCGACGTGCATTGCGAGTTCATCGAACACGACAAGACCTTCGACAAGTTTGAAATGCGCGGCTGAATTCACTGAGCAAGGCCACGGTTCCCCCCTGGGCCTGGGGCCATGGCCTTGATCGGACACTGCTCATGCGGGCGTGGCACTGGCTTGCCTTCCCGCTTGCCGCCACCCGTCGGCTGCGTACCGAAGCCTGTGCGGGCCTTTCGGACGCAAACCGTTTGATTGGGACTCTTTCCCTCACTCCCTGAGAATGAAAACCAGGCGGTGAAAGCCGCCTCGCAGCGACTGTCAGAGTCTTTCGCCTCCGGCGGGCAAGGGTTCGCACCCTTGCATCCCTTTTTTGCACTGTTGTCGCGAGGTGGGGGCTACAGCTCATTCCGCCCTGATCCAGCCCCACTTCAAGCCACCCCCCCCCAGAATCCTCCCAAAAAGCGCACTTTGCTCCGCAGCCGTTTCAAACACGGCTTTCCGAGCACCACGCTTCCATACCCCTGGCGTGCGCCAACGCCCCTCCACACCGGTTCTGTTTCAAACTCCGCCCTGACATCCGACATTTCTGCTTCACACTGACACACTGACCTTTGCGCCCCTTTGCGCTTTTCGTTCGCAGGATTTTACACCGTGTTTTGCGCTTTTTACCCAAAGACGTTGCATGGTCCCGCCTCCGCGCGATTCTTCTGCCTGCCCCTCCTTGCCGGTTCGCCTGTCGGTTCCCACGGCACAGCAGAGACACCGAATTTCCGTTTGGCACGCCCCTTGCGATATTTCCCCGCAATTGTCGCGACAGGGGCAAATCTTTACAAACTCGGAACATTCCCAGAGGCCCACTCCCAGGCCAGAGACCCTGCCCCGCATGCGGCGGACATATTGTAACCGGCTGTAAATTCACTATTTTCAAAATTTTGCAAATCTGTTTCAGTCGTGAACATATTTGGCAATGGCGCTTTACAAAATTAGCAATCATACTTTTAAGAAACCCGACTTTATTGCGCAAATTTACAAAATTGCAATAACGCAAGGAGGAACTCCCGCATGAACCCGGTGGACAATGCCTTCATTCTGATCTGCGCCGCCCTGGTGCTCTTCATGACGCCCGGCCTGGCTCTGTTTTACGGCGGCCTCGTGCGCAGCAAAAACGTACTCTCAACCGTGATGCACAGCTTCTTCATGATGGGACTGATTTCCGTGCTCTGGGCCGTGGTCGGCTATTCGCTGTCCTTCGGCACGGACATCGGCGGTGTCATCGGCGGACTGGACTATCTCTTCCTCAGCGGCGTGGGCATCGAACCCGCCCAGGAAGGCGGAAACCTCTCGCATCTGACCTTCATGATCTTCCAGTGCATGTTCGCGGTGATCACCCCGGCCCTGATCTCCGGAGCCTATGCCGAACGCATCAAGTTCAGCGGATTCGTGCTCTTTTCCTCGCTCTGGCTGCTCGTGGTCTATGCTCCCATGTGCCACATGGTCTGGGGCGGCGGCCTGCTCGGCCAGATGGGCGCCCTCGACTTCGCGGGCGGCGCCGTGGTCCACATGAGCTCAGGTGCGGCGGCCCTGGCCTGCGCCATTATGCTCGGAAAGCGGCGAGGCTTTGGCAAGGAGGCCTTCATCCCCCACAACCTGCCCATGACCACTCTCGGCGCAGGCATTCTCTGGTTCGGCTGGTTCGGCTTCAACGCGGGTTCGGCCCTGGCCGCCGACGGCGTCGCGGTCAACGCCTTTGTGACCACCCACATGGCCACCGCCGCGGCCTGCGTGTCCTGGGTCTTTGTGGAATGGTTGCACTCCGGCAGGCCCACCACCCTGGGCGCGGCCTCGGGCGCCCTGGCCGGTCTGGTGGCCATCACTCCGGCCGCCGGTTTCGTGGACCCCTGGGCCTCCCTGGTCATCGGTGGACTGGCCGGCGTGATCTGCTTCGGCGGAATCATGCTCAAAAACAAGTTCGGCTATGACGACGCCCTGGACGTGGTCGGCATCCACGGCGTGGGTGGAACCTGGGGAGCGCTGGCCACCGGGCTTTTCGCCTCCGGCATCGTGGAATTCGACGGTGTGCCGCAGGTGGGCCTCTTCTATGGCAATCCGAATCAACTTTGGATACAGTTGGTTTCCGTGGTGGTCACCTGGGGCTTCTGCCTCGTCGCCAGCGTGGTGCTCTTCAAGATCGTGGATATGGTCGTGGGCATGCGCGCCTCGGACGAAGAGGAAATGAAGGGCCTGGACAACACCCTGCACAGCGAAACCGGCTACCAGCTGTAATCGCCAAAGCGAAGAAGGAGCCTTGATATGAAGAAGGTGGAAATCATCACCAGGACGTTCAAGCTGGATGAGGTCAAGGAGGCGCTCTCGGACCTCGACATCAAGGGCATGACCGTCACCGAGGTCAAAGGATTCGGCCGTCAGGGCGGACACAAGGAAGTCTACCGGGGAGCCGAATACCAGGTTGATTTCGTGTCCAAGGTCAAGATTGAGGTCGTGGTCCAGGACGAAATGGTCGGTCAGGTCGTGGACGTGGCGGCAAAGGCCGCCAAAACCGGCCAGGTCGGCGATGGCAAGATCTTTGTCATCCCCGTGGACGAGGTCGTACGCATCCGCACCGGAGAAACCGGCGACGGCGCCGTCTAACGCAACACGGCAACGCAAAGATGACCGAGCAAGACGGGAGGCCCGGCCCGGCAAAAGCACTGGGCCTGGAACGGGAACGCCTGACAGAGTTCGCCCGCCAGGGCAATATCGAAGGCTTTCCGGCCAAGGCCGCCCGCCTCATGGATGATTACTTCCGGGACCGCCTGGAGGAGACCGTGGACGCCTGTCCCGGCCTCCGGGCGGTCCCGTTCGCGTTGGTGGCGGTGGGCGGCTACGGCCGCAACGAACTCTGCCCCGCCTCGGACGTGGACGTGCTCCTGCTCTTCAAAGGACGCATCCCGGCCGAAGCCAAACAACTCTCCACCGCGCTGTTCCACCCGCTCTGGGACCTGGGCCTGGACCTGGGCCACGGCGTGCGCACGCTCAAGGACTGCCTTTCCCTGGCCCGGGAGGATTTCCAGGTTCTTTCCTCCCTGCTGGACGCGCGGTTCGTGGCGGGCGATCCCGGCGTCATGCGCCGTTTCAACGATTCCTTTGCCAGCTTTGCCAAAGGACGGGGGCGTTCCTTTGCCGCGGAGCTGACCGAGCGCAATGTGGAGCGCGAGGCGCGCTACGGCGACTCCAGCGCCTTGCTCGAGCCGGACCTGAAAAACGGCCTGGGCGCGCTGCGCGACGCCCACCAGATCGGCTGGTGTTCCGTGCTGCTCAGCGCGGACCGCCACTGGGACAACCCCCTGTCCGGGGGCGAGCGCGAACGTCTGGCCGGAGACTTCGCCTTCATCCTCCAGGCGCGCACGGCCCTGCATCTGGCCACGGGCCGGCGCACCGACACCCTGTTCTTCGACCTCCAGCCCCGCGTGGCCGAGCTGCGCGGCTTCTGCACCCCGGAGCAAAATCCGCACGAACGCGCCCTGGGCGTGGAGGAATTCCTCTCCCGGCTGCACCGCTCCATGGCCAGGATCAAGTCCCTGCGCAGCGCTTTTCTGCGCGAAAATTTTCCGCCCCGCTTCCGGCGCACGCGCCGCTGCGGCGAGGTGCTTGAAGCGCCCGAGGGCCTCAAACTGCGCGACCCGGAATTCGCCTCCACCCGACCGGATACAGGTCTCCTGCTCTTTCGCCACGCTGCGGAAACCGGGCTGCCCCTGTCCCTGGAAACTTTGCGCATGGTCCGCCGCCGCGCCCGTGCCTGGGCCGAATCCCTGGCCTCGGCGCACGGCACGCTCTATGAACTGCTCTTCATCCTGGGCCGGCCCCACGGCGCCCACGCCGCGAGCATGATGCTCGAAACCGACTTCCTCGCGGCCCTGATCCCGGAATTCGGAGCCGTCCAGCACCTCGTGCAGTTCGACGATTACCACGTGCATCCCGTGGGGCCGCACACCCTGGTCACCGTGGCCAACCTCGCGGGTTTCCTGCGTGGGGAAGGCGGCTACCTCGCCTCCCTGGCCTCGGAAGTGCGCAAGCCAGAGCTGCTGCTCCTGGCGGGCTTCTTCCACGATCTGGGCAAGGGCCGCCCCGGCCACAGCGCGGCCGGAGCCGAAATCGTCCGCGAAATCCTGCCCCGCTTCGGCGTGCCGCCCGAGGATGTGGAAGAGGTCGCTTTTCTGGTCCTGCACCACCTACTCCTGCCCAAAACCGCCATGCGCAAGGACCTTTCCGACGAATCCGTGGTGGCGCAGCTCACAGGCATGGCCGGAACCCTTGACCGGCTGGTGATGCTCCACCTGCTTTCCATCGCGGACAGCATGGCCACGGGACCGCGCGCCTGGAGTTCCTGGAGCCAGGCGCTCTTCTCGGAGCTGTTCCTCAAGGCCCGCAATCTCTTCACCCACGGTCCCATGTCCGCACCCTTTGCGGCCCGCCAACTCATGGAAGCCAAGGACACGGTACGCGCCATTGCTGAGCGCACCCTGCCCCCCAAATTCGTGGCCCGGCATCTGGACAAGATTTCCCTGCGTGCGTTCCAGGCCCTGCCTCCCGAGGACCTGGCCCACCACCTGGACATGGTCTGGCGCTTCCAGGAATCCGCCGGGCGCAAGGTGCTGCTGGAAGCCCGCCGGTCTTCGGTCCCCGGCGCATTCGAGGTCACCGTGGTCTGCGAAAACATGCCGGGTCGCTTTGCCCGGCTCACAGGCAGCCTGACCATGCACCATTTCGACATCCTCTCAGCGGATGTCTTCACCTGGGGTGGCGGCCTTGTGGTGGACGTTTTCCGCGTCAGCCCGCCCCCGGACAAACTCTATCCGGACACGGTCTGGGAGCAGTTGGCCAAGACCATGCACGGCGCGCTCACCGGAGAAATCTCCCCGGCGGACAAGCTGGAACAGATGCGTCGTTCCCCTTTGCACCAGACCAAGGCCGCTCCGCCCCTGCCGCCGGACCTCAAGGTGGACAACTCGGCCAGCGACTTCTACACCATCCTGGAAGTGGCCGCACCGGACCGCATCGGCCTGTTGCACGACATCGCCCGCTGCCTGGAACGCCTGGGCATTGAGGTCCATCTGGCCAAGATCACGACAAAGTCCGGTCGCATCGCGGACATCTTCTATGTGCGCGAGGCCAGCGGTTTGCGCCATGTGGGTGAGAAACGCATCGCCGAGCTGCGCCGCGAACTGCTCCCGGTCCTGTCCTGATTCCCGCTTCTACCGGGGCTTGAACAAGGGACATTTCCGCTCCCGGCTTGCCACACGTTCCGAAACGGTGCTACCAGAAAGCGAAGGGTACTGTTCGGCGGCATGTGCAAGAGGGGCGGCCATGCGCGAATATGATCAAAATCCGAAACCCGATGGCAGCGCGGAACACGCGGACGGCGCTCACCGGTTTCGTGTGGCCGCCGCGCATCTGGCGCTGATCGCCGCCGCCATGCTCCTGGCCCGGCCGGGCCTGCCCATCGCCTCCTTGCCTCCCGGCAATGTCGCTGTGATCTGGCTTCCCGCCGGGGTGGCTCTTGCCGGAATGCTTCTCCTGGGGCCGCGCGCCCTGTTCGCCATCTTCACGGCTTCGTTCGCAACCAACGCCATATTTCTGCTCCAGGATTCCCTGGGATGTGACCTGTTCTCCGGCCAGCTTTGGAATTGCGGGCTTTGGAACATTGGGCTCTGGAGTGTCGCCCTGGCTCTGCCGGACACGGTCCAGGCCGCTCTGGCCTACCAGCTCCTGCGCCGCAGCGGTTTTCAGGAGCCCTTTTCCACGGGGCGCGGGGTCATCCACTTTCTCTGTTGCGTAGCGCTGCTGCCCTGTCTGGCCACCTCCTGGCTGGGACCTGCGATGCTCCACCTTGGCGGACTCACCACTTCCCTGGGCTTGACCCAACTGGCTCAACACGCGCTGATCGCAGTGCTCGGCAACACTTTGGGCATCTGCCTGGTGGTCCCGTTGTACTTTGCCTTCCGTCACACCGAGCCGGACGCCCAGGATCTCACCAAACCCCTCTACACGGTGGCGGCACTGCTGCTCATTGCCGGACTCTGCTGGCTGGCCTTCCTGCATCTGCCCCAGGCCCGCTTCCTGCTGATGCCGCTTTTGCTATTCTTCGCCTTCTGTTCGGGCCTGCGCGGCCTTTCCGTGGCCCTGCTCATCGTGGGGCTTTCCAGCGAGGCGGCCACAGACATGGGCTACGGTCCCTTCGTGGACAGCTCCCCGGCCATGGCCTACACCTCCCTGGCCACGTTTCTGCTCTGCCTGCTTCCGCCCTTCCACTATATCCAGGCGGTCATGCGTGAATTGCGCGCGCACCGCCAGGGTCTGGCCCAAAAAAACCACGCGCGCACGCGCGAGCTGGAAGTCGCCAACAAACGGCTTCGGGAAATCGCCAACACGGACGAACTCACGGGCGTGCGCACCCGAAGGCGGCTCCTGGAAATCGCGGAACGCGAAGCAACGCGCTCCCGGCGCTATCTTCGGCCTTTGTCCCTTCTGGCCCTGGACATCGACCACTTCAAGCGCGTCAACGACAGCCACGGACACGCCGTGGGTGACGAGGTGCTGCGGGAACTCACCAAACGGATCGAATCGCGGTTGCGCTCGGGCGATCGCCTGGGCCGCATGGGCGGGGAGGAATTCGAGGTCTTGCTGCCCGAGACCGGGCTGGCCGAGGCCGTGCAAACAGCGGAAAAGCTGCGCTCGTGCGTGGCCACGCAGGACCTGCCCACCTCGGTGGGCGGGCTGCGAATCACGGTCAGCTTCGGGGTTGCCACGCTGCGGCCGGACGAGGGGCTGGATCAGGCCCTGCTGCGCGCGGACAAGGCCCTCTACAAGGCCAAGCAGGCCGGACGCAACCGGGTGGTGGCTCTGGAATGATCCCGGAGCAACGGCCCCGGAGCGAATTCAGAGCGCCTTCACCGTCACTGGGGCCGGCTTCCGCTGACCACCGGCCCGCCCGTAAGCCTCCAGCCAACCATGCCGCCCATGAGGTCATGGATCTCCACAAGCCCGGTCCGTTGCAGGTTCCAGGCGGTCAGGGTGGAGCGGTGGCCCGTCATGCAGATGATCACCACCGGGGTCGTGTTTCCGTCCGTCCGGGAATGCAGTTCCAGGGCCGCGTCCAGCTCGGCCGAGCCGAACGGCGCATTGACCGATCCGGAAATGTGAAACCACGCATATTCCCGTGGCGTGCGCACGTCGAGCAACAGCGGCCGCCAGCCGGATTCCAGCCGTTGGCGCAATTCGCGCGGTCCCAGGCGCTTCATGTCCGTAAGGCCCCAGGCCAGTTCCCAGATCAACGCCAGCAGCATCAGGGTGATCAGCAGCCCGGTCAGGTTCATGCGCGCTCTCCTTGTTCGCGTGGCCGCCCGTTCAGGGCAGCACTTCCGGCGTGCGCCGATCCTGGGCCTGGGTGCGCTGATACACGCGCAGCCCGAACCAGGGCAGGGCCGCCAGCAGATGGTCGAAAATGTCGGACTGGATGTCCTCGTACGCGGCCCAGGCCGTGTCATTGGTAAAGACGTACACCTCCAGGGGCAGCCCCTCGGAAGTGGGGTCGAGCTGGCGCACGAGAAAAGTCATGTCCTGCCGCAGGCGCTTGTTTTCCCGCAGGTAGCGCACCACGTAGGCCCGGAAGCAGCCCAGGTTGGTCAGCCGCCGCCCGTTGAGCGGATGCACTCCGTCCACGTGCCGGGCTGCGTTCCACGCGCGCACCTCTTGCTCCCGTTCCTCCAGATAGCCACGCAGCCGCTCCACCTTGCGCAGGGAGGTCAGCAGCCGTTCGTCCGCAAAGCACACCGAGGACTGGTCCAGGATCAGGGCGCGCTTGATGCGCCGGCCCCCGGCATCGGTCATACCCCGCCAGTTCTTGAAGGCTCCGTCCACAAGCTTGAAGGTCGGGATGGAAACAATGGTCTTGTCCCAGTTCTGAACCAGCACAGTGTGCAGCGCGATGTCGATGACCTCGCCATCCGCACCGAAATCCGGAGCCTCCAGCCAGTCTCCCTTGCGCACGAGGTCCCCGCCAATGAGCCGCAGGCCGCCCACGAAAGAGAGAATGGTGTCGCGGAAAACCAGCATAAGTACCGCAGTGAACGCGCCCACCCCGGAGAGCAGCCCCCAGGGAGACTCGCCCATGAGCAGGGCCACCATGGCCACCCCGGCCAGGATGAAGACAAAGAGCCGCACCAATTGCACCCCACCCTTGATGGGGCGGCGGCTGGACATGGGCAGGGTCTGGTAGATGTCGTTCAGGGCCGAAAGCATGGCAGAGAGCGCCAGCGCGCCCACGAGCAGGGCCAGGGAATGCAGGATCCGGTCCACCCAGAGCGCCTGCCCCGGAAACAAGATCCCGAACTGGGAGAGCACCAGCAGCGGAGCGAACCAGGCCAAAATGTGGAACACTCGGCGCTGTTCCAAGGCGTTATCCCAGGACACGCGCGTGCGGTGGACCACGGCCTGCAAGGCGCGCACAGCCACGCTCCGGGCCAGGACCAGCGCCAGCCACGCTCCGGCGAGCAGGGCCAGGGTGTAAAGCGCGTCCCGCATCCAGGGGGAGTTGTCCAGTAAACTGATGATCTGCTGCATACGGTCCGCCTGTTATTGTCCGGCCTCGCCCGTGCCCGCTTCGTGGTCGCCTTCCGCGCCCGGTGCGGGAGCAGGCGCGGGGGTGAGGGCAGCGGGCATGGACTTGATGTGCAGATCCCGCTGAGGGAACGGGATTTCGATGCCGTTTTCCTTGAAGGCGTCCCAGATGTTCAGCCGCACGTCGCTCATGACGTTGGTCACGCCATTTTCCGGGTCATTGATCCAGATGCGCACGTCCAGGTCCACGCTGTTGTCCCCGAAGCCCAGCAGCCGGGCCACGGGCGCGGGATTCCGGAGCACTCGGGAAACCTTGTTCGCGGCCTCCTCCATGAGCCGCAGGGCCAGCCGGGGATCCGAGTCGTAGGAGACGCCCGCCAGGACCCGAAGCCGCACGTTGGGGTCGCTGTGCGTCCAGATGACCACCTCGTTGGTGATCAGGTTCTCGTTGGGAATCAGGTACTCCTTGCCGTCGCGGGTAAGCACGGAGGTGAAGCGCGCATTCAGGGAAACCACCGTGCCCTGAATCCCGCCCGCCTCGATCACGTCGCCCGGCTTGACCGACTTCTCAAAGAGCAAAATCACCCCGGACACGAGGTTGGCGAAAATCTTCTGGAGTCCGAAGCCAATGCCCACGCCAATGGCTCCGGAAAGCACGGCCAGGCTGGTCAGGTTCACGCCCGCGCTGCTCAGGGCCAGGACAAAGGCCAGGGCAAAGAGGGAAAACTTGAGTCCTTTGCTGAAAAGCACCCGGGCCGAAGGCGTCAGGTGCGCGTTGCGGTTCAGGCGTTCGTCGGAAAACCGGCTCAGGGCCGAGGCCAGCTGGTAGAGCAGGATGAAGAGCAGCAAGGCCTTGGCGGCCTGAAGCACAGAGACGCGCACGTCCCCGAAATTCATGGCCAGTTCGTCCAGGAACGCCAGGAGCGGATCGAGCAGGCCCACCACTTCCAGGGCCACCAGAATCCAGACCGTGACCGAGGCCGCCTTGCCCCAGACGCGGTTCAGGATCAACCCCGATGCCAGACGGATGGCGATCCAGGCCAGGACCAGCGCGGTGGCCACGTCGAGCAGGCGTGCCCCGGCCTCGAAGCTCCGGAAGCCCACCCCGGCCACCGTGAGCAGAATTCCGGCCACGCTGAGCCAGAGCACGCGGTCCACGGCCCGGAAGAGCTTGCCCAGGTACTCCGGCGATGCCAGTTGCCGTGCAAAACCGCGCTGGAAAGCCCGGCGCGCGGCACGACCCAGCAGCAGCCCCAGACCAGCGCAGAGCAGCACTATCCCGGCCTGGGCCAGCGTGTTCCAGGTCAGCACCGTGGTGCGAAACCAATGCTCGGCCCCGCTCGCCAGTTGCTCCCATGGGGGCAAGGATATTTCCCGCACGCGCCCTCCGCTCTCGGGTCAGATGTAGATGTCCAGCAGCACCCCGGCGAAAAGAGCCACGGCTATGATTCCGTTGAGCGTGAAAAAGGCCACGTTCACGCGGCTCATGTCCTCTTCGCTGATGAGCTTGTGTTCCCAGATCAGTATCATGGAAACGGCCCCCGCGACCAGATAGTAGGCGCTGCCCAATCCGGCGGCCCAGCCCCCGAGCAGGAAAAAGGCCGCGGCCACCACATGGGACAGGGACGAGGCCAGGAGGGCCGCGCCGATGCCGTAGTTGGCGGGCACGGATTTGAGTCCCTGCTCGCGGTCGAAGTCCGCGTCCTGACAGGCGTAGAGCAGGTCAAAGCCCGCCACCCAGAAGGTCACGCCGAAAAAGAAGAGCACGGCGGGCAGGGCCAGCACGGGCTCGTGGGCCATCCAGCCCGCCAGCGGCGCCAGTCCCAGCACCGAGCCCAGGGCGAAGTGACACCAGGAGGTGAACCGCTTGGTCAGGCTATAGAACGCGGACCAAGCCAGAGCCGGAAAGGCCAGCAAAAAGCAGAGCCAGTTCAACAGACCGCAGGCGACCACGAAGACCACCCCGCAGCCCGCGATGAAGCGCAGCGTGAACCCCCGGCTCAGTTCCCCGGTGACCAGGGGGCGGTCCTGGGTGCGCGGGTTCCTGGCGTCCATGTCCGCGTCCAGCAGCCGGTTCACGGCCATGGCAAAGGAGCGCACCGCCACCATGGCCACGGTAAGGGCCAGAAATTCTCCGAGTCCCGGCCTGCCGCGCGAGGCCAGAAACAGGCCCATATAGGCGAACGGCAGCGCGAACACGGAATGCTCGATCTTGACCATTCTGCAAATGACTCTGAAATCCTTTATGAACGCCATCTTGGCTACCCTTTCATTGTGTGTTGCATTGCGCCGGGCGACTGGTTTGCCCGCTGCGACGCTTCCAGGCTTTGCCCGTGAGGCCGGCCCGGAGAGCTGTGAACGCTCGCGAGCGGCCCTGGAAAAATCCAGGGCCATCCTTGGGCGAAACTCTGAGCGTCCTCAGAACGCGCCCTGTCGCCCCAAGGGGCCGACGCCGTGCTGCATACACGAAGATGTGGATTTTTTGAAGCGGCTCCCCACGCCCTTTCCTGGCGGGCGCTCCAGTGCGCAGAGGCAGAACCCGGCTAGTAGCGCTGCACGAGCACGGCCCCGGCCACGAGCAGACACGCTCCCAGCAAGCGCAGCGGGCTGATCTCCCGGACCACGTAGCCGAGCGCTCCGTAATGATCCAGCAGCATTCCGGCCGCGAGCTGGCTGGCGATGATCCAGGCGAGCATGGCCCCGGCCCCGACCTTTTCGGCCAGCAGGATGGTGGCGGCCACAAAGAACGCGCCCATGAATCCGCCCAGCCACATCCACCACGGACCGCGCGCGCCCGAAAGCGCCGCGACCACGGGCCGCGAGGCAAAACACCAGGCCGCCAGGGCCAGCGTGCCCACGGCAAAGGAGATCATGGCCGAAAGCACGGGATCGCCCACGGCCTGCTTGAGCCGGACGTTGATGCCCGCCTGGAGCGGAACCAGGACGCCCGCCACCACCGCAATGAGTACATACATTCCTTTCATGCCTGGGTTGATACTCCTGTTTGCCGGGGAGGTCCATGTGGAAGGTCCCGCTGCCCCCCGCTCCGCGCCGGTCCACATGCCCCGGCCTCTTGTCGGGGAAATGTCGAACAATCGTTACCGCGCCGCAACACAGTATCCGAAAGCGTCCTGTATATACCCTCCAATTTGTTTCTTCCACACCTGATCCGACCCCTTCCAGGAGGACAGACATGACCACGAAGTACAAAGAGGAAATCCGCCGCTTCCTGCAACAGCAACTGGACGATCTCCACATGGACGCGGACGAGAGCCTTGCTCTTGAGAATTGCGCCGACAACAACGATTTCGCTTCACTCCTGACCCAACACAACCTGGAACTGGCCCTGCGCGCCCGCCGCGCCGTGCAGGCCGCCGCGCTGGAACGTGCCCTTAAGCGCCTCGACCTGGACGACGGCTACGGCATCTGCCTGGAATGCGGCGAGGACATCGGGCTTGCGCGCATGCAGGCCAATCCCGCCGCAGACCTTTGCGTGCAATGCCAGGCCGAGGTCGAACGCGCCCTCAAAGCCTGCGCCTAGAACATCAAAAGGTGAACGCCATGGACAACCAAAGCTTCCGCATCGACCTGCACGTCCATTCGAAACACTCCACGCGCCCCTCGCAATGGTTGTTGCAGAAGATCGGCTGCCCGGAGAGCTTCACTGAACCGCGCCTGATCTACGAAACCGCCCAGGCCCAGGGCATGGGCCTGGTCACGGTCACGGACCACAACACCCTGGCCGGCAGCCTGGAAATCGCGCATCTGCCCGGCACGTTCGTCTCCGAGGAGATCACCACCTATTTCCCGGAGGACAAATGCAAGCTGCATGTGCTGGCCTTCGACATCACCGAGGCCCAGCACGCCGAGATCACGCGCCTGCGCGCCAATGTCTTTGAACTGGTCCCCTGGCTGCGCGAGCAGCGCATCGTCCACGTGCTGGCGCACCCGCTTTTCGCGGTCAACGACCGGCTTCTGCCCCGCCATTTCGAGCAGAGCCTGCTGCTCTTCAACAACTTCGAGCTCAACGGCACGCGCGACGCCCTGCAGAACCAGGTTCTGCGCGAGATCATCGGCTCCCTGACCCGCTTCGACATGGAGCGCCTCGCCGAGCGTTACAACCTGGAGCCCTACGGCGAAGAGCCATGGAACAAGGGCCTGACCGGAGGATCGGACGACCATTCCTCCCTGAACATCGGCCGGGTCCACACCGAATTCGACGGCCCAGCCACCCTGGAAAACCTCAAGGCGCAACTGCACCAGCGCGCGGGCCGGCCCATGGGCATGGCAGCCACTCCCCAGACCATGGCCCACAACCTCTACGGCATCGCCTACCAGTTCTACAAACAGCGCATGGGTTCCAGCGGCTCGGCCTCCAAGCATCTCTGCTTCCGCTTCGCGGACAACGCCCTGGACCTGCGCCGCAGGGAGCAGCCCGGCATGTTCTCGGGACTCAAGCGCCTTGTCAGCCGGGGCAAAACCGCCTGCTGGTCCTACTTCGGGCGCGAACGCTCGGCCCAGGACATGATGCTCCGCCAGGCCACGGAAATCCTGCTCCACGACGAGACCTTCCTGGACCTTGCGGACGGGCGTCTGGACGACGTGCCCGAAGTGGAAAAACAGTGGTCCCGCTTCGTGAACCAGGCCACGGGCCGGATCATGCACCAGTTCGCCGAACGAACCATGCAGACCGTGCGCAACGGACACTTCTTCGACATCTTCCACACCCTGGGCTCGGCCGGGGCCTTCTATGCCCTGCTCGCGCCCTATTTCGTGAGCTACGACCTCTTCTCCCGGGAGCGGCGTTTCTGCGACGACGTGCTCAAAGCCTTTGGCAAAACGCCCCAGCGCCCCCGCGCCCAGGGCCTCAAGGTCGCGCACTTCACGGACACCTTCGAGGAGGTCAACGGCGTGGCCCGCACCATCCGACAGCAGGTCTCCCTGGTGGGCCGCCACAACAAACAAATGCGTGTGATCACCTGCGGCCAGGGCAACAGCGAACCCGGTGTGACCTGCTTCACGCCCGTGGGCAGCATGGAACTGCCTGAATATCCCGGCCTGACCCTGCACTATCCGCCGCTGCTGGACATGCTCACCTATTGCTTCGAAGAAGACTTCGACTTCATTCTCGCGGCCACTCCCGGCCCGGTTGGTCTTGCGGCCCTGGCCGTATCCAAGATTCTCAAGATCCCCTGCCACGGAACCTACCACACCGCGTTTCCGCAGTACGTGGGCGCCTTTACCGAGGACCAGACCCTGGAAGACGCGGCTTGGCGCTTCATGGTCTGGTTCTATAACCAGATGAGCGTGATCTACGCGCCGTCCCAGGCCGTGAAACAGGAGCTGGCGGACAAGGGCATCGACGCGGAAAAGATCATCGTCTACCCCCGCGGTGTGGACACCAACCGCTTCCACCCGTCCAAACGCAACGGCTTCTTCCGCAAGCGGCAAATGGGTTCCGGGACCAAATTCCTTTACGTGGGCCGCGTCTCCCAGGAAAAGGACCTCCACGTGCTTTGCCTGGCCTTCCGCAAGGTTCAGGCCCAGCGGCCCCAATGCGAACTGGTGGTGGTGGGCGACGGCCCATACCTGGAGGAGATGCGCCGGGAACTGCGCGGTCTGCCCGCGTACTTTACCGGCGTGCTCGAAGGCGAGGACCTGGCCCAGGCATACGCCAGCGCGGACATCTTTGTTTTTCCCTCGGCCACGGACACCTTCGGCAACGTGGTTCTGGAAGCCCAGGCCTCGGGCCTGCCCGCCATTGTCTCGGACAAGGGCGGACCCCAGGAAAATATCCAGCCCGACCAGACCGGACTGGTGGCCCAGGCGGGCAACCCGGATGCGTTCGCCCGCTGCATGCTCGCCCTGGCCGACTACCCGGAGCGCCGCCAGTACATGGCCACGGCCGCACGCCAGGGCATGGAGGGCCGGACCTTCGACGCCACCTTCCTGCGCACCTGGGAGATCTTTGGCGAATCCGTGCGCAGCGGCCGGTACATGTAGCCGCGTAACTTCCTCTATTGCGTTGTCCGCGCACACCCGAACCGTGATCCCCTCGCGCAAAACAGGGCGGCCCCCTGTGGAGCCGCCCTTGCAATTTTGCGGTCTATTTCGTCGCTTATCGGCAAGCGTTCGACGTTCCTTGCTGAAGCAAACCCGCCGCCGCTGTGCGGCATTGGACAGGCCGAATCAGGACAGAATCAGCACAAGATCAGGACAGGATCACCAGCCCGTAGTTCTTCTTGCCCTTGCGCAGCAGCAGCAGCTCGCCGCCCAAAAAGTCCGCCTCGGACGGCACATAGTCGCCGTCCACACGGGCCTGATTCACGTACACGCCGCCCGCCTGCATGTCCTTGCGGGCCTGGCCCTTGGACTTGGCCAGATCGAGGTCCACGAGCATTTGCGGCAGGTCGGGCAGTTCCCCCCGCGCGCAAACCAGCGTGGGCGCGGCCTCCAGGGCCTGGCGCAGGGTGGCCGGGTCCGCCTTGGCCACGTCGCCGCCGCCAAAGAGCACTGCCGTGGTCTCCTGGACCTTGTCCAGCTCCTCCTGGCCGTGGATCATGCGCGTGACCTCCTCGGCCAGCCGCTTCTGCCCGAACCGCAAATGCGGTTCCCTTTCCACGCTGGCCGCGATTTCCGCGATCTGCTCCTGATCCAGGAATGTGAAGTATTTCAAAAAATTGACCACATCCGCGTCGTCGGTGTTCAGCCAAAACTGGTAGAAGGCATACGGGCTGGTCATCTCCGCGTTCATCCAGACCGCGTTGCCCTCGCTCTTGCCGAACTTCTTGCCCGAGGCCGTGGTGATCAGCGGAAAGGTCAGGGCATAGCCCGAGGCCTGCTCCTTGCGCCGGATCAGTTCGCAGCCCGCCGTGATGTTGCCCCACTGGTCCCCGCCGCCGATCTGCAAACGGCAGCCCCGGTCTTTGTAGAGCCGCCAGAAGTCCATGCCCTGGAGCACCATGTAGGAAAACTCGGTATAGGAAATGCCCGTGTCCTCGCGCACAAGGCGGTTCTTGACCGAATCCTTCTGCATCATCCAGTTGATGGTGAAGTGCTTGCCGATGTCGCGCAGCAGCTCCAGGGCGGACATGCCCTTGGTCCAATCGTAGTTGTTGACCACGTCCGCTTCGCCGTCCGCATTGCGGGCCACAAAAGCGCGCACCTGCGCCTCGATCTTGGCCGCGCGCATGTCCAGCACGCTCTCGTCGGCCATGTCCCGTTCCTTGTCCTTGCCCGATGGGTCGCCAATGCGGCCCGTGGCTCCGCCAAGCAGAAAAATGGGCTTGTGCCCGGCGCGCATCATGCGCACAAGGCAAAGCAGCGGCACGAGGTTGCCGATGTGCAGACTCTCGGCTGTGGGGTCAAAACCGCAATACATGGCGCGGCCCGGCTCGGAAAGATATTCGCGAACTCCGGCTTCGTCCGAAACCTGATTGACCAGACCGCGCCACTTCAACTCATCGAAAATATTCATCTCCCTACTCCGTTACGTCCAGATCGGGCCGCTCGACCCATTTTCCGCCCAAAACGGGCTTCCAGGCCTCCATCTTCTCCAGCAGCGCCTCGGGTTGCTCGTCCACCAGCCAGAGCCCCCGATGCTGCGGACGGATGAAACCGTGGTCCGCGCCGTGTTCTAAAAATGCCAGCAGATGATCGTAATACCCATTGACGTTCAGCAGTCCGTTGGGCTTGGGGTGCAACCCGAGCTGCGTCCAGGTCAGGGCCTCGAAAAATTCGTCCATGGTTCCCAGCCCGCCGGGAATGCTGATAAAGCCGTCGGAAAGCTCCAGGAGCATGCGCTTGCGCTCCATCATGCCCTCGACCACATGCAGTTCGCTCAGGCCCAGGTGCGCAATCTCCTTGTCCCGCAGGATCTTCGGAATCACGCCCACCACCCGGCCGCCTTCGGCCAGGGCCGCGTCCGCCAGCTTGCCCATGCAGCCCACGTTGGAGCCGCCATACACCAGGGTCATGCCCTGCCGGGCCACAACCCGAGCCAGCTCCTGCGCCCGCGCCACATACGCGGGTTCGCTGCCAGGACAGGATCCCAGAAAAACACATACGCTGCGCATCGTTGCCACGCTACCGCTCCGTTCTCGCTCATGTTTCATTGATCAGGCGCACGCTCCGCGCGCGGCCCGTGGATTCGTCTATGTCAAAAAGCGCACCTTGTAAAACCGCAACCCCGCCCGCCACATCGAATTTCGCGGGCAGACCATTGAGGAAACGCTGCACAATGGGGCCGGACTTCATGCCCAGGCAGCCGTCGCGCGGCCCGCACATGCCCAGGTCCGTTACATAACCCATGCCGCCTGGCAGCACCCGCGCGTCGTTGGTCTGCACGTGCGTGTGCGTCCCCACCAGCGCGCTCACACGCCCACCCGTCCGGTCGTCCAGATGCCAGCCCAGAGCGATCTTCTCGCTCGTGGCCTCGGCGTGGAAGTCCACCACGCGCACCCGGACCTCTTCGGGCAGCTCCGCCAGCAGAGCGGCCGCGGCCCGGAACGGGCAGTCCACCGGCGGCATGAACGTGCGCCCCTGCAAGTTGAGCACGGCCACGGGCGGCAGGCCCGGCAGTTCGTACACGCCCACGCCCGCGCCCGGCGCGCCCGGCGGGTAGTTGGCCGGGCGCAACACCCGCTTCTCGCTGCGCAACAGCGACCCCACGTCCTTGAACTTCCAGATGTGGTTGCCGCTGGTGATCACGTCCACGCCCGAACCCAGCAGCTCCCGAGCGCTCTTCACGGACAAGCCCAGACCGCCCGAGGCGTTCTCGCCATTGGCAATGGTCAGGTCCACGGCCAACGTCACGCGCAGGCGCGCAAGACGCTCCTTGACGATCTTGCGTCCGGGCCGACCCACAATGTCGCCGAGAAAAAGTATTTTCATGATGTGTTGGCCTCCGGCGGGGGGGGGGGGGGGGGGGGGGGGGGGGGGGGGGGGGGGGGGGGGGGGGGGGGGGGGGGGGGGGGGGGGGGGGGGGG
>JBFWMD010000010.1:0-68780 GCA_050251775.1 Desulfovibrio sp.
TCCAAGGGGCCGCGGGCCCCTTGGCCGCCGGAGGCTTTCCCCAGAAGGGCCGCCGGAGGCACTCCCGCATGCCTTATCCTGCTACAGTCTCCAGTACAGGAAGCCTTCGGCCTCCATCTCGCGCGGGTCGAAAAAGCCCTTCACATCGATGATCAACGGGTTGTCCTGGTCCGCGAACCAGCTCTTGATCTCGGCCAGGGGCAGCGCGCTGTAGGCCTCGTGGCTGACGCAGAGCACCAAGCAGTCCAGATCGCGCAGCTCATCAAGGGAGTGGAGTTGGATATCGTATTCGTGTCGGGCTTCTTCCGGGTCGGCCATGGCGTCATGGACGAGCACCTGTGCGCCGAAGTCTTCGAATTCGTTGACCACGTCCACAACCTTGGTATTGCGCAGGTCAGGCACGTTTTCCTTGAAGGTCAGGCCGAGAATGCCCACCCGGGCGCCTTTGACCTTGTGGTCGGTCTTGATCAGCCATTTGACGGCGGTTTCCACGATGAACTTGCCCACGGAGTCGTTGGTTTCGCGTCCGGCGAGGATGACCTTGGGGTGCAGTCCCAGGGACTGGGCCTTGAAGGTCAGGTAGTAGGGGTCCACACCGATGCAGTGGCCGCCCACAAGGCCGGGCCGGAAGGGCAGGAAGTTCCATTTGGTTCCGGCGGCTTCGAGCACCTCCAGGGTGTCGATACCCATGCGGTCAAAAATCATGGCCAGTTCGTTCATCAGCGCGATGTTCAGGTCGCGCTGGGTGTTTTCGATGACCTTGGCCGCTTCGGCGGTCTTGATGCTCGCGGCGCGGAACACGCCCGCCTTGACCACGCTGGCGTAGAGTTCGGCAAGCAGGTCTGTGGTGGGCTTGTCCTGTCCGGCCACGACCTTCTGGATGGTTTCCAGGGTATGTTGGCGGTCGCCGGGGTTGATGCGCTCGGGCGAGTAGCCGACCTTGAAGTCCTTGCCGCAGGTCAGTCCGGAATTCTCCTCCAGCAGGGGCACGCAGATTTCCTCGGTCAGTCCGGGGTAGACCGTGGATTCATAGACCACCACGGTTCCGGGCTGGAGGTGTTTGCCCACGGTGATGCTGGCTCCGCGCACGGGCCGCAGGTCCGGGCTGCGGTGGGCGTCAATGGGCGTGGGCACGGCTACGAGGATCACGCGGGCTTCCGCGAGGTCTTCCGGATCGCAGGAGTAACGCACCTGGGCGGCCTTGAGGTTCGCGGGCAGCACCTCATTGGTCCTGTCAATGCCCTGTTTCAGTTCGCCGATGCGGTGCTGGGAGATGTCGAAGCCGATGACATCGAAATGGCGGGAAAGGGCCACAGCCAGAGGCAGGCCCACATAGCCCAGGCCGACGATGGCCACGGGCGCTTTCCGGTTCCTGAGATCCTCAAAAGTGATCATGGTTGTCATGGATAACTCCGCTTTGGTATTGCCTGTGGACAACCGGGCATGGGCCGGCTAATCTCGGAGAATGCACATTGATTGGCAATTCATGTTGGGCGCGTTCGGGTTTGCCCTCGCTCTGGAGGGGGCCGCCTATTTCCTTTTCGCCGAGCAGATGCCCCGGATGCTGGCCATGCTGGCCGAGCAGGGAACCGGAGTCCTGCGGGGCATGGGCCTTGTGGCCATGCTGCTGGGACTCCTGCTGCTCTATCTTGTCCGCTGCTGATCCGCTGTTATATTCGTCCCTTCCGCCGCCTTTTCCGCCACGTGGATGAACACAATGCCCGAGCAGAGCGGCACGTGGGTCACCCGGGCAAAGCCTGCATCCCGGATTTCATTTTCCAGGGTGCGTTCGTCCGGGAAGGATTTGATGGTGTCGGCCAGGTAGCGGTAGGCCCCGGAATCGCCGGACACGACTCTGCCGATGGCGGGCAGAAGCTTGTCCAGATAGAAATTGTAGAGTCCCTTCCAGACCCGGCGGCTGCCCGTGCCGAACTCCAGGACGCAAAACCGCGCGCCCGGCTTGAGCACGCGAAGGACCTCGCTCCAGGCGGCCTCGCGTGGCTTGATGTTGCGGATGCCAAAGGCGATGGTGGCTCCGTCCACGCTGTTGTCGGGCAGGGGCAGGCAGCGTCCGTCTGCCTGAACCGGCAGGATCCTGCCGATGCGCTGGTCTTTGATTTTTTTGCGCGCACCCTCCGCAAGCATAGGCAGGGCAAAGTCCAGGGCCAGGACCCGGTTCTCCGGGTATTGACGGAGCAGTTCGGTAGACACGTCGAGCGTGCCTGCGGCGAGATCCAGCAGGGGACCGTTGCCCACTGGGCGCACGAGCCGGGCCAGTCTGTACCGCCAGAGGTGGTCCTGGCCCAGGCTGAGCACGTGGTTCAGGAGGTCGTACCAGGGGGCGATGCGTCCGAACATGTCGGCCACATTGCGACCGTGCGCGCTGTGCTCCTCAGTGCCGGTCCCGGAGTCGATTTCGGGGCGGGCCATGGTCAGGAGCGGTCCTCCTCGTCCTCGTCCGAACCGTCGCCCGGATTCCGGGAAACGGTATTCTGGATGGCGTCGTAGATCAGGGTGAAGTTTTCGCCGAAGTTCCCGGGCGAAATGCGACCCACTTCGATGAATTTGATCACCACTTCCTTGGCCACCTGGAGGATGTTCTTGTCCACTTTTTCCACACGAGCCTCCCTGAACAGGGTTGGAAAACCCGCCCGGTGGGAAATGGTCCTGACCACGTGATCAAGATCGCCGGGCGGGGAAACAGAAAGGAACCGCAAGGCCCCTTCCTTTTTTGCGGCCTTTAGCACGCGCGGCCCTGGTTCGTCGAGCGGCGCACAGGCGAAAAAAAACGCCCGCAACAGGGTCGCGGGCGTGGCGGAAATGCTGGTGCTAATCGCCGAGGTCATCGACCAGAGCCTGAATTTCCTCACGAATGATGCGTGCGGCTTCGGAGGGCACGGTGCGGGCCACTTCCTCCCGGAGCAAAGCTTCCAGGCCGTCGAGCCGCTTTTCCAGACTGTCGAGTCGGGCGTGCAAGTCGCTGGGCGAATCGGCCGAGGATTCCGGCGTGGTGCTCGTCAACTTGGAGAGGCGTTGTTCCAGTGACGCGATTCGCGTGAGCACTTCGGTGTCGGCCTCTCCGCAGGAGGGGGGCTGCAGGCCCTCGGCCTCGATTTCACCGAGCAGAGTGTCCACATTGACGCTCAGGGGGGCTTCGCCGTCTGCGTCGTCTTCTCCGTCCATGACTACGGACATGTCCGTATCCAGCGGGGCGGCGAAGTTTTTGTCCGAATCAACATCCAGTACCGGGGCGAGATCGTCGTCCAGGTCGTCGAGGGGACCGTCCAGGGGCGGAAGGTCCTCGTCCAGGTCGGAAACGTCGATCTCCACTCCGTCCAGCAGGGCCTCAATGTCTTCGGAATCGGCATCCCCGGGGAACTGCTCCGCGAAGTCGAAAGCGCTTGATTCCGCAGCCAGGGGCTTGTCCGGGAGCAGGGAGTCGTCCAAAATGGTCTTGCCGGGAGTCTCCGTTTTGGCGGCGAGCGGACGAGCCACGGGAAAAACAGGAGCGGCCGGAGCGAGTTCAGCGGGGTCGGAGTTCGAAGTCTCGTCGAGCAGACCGTCGAAATCCAGCCCGTCCAGATCCAGGGAGCTGTCCTGGTCCGCGCTGGCTGCGAATTCGTCCTCGTCTGTCGCGGCAAGAGAACTGGCGGAAAGGGCGTCCAATTCGAACGCACCGATATCCAGGGCGTCGTCCAGGTCTGCAACGTCATCCAGTTCATCGTTCAGGGCGAATTCATCCAGGTCCAGGGGCTCTTCTGCGTCCAAGGGCTCTTCTGTGGAGATCGCGGGAGTCGGAGCAGGCTCTTCGTCCAATTCCAGTCCGTCCAGGACAAAGGCGTCCAGACCGTCCGGGTCCGGCTGTCCGGATTTGGCCGCTGCCGGAGTTTCCGTTTCGGCGTGCGCAAGGTCGTCCAGAAGCAGTTCTTCGCCCAGAAGCAATTCGTCTTCGGCGGGCTCGAGGTCGTGGTTGCCGTCGGCTAGCAGTTCGTCCAGGTTGCCGGAAAGATCGGAGTCGAATCCGCCCCGCGCGGCCGCGCGGGGTGCGGCGTTATCCGGAGCATGGGGAGCGTCTTCCGGAGTGTCAGCCGGAACATCTTCCAGGGCGTCATCCAGGGAAAGTTCAAGAGGAACGTCGGGTTCCAGGGGGTCGTCGTCCGCAAGCATGTCACCGAGGTCAAGGATTTCCTCTTCCTCGTCGCCGAGTTCTGTCAGGTCGGAAAGGTCCAGGGCGGATTCTTCCTCTTCCTGATCCGGCTCGTCGGCCAGGGTCACCTCGTCCAGGAGCAGATCGATGTCGTCGTCCCCGGCCTCTTCCTCGGAGAAGGACGCCCGGCTCTTTTGCGTGGGGGCGGGCGTGGACAAGGCTTCCTCCTCTGCCAGGTCGTCGAGGATCATGGGCATGTCGTCCACAAGGCCGTTTTCACCGGAATCGTTTCCGACCAGATCTTCCAGCAGGAGCGCGTCGTCCTCTTCGGCCAAATCGTCGAGAATCAGAGGGGCTTCTTCCCGCGCTTTTGCGGTGGGGGGGTGGGGCACGCTTTTTTGCATGGGACCAGCCCCCGCACTCGGGACGGGATCAAGACGATCGTCGTCCGCAGCCAGGTCCTCGGAGAAAAGCTCTTCGAGCTCCTGCTCAAAGGTCATGTCCACGCTGTCGGCATCCAGGCCGATGGAGCGGCCGTCCTTGTCGTCCACGAGGTCGGACAATTCCAGGATGTCGTCAGGAGAGGTCTGGTCCTGAGGGGCCCGGGGCATACGCTATCCCTCTGAAAAATGTTGGAAAAAAAGGGGGCTGAAATCAGCCCCCTCGCGATGTCAAGGCCTTACTTCTTGGTGTGGCAGTCGTTGCACTTGGTCGGGCCCTTCTTCATTTCC
The DNA here is from genome assembly GCA_050251775.1 of Desulfovibrio sp. GTDB lineage: Bacteria > Desulfobacterota > Desulfovibrionia > Desulfovibrionales > Desulfovibrionaceae > Paucidesulfovibrio. The sequence continues at coordinate 4,879 of JBFWMD010000010.1, forward strand.
TTGTGGCAACCGATGCAAGAATGGGTGCTCTTCTTGGCGTGGAAGGCGCTGTCGAAGGAAGTGGGGGCCTTCTTGTCACTGTTGTCCTTGTGGCAAGTGGTACACTTCATGTCCGGATTTTCAGCCATCTTGTGGTGGCAGGCCGCGCATTCCTGGGCAGCGTGCTTGGCGTGGGAGAACATCAGCGGGCCGTACTTGGTTTCGCCGGGGAACTTGATCTCGACGTCCGCCTTCGGGGCATCGGCGGCCATGGCGATCGACAGGGTAAAGGCGCCCAGCAGGGCAGCAGCCAAAAGCGTGATAAACAGAGTCCGTTTCATTCTTCTATCTCCTCCTTTTCAACGATGAAAACCGTTACACTCTTCGATTGTCAGCGTTACTCTGAACAGCCGCGCCGTGTCAAGCAAGGGAGCGATTTAGGCGGCTTGGATGCTCAATATCCGTCACATTAGCAGGCTTGGGCGAAAACTGTCCAGCCTGAGAAAATTGTTTTCAATCCAGCTCATATTTCCGGTCGTAACCGCGCGGGGTCAACATCCGGCCACCCACTGCGCGCGTTGTGGAATTTCCTATGATCAAAACCGTTTGCATGTCAACGGAAGCGATGTCCACAGCGTCCAGGGTCGTCAGTTCCACGTGCTGGCCCTCGCGCATGGCCCGGCCCACCACGCCCACGGGCGTTGCGGCGTTGCGGTGGCGGGCGATGATTTCAAGCGCGCGTTCCAGGTGGCTGTTGCGGCGTTTCGAGCGCGGATTATACAGGGCGATGACGAAATCCGCCGAGGCCGCCGCGTCAAGCCGTTTTTCGATCAGGGGCCAGGGCGTGAGCAGGTCCGAGAGGCTCACCGAGGCGAAGTCGTGCATCAGAGGCGCGCCGAGCAGGGCCGCAGCCGCGCAGAACGCGGGCACGCCCGGAAGAACGTCCAGGTCCAGTTCCTCCAGCAGTTTCCGCGCCTCCAGGATTTCCAGCACCAGTCCGGCCATGGCGTACACGCCGGGGTCGCCGCTGGAGACCACGGCCACGCAATGCCCGGCCAGAGCCGCGTCCACGGCCTGTCCCGCTCGGTCCACCTCGCCGGTCATGCCCGTGGAGATCAGTTCCTTGTCCGCCAGCAATTCCGGCCCCACCAGCGCCAGGTATCCTTTGTATCCGGCCACCACGTCCGAGCGGATCAGGGCGTCGCGAGCCGCCGGGGTCAGGTGTTCGGGGCTGCCGGGCCCGAGGCCGACCACGACGACACGGCCACGGCCAGTGTGGCTCGTGCGGTCCGCGTCTTGAGAACCAGCAGGTCGTTGCTCCTCGCTGCCAGCAGGGCGGCTGCTTCGCATACGCTGTCCACTCCCATGTGTTTTCGCACCAGTGGCGAGGGCGAGGGCACGCGCACGCCCGCCAGCTGGTCCGGGGTGAAAAAGGTCAGGGGTGTGCCGAGCTGTTCGGCGGCCCAAAGCAGGCCGGGTTCGTCGGCCTTGGCCGCGATGCTTGCCAGTCCGGCCAGCGCTTCCAGGGCCAACCCGTTGGCCGCGAAGGTTTTCCGGATCAGCTCCAGAATTTCCTCGCCGTCCGTGCCCCGGCGACAGCCCACGCCTGCGATCAGGCAGGGCGGGTGCAGGCCCAGGCCGCGCTCGGGCGCAAGGGTCCAATGCACCCAGACGCCGGGGAGGTCGGAATTCCAGCTGGCAGGGTTCAAGACTGGTGAGAAAAGATTTCTGTCAAGATGAGCCTGGGACAGAACGCCCAGCGGGTCAAAGAGTTGGGGCCGTTCCCCGGCCAGGAGCATGGCGCTCACGGCCTTGGCCGCCTGGAACCGGGAAATGCGCAGACCCAGGCGCGGGCCGATCTCGTCCAGCGCGGGCAGGCCCGCCGCGTCGGTGGCCGTAGTCACCACGGCCTGTGCTCCCACCCGCGCGGCGATGTCGCGCGCCAGGGCATTGGCTCCGCCCAGGTGGCCGGAAAGCAGGCTGATGCAGAAGCGGCCCTCCTGGTCCAGCACCACCACGGCGGGGTCCTCGACCTTGCCGCGCAAATGCGGGGCCGCCGCGCGCACCGCCACTCCGGCGGCCGCAATGAAGACGTGTCGCGGGCAGGTATGGAAGAGTTCGGACATGAGTTCGGAAAGCGAATCGAATGGAATCGCGGGAAGACCAGGGGGCAAAGAGTCCCGCAGGCGGCGGGGAAGGTACAGCTCGCCGCCCAGGTCCGTGGCAATGCGGCGGCCCAGGGTCGCGCCCCGTGGGGTGAAGGCATAGACGGCCGTTGGTGTGGCGGAAACAGGAGATTGGCTCACGAGGGGGTCATAGCAGAGGCGGCGGTGCGAAGCCAGCGCGGAACAGCTCCGAGCAACGGCAAAAAAGGGGGGGGGAGGGGTTGGGCGCGGGACACGCCGCCCGCTTCCCGCCATTGCAGGCGGAACCGGCTGCACGAGCAGAGAGTGGGCGTTTTGGGAGGTCTGGGCGGCGGGCGGGTCGCGGATACGGGTCGGGTCGTATCGCCGGGTCCGCAAGGCAATGGCCGTCCGCGTTCGCCTTGTCCCGCACCCGTTGGCGGGAATTGACGTGAATTGGCGGGGGGAGGGAATGGGGAGAGGCAGGCTCTTGTGCGGATAAGGAAGGGAAAAGAGTGTGCCCGCAAGGCAATGACCGCCGCGTCCGCCTTGTCCCGCGCCCGTTGCGCGGTGTGGGCGGGAAACGTGGAAGAAGAGAGGCAGGTGCTTGTGCGGATAGGGAAGGGGAAGCAGGAAGTGAGCGGGGGGAGAGAGGAAGAACAGGGTGGAATCCGGGAAAGGGGAACAGGGAATCGGCGGGAGGGTTGGAAAAGAGAAGGAAGGAAGCGTGGGGCGAGGAGAAACTATTTCGGATAGTAGGTCAGCCGCAGGTCCGGACCGGAGGGTTCGCAGCGGCCCAGGCGCAGGTCCAGGGCCTGGCGCATGGTCCGGCATTCCCGGCCCGCCAGCAGGGGCACGGCCTGGTCGTCACCCAGAGCGCGCGGAGCCAGATAGAGCACGAACTCGTCCGCACAGCCCTGTTCCAGCAGCCGCAAGGCCAATCTGCCTCCGCCTTCGCAGAGCGCGTAATGCGCGCCCAGTTCCCGGCGCAGCCGCGTGAGTCCGGCAGCGATTTCCAGGGCCGGACCGCGTTGGGGCAGCCCCCAGACGCGCACCCCGATCTCTTCCAGGGCCCGGGCCGTGCCGGATTTCGCCGCTTCCTCCGTGGTCCAGAAAATGGTCTGTTGCGGTCGTTTGCGGATCAGTTGGAGTTCGCAGTCCGCACCGGGCAGCCGCGATGTCAGCACCACGGCATACGGTTGTTCACTGTTGTTCAGTTGTTGATCATGTCCGGAATCCAGTTGCTCATCCAGGCGGCAGGTCAGGCTCGGGTCGTCCTGCACAAAGGTGTTGCCGCCCACAATCACAGCGTCGGCCAGGGCGCGCAGCCGATGCACGTCCCGGAGGCTCTCCGGGCTGGAAACAGCTTCGGGCTTGCCTGTGCGCGCAGCAATGCGACCATCCAGGGTCGAGGCCATTTTCAGGATGCAGTAGGCGCGGTCCGAGGTCCGCCAGAGCGAAAAATCGCGGATCAGGTCCAGGCAGTCCTGTTCGAGCACGCCCGTGACCACTTCCACTCCGGCGGCGCGCAGCCGTTCCGCGCCGCCCTGGGCCACGGGGTTCGGGTCCAGCGCGCCCACCACCACGCGCGGGATGCGGGCTTCGAGCACGGCATCGGTGCAGGGCGGGGTCTTGCCGTGGTGGTTGCACGGCTCCAGCGTGACATAGAGCGTGCAGCGCGACAGGTCCACGCCTTTGCTCCGGGCGTTGGCCAGGCATTCGCGTTCCGCGTGCGGTCCGCCATAGCGCCGATGGAAGCCCTGGGCCACGATTTCTTCATCGCAAACCAGCACCGAGCCCACGCAGGGATTGGGCGCGGTGGGGCCGCGTCCCTGCCGGGCCAGTTCGCAGGCCCGGGCCATGATAACCTCGTGGCTGGAAAGCAAGTCAGGGCGGCTCATGGCTCAGGCGTCGTGCTTGTAGGGAAGCTGGCCGTGCTCCAGGCCGGATTCCGTGAGGAACTGCTCCGTGAGCTTGTCCGGGTAGGATTCCGCGTACCAGATGGCCTTGACCTGGCAGTTGATCAGCAGTTTGGCGCAGATCAGGCAGGGCTGGGTCGTGCAGTAGATTTCCGCGTCCTTGAGGGAAATTCCGTGGACCGCGCACTGGGTGATCACGTTCTGTTCCGCGTGCAGGGCGCGGCAGAGTTCGTGCCGTTCGCCCGAAGGGACCTTGAGCTGTTCGCGCAGGCAGCCCACCTCTTCGCAGTGGAGCATGTTCGTGGGCGCGCCGTTGTAGCCGGTGGCCAGGATGCGTTTGTCGCGCACGGCCACGGCCCCGACGCGGCGTCGCAGGCAGGTGGAGCGCTCGGCCACCACATGGGCGATTTTCATGAAATATTCGGGCCAGGGCATGCGGGACATGGGGACTCCTTGCAGGGCGGGATTTTCACAAAAGTAGCGGTTCCGCCGGGGCTTTGCAAGGGCGGGGAAACAAAGCTCAGTAATGGTATCGGCACTGCGCGATGATCAGTTCATCACGGTCCCCGTCATAGCGGTAGACCAAACGGTGCTCATGGTCGATGCGCCGCGACCAGTACCCCGCGAGGTCGAAGCGCAGCGCTTCGGGTTTGCCCCGACCGTCAAACGGCGTACGCAGCGCGTCGCGGATCAGCAGGTTGATGCGTCCGATAATTTTGCGATCAGTTTTTTGCCAATGGAGGTAATCCTCCCAGGCCTGCGGGGTCCAGGCGAGCAGGGGCATCAATCGTCCGTAAGCTCGCGCCGGGCGCGTTGGCCGCTCTGGTCCGCGCGAACAGCCGCGCGCAGCCGCTCCGCATTGGCCGGACTTTGCAGTAGATAGGCGGATTCCGCGATGCTGTTGTAGTCGGCCAGGGACATCATGACCACGGCCTGGGACTTGCGCCGGGTGATGATCATGGGCTCGTGGGAATCACAGACTGCGTCCATGGTGGCGGCAAGATTTTTCCGCGCATCCGTGTAGGTGATGGCTTCGGGCATGGCGGCTCCTTTGTTGTACAACAAATAGTACGTGTTTGAAGCGCAGTCAAGGGGTTGCGTCTGAAGTGCTCAAAGTGAAAAAGCCCGGAGAACCGACGGTCCTCCGGGCTTCGCAAATGCGATTCGTGGCGCGGGCCTACCAGGCGAAGAGCGGAAATTCGCGGGCGAACTCCTCGACCTCGTCCTTGATCTCGGCCAGCACGGATTCGTTGTTCCAGTTCTCCAGGGCGGCGGTAATGGCCTCGGCCACCACGACCATGTCCTCTTCGATCATGCCTCGGGTGGTCATGGCCGGAGTGCCCAGGCGGATGCCCGAGGTCACGAACGGGGATTGGGTGTCGAACGGGATGGTGTTCTTGTTCGTGGTGATGTTGGCCTTTTCCAGGGCGATCTGGGCGTCCTTGCCCGTGACGCCCTTGTCGGAGAGGTCGATCATCATCAGGTGGTTGTCCGTGCCGCCGGAAACCAGGCGGAATCCGGACTCGGTCAGGGCGCTGGCCAGGGTCTTGGCGTTCTTGACCACCTGGGCCTGGTATTCCTGGAAGCCGGGCTGGAGGGCCTCGCCAAAGGCCACGGCCTTGGAGGCGATGATGTGCATCAGCGGGCCGCCCTGCATGCCGGGGAAGATGGACGAGTTGAGCTTCTTCTCCTGGTCCTCGGAGGAGAGGATCAGGCCGCCGCGCGGGCCGCGCAGGGTCTTGTGCGTGGTGGAGGTGGTGAAATGGGCGTGCTCGATGCAGGACGGATGTTCGCCCGCGGCGATGAGGCCCGCGATGTGGGCCATGTCCACCATGAACAGCGCGCCGACCTCGTCAGCGATCTGGCGGAAGCGTTTGAAGTCGATGATCCGGGGATAGGCCGAGGCGCCCGCCACGATCAGCTTGGGCCGCTTTTCCTTGGCCAGGCGTTCGACCTCGTCGTAGTCGATGGTCTCGGTCTCGCGGTTCACGCCGTAGAAGGCGATGTTGTACATCTTGCCGGAGAAGTTCACCGGGCTGCCGTGGGTCAGGTGGCCGCCGTGGGAGAGGTCCATGCCCAGGATGGTGTCGCCGGGCTGGAGGCAGGAGAAGTACACGGCCATGTTCGCCTGGGAGCCGGAATGGGGCTGCACGTTGGCGTACTCGGCATTGAAGAGCGCCTTGACGCGGTCGCGGGCCATGTCTTCGACCTGGTCCACGAACTCGCATCCGCCGTAGTACCGTTTGCCGGGATACCCTTCAGCGTATTTGTGGGTCATGACGCAGCTCATGGCCTGACGCACAGCGACGGAAGTGAAGTTTTCCGAGGCGATGAGTTCCAGGTTGCCCACCTGGCGGTCCACTTCGCGGGTAATCGCGGCGGCGACTTCCGGATCTTGGATAAGGATCTCTTCCATGGGGATACCCTCTTGATGAAAAGGTTCATGCCCGGAGAGAATCTCCGGGCAGAAGGTCGATCAGTTCAGTGCGCCGGGGCCGAGCGCGGAGCTCAGTCCGTGAAGCGCTTGAAAAGCATGCAGCCGTTGGTGCCGCCGAACCCGAAGGAGTTCGAAAGCACGTATTCGGCCTGAATTTCCCTCGGACCCGAGGCACAGTAGTCCAGGTCGCAGTCCGGGTCAGGGTGGTCCAGGTTGACCGTGCCGGGGATGATGCCCGTGGCCAGGGTCTTGACGCTGAACACGCCTTCCACGCCGCCGGCCGCGCCGAGCAGGTGGCCGATCTGGGACTTGTTCGCGGAGATGTTCAGCTTGTAGGCGTGCTCGCCGAACACGGTCTTCAGAGCGCGGGTCTCGCAGAGGTCGTTGAGCTTGGTGGAGGTTCCGTGCGCGTTGACGCAGTCCAGCATCGAAGGGTCGATGCGGGCTTCGCGCAGGGCCGCGCGCATGGCCAGGGCCATGCCCGCGCCGCTCTCGTGCGGGGCGGTCATGTGGTAGGCGTCGCCCGAGGCGCCGAAACCCACAACTTCGGCCAGGATGTTGGCGCCGCGCGCCTTGGCGTGCTCCAGGGATTCCAGCAGCAACAGGCCGCTGCCCTCGCCCATGATGAAGCCGTCGCGTTCCGCGTCAAAGGGGCGGGAGGCTTTCCCCGGTTCGTCGTTGCGGGTGGAGAGCGCCTTCATGGCCGTGAACCCGCTCACGCCCAAGGGCGTGACCGTGGACTCGGCGCCGCCGCAGATGGCCGCATCGATGCGCCCGAGCATGATGTCCGTGAAACCGTAGCCGATGGCGTGGGTTCCGGAGGCGCAGGCCGTGGTGGTGCAGATGTTCGGTCCCTGGGCTCCGGCCTCGATGGAGACCTGCCCGGCGGCCATGTTCGCGATCATCACCGGGATGAAAAAGGGCGAGATGCGGCTCGGGCCCTTGTCCAGGAGCTTCTGGTGGTAGACCTCGATGGCCTCCAGGCCGCCGAGTCCCACGCCGATGGTCACACCCACGCGGGGCGCTTCTTCCTCGGGGATGGTCCAGCCCGCGTCGTCCATGAGCATCCGCGCGCAAGAGACCGCGTAGCGCGTGAAAAGCTCCATGCGCTTGGCCGCTTTGTGCGAAATGTACGGGCTGCAATCGAAATCTTTGACGTGCGCGGCGATTTTGGTGTCGAAGTCCGTGGCGTCGAAGGACGTGATGGGACCGACACCGGATTTGCCCGCGATCAAGTTTTCCCAGCTGGTCGCCAGGTCGTTGCCCAGGGGGGTGATGGCCGACAGGCCGGTAACAACTACCCTGTTCATAGACTCCCTCTCGGCCCGGCTGGTGCATGCCGGGAAAAACGGAGCGTCCTACACTCTTTTCGAGTATAGAACGCCCCTGATTATTGATGATCGGCAACCGCCGGTCGCTATTTGTTCTTCTCGATGTAGTTGATGGCGTCCTTGACCTTGGCGATCTTCTGAGCCTCTTCGTCATCGATTTCGATGTCGAATTCTTCTTCCATGGCCATGATCAGCTCAGTAAGGTCCAGGGAATCGGCGCCCAGATCTTCAACGAAAGAGGCGTCTTCAGTAATCTCGTCGGCGTTCACGCCGAGCTGGTCCACGATGATATCCTTCACTTTGCTGGCGACGTCGGACATATTTCCTCCACGTGTTGATGTTCTAGGTTACATATACATTCCGCCGTTCACGGCCAGCACTTGCCCTGTGATGTAACCGGCGCCATCGCCGGCCAGGAAGCTGACCGCGGCCGCGATGTCCCCGGGAGTCCCGAGACGGCCGAGCGGAATCATGGCTTTCATGGACTCCACGGCTTTCTCCGGGAGATCCTTGGTCATATCCGTGTCGATGAATCCGGGGGCCACGGCGTTGACGCGCACTCCCCGGCTGCCCAACTCACGCGCGGCCGCCTTGGTCAGGCCGATCAGCCCGGCCTTGGCCGCCACGTAGTTGGCCTGACCAGCATTGCCCATCTGTCCGACAACGGAAGAAATGTTGATGATCGAACCGCCACGCTGCTTGGACATGATCTTGGCGGCTTCCTGAAGGCAGGTGAACGCGCCCGTCAGGTTCAGGTCGATGACCTTGTCCCAGTCCTCGGGCTTCATGCGGATGAGCAGCCCGTCGCGGGTGATGCCCGCGTTGTTGACCAGGACGGCCAACTGCGCCTTGCCCTTGATCTCGTCCTTGAAGAAGGCGGCCAGACCCTCGCGGTCCGAGGAGTCCAGCTTGATGGCGCGGGCCTTGCCGCCAGCGCGTTCGATGCCTTCCACCACGGCCTGGGCGGCTTCCGGTTTGCTGACGTAGGTCAGCCAGACTTCAAAGCCGTCGGCCGCGAGACGCTCGGCGCAGGCTTTGCCGATGCCACGTGAACCGCCGGTGACCAGCGCGACGTTGGGAAGATCGCTCATGTTCGCTTACCTCGTTGCAGACCAGGACGGACAGGGGCTGAAATATACCAATCCGGGGCGGACTGCAAATTTTTATCCGATCAAAAGTCGAGCAGGACAGCGCCCCATGTAAAGCCGCCGCCAAAGGCCGTGATCAGCATACGCTGTCCGGGTTTGATAAAGGCCTGCTGGACCGACTCCGCAAGGGCAATGGGCACGCTGGCCGCCGAAGTGTTGCCGTACTTGTCCACATTGATGAAGACGCGTTCGCCCGGAATGCCGAGCTTCTTGCCCACGGCCTCGATGATCCGCAGGTTGGCCTGGTGGGGCAGCAGCACGTCCACGTCGTCCGGGGTCAGGCCGTATTTGCCGAGCAGGTCGAGGCTGACTTCGGTCATGGAGCGCACCGCGTGCTTGAAGACCTCGCGGCCCTGCATTTGCACGAAATATTCTTCGCCCACGGGCTGGCCCAGTTTATAGGTGTGGGCCGAACCGCCGCCGCGCACCGCAAGCAGGTCACCCAATGCACCGTCCGAAGCCAGGGAAATGTCGCGGATCACGGCCCGGTGGGGGCCGCCGTCGTCCGCCATGACCACTGCCGCACCGCAGCCATCGCCGAAAAGCACGCAGGTGGCGCGGTCCTCCCAGTTGGTCCGGCTGGTGACAATGTCACCGGAGCAGACCAGAATTTTGGATTCCGGATGCAGGGCCAGGATGGCGCGCGCGTTCTCCAGGGCGTAGAGAAAGCCGGTGCAGGCGGCGGAGATGTCGTAGGCCATGCGCCCGCGCAGCCCCAGCCGATGCTGGAGGGTGCAGGCCGCTGAAGGGATCATGGCGTCCGCGGAAAAGGTCGCCACCAGAATATGGGTCAACTCTTCCGGCTCCAGGTTCGCATCGGCGAGGGCCTTGAGCGCGGCCTGAAGGGCCAGGTCGGTGAGGGCTTCGCCCTCGGCAACAATGTGCCGGGTTTTGATGCCGGTCCGGGTGGTGATCCATTCGTCCGAGGTCTCGACAAGCTGCTCAAGATCTCTGTTGGTGAGTATCCGCTCCGGGACGTGAAACCCGAGGCCCTTGATGACGGCGTTTTGCTTCATGGGGTGTGCTCGGACGGGGAAGAGCCCCGGTAGGAGGTTCAGGAGGATTCGTTTTTCTTGCTCTTGCGGCTGGCCCGCCCGAAACGGGAAAGGTCGCCATGGGCTTCGAGTTGTTCGACAATGTGCTCGTTGGCGTTGTTGCGCACGTACCGGGCGCTCATCAGGATGGCGCTGGTGATGGCCTTCACGTTGGAGGCGCCGTGGCAGACGATGGTCGAGCCCTTGACGCCCAGCAGGGGCGCGCCGCCATACTCGGCGTAGTCCAGGGTGCGGGCGAAGCGGGTCAGCGTGGGCAGCAGGAAGAGCGTGCCCAGCTTGGAGAAGAAGTCCCGTTTCAGCTCGCCCTTAAGGATTTTGCCAAAGCTCTTGGCCACGCCTTCGGAAACCTTCAGGGCCACGTTGCCCACAAAGCCGTCGCAGACGATGACGTTCACGTCGCCGGTGAAGATGTCGCGTCCCTCAACGTTGCCGATGAAGTTGAGGTGCGAACTCTTCAGGAGGTCGAAGGCCTCCTTGGTAACGGTGTTGCCCTTGCCTTCCTCCTCGCCGATGGAGAGCAGACCCACGCGCGGCTTGGGGATGTGCAGCACGTGTTTGGCGAGCACTTCGGCCATGAGCCCATACTGGGCCAGGTGGAAGGGTTTGGAGTCCACGTTGGCGCCCACGTCGATGAGCACGATGGGGTTTTTTTCCGTGGGCATGACGCCGGCCAGGGCCGGGCGTTCCACGCCACGGATGCGCCCGATGGTGAACATGGCCGCGGCCACGGTGGCGCCGGAGTTGCCCGCGGAGATGAGCCCGTCGGCCCGCCCCTCCTTGACCAGACGGCAACAGACCATGATCGACGAATCCTTCTTCTTGCGCAGGGCGTCAGAAGGCTTCTCCTCCATACCCACCACTTCGGGGGCATGGACGATGTCGATGCTCAGGTTTCTGTCCCTGTCCGGGGCGCGGGTCTTGTCCAGCTCGGCCCGTATGGAGTCCTCGTCTCCGACGAGGATGATGTCGACACCACGTTCCGCGGCGGTAACCGCCGCGGGAACGTTGATGCGGGGGCCGAAGTCCCCGCCCATGGCATCGACAACGATTCGCGGGGTGTTAGGCATCGTCCTGGTTCAGAACCTGGCGGCCACGGTAGGTTCCGCAGGAGGGACACACGCGGTGGGGAAGGCTCGGCTCACCGCATTCGCAGTAGACCACGTTGGGGATCTCCACCTTATGGTGGGAACGGCGCATGCCCTTGCGGGAATGGGAAGTTCTTTTCTTAGGTAAGGCCATGGTTGTCTCCTTGTTCTCGAGTCGCCCAGTCGGGCGAAGCTCGCTACTTTAGCTTAAGATCGCGGAAGACCGCAAGTCTTGGATCGCCCCCGTCCCGCGCGCAGTCGCAGGACCCCTCGTTAAAATTCTGTCCGCATTTCGGGCAGATACCCTTGCATGCCTCGTTGCAGAGGGGCTTGGTCGGCAGGGACAGAATAAATTCTTCCCAGAGCAGCGCCCCTATGTCCAGAAAAAGAATGCCCTCGTCCCTGTGGACGCGGCAGTCCTGCTCCGGCTCCTCGCCGTCGGGCAGCGATTCGAAAAGTTCAAAGGCCGTGTCCACGGAGAAGTCGTACTCTCCGGTGCAACGGTCGCAGGAAAGCCGCACAGCCCCGCGCAGGGTTCCGCGAACCAGTGCGCCTTCGGGCTGGGGCAGGATGTGGATTTCCGCCTCCAGCGGGCGCACCGCCTGGGAATTCAGCCCGAATTCCGCGAAGCGCCCGGACCAGAACGCGGGGTCCGTAAAAGAAAAGTCACGACCTTCCGTAGGGAGGTCGCTCACATTGATCAGCCAGTTGTTCATGCTTTCCTCGCAGGCCGCATACCTATATGGGAAATTTTTCCGATGTCAAGGGAAAAGCGCTTGCCTTTTCCCAGGGGAGAAGCTAAGTAAAGCGTCCTTCGTGTCTGGGGGCCGGACTGTGACCCGCGACACGATCGAGCGTAGAATCATTTCGGGAAGGACGCGAGGAGGTTCATCATGTCCCAGGTTTGCGATATATGCGGTAAGGGTCCTGCCAGCGGCAACAACGTCAGCCATGCTCACAACAAGAGCCGTCGGCGATTCATGCCCAACCTTCAGACCGTGCGCACCCAGCTGGCTGGCGGTCAGGTCAAAACCATCAAGGCCTGCACCCGCTGCATCCGCTCCGGCAAGGTCGTCAAGCCGGTCGTCTCCAACATCTCTGAATAATATTTGCAGAATAAGAATCCCCCAAGATTCTTTCCGCACACGACCCCGCTTCCCAGCGGGGTTTTTTTTGTCCAAATTACTTTTCCCCGCACCTTTTGCCTCGCTTTCCTCGCCGGTCTTTTTCGATTAGAATGCAATCTCAATTATTCACACCAACGAACTCCCGCGGGGGAAACAAATGGCCGGCAGGCACGAACAGAGCACGAGGGACCCGTTCCGGCTGTTTTTCAGCGAAGCCCCCGTGGGGGGGGCCATTCTTGATGCTCAAGGACGAATTCTGCACGCCAACAAACGGCTGCTGCGTTACCTGGCCCCCTCTGGTGAGGATCTTGCCGGGCGTTTTTTTCAGGATTTTCTTCTGCCGGACGGCACGGAATGGAACCGCCGCGCCGCGCAGGGGCAGCACAGGGAGGCGTGCTTTGAAACGCGGATGCGCAGGGGGGACGGCTCCGCATTCCGGGTCAGGCTTACCCTGGGAGACCTTGATGAGGCGGACCAGGGAACGCTTATCTCCGTGGCCGTGCGGGGCATCAGCGAAGAGTGTCGGGATCGCGTGGATCTGCTTCGCGCCCAGCGCATGGCCAATATGGGCAGCTATCGTCGCAACCTGAACACAGGGGAGGGCTATTGGTCCGATCAGCTCCTGCGGATTTTCGGCTATGCGCCCGGCGAGGTCGAACCCGACACGGAACTGCTTTTCACCCACATCCATCCCGATGATCACAGCATGATCCCCTCGTTCAAGGCCATGCAAGCCCGTCAGCGCCCGGAGCCCTACGTCTTCGAGTGCCGCATCGTGCGCACCGACGGCGAGGTCCGGCATCTGCGCACCTGGGGCGAGTTGGAGCGGGAGCCGGACGGCAGCATGATGCACCACGGAGCCGTCCTGGACGAAACCGAAACCCGGCGGGCCGAGCGCGAACTCTTGACCCAGCGCCGCATGGATTCCGCCGTGGCCGACCTGGCGCGCGCACTGCTGGACGAGGCGGACATCGTCAAAATCGCCGACCTCGCGCTGAAAACGGCCCAGGAAGTCACGGGCGCGCGCTATGGCTTTGTGGGTCTGGTCAATCCGGAAACCGGCCATCTCGACTGTCCGACCATGACCAAAGACATCTGGGATCTCTGCGATGTTCCGAACAAGACCAGCGTGTTCAAGGAACGGTGTGGCCTCTGGGGCTGGGCCATGCAGACAAAGCACCCCGTGGTGTCCAATGCGCCGTCCCGGCATCCCAAGTCCACGGGCGTGCCCGAGGGACACGTGCCCATCGAAAATTTTCTTTCGTCTCCTGCACTCATCGGCGACGAACTGGTGGCGTTGATCAACCTGGCCAACGTGCAAGGCGGGTTCGAGGGGCGGCATCTGCGCATGACCCGCCGGCTCTCCTCCCTGCTGGCTCTGGCCGTGCAGCGCGTGCGCTGGGAGCAGAAGCTGTTGCGGGCCAAGGAGGAGGCCGAGGGGGCCAACCGGGCCAAGAGCGAGTTTCTGGCCAAGATGAGCCATGAGATCCGCACGCCCATGAACGCGATCATCAACATGAACGAGCTGGCCCTGATGGGCAGCCATGATCCTCAACGGCGCGGCTACCTGGAAGTGGTCCGGGATTCCGCGGCGAACCTGCTGGGAATCATCGACGGAATCCTCGATTTTTCGCGCATCGAGGCGGGCAAGCTGCAGCTGCGCGAGGAGAACGTGGACCTGGGCACGCTGATGCGCAACGTGATCCGCGTGTTCGAAATCCAGGCCGCCAGTCGGGGCGTAGACCTGCGACTGGAGTTGGCTGAGAATGTGCCGCAATGGGTCCGCGCCGATCCCCTGCGACTTCGGCAGATCATGGTCAACCTCGTGAACAACGCGCTGAAGTTCACGGAGCAGGGGGAAATCCGCGTGTCGGTGCGGGTGCTGGGGCCGAAGGAGATTCCGACGGGCATGCCCCTGGCCGAAGACGCCCTGGCCGTGGAGTTCCGGGTCACGGACACGGGGGTGGGCATCCCCGAGGATCGTCTGCAAAGTGTCTTTGGACTCTTCACCCAGGCGGACGACTCCATCACCCGGCGCTTCGGCGGAACCGGGCTGGGTCTGGCCATCTGCCGCCAACTGGTGGGCATGATGGGAGGGGTTATCGATGTGGAGCGGGGCAGAAAGCAGGGCAGCAGTTTTTTTGTGCACCTCCCCCTGCGCCCCGATGGTCCGGGGAACGGTCCAGGCACGAAGTCGGACTCGGAACAATACCGGGGCAGCTGTCTTTTTGGCCTGCGCAGTCGAAACCTCCGCGTGCTTCTGGTGGAGGACAGCCGCGAGAACATGCTCGTGGCCAAGGCTCTGCTGGAGCGTCTGGGGCATGAATCCGTAGGTGTGGCAGGCGGGTTGCCCGCCCTGGAAGCCCTGCGTCGCGAACGTTTCGACGTGGTGCTCATGGATATCGAAATGCCGGACATCGACGGTTTCGAGGCCACCCGGCGCATCCGGGCGGGCGAAGCCGGAGAGGCGGCCCGCGACGTTCCTGTGGTGGCCATGACCGCGCACGCGCTTCAGGGGTATCGGGACAGATGTCTGGCCGGGGGCATGGACGAATATCTGCCCAAGCCCATTTCCTGTCAGCGGATGGCCATTCTGCTCGGCAACCCCAGGGAGGAGGCGCTGGACCTGGTCCAGGGCGTCGAGATGGAGCCTGGGTCCGAGGAAGAGGTTTGCCTGCCCGATGGGGAGCCGGAAGACGGCGACCCGCTTTCCGGGAAGGTTCAGGCCCTGGAACGCATGGATGGCAACGAGCAGCTTTATGCCGAGGTTTGCCGGCTGTTTCTCGCGAACTGGCAGGGAAAGCTGGAGCGGCTGCAAAAGGGATTGCTGGAAGGGGCGCTCAAATCCGCCACGCTGGAAGCCCATTCCATCAAGGGCAACTGCGCCATGATCGGCGCGGAAATCGGCTGCGAACGGGCGCGCAGGGTCGAAAATGCCCTGCACGACGGGAACCGGGAAGCGGCTGCGCAGCGTCTTCCGGCGCTTGTTTCGGCCCTGGATGAACTGGTCCGCAAGCTCGAACAGGGGTTCTGATCGGGCGGATTCCCGGCCAGAACGTGTTGCGGACAAAGGAGAGACGGATGACGAAAAAACAGGCTGCTGACGAAGCGGCGAGATTGTTCGGCTGTGGTCCACTCTGCGCCGAGGCGGTGCTGGGGTGCGTGGCCCAGGAAAAAGGGGTGGTCTCGCCCCTGATTCCCCGGATCGCCACGGGGTTCTGTTCCGGACTGGGGCGCACCGGAGGGCCGTGTGGCGCGCTCATGGGTGCGGTGTTGGGCGTGAACCTCTGCACGGGTCGCTGCGACCCGGCCCGCACCGACGAGTCCCTGACGGAGCTGGGAGAGAACTACGGCCGGGTGCGGGAGGTCGTGGAGGGCTTTTTGCGCCGCTTTGGGGCCACGGACTGCACCACGCTCTGCGGCTGCGACCTGACCAACGGGGAGGGTCGGGAGCGCTACAAGGAGACGGACGCCTACGAACGTTGCCGCGAGTTCATCCGCGAGTCCGTACTCCTGGCGTTGACCGCCCTGGAGGAGTAAGGGAAGGGCGATGCCGTCGGACGGGACCCGGATAGGATTGTCAGTGATCCCGGAGCGGCATGTATTGGCTTCTCAATGTCCCTGTCCGACGCGAAATCGGAGAAATCGTGCTGAACACACAGCCTTTCCTGGGTCTTGTCCAGAACGCGTCCCTGCTGCTTGCGGCGGCGCTGCTGTTCGATGTCAGCGCTTCCCAGTGGCGGATCAAGAAAACCCTGCTTTCCCAGATCGTGGTCGGGGCGGTTCTGGCGGCCATTGGTCTGGCCCTGATGCTCACAACCTGGACGTTTGTTCCGGGCATCGTCTTTGACACTCGCTCCATCCTCATTTGCCTTTCCGGTTTCTTTTTCGGAGCCGTGCCGACCTTGGTCGTCATGGGGGCCACGGCGGCGTTCCGGCTATACCAGGGCGGGATGGGAGCCGTCACCGGCGTGCTGGTGATCCTGGCCTCGGGCTGCATCGGGTTGGTCTGGCGGCACGTACGGAAGCGGCCTCTCTGTGAAACGGGCTGGCGGGAACTGTATTGTCTGGGGCTGGTCGTCCATGGAGCCATGCTCGCCCTGATGCTGACGTTGCCCAGGGAGGCCGTTTTTCGCGTGCTTTCCGGCATTTCCCTGCCGGTGATACTCATCTACCCCCTGGGCACGGCCCTGCTCGGGGGGCTGATGGTCAACCGCCTCGGCCGGCTGCGCACGGAGCAGGCCCTGCGCGTCAGCGAGGAGCGGTTCGACCTGGCCATGCAGGCCAGCAGGGACGGCATCTGGGACTGGCGGTCCGACGCACAGGAGACCTACGTCAGTCCCAGCTATGCAAGCATGCTCGGGTTCGGCTCCGAGGCACGGCTGTTCTCCTCGGAATTCTGGAGCGAACGGCTGCACCCCGAGGACAGGGCCGTCCTGCAGAAGGCCGTCGAAGACTGCGTGGAAAATCGCCGGAACGAGTTCGAAGTGGAGTTTCGGATGCGCAGCAAAAGCGGCGATTGGCTTTGGGGTGTCTCGCACGGCAAGGTTGTGACCCGCGATGCAATGGGCCGCGCCACGCGGATGGTGGGTACGCACACGGACATCACTGTGCGCAAGCGGGCCGAGCAGGAGCTGACCCAGGCCAAGGAGGCTGCCGAAGCCGCCAACCGGGCCAAGTCCGTGTTTCTGGCCAACATGAGCCACGAACTGCGCACCCCGCTCAATGGCGTTTTGGGTATGCTCCAAATGCTCCGGACCACAAACCTGGACGCGGAACAGGGTGAGTACGGCGATATGGCCATTGCTTCGATTCAGCGCCTGAACCGGCTGCTTTCCGACATTCTGGATATTTCACGTGTGGAGGCGGGCAAGATGCGGATGCAGAGTGCCCCCTTTGACCTGCACGTTTTCCTGGCGCAGGTGGTGGAGCTTTTCCGACCCGAGGCCGCCCGCACCGGAGTGGATCTGTCCCTGCATCTCCATGCTGCGCTACCCTGCCGGGTCACGGGGGACGATGTCCGGTTGCAGCAGGTGCTATCGAATCTGCTGGGCAACGCCTATAAGTTCACGACCTCCGGCAGCGTCCGCATCGACGCGGCTCCGCTGCCCTCGGGCCATGCGGATCAGGCCAGGATTCTCTTTTCCGTGACGGATACGGGCCAGGGCATTTCCCCGGACCAGAGGGACAAGCTTTTCGAACCTTTTGTCCAGGGAGGGAGCGGCTACCAGCGGCGGTTCCAGGGGGCGGGCCTGGGGCTTTCGATCTGCCGGAGAATCGTGTTGCTCATGGGGGGCGAGATCCATGTCGAAAGCGAACCGGGCCAGGGCAGCGCCTTTTATTTCAGCGCCGTGTTCGGAGTTGCGGACCAGGACAACGGCGCGGCTGCGGGCGAGGCACAGGAGAAAACCGCCATGGCGAAACCTCGGTCCGGAG
Source organism: Desulfovibrio sp. (assembly GCA_050251775.1). Taxonomy (GTDB): domain Bacteria; phylum Desulfobacterota; class Desulfovibrionia; order Desulfovibrionales; family Desulfovibrionaceae; genus Paucidesulfovibrio. Next base: position 22,519 of record JBFWMD010000010.1, read on the forward strand.
TTCCCTTGCGCATTTTGCTGGCCGAGGATGACCGGGTCAGTTCCCTGGCGATTTCGCGGCTGTTGCAACGCAACGGACACGAGGTGGCCACGGCGGCCAACGGGCAGGAGGCCCTGGATGCCCTTCGCCAGCGGGATTTCGACCTGGTGCTCATGGACATTCAGATGCCGGTCATGGACGGCCTGGAGGCCCTGCGCATCCTGCGCACGGATTCCGCCTACCGGGAACGGACCACGATTCCCGTGGTGGCCATGACTGCCTACGCCATGAGCGAAGACCGCGCGCGCTTTCTGGATCTCGGCATGGACGACTACGTGGCCAAACCCGTGAGCATGGAAGAACTGTCCAGGGTTCTCGCTCTGGTCGTACGTCGGGATTGATTCTCGCGGAGCGCGCAATTGGAAATGCGGCCGCCCGGCGTCTCCAAGAAGAGGCCGGGCGGTTTGTTTCATCTTTGCCGGAGACGGTCTAGAGACCGAAATCCATGATCCGGTCCAGCCGGGCCAGGGTCTGGCTTTTGCCGAGCACCTGCATGGTCTCGAAGAGGCCGGGGCTGGCCGTGCGACCGGTGATGGCCACGCGGATGGGCTGGGCCAGAGCTTTGAATTTCAGCCCGCGTTCCTCGATGAAGCCCTTGGTCAGGGCCTCCAGCGTTTGCTCGCGGAAGTCGTCCAGACCGCGCAGGGCGTCGGCGTATTCCGTGAGCAGGGAGATGTTCTCCGCAGTGAGGAATTTCTGCACGGCGGCTTCGTCGTATTGCAGGAAGCTCGCGTCCACCAGGAAAAAACGGCTGGCCTCGGCCAGTTCCACCAGGGTTTTTGCCCGGGGCTGGAGCAGGGGCAGGGCCTTGCGCAGCACGGTCTGGTCCACGTTTCCGGCCTCCTTTTCGCCCACCTCCCAGCGGATCACGTCCATGACCAGGTCGGTGAGCCGCGCGGGGTCGGCCTGCATGATGTACTGGGCGTTGAGCCACTCGAGCTTTTGCACGTCAAAGACCGAGGGGGAGTTGCCCAGGTTGTTCACGCTGAAACACTTGATCAGTTCATCGCGGCTGAAGACTTCCTGATCGCCGTGGCTCCAGCCCAGGCGAGCCAGATAGTTGACCACGGCCTCGGGCAGGTAGCCCATCTTCTCGTACTCCATGACGGAGAGGGCGCCGTGGCGCTTGGAAAGCTTTTTTTTGTCCGGGCCGAGAATCATGGGCACATGGCCGAACTCCGGCACGTCCCAGCCCAGGGCGCGGTAAATCAGAATCTGGCGCGGGGTGTTGTTCACGTGGTCGTCCCCACGCAGCACATGGGTCACGCCCATGTCGTGGTCGTCCACCACCACGGCGAGGTTGTAGGTCGGGGAACCGTCCGAGCGGCGCAGGATCATGTCGTCCATTTCCTCGCAGGCCACGGCAATGGGACCCTTGACCATGTCCTTGTAGGCCACGGAGCCGCCCAGCGGGGTCTTGATGCGCACCACGCGCCCCTGTCCGGGGCCAAGCCCGCGCTCGCGGCAGGTTCCGTCGTACTTGGGTTTTTTGCCCTCGGCCCGGGCCTTCTCGCGCATGGCGTCCACCTGCTCCTTGCTGCACTCGCAGTAGTAGGCCTGGCCCAGGGCCACGAGTTGGTCGATGACCTCGTTGTGGCGGTCGGCCCGTGCCTGCTGGTAGACGATCTCACCGTCGGAGGGAAGGTCCAGCCACTGCATGGCGTCGAGAATGGCCTGGGTGGCCTCGGGGGTGGAGCGTTCAAGGTCCGTGTCCTCGATGCGCAGGAGAAATTCGCCGCCGAGGCTCTTGGCCAGCAGGTAGGAGAACAGTGCGGTGCGCGCGCCGCCGATGTGCAGAAATCCCGTGGGACTGGGCGCGAACCGGGTGACGATCTGGGGCATTGCTCAGCTCCTTGCGTTAAGCGGAGAAAACCGGAAAACGCAGAAAGCACGGAGAAGTGGGCAAGGCTGCACCACGCTCCGGCCAAAGGATGTTCTCCGGGAGGCGGATCAAGGTCCGCCGGAAAGGTTAGACGGCCTCGACGCGCTTGACCGCGGGGATTTCCTTGAGGATGACCCGCTCAATGCCGTGCTTGAGGGTCATCTGCGACATGGGACAGCCGTGGCAGGCCCCCTGGAGCCGCACCTTGACCACGCCGTCGTCGGTGACTTCGATCAGCTCCACGTTGCCGCCGTCGTTTTGCAGAACGGGCCGGATTTTATCCAGCGCGGTTTCCACTTGTTCCTTGATGTCCATGCGATCCTCCATGTTCAGGATGTGCAGGAACTAATGCCTTGCGGCCGGCTTGTCAAACACCGTGCTCCGGGCTATCGGCAGTTGCGTCCCGGAATCGCCGGGCGGGAAGGCGGAATGACGGAACAGGAACAAGCACGACTGCGCGCGCTTTTGGCGCGACCGCTGCGACTGCGGGGACGCGCCGCCGCAAACCGGCTCTGGCTCGCGCCCATGGCCGGGCTGGGGCACGTGGCCTTTCGCCGTGTGCTGGACGCGTTGGGCGGCTGCGGCCTGCTTTGCAGCGAGATGTGTACGGCGCGCGGCCTGGACACCGAAAACCGCAACAGCTCCCCCACGTTCCGTTGGCTCGACGCCGAGGCGGACCACCTCGTAATTCAGATTTCCGGGGCGCAACCCGAGGAAATGGCCCTGGCCGCCGGGCGCGTTGCCCGCGAAGGACTCTTCGGGGTGGACATCAACATGGGCTGCTCGGCTTCGGCCATGACCAAGCGCGGCGCGGGCGCGGCCCTGCTGCGCGAGCCGGAAAAGGCCGCGGCAGTCGTGCGCGCGGTGCGCTCCGCCGTGGACGCCGTGGATCCGGCCATGCCCGTGCTGGTCAAGTTTCGCACGGGCTGGAGCCCGGACCCCGGTCCGGCCTGTGACATGGCCCGGCTGCTGGCCGATTCCGGAGCGGACGCCCTGGTCTTCCACCCGCGCGTGGCCCCGGACCGGCGCACCCGACCGCCCATCAGGGCGCATATCCGGCTGGTGGCCGAGTCGGTGCATGTGCCCGTGTTGGGCAACGGCAACGTTCAGACCCCGGAGGACTGCCTGCGCCTGCTGGAGGAAACGGGCTGCGCCGGGGTCAGCGTGGGGCGCATGGCCGTGGCCCGGCCCTGGCTTTTTGCCGAGTGGGTGCTGGGCGCGGCGTTCGGGCCGGAAATATATCGTGATACCGCTCTGGCCATGCTGGATGCCCTGGAAGAACATTTTGATCCGCAACGGGCCGTGAAGCGCTACAAGAAATACGCGGTCTATCTGGCCGCCAACTACCGCTACGGCCACTCCCTGCTCCCGAAGCTGCTCCGGGGAGACGGGCTGGGCGACTTCCGCGCGGCCGCGAGCGTCTTGCTGCGCAGCGATCTGGAGACCGGGACGCGTCCCAGCGTCCACCTCTTCACGTACTAGACGGAACGGTCAATGCCGAGGGTATCTCGTCGGGGGGGGATGAGAAAATGGGAGGAGATCGAGCATGGAGATGTGCACGCCGCAAGCGCCTGGGGAATGCGCTGCGGAATGTACGAGAGAATTCGTCCCTAGGGACAATCTTGTTCGCCATCCTCGTTGCGGAGAAGGCTCCGCTCCGATTCGGCCTGAAGCCGGGCAAGTTCGACCCGCAAGCAGATCTCGTTGCGTAATAACTGGCGTCCTTCAGCATTCAGTTTCCGGTTTTCCGCCACCAGTTCCCGGTTCATATCCCGTTCCTGTTCCAGAGCCCGGAGGAGCGCGACGCAGTTCTCGCAGGCATGGAAATTCTTCCAGTCAATGCGGGTCGGGGGTTCCGGGGCGGTGGCAGAGTCGCTTTTTCGCGTTGATCCGCCGATGCCGAAGAGCAGCCAGTCCGCGCTCACATCGAACGTATCAGTGATCGTCTCAATCCAGCCAAAGGGAATCTGTTTTCTTTTTCGCGCCGCAGCAATGGATTGAGGCCTGATGTTCAGAAGCCTAGCGAGTTCCGCATCTCTCCTGACTCCACAGGCCTCGAATATTCGCTCGAATCGGGCTTCAAATAGTTCGGTTCTGCTCATGGCGTGCTCCGGAATCAGACAATTGGATGCGGTTGCCTTCGACGGATCGAAGTGACAGATAAAATGGCATAAAATAAAATTATACTTGATAAAATGACATATATCGCCTAAAATTAATTCTGGAAATGAAACCAACAGTTTATTCAGCCATTAATAACACTTGCCTGTGGATATGGTCAATTCGGCTTTGAATGAAGTGTGTTGCTCATCTCAACTTGAAATTGAATATTGCTTGATGGCGATGTGCAAAGGATTCATTGAAAATTCAATGCCTTTCCAAACTATGAGCACCTGAGTTCGTATCTTCGTCGCGGGGTGTTTCCAAAAGCACCTTTGTATGGGCTATCCGTGAACTGCTGTTTTAAGTATAGTTGCTGCTGGGCCGGTCTTGAAGGTGTCATTAAGTGGTTGGTCCTATTCCCATTCATAGCCTGATCGGCTGGTTTTATACTAAATTTGTTCCGGATTATGAGTTCTGAACGTAGCTTTTCGATAAGCATGCTGTATGGGCCTCGGCATGCCCTTACTCATTGCGTGGAGATTCCCGCTACAATATAGTAGGGTTATATGGATTCTCCGCAGGAGAGGCACTTTAGGAATGCTTGAGGCCATCTGGTGAGGACGCCATGGAGATTGATACCGGTCATTTTGAAAATTTCGATATTACGTCCCAGATGCGGCAACTGCCCATTCCGTTCGCGCTGCTGTCCGAAGATGACCGATTTCTTTTTGCCAATGAGGCCATGGCCGGTCTGCTGGGATGTTCCCCCGGAGCGTTTCCCGGCAGCACGGGCGAGGACCTGCTTCCCCCGGAGCTGTTGCGGAAGGTCAGGGAGTCCGAACGGAGCGTGCTTGCGACAGGACGCTCGCAGGAAGTCGTACACGGCTTTGCGGAATCGAGTGGAACACGTCATTATTCATTCTGCTTTTATCTCTGCGGGGGGAGGAACGGGAAGACCCGCCTCGTCGCCTGCATCGGCACGGAAATCACCCGGTGGATTGATGAGGGGCGGATTGCGGACCAGGAACAACGCTTCCGCAGGCTTGTGGAGGGGCTGGGGCGCGACCACGTGTTCTATTCCATGCTGCCGGACGGCACGCTGACCTATGCCGGACCGAGCGCCGACCACTTTGTGGGACTTCCGGCAGAGGAGTGCGTGGGGAGGTCGGTGTTCGAGCTGATTCCCTTTGATCCGGAAAGCAACGGTCGAGCTCGAAGCGAACTGCGTCGGCTTCTCGGCGGAAAGATCCATGCCGACGCAGACCTGCAATACCGCCATCCCGACGGGAGCATCCGGAGTATGTCCGTGACCTCGCATCCAGTGTTTTCGTCCGAGGGCGAGGTCGTCGGCGTGCAGGGCATCGCCTGGGACATCACGGAGCGCAGGCGCACCGAAGCGGCTTTGCTCCGTCGGGAGGAGACCTTCAGGGCCATGCTCGACGCCACATCCGATCTTGTGGTGCTCTTCGACAGGAACTGGACGATTTTGGAGGCCAACGAAGCCTATGCGCAGCGCCTGGGCAGACGGAGGGAGGAAATCCTTGGTCGTCCCATGCGGGAGGTACTGCCGCCCGAGCGGCTGGCGCGGAGGTACGAGGACGCGGGGATCGTCTTTTCCAGAAATGTGCCGGTGCATGGGGTTTCGGTCTGGGGGGAATTCTGGGAGGAATATACGATCTACCCGCTGCACAATAGCGATGGAATCCCGGAACGGGCCGCTTATTTCGCTCATGACGTCACGGAACTGAAGAAACGGGAGCTGGAACTCAGCAAACTGCGGACCGCCATCGAGCAGGCCAACGTGGTTGTGGTGGTCGTGGATGGGCAGGGCCGTGTCGAATTCGTCAATGCCCAGTATCTGCAAATGACGGGTCAGTCACGTGAAAAGGTTCTGGGCCGGCATTTTTCCGTGTTGCGCCAGTGGCGGCTGGACAAGGAATCCCGGCAGGGCATGCGCAACGCCATGCGCCGGAAGCAGCCCTGGCGTGGGGAGGTGCACTACCGACGCAGACACGGCGCGGATTTTTGGGCTGATTGTTCCATGACGCCTGTGACGCGCCCCGCCGATCATGAGGTGCTCTACGTCCTTGTGGCCAAGGACATCACCGAGCGCAAGAAACTGGAAGAATTGCAGGCCGGTGCGGAGCGCATCGTGCGCCATAATCTCAAAAGTCCATTGAACACCATTTCCAACGTGCTCTACCTGCTCGAGAAGTCGTCCTTTTTGGACGAGGAGCATCGCGGTTATCTGAAGCTCGGCGAGGAGGCGCTCCGGCGCGTGTTGCGTCAGATTGACATGTCTCTGGCGCTCTTCCGCATGGAAACCGGACTGTATCATTTTTACGGCTGCCCGGTGGACGTGGCGGACATCTTCCGCCGTGAATTGAACGGGGTGTGCTTCCGGGCGGAGCGCAGGGGTGCGGAGGTCCGGCTGCTGATCAACGGTCAGGAGGACGCGGGGCAACGCGTGGGCATTCTTGCCGAGCGCGCTCACCTCGTATGCATGATCGACAACCTGGTGGACAATGCCATTGCCGCGTCCACGTCCGGGGACAAGGTGGAATTGGAGATTGTGGAACGGCTTCCGGACGATCCGGGCCGGGTGGCTTTGCGTTTTCGCAACACGGCCCCCGTGCCCGAGGTGATGCGGAATCGGTTCTTCGAGAAGTACGTGAGCTATGGCAAGCCGGGCGGCACGGGCCTGGGAACCTACTCGGCCAAGCTGATCACCGAGTCCATGGGCGGAACCATTTCCCTGAGCACCGGAGACCAGGAAGGGACCTGCGTCGAAGTCCGGTTTTCATCCGCAATCCTGTCGGATCCTCCTCGGAAGTAAACCCTATCTCCGCGTCAGGCCGTATTTTTTGAGTTTGTATTGCAGGGTGCGCCGCGAGATGCCCAGGGCATCCGCCGTGCGTTCGCGGTGGCCGTTGTGCCGGTCCAGGGCGTGGACGATTGCCTCGCGTTCGGCGTCCTCCAGGGCGTGGCTGTTGTCCGGCGGCGGAGCGCAAACGGTCTCTCCGTCCGAAGCGCCGGAAATCTGGGGCGGCAAAAGCTCCGCTCCCAGTTCGTCCGCGCGGGAGAGGATCAGGGCGCGTTCGAGCACGTTTTCCAGCTCGCGGACGTTGCCGGGCCATGCGTAGCCCGAGAGCGCGTCCAAAAAAGCCGGGGAAACGGTGCGCACGGTCTTGTTGTTTTTCTTGCCGAGTTTGCGCAGCAGGTGGGAGACGAGCAGGGGCAGGTCGGCCACGCGCTCCCGCAGGGGCGGGATGCGGATTTCCAGCACGGCGAGACGGTAGTAGAGATCCTCGCGGAAGCGTCCCGCCTTGATTTCCTCCTGGAGGTCGCGGTTGGTGGCTGCGATGATGCGTACGTCCACCGTGACCACCTCCACGCCGCCCAGGGGTTCGATGGTTTTTTCCTGGAGCGCGCGCAGCAGTTTGGCCTGGAGCGCGGCGGGCATCTCCCCGATCTCGTCCAGAAAAAGCGTGCCGTGGTTGGCGAGTTGGAAGCGTCCCGGCTTGTCCTTGACAGCGCCGGTGAACGCGCCCTTGACGTAGCCGAAGAGCTCGGATTCCAGCAGATCGGCGGGCAGGGCCGCGCAGTTGACCTTGATCAGGGAGCGCCCGCTGCGCATGGACGCACGGTGCAGCCCCTCGGCCACCAGTTCCTTGCCTGTGCCGGATTCGCCGAGCACAAGCACCGAGGCCTCGCTGGGGCCGGCCTGTTCGATGAGTTCCCGGACCTGATGCATGCCCGGCGTGGCGCCGATGAGCTGCCGGGCCTCGCTTCCTGCCTCGGCCTCCTTGCGCAGCCGCGCGTTTTCCGTCAGCAGGCGGCTGTACTCCCAGCATTTCTGGAGCACAGCCTTGAGCTCCTCGTTGTCCGCCGGCTTGGTCAGGTAATCGTAGGCCCCCTTTTTCATGGCCTCCACGGCGGAGCCCACGCTGCCGAAGGCGGTCAGCAGGACCACGGGCAGGCCGGGCTGCCGGGCGTGAATCTCGCGCAGGAGCGTGAGTCCGTCCATGCCGGGCATGCGCATGTCCACCAGGGCGGTGTGGGGCGTTTCGCGGGAGAGCAGGTCCAGGGCCGTCTCGCCCGAGTCAGCCTCCAGCACGCGCCAGCCCGTGTCCTCCAGAACGGCCCGGACCATCTGGCGGTGGCCGGGTTCGTCGTCAACAACCAGTACGGTTCGTTTATTCGCCTGCATTTTTGTCCGCTCTTTCCGTCCGGTTCGGCGTTTCCGGGAAGAGGAGCCGCACAGCGGCGCCGCCCTCCGGGCTTTCTTCGATGACCGCGCGGCCCCGGTGGGCGCGCATGATGTTGTTTACGATGGCCAGTCCCAGTCCCGTGCCCTTTTTCTTGCTGGTGAAGAACGGCTCCAGGGCCTGTTCCCGCTGTTCCACGGGGATGCCCGGCCCGTTGTCCTCCACGCTGATCCAGGTTCCGTCGGCGTCCCTGCGCGAGGTGATGCGCACGAGGCCGTGCTCCTCGGGCAGGGCGTCCAGGGAGTTGGTCACGAGATTGAGCAGCACCTGTTTGAGCGCGTCCGGGTCGGCCAGGACCGTTGCCGCGTGAAGATCAAGCTGCGGACGGACGTGCTTGTGCTCCAGGTCGAAGCGCATCAGCCGCTCCAGACCGGCGGCCATTTCCGCGAGGTCCACGCGCACGGGCGCGAGCCGGCGTGGTCGGGCCAGGAAGAGCAGGTCCGTGACCACGCGGTTCAGGCGGTCGGCCTCCTGGACCATGGTGGCGGCATAGTCCTCGTAGGGCTTGGTTCCCTTGAATTTGTCCGCGAAGAACTGGGCGAATCCGCGCAGGGAGCTGAGCGGGTTGCGCACCTCGTGGGCCACGCCCGCGGCCAGGGAACCTATGGCAGCGAGCCGTCGCGCCTCGGCCAAATCCTCTTCCAGGCTCTTGAGCTTGGTTCGGTCGCGGATGAGGATCAGTCGTTCCTCAAAGGCGGATTCGTCCTCATCGCGCGGAGCCTGGGCGTCCTGCACGGGAACGCAGAGCATTTCCAGGCGGCGTCCCTGATATTCGTATTGTTTCCATTCCGCGCCGTCGCGCAGGTCCGCGAAGGGAAATTCGGTCCAGAAGCGCCCGGCGAGCACGTCGAATTCTGCTTCAGCAGGGGCTTCGCCCAGCTCCTGCTCCTGTTGCGGGGTTTTGTTTTCGGGTGGCGGGGTCGGGTCGGCTTCCGTGGCTGGCGGCGGGAGCATGGTGGTCAGCAGTTTGCGGGCCGAGCCGTTGGCCGCCAGGATTTCGCCGTCCATGCCAAGGGTCACGAGGCCGTCGGGCATGGTGTCCAGCAGTTTGGACTGAAAGCGTTCGAGTCGGCCCACGCGGGAAGCCTGGTCGCGGCGGCGCAGATAGGCGAAAGCCAGGGACCAGAGCACCACGGCGGCCAGAAAGACGTAGCCCGTCTGGAGCAGAGCGGCGCGACGGTAGAGGTGGAACTGGGCCAGATTTTTCTCGGCGTTCAGACCCGCCACAAAATAGATGGGCATTTCATCCGGGGCGCTGCGGGCCTCGCCGAGCCGATTGCGGCCCCGGCCTTGTCCGGGAAGTTGTCCGGGCCGCTGCCCGGGCCGCTGTCCGTGTTCCATCATGCCGTGGCCCATGCCCGGCCCCATGCCCTGTCCCATACCCGGCCCCATTTCCGGGCCGGCTTCCTCGTCCAGGTCGGGTCCGGTTTCCGGTCCAGCATCTGTGCCGATGCCGCAGATGCTGGCCACGCCGGGCCGGGCCTGGAGGCCGATGACCAGGGCCTGCTGCTGGCCGAAGGTGGCCATGCCGTGCCAGTGGCCGAGCTGGTCCAGAGAGTCGAAGGCCCCGTGCGGCAGGAGATTCTCCATGTCCACGTCCCCGTGGGTGGAGGCCAACAGGAGCTGGCCGCCCGGCGCGTAGAGCGCCACGAAAAGCACCTCGCCCGAGGAGGTGATCTCCTGGAAAAGCTCCTGGGCCAGGGTGGGGAAGATCTGGGAAAGGGCGGGATTGTTGCGCAGCGAGCGCATGATTCGCACGAGATTGGCCTCGACTCCGCGCACGATCACGCGACCCGAGAGGACCATGTGCTCCTCGACCACGGCGCGCTGATGCTTGATGGACTGCCAGGTCAGAAACAGGCTGCCCAGGCCCAGGACAATGAGGGCCAGCACCGCGGCGATAATCGGACCGCGTTCGTTTTGTTTCGCTGTGACTTCCATGTCTTCTCGGTGTCCGGGCCGGCTATTGCGGCCTGCCCGTGCGCAGGGTTTCGTACAGGTCCTTGGGGCTCATACCGTTCTTTTGGGCCAGATCCCGGAAAGGTATGTCCAGCGCGGGTTCGACACCGGCCATGCGCAGCCGTTCCGTTGCCGTGGCCGGAGGCAGAGCGTAGCTTTCGCAGAGCTCGGCCAGGGTCATCAGCCCGGTTCCCTCGGGCGGACGGCCTGGCAGCGCCTCAAAGGGATCGCCGCCCAGGCCCGCGCGGATGGCCGCATAGATTTCTTGGGGGCTGCGTCCGGCGCGCACGGCAATATCCTGGATCGTGGATTCGGGCGCGGCCTCGATCCGGCGTTTATGGAGCGCGTCCATGGCTGCGAGAGGATCGAATCCCATGTTTTTTGCGAATTCGTCAAGGCTGGACAACTCGGCGTGGCCGTATGGCGGGTTGCCGTAGGTGGCCGTGTGTCCGTTCTTCAGAAAGGCACTGAAGTCCAGGATCTGCCGCACGCCGGGAAGCCCGAACAGTGCGCCCGCGGTGAAATAGAGCGTGACCGCCAGGGCCGCCACCAGGGGGGGCGTGAGCACGATCAGCTCTCTGGCTTTGTTGCGCATGTAGTTGGTCACGGATTTCCAGTTGTACCAGATATGCAGCAGGGCGCTGAACAGGAAAAGCGCGCCCAGGGAAAGATGCAGCGCGTCCCACTGGTCCTTGGCAAGGCCCAGAAAACGCCAATCCGCCCAGTAGGCCACACGACCATGGGGTTGGTAATAGAGCACCACACTGGTGAACAGCAGCAGTGCGAAGGAAAGAAAGCCCGTGAGGGAAACCGTTTTTCTGAACATGGCGCGTTCTCCGTTGCGGTTCGGTCTTTCGAGCCTGCAATACTCCGCGCAACCGCCGCCAGTGTCAACCGCCGGGAACAAAGCGAAGAAGGGCGGTCGGAGTTTTCCCCAATCCGACCGCCCCTGTAACCACGCTTCGTCGCTGTTATTCGTCTACCAGGTGCAGGGGCCGTTGCCCGGACCGTAGCCCTGGCCGTTGCCCATCATCCCCTGGCCGCCGTTCATCATGCCGTAACCGCGTCCGGGACCCATGGCGTTGCCGAACTGGGGCTCGATGCCGGCGGCTTCCAGCTCGCTGAAGAAGGATTCGCGCTCGGCCTGCATCTTCTCGCGCAGCTTGGTGATCTCGCCCACCAGGGAGCGGATGTCGGACTTCTCGGCCTTGCCGCTTTCAACCAGGGCGTTCAGTTCAAGATTCTTGGCCCACATCTCGTTGCGGAGCTTTTCCATCTTGTCCTGATGCTTGTCGAAAATCTTGTCGAAAGCTTCCTGCTGTTCCGGAGCGACCTGCATTCCTGGGCCGTAGCCCATCATGCCGTAGCCGCCGCCCATGCCATACCCGTGATGCCATCCCCGGCCCGCAAAGGCCATGGCCGAGAAGGCCAGGACGGCCACGACGGTCAGGGATACGATGGTGGTCTTCTTGCTCATTGGTTCCTCCATATCGTTGAAAAAGAGTTTTCAGGCTCGCGCCTGGTTGCGAAGAGTGACGGTTGATCAGTATAAAGCACTGTGCGTGCCAAGTTTTATTTTTTATTGAAAATAAGTAAGTTAACAGTTATTCTGCAAGACCATGTGCAATCAATTGCACCAAAAAATGCACAAACTAGTGCAGCAAGTGCAAAGTTGCTGTGGTGCAAAGGCGGGTGCAACCGCAGCCGGGACGCCGACGGGAAAGCCGGAAGGCAAAGCCAGGGAACAGACCGCGTGATAAGGGGAGGAACCGGAAATCGGGTCAGGGTTCAGGTCACGAGCGTCAGGACGGGTCGGGTGCGAGAAACTGGTCCATGCCGCAACGGCGGCAGCTGTCGCAGCCTTTGTCCGAACAGCCGGGCGAAGGAACAAAGCGCTTGGAGCGTTGCCATTCTTCCCAGAGGTGGGCTTTGGTCACGCCGATATCAATGACATCCCAGGGCAGGGGCTCGTCAAAGCTGCGCTCCCGATCCAGCCAGTCGGACATGTCTCCGTCCCAGAGGCGCAGGGCCTTTTTCCAACCGCCGTTATCCGCTGCCAGTTCCACGAAATCGAAGAGGCTCTCGTCCCCGCGGGCCAGCAGCCCTTGGAGGCGGGCCTGGAACGGTTTGTCGGCTTCAACGCGAAATCCCTTGAGCGGCTTGACGATGTCCCGAAGCATCTTCTGGCGGTTTTCCAGGGCTTCTTCCGTGGCCATGGGCGCCCATTGAAAAGGCGTGTTCGGCTTGGGGACGAGGCTGCTCGTGCCCAGGGTGAAGCGCATGAACTCCTTCTTCCGCTTCAGGTTCTCGTCGCGGGTGCGGGCCACCTGTCCCAGAAAGTCAGCCAATTCGGCGTAGTCTTCATCGGTTTCGCCGGGCCAGCCCAGAATGCAATAGCTTTTGAGATGATTGACCCCATGCCGGGCGCACAAGGCCACCGCGTTGAGGAAATCCGTTTCATCGAGTTTTTTGCTGGCGCTTTGGCGCAGGCGTCGGCTTGGGCCTTCCAGGGCCAGAGTGATGGTCCGAATGCCGCATTGACGTAAAAAGGAAAGTAGTTCCTCGGTAACACCGTCCGCGCGGATGGAGGAAAGGGCGAACTTGGTCCCCCGGCTGCGCAGCCAGGTGAGGAAGGGCAGCAGGTCGGGAAGGTCCGTGAGCGCCGTTCCGATGAGTCCGACCTTGGGCGGATCAGCCAGTTCCACGATCTGTTTCAATTCTTCCATGGAAGATTGACGTGGCGGGCGATAGACGAATCCGGCAGCGCAGAAACGGCAGGCGTACGGGCAACCCCGGTTGGCCTCCAGAAGCAACGTGTCGCGAAACACGGCGTCCGCGCCCGTGAAGCAGGACCAGGCCGGAGCGGACAGGCTCGGCCCTGCGGCCACCACACGGCGCACAGGGGTTTTGGAAATGCCGGGGGCATAGACGCCGGGCATCCGGGCCACGGCCTTGATCATGTCGGCCTTGGTTCCGCCCGCGAGCCAGATTTCGCGAAAACGGGTAAAAACCTCGGCCATGCCCGCCTCGGCTTCGCCCACGAAAAAGCAATCGGTCATGGGCGCGAGGGGCGCCGGGTTCATGAAGGCCAGCGGCCCGCCCACCAGAACCAGGGGAAATTCAGGGCGTTCCTCCCGTCGGGGAGGAACGCCCGCAGCCTTGAGCGCCCGGAGAAGGTGGAGGAGATCCTCCTCGAAGTTCACGCTCAGGGCCAGCACAGGAAACTGGGAGAGCGGCGTGCCGCTTTCCAGAGTGACGGGCTCCCCTTCGCGCCCCAGGGTGAAGCAGCGTTCCGGGGCCATGCCCGGATCGTCCGCCAGCAGGCGGTACACGGCCTGCCATCCCAGGGTGGAGAGGGCCACGGGCCGTTCCATGGGCACCACCAGGGCCGTGGGCAAGCGGCCTCCGGTTTCCCGGGAGGTCGGCTCCGTCGCGCCGTAGTAAAGGCGGCTGGTGCGCATGGGGGTGATCCCGTTTCCCGTCCCTTGCTCCTAATCGCTGTTCTTGCGGATGAAGGCCGGAATATCCAGCTCATCCTGGTCAAAAACAAAGTGTTCTTCGCCCGGACCAGCCATGGCCGCGCGGCGGGATACGCGCTTGGGCGCTTCCTCGATGATCTCGTCATCGCCGTCGCGGTAGCGCAGGTAGGCTGGAACGTTACGGTTCTGGCCCAGGACGCTGCGATGCACCCGGCGTTTGCCCGTGCCCGCCGCGGGCTCGGCCGCATGGACGGTCTTGCCCGAGACCAGGGTCAGGGACTGCTTGGACTGCGTGCGCTCGGCCTTGGCGGCAGCCTGCTCAATGCCAGTGGCGATGACCGTGATGCGCATCTCGTCCCCGGCGTCCGGATCAAAGACCGTGCCGAAGAAGATTTGGGCGTCCTCGTCCGCTTCGCTGGAAATGATGCTCGCAGCCTCGGCGGCCTCATCAATGAGCATGTCCGGCGAGCAGGTGATGTTCATGAGCACGCCCTTGGCGCCCTCGATGGAGACATCCTCCAGCAGCGGGGAGGTGATGGCCATGCGCGCGGCCTCCTTGGCCCGGCCCTCGCCCGAGGCGAAGCCCGTGCCCATGAGCGCCAGGCCGGAGTTGGACATCACGGCCTTCACGTCCGCGAAGTCCAGGTTGATCAGGCCATGCACCGTGATCAGGTCCGCGATGCCCTTGGTGGCGTAGTAGAGCACCTCGTCGGCCTTTTTGAGCATGTCGGTAAACGAGGCTTTTTTGGCCGCGAGCTGGAGCAGGCGGTCGTTGGGAATGGTGATGATGGAGTCCACCACGTCCGAAAGGGCCTGGATGCCGTCCTCGGCCTGGCCCAGGCGGCGCTTGCCCTCGAAGAAGAAGGGCTTGGTGACCACGCCCACGGTGAGCGCGCCCAGTTCGCGGGCCACCTCGGCCACGACCGGAGCCGCGCCCGTGCCCGTGCCGCCGCCCATGCCCGCGGTGATGAAGACCATGTCCGCGCCTTCCAGGGCATGGCGGATCTCATCGACGTTTTCCATGGCGGCGTTGCGACCCACATCCGGGTTGGCGCCCGCGCCCAGGCCCTTGGTCAGTTTCTGGCCAATGTGGATGCGCGTGTCGGCCAGGCTTTTTTCGATGTCCTGGTTGTCCGTGTTGCAGACGATGAACTCCACGCCCTTGAGCGCGGACTGGATCATGTTGTTCACGGCGTTTCCGCCGCCGCCGCCGCAGCCGATGACCTTGATCTTGGCACTGGTGTCGTGCTCGATCTCAAAATATTCCATGACGCTCCTCCGTATGTTCCCTGTGCGTTCTTATGCGATGTCCGTAAACCACTTCCGCATCCTGCCCAGAATGCGGTTGAACGTGCCTTCGTCCCGGATGCCGAAAGAGCGGCGGTCCTGGCCCGCCCGCTCCTTTTCACAGCCGAATTTGAGCAGTCCCACGGCCGTGGCGTACTTGGGACTGTCCACCACGTCGGTGAGCCCGCCGATGGCCGCCGGGTAGCCGATGCGCACTGGTAGGTCGAAGATCTGGTCGGCCAGATCCTGCATGCCCTCGATCATGGACGTGCCGCCCGTGAGCACCACGCCCGCGGCGATCATTTTCTTGAAACCGGACTTGATCAGCTCCTGGTCCACCAGGGCCAGAATCTCTTCCACCCTGGGCTCGCAGATTTCCGCGAGCACGCGTTTGGACATGGCCCGGCTTTCCCGGCCGCCCACGCTCGGGACCTCGATGAGTTCGTCGTTTTCGATCATGTCGGCCAGGGCGCAGCCGTGCTTGATCTTGATTTCCTCGGCCGCCTGCATGGGGGTGCGCAGGCCAAAGGCGATGTCGTTGGTCAGGTTGTTGCCGCCCAGCGCCAGCACCGAGGTATGCTTGATGGAATCGTTGGAGAAGATGGCCAGATCCGTGGTCCCGCCCCCGATGTCCACAATGGCCACGCCGATTTCCCGTTCCTCGTCCGAGAGCACGGCCTTGGACGAGGCCAGGGATTCGAGCACGATGTCGGCCACATCCAGCCCGGCCCGGTGGCAGGAGCGGATGATGTTCTGGGCCGAAGTCACCGCGCCGGTGACGATGTGGACCTTGGTCTCCAGGCGCACGCCCGCCATGCCCAGGGGGTCGGCGATGCCGCGCTGGTCGTCCACGATGAACTCCTGGGGCAGGGTGTGGATCACCTCGCGGTCCAGGGGAATGGCCACGGCTTTGGCCGCTTCAATGACGCGTTCCACATCCTTCTGGGTCACTTCGCCGCCCTTGACCGCGATGACCCCGTGGGAATTGAAGCCCTTGATGTGGCTGCCCGCAATGCCCGCGTAAACGGAGCGGATTTCACAGCCCGCCATGAGCTCGGCCTCTTCCAGGGCCTTTTTGATGCACTGCACGGTCTGCTCGATGTTGACCACCACGCCGCGCCGCAGCCCCGTGGACGGGGCCTTGCCGATGCCGATGATGTCCACGCCTCTGTCGCTCGGCTCGCCGACGACCGCGCAAATTTTGGTGGTGCCGATGTCCAGTCCGACGACCAGGTCGTTTTTGGCCATTGACGCTCTCCTCCTGATTATCCGGGCTGCGCCCGGTTTCCATCCTGTGTTGTCAGTGCGTTTTTTCGACCCACACCTTGCCGCCCGAAGCGGTGATGCGCCGCACGCCGTCCATTTCGCCGCGCCGCCGGATATCCATGGCAGCGGCGCGCACAAGGCGAAGTTCCGACCGCCAGTCCCGCGCAGTGAAGGACAGGGTCAGGTTCGCGTCGTCCAGAAACATATCCACCTGCCCGGCGCCGGAAAGCCGCACCCAGGCCAGGGCCGAGCTGGAAAGGGGCAGTCCCCCCCGTTGCAGGGCCTCCAGCATCTCCGGGAGTTCTCCGACGTGTTGCTGCTCGGCGGCGTCCACATCCAGCACCGGAAGGGATTGGAAGTCCGCCGGAGAAACCGCCGCGATCAGGTCTCCGTTTTCGTCCGCGTAATAGAGTGTTCCGCCTCTGCGGACCCAGTACGCGGGCTTTCTTTCTGTCAGGTTCACGACCAGTCTGCCGGGCAGTTCGCGCCGCACCGAGACGTTGGCCACCCAGGGATTCTTGGCCAGCAACGCCTCCACACGGCCCACGTTCAAGCCGAGGCAGTTCTGTCCGAGCCGGACCTTGCCCGCCAGGAGCACATCTCCGTAAGAGAGGCGCTCGTTGCATTCCACCCGGATTTCCTCCAGGGCAAAGGCGTCCGTGGTCGTGACCCAGCGATACCCGAAGAACAGTCCGGCCATGAGCGCGGTCAGAAAAACGAACCCGCCCAGCAGGAGCATTCCGCGCCGCAACAGCGGCGACGACGACCCGGAAAGGCCGCTGCTCCGGGAACCCCGGTAGCGGTTGGAGCGCTGTTTGAGCGCGCGGCTCCCGCTGTTCAGGTAGCTCGGACCGAGGTTTGGGCTCATGGCAGAACAATGACCTCCGTTTCCAACGCAATGCCGAACCGATCCCGCACGGCGGCCCGGCCTGTCTCCAGAAGTTCCAGGGCCTGGGAAGCGGTCCCCTGGCCGAGGTTCACAAGAAAATTGGCGTGCAGTTCGGAAAAAGCCATGCCCCCGAGGCGCTTTCCGCGCATTCCGGCCTGATCCAGCAGCTTCCCGGCGCGGTGGCCTTCCGGGTTCTTGAACACGCAGCCCGCGCTCCAGGCAGTGACAGGCTGGGTGACGCGCTTGCGGGCCATGGTGTAGCGCATGGCCGCGCGAACCTTGTCCGGCAACGAGGGCTGGAGCCGCAACTCCACCTCCCAGACCAGATAAAACGGGTCCGGCGAACACATCTCCCCGCCCAGGGAGAAGCGGCGGTAGCCGAAACAGCAGGCCGAGGCATCCACCCAGTTCAATCCCTCTTCCGGCGTCCAGAGGCGCACGCGGTTGATCACGTCGGCCATGCACGTACCGTAGGAACCCGCGTTCATGGCCACGGCTCCGCCCACGCTGCCGGGAATGCCTGTGAGGTTTTCCAGGCCGGAAAGCCCGTTGCGCGAGGTCCAGCCGAGCAGCACCGGGAATTTCAGCCCGGCTCCGGTCCGCACCAGCACGCAGTTTTCCCCAGGTTCCATCTCCGGTTCGCTCACATTGCCCACGCTGCACAAAACCAGGGGCAAGTCGCCGTCCGCGCAGAGCAGGTTGCTGCCCGCGCCCAGGGCCAGAAAACGGCCCCCCTCGGTGACCAGCAGCTGGGCAAGATGGTCCAGGTCCGCATCCGCGCGCAGCAGCAACTCGGCCAGGGTGGTTCCCCCGAGCCGGAGCGTGGTGCGGTCCCGCATGGCGGGGCCAGGTCTGCGGACCTGAAGGCTCATGCTACGCTTCCCCCTCTTGGGGCGCGGACGCGTCCGCTTCGAGATAGTTTTCGCCCACCTGCCAGATGCTGCCTGCGCCGAGCGTCAGGAAGAGGTCGCCAGGAGAGAGCAGCAGGGGCAGTTCCTGTTCAATCTGCTCGAAATTCTCGTAAAAGGTCACCTTGGTGTCGCTGATCTGGCGGATGCCCTGGGCCAGGGACAGGCCGTTCACGCCGGGAATGGGCGATTCGCAGGCCGGATAGATCTCCGTGAGCAGAAGCAGGTCGGCCTTTGTAAAGGCCTTGCAGAATTCGCCGAAGAGCGCCTGGGTCCGGGTGAAGCGGTGGGGCTGGAAGGCCACCACAAGCCGCCGGTCCGGGTAGCAGGACTTGGCCGTGTTCAGGGTGGCCATGATTTCCGCCGGGTGGTGTCCGTAGTCGTCCACCACGAGCACGCCCTTGCGCTCGCCCTTGCGCTCGAAGCGGCGGCCCACCCCGCCGAAATTGGCCAGCCCGCGCAGAATGGCGTCCTTGTCCAGTCCCGCCTCCAGGCTCACGCCGATGGCGCCCAGGGCGTTGAGGATGTTGTGGTGGCCGGGGTGCGAAAGATTGACCTCACCCCAGAACTCGTCGTCCAGGTAGACGTTGAACACGCTGCGCAGGCCCGCGCTGATGATCTCGCCGCGCAGGCGGTTCTTCTCGCCGAGGCCGTAGGTCAGAAACGGGCGCTTGATGCGCGGCAAAAGCCGCTGCACGCCGGGGTCGTCTCCGCAGACGATGTTCATGCCGTAAAAGGGCACGGCGTTCATGAAGTCGGTGAAAGAGTCGTCGATGGCCTGCTGGTCCGCGTAGTGGTCCATGTGGTCGCGGTCCACGTTGGTCACGATGGAGATGACCGGGGAGAGCAACAGGAAGGAGCCGTCGGACTCGTCCGCCTCGGCGATGAGGTATTCGCCCTCGCCCAGGCGCGCGTTGGCGCCGTACGTGTTCAGCCGGCCGCCGATGATCACGGTGGGGTCCAGGTTCGCTTCGGTGAAAATGGTGGCCAGAAGCGAGGTGGTCGTGGTCTTGCCGTGGGTTCCGGCCACGGCAATGCCAGACTGCAGGCGCATCAGCTCCGCAAGCATTTCCGCGCGGGGGATGATCGGGATGTTCAGCTCGCGCGCGCGGATCATTTCCGGGTTGTCCTCGGGAATGGCCGTGGACTTGACCACCACGTCCGCGCCTTCGACGTTGTCCGCGCCGTGGCCGATGAAGATGCTTGCGCCCAGGCGCTGGAGCCGCTTTACCGCCGCGCCTGCGGAAAGATCGGAACCTGTGACCGTGAAGCCCATGTTGATGAGTACTTCGGCGATGCCGTTCATGCCGGAGCCGCCGATGCCGACCATATGGATGTGGTTGACCCGGCTGCGCATCATGTGCCGCGCAACAGTGGGAGCCAGGTTCACGTTGGGGCCTTGGGCCGCTGTCATGCCTTCCTTCCTTTATGCTTGGCGGCCAGCCGTTCGAGTCGGTTCACGATCTCGGCAGCCGCGTCCGGTCTGGCGAAGCCGCGCGCGGCTTCGGCCATCCGGTCGAGTTTGTTCGCGTCGCTGAGCAGGCCCAGCACTGTGCCCGAAAGCGTGCCGCCGCCCAGTCCGTCCTGGGGCAGCAAGCGTGCCGCCCCGACCCGTTCCATGGCCTGGGCATTGCGGGTCTGGTGGTCGTGCGTGGCGTGCGGAAAAGGCACGAACACGCAGGCCCGCCCGGCCGCGGCCGCCTCGAAGACCGTGCTTGCGCCGGAGCGGCAGAAGATAAGATCCGCTTCGGCATAGGCCGTGGCCATGTCCTCGAGGAAGCCCACAGCCCGGAACTGGGGTCCGTCCGGATCAAAACCTATGGCCGCGTAGCCCGTGCGCACGCGCTCCAGGTCCGCGGGGCCGGCCTGATGCAGCACCGCGACTCCGGCATCGCGCAGGGTGGGCAGGGCCTCGATCACGGCGTCGTTGAGCGCCCGCGCGCCCTGGCTGCCGCCGAGTACGAGCAGGTTCCGGCCCCAGGTCCTGGCCGCGCGGCCCACGGCCGCGATGTCCGCGCGCACGGGATTGCCCGTGACCACGCAGCGGTTCGCCGGGAACCATTTCCGACTTTCCTCGAAAGAAAGATACATTTCGTCCGCAAAACGGCGCAGAGAGCGGTTGGCAGCACCGGGCACGGAGTTCTGTTCGTGCAAGGCGGCGGGAATTCCGAGCAGGCTCGCGGCCAGCACCGGAGCGAACCCCGCGTATCCGCCGAAGCCGAGCACGGCGTCGGGCCGGATGCGGCGCATCAGGGCCAGGGATTTGAGCACGGCTCCAGCCAGCCAGAACGGGGCCGAGAGCTTGCGCAGGCCTGTGCCGAGCACGCCCCGTGCCGGCAGCCGCACGAACTCCAGCCCGGCTCTGGCGGCCAGCGCGCCCTCGGGGCCGCCGCCGCCCGCAAAGATCACCCGGCATTTGGGGTTGCGTTGCCGCGCTTCCTGGGCCACGGCCAGGGCCGGAAAGATGTGTCCGCCCGTGCCGCCCGTGGTCACGATCAGGGTTTGCAGCGCGTTCATGCCCGCCCCCGTCTGGAGAGGTTCAGGAGCACGCCCACGCACATGAACGAAACGATCAGGCTGGAGCCCCCGTAGCTCATGAAGGGCATGGGCACGCCCTTGGGCGGAACCGTTCCCAGGACCACGGCCAGATTGAAGAGAAAGCCCAGCGTGATGATCAGGATCATGCCGAAGGCGGTGAAGCGGTCCTGGAGGTCCTCCTGGAGCAGGGCGATACGCAGGCCCCGGAAGATGATGAAGCCCACCAGCAAAAAGATCAGGGACATGCCCAGAAAGCCCAGCTCCTCGCCCACCACGGCCATGATGAAATCGTTGTGCGCCTCGGGCAGGAAAAAGAGTTTCTGCTTGCCCGCACCCAGGCCCACGCCCGTGAGTTTGCCCGAGCCAAAGGCGTAGAGGGACTGCACGAGCTGGTAGCCCTCGTTGCGCGCTACCTTGAAGGGGTCGAGGAACGCGGTCCAGCGCTTGTAGCGGTAGGGTTCCTGCATGATCAGCAGCCATCCGCCCCAGGCCATGAAGGTGAAGGAGCCGAGCAGATAGGTCAGGCGCGTGCCGCCCACGAGGCACATGAAGAAGAGCAGGGAGGCCAGGAACGCGGCGCCGCCGAAGTCGGGCTGGGCCAGGAGCAGCACGCAGAGCACGCCCGTGACCAGGAAGGGCGGGAGCATGCCCACGCTCAGGGTCCGGACTTTTTCCTGCTTGCGCGCGAAGAAGTAGGCCAGATAAAGCACCAGGGCGAACTTGGCGAACTCCAGGGGCTGGAAATTGGCCACGCCCAGGCTCATCCAGCGTTTTGCTCCGCCCGCCTTGACGCCCAGGGGCGTGAATGCGCACAGGACAAGGAGCACCGCCGCCACCACGAGCCAGAAATAGGTCAGGTCGTAGAAGACCACGCGGGGCAGCCGGTAACATCCGTACATCAACAGCGCACCGAGGAGGAAAAACACGGACTGCTTCTTGAAGAAGAAGTATTTGTCTCCGAAGAACCGCTCGGCCATGATTCCGCTGGAGGACAGAACCATAATCAGGCCGATGCCCGCCAGAAGCAGCACGGCGATGAGCAGCCAGTAATCCGTGGGGGGGAGCAGTTTTCCTCCTGCCAGGCGCACGTTCTTCATGCCAGCGCCTCCGCGATGCGCTTGAAGTGGTCGCCGCGTTCGCCGTAGCTCTTGTAGGCGTCGAAGCTGGATGTGGCCGGGGAAAGCAGAATCACGTCGCCGGGCCGGGCCGAGGCAAAGAGCCGCTGCACGGCCTTTTCCAGGTCCGGTTCCCAGAAGGTTTCGAATTCGTCCCGGAGCGCGGGTTCGAAGATTTCGCGCGATGCGCCGAACAGGCCCACCTGGACCACCCGGCCGCGCATGGCCGGGGCCAGCTCTCCGGCCACGTCCCCGCCCTTGAACACGCCGCCGAGCAAGAGCCGCACGGGCTGGTCAAAGCTGCGCAGGGCCGCGCAGACCGCGTCCAGGGTGGTGGCCTTGGAGTCGTCCACAAAGCGGACGCCGTGCTTTTCGGCCACGGGCTGCTGCCGGTGGGCCAGGGGATGGAATTCGCGCAGGGCTGCGGCGGCCTGTTCCAGCGTCACGCCCAGTTCCTTCACGGCCAGCCAGGCCGCCGTGATATTGGCCCGGTTGTGTACGCCCGGCAGATGCGGGGCCTCCAGGGTCGCGGCCTCGGCATGGTCCGGGGAGAACCAGATCCTGCGCGCCCGGGTGAAGTCGCGGCCCGCCAGTCCGGAGCGCATCTCCTCGGGCAGGATGGCGGCTCCGCTCTTGTCCATGCGGGCAAAAAGATTCAGCTTGGCCGAGAGGTATTCCTCCAGGTTCTCGTGGTAGTCCAGATGGTTCGGCGCGAAATTGAGCAGCACAGCCACCTGCGGCTGGAAGAGCCGGACGTTCTGGAGCTGGAAGCTGGAAACTTCGAGCACGACCACGTCGGTGCGCTCCCCGGAGAGCGGCAGCTCGCAGAGCGGCGTGCCGATGTTGCCGCCCACGAACACGGAGCGTCCCGCCTTGCGCAGAATTTCGCCCACCAGCGTGGTGGTGGTCGTTTTGCCGTTGGTCCCGGTGATGGCCAGGATGGGGCACTGCGTGAACCAGGAGCCCAGTTCCAGTTCGCTGACAACCCGCTGTGCGGGCACGTCCGCCAGCACCTCGGCCATGCGTTTCACGGGCACGCCGGGGCTGAGAACCACGAGTTCCGCACCCGCGAACTGCTCGCGCGTATGCGGCCCCAGTTCCAGGCGCACGTTGCTTCCCAGGTCGGGAAGCGTGGTGGGATCCAGGCTCTCGTTGGTATCCGCGAGCAGCACCCGCGCGCCCATGCCCGCGAGCAGCGCGGCCGCGGCACGGCCCGAGCGGCCCGCGCCCACGACCACGGTTTTGCGGTCCCGGTACTGTTCGCGATTGCGGATGTCTTCCGGAAGAAGGTCCATTCCTCTACCTCAGCTTCAGGGTGGAAAGCGCCACCAGCGCCAGGAGAATCGAAAGAATCCAGAACCGGATGATGATCTTGGATTCCGGGATGCCCTTGAGTTCGAAATGATGGTGCAGGGGGGCCATGCGGAAGATGCGTTTGCCCCCGGAAAACCGGAAATAGCCCACCTGCAGGATCACGGACACGGTCTCGAAGACGAAAACGCCGCCCACGATGACCAGCAGCAGCTCCTGTTTTGCCAGCACGGCCAGGAAACCCAGGGCTCCTCCCAGGCTCAGCGAGCCCACGTCGCCCATGAAGACCTGGGCCGGGTAGGCGTTGTACCAGAGAAAGCCCAGGCCCGCGCCCACGAGCGCCCCGCAGAAGACTGTGACCTCGCCCGCGCCCGGCACGGGCAGCACGTTCAGGTAGCCGGCCATGCTAGCGTGGCCCGCCACGTAGATGAACAGGGCGAAGCAGGCCGCGTTGACGATGAACGGGCCGATGGCCAGTCCGTCCAGTCCGTCCGTAAGATTCACGGCATTGGACGTGCCCACGAGCACGAACACGGCCATGGGCAGGTAGAACCAGCCCAGGTCCGGGTGGAGATTCTTGAAGAACGGCACGGCCAGCACCGTGTTGAAGTCCGGCATGGAGAGCAGCCCTGCCACGGCGAGCATGGCCACGAGCATCTGGCCGCTGAACTTGGCCCGGGCCGAAAGGCCCAGATTCCGGCGTTTGACCACCTTGATGTAGTCGTCGGCAAAGCCCACCGCGCCAAAACCCACGTAGACGAAGATGGTCAGCCAGAGTTGCACGTTGGTCAGGTCGCCCCAGAGCAGGGTGCTGACCAGCACGGCCAGGGCGATGATCAGCCCGCCCATGGTGGGCGTGCCTTCCTTGCACTGGTGCGCCGGGCCGTCCTCGCGGATGTACTGGCCGCACTTGAGCCGCTTGAGCCAGCGGATCATGCGCGGGCCAAAGAGCACGGAAATGACCAGGGCCGTGAGCAGCGCGTAGATGGACCGGAACGTGATGTACCGGAAGACGTTGAAGACGCTGATGGTGTCCGAGAGCGGGTAGAGCAGATGATAAATCATTGCCCGTCCTCCCCGTGGGTGTCGAGTTCGCGGCAGAGCGCTCCGGCATAGTCTTCCATGCGGCAGGAGCGGGAGCCCTTGAAGAGCACCACGGCGTTCTTCAGCCCAAGCTGACGCCAGCGGCGCAGCAGGGTTTCGGGCGAGGAGAGCGGTTCCACGCGGGCGTTCTCACCGTAGCCGAGGGCCACGTCCCGGGCGTACTCACCGTGGAAGAAAATCGCGGCCGGAGCCACGTCACGCAGGTGCTGGCCGAGACGCACATGTTCTTCCACGGCCCCGGAACCAAGTTCCTTCATGTCGCCGAGCACCAGTACCAGCGGACGCTCGCTGCCGGAGCGGGCCATTTCCCAGGCCGTGGTCACGGCTCCGCGCATGGAGAGCGGATTGGCGTTGTAGGTGTCGTCGATGACGGTCACGCCTCCCCGGCAGGAACAGGCAAAGCGCTGTGCCGGCGTGCGGGTTTCGTTCAGGCCCGCGAGCAGGGACTGGCCGGACTGGCCGAGCAGGCCGAGCAGGTGGGCAGCGGTGGCGGCCGCGCCGATGTTCTCGGCGAAATGAGCGCCGCAGAAGGGCAGTTCCGCTTCCAGCTCGAAATCCGGCGTGCGAACGAGATAGCGCCCCCGGCCATCGGGCAGCGCGCCGAGGAAGGAGCAGAAATAGGGGTGGCCCGAATCCACGGTGGAATACAGGGTCGCCTCGGGCCGGAGTCGGAGCGCTTCCTCGCGCAGCAGTTCGTGGTCCGCGTTGACCACGGCCAGGCCGCCGGGGCGCAAATGCCGGAGCAGCGAGGCCTTGGCCCGGGCCACGCCGCGCAGGTCGCCCAGCCCCTCCAGATGCGCGGGACCGATGTTATGGATCACGGCCATGTCCGGGGAGGCCACAGGCCCGAGTTCGTCCATGTCGTGGGGTTTGCTGATGCCCAGTTCCAGGACCCAGAGGTCCGCGTCCGGATCGGCGCGGAAAATGGACAGGGGCAGGCCGATCTGGTTGTTCAGATTGCCGGCGTTGCGGCTGACGCGCCCGTTCTGCGCGGCCACGGACGCGAGCATTTCCTTGACCGTGGTCTTGCCCGCCGAGCCGGTCACGGCCACGACCCTTGCCTGGGCCGCGTCGCGGCAGGCGCGGGCCAGAAGGCCCATGCCCCGCACCGTGTCGCGGACCATGAGCACGGGCACGGGCAGGTCGAGCATGCGTGACGCCAGCACGGCGGCGGCTCCGGAACGCGCCGCGGTTTCGGCGAATTCATGGCCGTCAAAGCGTTCGCCTTCGATGCAGACAAAGAGGTCGCCCGGCTCCACTGCGCGGCTGTCCGTGCAGACGTTCCCGAAGGCCACGTCGTTTTCAGGGGCGGTGTTGGTCCCGCCGAGGAGAATGCGCTCCGCGGCGCTAAGGGTCAGATTCAACCGAGAACCTCCTGGATGGCGCGGCCCACGGCCTCCACGTCGGAGAACGGAAACTTTTCGTCTCCGATCTGCTGGTAGTTCTCATGGCCTTTCCCGGCCACCAGAAGCACATCGCCCGGCTCCATGAGACCCACGGCGCGGACAATGGCTGCGTAGCGGTCCGGTTCCTCGATGGCCTGGGGACACCCTGCCAGGCCGGGCTTGGCGTCGGCCATGATCGCCAGCGGGTCCTCGTGCCTGGGATTGTCCGAGGTCAGGATGCCCACATCGGCCATGCGGGCCACGGCCTGGGCCATGAGCGGGCGTTTGGTCTTGTCGCGGTTGCCGCCGCAGCCGAAAAGAGTCAGCAGCCGCCCACGGGTCAGGCCGTGCAGGGCCGTGAGCACGTTGATCAGCGCGTCCGGGGTGTGGGCGTAGTCCACGAAGACATCCAGGCCGTGCTCGTTGGGCACGCGCTCCAGACGTCCGGGCACTCCGGCAAAGCTCTCCAGCCGGCGCAGGTCGCGCTGGCCCAGGCCCAGACAGAGGCCCACGGCCTGGGCCGCGAGCAGGTTCTGGGCGTTGTGGCGTCCGATGAGCGGGGAGTCCAGCTCCCAGGTCGCGCCCTGGCGGTGCATGCGCAGGGAAAGCCCGGCGGACGAGGAGGAGAGGATCTCGCCGCGCAGAACGTCGCGGTCCGGGGGGGCTTCGCCCAGTCCGTAGGCCAGGGCCAGGGGAGCCTCGGCCAGCAGACGGCGACCATAGGGATCGTCGTAGTTGAGCACCCAGGTTTTGTCCTGGTTGGGCCGCGTGCGGAAGAGCTCGGCCTTGGCGTTGAAATAGTTCTCCATGTCGCCATGGTAGTCGAGGTGATCCTGGGTCACGTTGGTCAGCACGGCCACGTCGAAACGCAGCCCGGCGATGCGCTTTTGCTCAATGGAGTGGGAGGAGGCCTCCATGACCACGGCGTCCACGTCGCTGTCCGCCATGTTGTGGATCAACTCGTGCAGGGTCCAGCAGTCCGGGGTTGTCAGCGTGGCGTCCAGGGAGAACCCGGGCCAGCGGTAAGCCACGGTTCCCATGAGTCCTGCTTTGAGTCCGGCCGAGGCGAGCAAATGTTCGATGATGAAGGCCGTGGTGGTCTTGCCGTTGGTCCCGGTGATGCCCACAAGCTTGAGGTGCTGGTCGTCCGCGTGGAAATGCGCGCGGGCCAGTTCGCCCAGTGCTTCGGCCGCGTCGGGCCGGACCAGCAGCGTGGCGTCGCTGTCGCGGGTCCAGCCACCGTCGCGTTCGGCCACGATGTATTTCGCGCCGCGCTGAAGCGCGGCGGGGATGAAGTCCATGCCAGCGACTTTGCTGCCGGGCAGGGCCACAAAAACTTCGCCGTCCAGGACCTTGCGCGAGTCCGTCCGGACCCGCAGGCCTCCGGTCACGGCCGCGAGGAGTTCGGCCCAGGCTGTTTCTTCGGGAGTGGACATCTTCTTCTTGCGCCTTTCGTTATGAGAGCCAGAGAATAAAAACATTCTGCTCCCCTTCCTTTTCTGGTTTGGGCCAGTTTTGGCCCGCGCGGGGCTCCTGTCCGGTCACGGTCACGCCGTTGCCCTTGATCACGGGCACGATGCCGCCGCGCGCCAGGACCTCCATGGCCCGCCGCAGCGGAAGTCCGGTCACGTCCGGAGTTGTGCCTCCGCTGAAGGAAGCGGGCTCCGGTCCCGGTTCCACGTGTCCTTCCCCGGCGTTCTGCTGGGCCAGGGCCGCCTCGGCCACGGCGCCACCTTCCGATTCCGGTTCGAACTCGACCGCGTTCGGGTCGGGCAGTTTGCCGTAGTAGGCCAGGGTGCGCAGGGCCACCTCGCGGACCACGGGCGCGGCGACCTTGCCGCCCGCATTGATGGGGCCGGGTTCGTCCACCATGACCACGATGAGCAGTTCCGGATTATCGCCCGGAAGCATGCCCACAAAGGAGGAAAGATACTTGTCGCCGTAGCCGCCCTCGGACTCGGCCTGCTGCGCGGTTCCGGTCTTGCCCGCCATGGTGATGCCGGGAATTCGTGCGAAGCGGCCCGTGCCGTCTTCCTGGACCACCTCGCGCATCATGGCCAGGACCTGGTCGGCGGTGGATTCGCTGAAGATGCGGCGGGGCGGGGCGTAGTCCGGGTTCTGCGGGTCGAGTACGAGGCGCAGCGGCTGAAGCACGCCCTTGTTGCCGATGGCCAGGAATCCCTGGGCCAGTTGCAGCACGGTCACGCCCAGCCCCTGGCCAAAGGAGGCCGCGGCCAGGTCGAATTCGTTCCATTCCTGCACGGGCCGCATGATGCCCGGCGACTCGGCGGGCAGTCCGATGGGGGTCTGCTGTCCGAAGCCCAGACGCCGGAGATAGTCGAAATAGTTCTGCGCGCCCAGGGCCTCGCCGATCTTGGCCGCGCCGATGTTCGAGGAGTAGCGCAGGACCTTGTTCACGGGCAGCCACTTGTAGCTGTGGTGGTCGCGGATCACGTGGGGACCGACCTTGTAGCGGCCGTTTTCGCAGTCAATGAGCTTGTCCGGCGTGATCACGCCCTCTTCCAGCGCTGCGGCGAAGAGGAACGGCTTCATGGTCGAGCCGGGTTCGGGCGCGTCCATGGCCGCCCGGTTGCGCCGGTCGCGGGCCGAGGAATTCCGGTAGGCATTGGGATTGAAGAACGGATAGTTGGCGATGGCCAGGATTTCGCCCGTGGGGATATCGACCACCAGGGCCACGCCGCCCTTGGCCTCGTACTTGTCCACCACGTCGGCCAGGGCCTGCTCTGTCACGTCCTGGACGTGGGTGTCAATGGTCAGCCGGACATCCTGTCCGTCGATGTCCACTTCCTGTCCGTGGGCATCGAGGAACAGACGACGGCCCGAGGCGTCGCGCAATTTGACCTGCTCGGCCCTGCCCCCGGCCAGCCGGGTCTCGAAGGAGCGTTCCAGCCCTTCCAGCCCCTTGCCGTCGATGTTCACGAAGCCGAGCAGTTGTCCGCCGAGACGCCCCTGGGGATAGAGCCGGACATGCTCGCTGGTCAGGTAGACGCCCGGCAGTTCCACGCGGTCCAGGGCGGCGGCCTCGCGGTCCATGACCTGCCGCTTGACCCAGACGAAATTTTTGCGGGAGGCGAGATCGTGTTCGACCTCGGAGCGCGGCATGTTCAGCAGGGAGGAGAGGGTCTTGGCCGTGGCCTGGCGGTCCTGGATCTCCAGGGGGCGGAGGTACACGGATTTGGCCTCCACGCTGGTGGCCAGAAGTTCGCCGTCACGGGCCAGAATGCGTCCCCGGCGTCCGCGTTCGAACTCGGTGGAGAGGGTCTGCTTGGCCGCGAGACGTTCGAGCTGGGGACCCTGGTAGAGCTGAATCCAGCCCGTTCGCACCCAGAGCGCCGCCCAGACGAGAGCGAACAGCACACCCGCCAGAACCAGCTTGGTGCTGCTGGGGCCGGGGCGCTTGTGCGTCTTCTTCGCTCTCATGCCATGTTCCTTTTTGCCGCTGCCTCCCCGAATCATTCCGCCGGGAGGGGCAGCCTGCGGATCTGTCCGGGTTCGGCCGGGCCGAGCCCATGTTTTATCGCCAGTTCCTTGAGCTGAAAGGGGGAGAGCAGGTTGTCCCGTTCCACCTCCAGCTTGGCCACGTGCTTTGAAATCCGTTCGATGTCGTTCTCCGACTGCTCGATGCCGTAGGCCAGATCGGTGCGCTCGATGTTCAGCCAGACCGATGCCAACCGGAACCCCAGGGCCACGAGCACCAGCGCCACAAGCAGCCACGTACCCACGGTTTTCCCGGCATCTCCCGCAGCGGCCACGGGCGCTGTCCGCCCCATGCTCATGCCGACCCTCCGGGAGCGAGGCGTTCGGCCACGCGCAGCTTGGCGCTGCGGCTGCGCGGGTTGGTTTCGGCCTCCTCCTCGGTGGGACCGAGGGGCTTCTTGGTCAAGACCTTCAGGGTCGGCACACGCTCGCAGGTGCAGAGCGGCTGTCTCGGGGGGCAGACGCACCCTTTGGCGGCTCTGAGAAATGCGTGCTTCACGGCCCTGTCCTCCAACGAGTGAAAGGAAATAACGCAGACCCGACCCCCGGGATTGAGGCGTTCGGCAATGCGCTTCAAAAACATTTCCAGCTCCTCCAGCTCCTTGTTCACGGCGATGCGCAAGGCCTGAAAGGTGCGAGTGGCCGGGTGGGTTCGCGACTTGGCCCGCCATTTGGCCGGGTAGGCGTTCTCCACGATCCGGGCCAGGGTGAGCGTGTCGTCGATCTCGGCTTCCTCCCTGGCCTGGAGGATGGCCTTGACGATGCGCCCGGCCTGGGGTTCCTCTCCATACATCAGCAGGATGCGCTTCAGGTCGGAGTAGGAGCCTTTGTTCACCAGGGTCCGGGCCGGGGGCAGTCCGCTTCCGGGGTCCATGCGCATGTCCAGGGGGCCGGACTCCATGAAGCTGAATCCGCGTTCCGGGTGGTCCAGCTGGAGCGAGGAGACTCCCAGGTCGAGCACCGCGCCGTCCACTCCTTCCCAGCCCAGGGCGTCGAGGGCGTCCTCGAACCGGCTGAAGGCCAGGTGGTAGAGGTGGGCGCGCTCCCCATGGACCGCAAGCCGTTGTTCCGCCAGTTCCAGGGCTTGCTCGTCACGATCCAGGCCGAGCAGCTCCGCGCCCTTTTCGCCAGTCCGGGCCGCCGCGTCCAGGATGGCTCTGGAGTGGCCGCCCATGCCCAGCGTGCCGTCGAGGTAGCGTCCACCGGACCGGGGACGCAGCCAGTGGATCGTTTCCTGTAAAAGAACAGAGGTGTGTACCCGTTCGGGGTCGAGGGTCTCGGTGTCGTGCATGGTCGCCGCCTAGAACGGGAGGTTGACGCCGTTTTCGGCCATTTCCCCGGACACGTCGAAATCCATGGAGAGCAGTTCCTCGTGTTCCGTGGCCGCCCAGATCTCGAAACGCCGCCCCGAACCCATGACCACGACTTCCTTATCCAGCCGCCCGCTCTTGCGCAGGTGCGTGGGGATGGGCAGGCGGCCCTGGCCGTCGAGCGCGACCTCCACGTAGCCGGAATAGAGAATCCGCTTCATGAGCTGGAATTCCCGGCTTGGGCTTTTGACTTTTTCCAGTTCGGCCTCGGTGGCGGTCCATTGTTCCGGGGTCATGCCGATGACATGCTTGTCAAAGAGCGTGAGCACGACAGAGCCTTCCGCCGCGTCCTTCAGGAGCAGGTCCTTGAAGTCCGGCGGAAGAATCAGACGCCCCTTGGCGTCCAGGCTGCGGTGCGCGTGCCCTCGAAATTTCATGCCCTCGTTCCCACGTCTCGTTCAGGTGATCCCACTCGAATCCTCATTTTCCCACGGAAATACACCCTTTCACCACCCCGTGCCCCTTTTGGGAGACATTGTCAACAGGAAAAAGGTTTTCACCTTTGCGGGAAATGAGATTATACCTTGCTTGCGGGGGAAATCGGACGCGGGATGTGCAACGACCGGCGCACCTGCCATAAATAATGGTCAGTCATTTCGCCACATCGTAGATTGAAACAAAACGAACGACCAACGCCGCCGCCCCCGGCGGAGGAGGACGAGGGAAACATGCGCACAAAGATCATCGCCACGCTCGGACCGGCCACCAATGACCTGGAGGCCGTGCGCGGTCTTGTGCAGGCAGGGGCACGCATCTTCCGGCTGAACTTTTCGCACGGCGGGCGCGAGGGTTTTGAAAAATTGGTGGGAATCATCCGGGGCCTGGAAAAGGAAACCGGTGAGACCCTGGCCATTCTCCAGGACCTTTCCGGACCCAAGATCCGCACCTGCGACATCGGTCTGGGCACGCTGGAGGTGACCAAGGGGGCGGAAATTCTGCTCGGGGCGCCCGGCCAGGAGGAGGGCCGCGAGGAACAGATCATCTGCCTGGACCAGCCCGAAATCCTGCGCAGCCTGAAACCCGGCGAGGTCGTGGCCCTGTCCGACGGCATGCTCCGCTTCACGGTGACGGAGCGGCTTTCCGACCTGCTCGTGCGCATGACCGCCGTGAATGCGGGCATTGCCCCGCCGCGCAAGGGCATCTCCTTCCCCGGCAAATCCATCAGCCTGGAGGCCGTTACGGCCAAGGACCGGGCGGACCTGGAAGTGGGTCTGGACCTCGGCGTGGACATGGTCGCCATCAGCTACGTGCAAAAGGCCGAGGACGTGGCCCGGCTCAAGTCGCTGATGCGCGAGCGGGGCCGGGTGCTGCCCATCGTGGCCAAGCTGGAGCGGCCCCAGGCCATCCAGAATCTGGACCGGATCATCGAGGAGTCGGACGGAATCATGGTGGCGCGCGGCGACCTCGGCCTGGAGTGCGACCTGCCCACGCTGCCCGCGCTCCAGAAGCGGATTATCCGCGCTTGCAACCGTGCCGGAAAACCCGTTATAGTTGCGACCCAGATGCTTTTATCCATGGTTTCCAGCCCAATGCCGACCCGGGCCGAGACAACGGACGTGGCCAACGCCATTCTGGACGGGTCGGACTGCATCATGCTTTCGGAGGAGACCGCCATCGGGCGCTACCCTTCGGAAACCGTGCGCTACATGGGCGAGATCGCCATGCAGGCAGAGGCTTTTCATTTCGAGGACACGTCCGCGCGGCCCGTGGCCCCGGACTATGAGGAACAGCCGGGCAAGTTTCTGGCCTACGCGGCCTGCCTGCTGGCGGACAAGACCCGCTCCCGGGCCATTGTCTGCCACAGCCGGACCGGCTCCACGGCGCGGATTCTCTCGGCCTGCCGGCCCCGCCAGCCCATCTACGCTCTGAGCGGAGATGACCGGACCCGGCACTTCACCCAGCTCTCCTGGGGCGTGCTCCCGGCTGTGCCGCCGGAGGACGAGAGCAACCACCAGGAGCGCTGCGAACGGTTCATCCGGGAGCATGCCGCGTTTCTTGAAGGCGATTCCGTGATCCTCACGGCGGGGCAGCCGACCAACAAGCGGCAGCTCGAAACCCAGACCAACGTGGTCAAGGTATACGAGAAATAGCATGGTCAAGCCGAAAACCGACGTTCCCGACGGGCTGAACGAGGAATACTACCAGATCAATCAGGACATCCTCGGCAGCTTCAACAAGTTCCGCCCGCCCTTGGACCTCTTCAAGCTCAAGGAGGACGTTGTTCGCCTGCTTCCCTATTATAAAGTAGGCAATCGGCTGACCACGCAGCAGACTGAGGAACTGCCCGAACTGACCGGCCAGGGCCTGATTTTTGTCTCGCGCAAGGACCATGCGGTCTACGTCAAGCACATCAGCTACCAGCTGGACCTTGTGCTCATTGACAAGCACTTGCACGAGCGCGAAATCGCGGACATTTTCACCCAGGCCCTGACCCGGCGCATGGAGGAATTCCTGGACCAGCCGGTCAAGCCCGTGTTCGCGAAACTCCACGCCGACCTCATGGTGCTCACCGAGTACCTCATCTTCGACATCCACCGCGTGCGCGCCCTGGTCCGCCGCCTGCACAAGGAGCACAGCCTGGCCAGGCACAGTTTCAACTGTGGCATTGCCGGGCTGGCACTCTACGGTTTCATCAACGCCAACAACTTCGAGGAGGGCGGCGTGCGCCGCAACTTCTTCGACCGGCTGACCATGGGACTTTTTCTGCATGACATGGGCATGACCAAGGTTCCCAAGTTCATCCTGGACAAGGACAAACCCCTGACCACGGACGAGCGCAACAAGATTCTCCAGCATCCCATGCATGGAGTGGAGATGCTCGCCAAGCTGGACATCAAATACCCGGAGCTGGAGCAGTGCGTGCTGGAGCACCACGAGCGGCTCACCGGAGCCGGCTACCCCCAGAAGAAATCGGGGGAGAACATCTCCCAGATCGGAAGAATCTGCGGACTGGTGGATTCCTGGTGCGCCATGACAACGAACCGGGTCTACGGCGAGGCCATGGAACCCATGGCCGCCCTGCGCGCGCTCATGGAGGATTCCGGCTACGACCGCCAGCTCGCGCAGCAGATGCAGCTCATGCTTGTGGAGCGCATGAAGCATTGAGCCGCTCCGCCCACTCAAAACCGTTGCCGCCCGCCTTCCCCTGTTCCGGGAACGCGGGCGGTTCGCGTTTTTGCGCAGTTCGTGCTTGACGAAGCCCCGGCTCGGAACGCATGGAAAGGCATGCGAAACTCGACCTCTCCCTGGGCGCGCTCCTGCCGACCGCTCCTGTTCGCGCTTGCGCTGCTGCTGTTCGCGTTTCCGGCCCAGGCCGGGCTGAAGCGGACCTACCCCTATGCTCCGGGCGAGAAATTCAGCTATGAAATTTACTGGACCGTGGTCTACGCGGGCCAGGCCACCCTGGAGATCCTGCCGGACACCGAAATCAACGGCGTGTCCGCGCGGCATTTCCACGCCGAGGCGCGCACCTCGGATTTCATCGATTCCTTTTACAAGGTGCGCGACACCATCGACTCCTGGACGGACCAGGCCGTGGACCGAACCCTCAAGTTCGAGCAGCGCCAGCGCGAAGGCGACTATGAAAAGGACACCCTGCTCAGCTTCGACTGGCAGGCCATGACCCTGGAGAACCGGGGTATCCAGGGGTTCAAGAACACCCTGGACCTGCCCGGCGACGTGCTCGACTCCCTTTCCGTGCTCTTCCACTTCCGCACCCACGGCCTGTTCCAGGACCGGGTCATCAGCGGGCTGGTCACGGATGGCCGCAAAATCGTGCCCGGCTCGGGCCGGGTCGTGGGCCGCGAGACCATTGAAACGCCCTTTGGCGACCTGGACTGCTTCCGGGTGGAGCCGGAAACGCGGGACATCGGCGGGGTGTTCAAGAAAAGCGACGACGCCAGGATCGAAATGTGGTTCACGGCGGACGAGCGACGCATTCCGGTGCGCATCCGCAGCCAGGTGGCCGTAGGCCATTTTTCTCTGGAACTGGTGGATGTGCAGGGCGTGCCCGGCTTTCCGGAAAAGTCGGAGTAGTTCGGGCCGGCGGCGCTCCGGCTCTGGTCGTCAGATGGTCTTCAGCCGGGGCAGCGCCTCGGGGGCGCACTCGCCGAGCTGGTAGAGCCGCAGCTTGGTGGAGCGGGGGAACTCCCGTTTGAAGAGCGTCTTCAGCAGGCGGCGCAGCCCCTTGGCATCGCTGCAATGCCGTTCCCGCTCGAACCCGTCCTCCAGAATCTCGAACGCGTCCGGCCCGAGCCGCCGCAGCAGTAGCGAACGGTCGCGTTTGTAGCTGCGCAGGTCCAGGCAGTGCCGCTCCGGCAGCTTGTCCAGGCGGCGCAAAAGGTCCTCCAGGGCCGTGGCCTTGTCGATCATGGGGAAAGAGGCTAAGGAATCCGGCCCGGACGTGTCAATGCATTCTGCGAAGGAGTGCGCGCGTGCCGGAGGCGGCCTCTTGCGGGGCAAAGCCGGTTTCCTCTCCCCTTGGATTTTTATCGCGAAAACAACAACCAGGCGCTCGAAACGGTCTTTTCCCCGGAAAAGGGTTTCCCGCCGGACGCCGAAGGCATAGAGTGTCCCAATGCAGAAAGATCAAATCATCGAATGTCTGGTCGAATCCCTGGCCTATGGCGGGCGCGGCGTGGCCCGCGTGGATGGACGGGTCGTGTTTGTGGAGCGGGCCGTGCCGGGCCAGAAGGTCCGGGCGCGGCTGACCAAGGTCAAGAAGCGCTTTGCCGAGGCCGAGTTCGTGGAGCAGGTCAGCCCCTCCCCCGAGGCCGCCGAGCCGTTTTGCCGCCATTTCGGCGAATGCGGCGGCTGCCTCCTGCAACAGCTCTCCTACGAAGCCCAGTTGCGTGAAAAAGGGGCTCAGGTGGTGGAAACCATGCGCCGCATCGGCGGCGTGGAGTTTTCCGAGGTCCTGCCAGCCGTTGGCTCGCCCAAAACGCGCGCCTATCGCAACAAGATGGAATTCGCCTTTGAAGGCGCGGGCGCGGGCTTGGCCCTGGGACTGCGCGTGCGCGGCGGCAAGCGCGTGGTGGACGTGCCCGGCTGTGGTCTGATGACGGACAAGGCCATTGAGATCGTGCGCGAGGCCGGGGAATTCTGCCGCGAAACCGGCGTGCCCTCCTGGTCGCCCAAGAACCGCAAGGGCTTCTGGCGACATCTGGTGGTGCGCCAGAGCCGCGAGGACCAACGCATTCTCGTCCACCTGATCACCTCGCTGGAACGCGACCACTACGAGGCCGCCGCTGCCCTGGGCCAATACCTCGTGGCCGAGGTGGGCGCGAACGGGTTCGTGCATTCCACGCGCAAAAGCGCCCAGGAACTGGCATTTGGCGAACGCCGCATCTTCGGCCTCGGCCAGGAGCTGCTCACGGAGCGCATCCGCATCGCCGAGCGCGACCTGCTCTTCAACATTTCCGCCAATGCCTTTTTCCAGCCCAATACGGACACCGCTGAAATCCTCTACGCCACGGCCCTGGACTTTGCAGGGCTTTCCGGCCACGAGCGTGTGCTCGATCTCTACTCCGGCGCGGGCGGCTTTGCCCTGGCTCTGGCCGCCACGGCCGAAAGCGTCCTGGGTCTGGAGATGATCGAGGCCGCCGTGCTCGACGCCCGCAAAAACGCCGAGGCCAACAGCCTGACCAATTGCGAATTCCAGGTCGCGGACCTGGACGGCGGCACGGAAGAGCCCATCCGGCTGCCCCAGGCCGACGTGGTGGTCTGCGATCCGCCCCGGGGCGGCATGTCCGCGCCCCTGGTGGCAGCGCTCAAGCAAATGGCCCCGGAACGCATCGTGGCCGTGAGCTGCGACCCGCCCGCCCTGGCGCGCGACATGGCCCTGCTCGGCTATGAGCCGGTCCGTCTCGTGGCCGTGGACCAGTTTCCCCACACGGCCCACGTGGAATGTGTGGCCCTGCTGCAACGGCCCGCCTAGCAGAAAAGGCCGGAAGAAAAGCAGAGAAGAATGCCTCCGGCGGCCAAAGGGGCAATGCCCCTTTGGAATCCCATTCGGCGTTCCTGTTTGTTCCCGCGCTTGCGCGGGAACAAACAGGAACGCAAAGGGGGTTGCCAAGTCAGGAATCGAAACCGACGATTTTGCGTGGCGCTGAAAGCCCAACTCGCGCGCGGGAACGGATGCGTAGCATCCGGCCCCGCGCGCAAAGTGGGGTTCCAAGGGGCCGCGGGCCCCTTGGCCGCCGGAGGCACAAAAAAAGGCCCGGAACGCGAAGCGTTCCGGGCCTTGAGTTTTTTTTTGCCGGGAAGTTATTTGTCGCTGGGCAGGCGGTGCTTCATGCGGATGGCGAGCACGGGGCAGGGTGCGATGTGCAGCAGGATATGCGCGGTGCTGCCGATGATCATGCCCACGATGTTGGAGCGGCCGCGTGAGCCGATGATGATGATATCGGCGCTTTCGCGTTCGGCGGCGTCGGCGATGGCCTGGGCGGCGGGTCCGTCCAGGAGCAGGGCTTCGTGCTCCACGTTGTTTTTGACCATGAGTTCGCGATACCAGGCCTGGATGTGCGTGGCCCGGCGGCGCATTTCCTTCATGGTGTACTGGTGGGCCGGGTCTTCGGTGACGATGGTCTGTCCGCGATAGGTGGAGACGATGACGACCTTGGAATTGAACGCCTTGGCCAGGTCAACGGCGTATTGCGCGGCGTGCTTGGAATGTTCGGAGCCGTCGGCGCCGAGCATGATTTTCTTCATGGCCATGCGGGGGTTCCTCCAGGGGCTTGAATGAAAACGTTTTTTTCTTCTGTCTTCTGTAGGACGTTTTGGGGCAAAAGGCAACGGGGGGCAGGAAAAGTGATCGGGTCGGCAAGGGACGCCGGCGGTCTTGAGCTTGGGGGCCGGGCCATGTAGGGAGGAGGCAACAGGGAGCGAGGCATGAACCGACCCACGATTCGGAAGGGGCTTTTGGATCTGGTGTTTTCCGGCGCGTACATGAAGCGCTGGAACGACAAGTTGCGGCCATTGCAATTGGTGGAGGTGGACAAGCAGTCGCACAAGATGATCGTGGCCTGGCTGCTTTTCATGCTCAACAGCCGGGACATGGACGATGGGGCACGCTTGTCCCTGGGCGAGCAGGTGGTCGAGGGCGGCATGTTCGACTATCTGTTCCGGCTGGTGATCACGGATATCAAGCCTCCGGTGTTCTATCAGATCAAGGCCAATCCGGACGACTATGCGCGGCTTTCGAGCTGGGTGCTCAGGAAGCTGCGTCCGCGTCTTGCGCCCTTGGGCGAGGATTTCAACGCGCGCATGGCCGAGTGGCTGGCCGTACCCGAGGAGGACTCCCTGGCCCGCCGGATTCTGGGCGCGGCGCATCTTTATGCCAGCTATTCCGAGTTCAAGCTCATCAAGGGGCTGAATCCCTCGGGCTACGACATGCACGAGATTGAGCGCAGTTTCCTGGACCGTCTGGAGGCGTTGCGGGACGTGCAGGGCGTTTCCGAACTGCTGGCCGGACTTCGGGACGAGGCCGAGGCCGGAGCCATGGCCCGTCTGGCCGCGCTTTGCGGGCATCTGCGTTTCCAGCAGCGCTGGTCCCAGACGCCGCGCGTGCCCGAGACAACGGTGCTCGGCCATGTGTTTCTGGTGGCGGCCTATGCCTGGTTTTTCAGTCTGGAGGTGGGGGCCTGCCGGGCGCGGCGGCAGAACAATTTTTTCGCGGGCTTGTTTCACGACCTGCCGGAGCTGCTTACGCGGGACATCATTTCCCCGGTGAAGAAGTCCGCGCCCGAGATCGCGGACCTGATCCACGCCTACGAGGACCGCGAACTGGAGCGCCAGGTGCTGGAGCCGCTGCGCAGTGGCGGCTACGCGGACGTGGCCGCGCGGCTGGAATACTATCTGGGCAAGGAGATCGGCTCCGAGTTCGAGGCCTGCGTGTTGCGAGGCGGCAAGGTCAAGCGCGTGAGCAGCGAGGAACTGGCCCGGCGTTTCAATGCGGACGGTTTCGACCCCAAGGACGGCGAACTGCTCAAGATGTGCGACAGCGTGTCCGCGTTCATCGAGGCCTATGCCGCCATCAAGAACGGCATCAGCGCGGACCAGTTGCATCAGGCGGTCTGGCGGCTGCGCGGGCTCTACAGCGAGACTTCGGAAATCGCCGGGGTCCAGGTGGGCGCGTTGCTGGCGGACTTTGACTGACCGGCGTGTTCCGGCCCGCTACTCCCGGCGGTCGCGTTCGTGGGAGAGGGAGTTCAGGAACAGGCCCACCAGGACCAGCCCGAGAATGGCCTCGGCCGAGACGAGGCAGCGCGTGGTGTTGTTGATGGGCACGATGTCGCCGTACCCCAGGGTGGTGATGGACACTGCCGAGAGATAGAACATGCGCCAGAAGACGTGTTCGTTATCCGAGGGAAAGCCCCGGGCCGAGTCGAGCAGGGTGCGGATGTCGCGGTGCAGGGTTTCGGGCACGGGCAGGATGGCGGCTTCGCGGCCGGGGTAGGCCGCGTCCCCCGGAAAGATGCAGGCGGGCGGCACGGGCCAGGAATCGCCACCCTTGGGCACGGCCAGATAGTAGTGCATGGTCTTGCCCTGGACCTCTTTTTTCAGCCCGTACACGTCCGTGAGCAGCACGCCCACGGGTCGGGTTTCCGCTGTATTGCGCAGTTCGTCCACCACAGGCAGGAGCAGCCGCAGGCTGACGCCTTCGTCCGCCGGTTCCACGCTGGTCACGAGGATGCCTTCGGGGTCCACGGCCTTGCCGCCGCGTCGGGCCATTTTATCTTCGGAGGTGAATCCCGCCACCCGCGCCGTGGCGTCATGCACTCCTGTGGCGATGCGGCGGCAGAGGTCGTGCCAGGATTGCTCGTGGCGCACGGTGCTGTGGTAGAAGCCGTCGCTGTGCAGCGTGTAGATGCCTGCGAACACGGGGATCAGGGCCAGAAAGCAGAGCGCCCAGCCCAGGCTGGGAACCTGGGCCAGCAGATTGGAGATGGCCCGGCAGGTCTTCTTGATCATCTCTTTCCTTTGCCGGGCCGTTGTGGAAGGGGAAAGGCGCGGCCCG
Source organism: Desulfovibrio sp. (assembly GCA_050251775.1). GTDB lineage: Bacteria > Desulfobacterota > Desulfovibrionia > Desulfovibrionales > Desulfovibrionaceae > Paucidesulfovibrio. Next base: position 61,936 of record JBFWMD010000010.1, read on the forward strand.
GAGCGGGGCGAATGTTCCACGAAAGGCCCGGAGGTGCAAGCCCGCTGGAAATGAGCGCGCCGCTTCAGCTCCGGGGCGGTTCAGTCCCGGCGTATTTCGAGTCGTGCCGGAGTCGGGGCCAGGGCGTGGGCTGGGATTTCAGCGGGTTCCTTGTGGCCGCATTCCAGACATTGCCAATGGCTGCGGGCGACCAGCCCGCAACGCAGAGCGTTGTGGTAGCGGTGGTAGGTCCTGAGGCCGCAACCGGGGCAGGGGCGTATTTGCAGCAGCATGGTGAGAGGAACGATACGTGCCGATTGTCACGCGGCAATCGTTTCCGTATGACGCTTGGGTGAAGAAAACGGGCCGTGACCGGAAAATGGTCCGGGCCGGCAGGGGGAAGGAATGGACAGTGTTTTGATCCGCCGGGTGCGCGGGGAAGACCGGAAAGGGTGCTGCGGGGTGGAGGCGGCCTGCTTTCCGCAGGAAGAGGCGGCCAGTCCGGCGGCCATTGCCGACCGGATTCGGATTTTTCCGGAGGGGTTCTACGTGGCCGAGGCTCTGGACCGGGGCACGTCCGTGATCGCGGGCATGGTCAATAGCGGGGCCACGGACAAGGGGGACATCACGGACGAGGCTTTCAAACAGTTGGTGGGCCACGATCCGGACGGGGAAAACATGGTGGTGTTCTCGCTGTCGGTGCGCCCGGAATGGCGCGGTTGCGGCATTGCCTGGCGGCTCATGGAGCGCTTTGCCGAGGAGTCACGAAAGCTGGGCAAACAGCGCATCCTGCTGCTCTGCAAGGAGCACCACGTGGTGTTCTACCGGCGGCTGGGCTTTGCCCACGGCGGCCTTTCAGTTTCGACCCATGGCGGGGCGGCCTGGCACGAGATGTGTCGGGAGCTGTAGCGCCGTGCAGGCTCCGGGCGCGTTTTCCGGCAGCGGCTAGAGGGGCTTCTGCATAGCGAAGATGCACTGGGTCTTGGACATGCCCGTGGAGCCCTTGAGCAGGGCCGTGTTCGGATACATGGTCCCCAGGCAGCCCGCCTCGGCGCAGATGCGCCGGAAGCCTTCGGCCGAGAGGAAGGTCGCGTGGGACAGGCACTTCAGATACCACCAGTCCTTGGGGCTCCCCTCGACCTTGTCCACCCAGCCCGTGGTTCCCATGGCCACGGCCCCAGGCCGGAGCATGCCCGCCACCTGGCGCATGACGCCCACCGGGGCGAGCAGGTGCTCGAAGACCTCGGTCATGGTCACCATGTCCATGGATTCCGGTGTGACGCGGTCCGGGGGCCGGAAGCGGCGGATCATTTCCGGTAGCAGTTCCTTGCGGAAGTTGTGCTCCACGAAAACGTCGGCCATGCGTTCGAAGCTAGGGAGATGTCCGAGGCCCAGACGTTCAAGCCCAGGCCGAGCAGGTAGTTGTAGCTCAGGCCACCGCCGCATCCGAACACGAGCACCTTGGAATTGCCCGGCAGGTTGTGCAGCCGCAGGAAGGCGTCCACCATGGTCACCTCGCGCACGGCGCGGTTGACCTGCTTGTCGATGGCGTCGCCCGAGCCCGGCGCGTGGAAGACCTCGCTCTGCTCCGGGGTGAGCACGTCGAAGCCCACATGGAAGAGCATCCTGCAGCGGGGGCAGGCGTAGTAGGGGCGGGCGTAGCCCTGGGGCTGCACCTGGGCTTCCCGGATCACGCCGTCGCTCTGGTCCCGCGTGAAGGCCAGCCGCGCCGAAGCGCCGCAGACCTTGCAGGGCCACGTGGCGGGCGGGGGCGTCCGCTCCGCCGGGTTCCAGCGCGCAGGTCCCTGTTCCGGGGCGAAGATTCTGGTCCGGGAGGCGGTCGTTGCCTTGGGCCCGGCCCCGCTCTCCATTTCCTGGGTCGTCCCTGAAACTGGTCCTGTTTCCGGCCTGTCTGCCGCGCCGTGCGCCATTCCGGCGTCGTTTCCGGCTTTCCGCGTCCCGTTCTTCGTTTCCTTGTGGACGCCGTCTTTCCCCATTGGGGCCGCGTTGTCCGGTCCGGCGAGCACAGCGTCGATGAACCGCGCCGCGCCTGGCAGCAGGGCCAGCTTTTCCGCGACCAGCGCGCGGGCCCGGCCCGTCAGCCGGACCAGTTCGGCGTCCTCCGGAATCAGGCTGGCCAGGCAACGGCGCACGAACGCGGGGTAGGAGCGTTCCAAAAGGTGTTCGTGGTCCCCTTCGGGCAGCACGCCCTCGATGTGCCGTCCCATGGCGATGGCGAAGCGTTCTTGGTGCAGCCGGAACAAGGGATCGAACGAATGGGCCGCGCCGTATGCCGCGTGGGCGTTGCGGAACTCCTCGTCCGCGCAGGCGATGAAGGTGAAGGTGGAGAGGTTCCAGGGCTCGATGGAAAAGTGGAGGCCCGCTTGGTGCGCCACGGAGAACCAGTCCCCGGGAAAGGTGTTCATGTGAACGGGCAGGAAGAGGCTGGCCGGGAAATCCCAGTAGGCGAAGCCCGATTCGCTCAGGGTGCAGTCCACGGCCACGCCGTGCTCGCTGAGCAACCGGCAGTATTCCCCGGCCGTGACCACCGGGGCCGCGCTCATGTTCGTGGCGGCGATGGAGACGATCAGATCGGCCTCGCCGTCCCCGTGGGGCAGGGGATGCGTGAAGTCGCCGGTTTCAAAGGAGAGGTTGGGCAGATTGAAGGATTTCCGGCAGACTTCGATGGAATGCGGGCTGAAGTCGTAGCCCACTACGCGGGCGTCGGGATATTCGAGGGCCAGGCGGTGCGTGGTCCTGCCCAGGCCGCAGCCCAGTTCGAGGATGGTCCGGGGCGCGATGCGCAGGTTGCGGTCGATGATATCCCGAATGGATTCGTAACGGTCCAGGACCAGCGGATACTTGCTGTTGTCCCATTGCTCCGGTTCGGTGTTCAGCAGGTGGTCCTTGTTTTTGCGCACGCAGTTGTCGTTGTGGAAGCAGGGCTGCTTGACCAGCGTGAGCCGAGCGTCGCCCTCCCGGCGCTCCCCGGCGAGCCTGCCGCGCACCGAGGTGAAGGGCCGCAGCCGCACGCCGGGCACGCGGTTCAGCCCTACGTGCTGCACCAGTCGCGCGCAGAATGTGGAGAGGTCCCCGCCGAGCAGGACCCAGTCCGCTCCGGGGGGCGAGCGAGGGATAGTAATTTTTTTCCGTCAGATAGTATTTGTGGAAGGCCTCATCCATCAGCGGAAAGACGAACGGCGCGCGCGAATGCATCAACGAGCCCTTGAAGCGGATGTGGAAGCATTGCAGGCGGTCGAGGCGCAGGGGTGCGTCCGGATCGCAGGTGGTTTCCACATGGCCGCGCAGCACGGCCCGCAACGCAGGCACGAGGGCGGGGGCTTCCTCGGCCGGAAGATACAGGTTCAGGGGCTGTTTCATGAGAGGCTCTCGGGGGGTGGCGTTGTCTGCGTCGGTCCGTTGACAGCGGTTTCATCAGAGCAAGTCGCATGCCATCCACTGGTCCCCGCACAGCCGGTTCTCCGCAGTCGGCCGCCATGCCGCCATACCCCAGGACGCTGTACGCCGTCCTTCCCGCCCGATCCGGTCAGAGCGCCTCGTCGTTGTCGTAGACGTTGCAGATGCAACAGAGGAAGGTTCCCGGCTCGCTGTCGCTGACGTTGCGCATGCCGTGGGGCTCGTGCGCGCCGGAATAGACCCAGTCGCCCTGCTTGCAGATTTTGGAGGCCACGGGCTCGTCCGTTTCCGGATCATAGGCAAAGCATTCGAACGTGCCGGATTCGATGTACATGGTCTGGAGGTAGAAGTGACTGTGGGCCGGAATGACCCCGTCCGGTTCCACGGTGAAGTGGCGCAGGCCGTATTCGGGCTGTCCGTTCTGGTCTTTGCCCACCTTGGAGAGCCAGCGGATGGTCACTCCCGTGACCACGCGGCGCTCGCCCTTGTACATGGTTTCCCTGACAGGAATGCCCTCGACCTCGGTGACGTTCTTGGCAATCATGATGTTCCGCCTGTTGCGTTTAAAGGGATGTTTCCGGACTCTTAGCACGAACGGCCGCCGGACAAAACCCGTCTATGGGCCGGGGGGCGCCTGTCCGGGCTTGACAGCCTGTTTAGCGGATTTTGAGTGTTGTATCCGCTGACACATTTCTTCGGAAACGAGTCATCCTCGATGTTTTTGGGAAGGACCAGTATACGCGGCAAGTGGGAAAGAAGTTTTCGAGCTGAACACATATCGAATGGCATGATTTGTGCTGAAATAGGCTAGATTATGAATCATTGCTCAGGATATCACGTTTTCGTCAATATGTTTTCGGCATGATGGTGTTTCTCAACCCTGTGTTGTTTTTGGGGGAAAATTTAAAAGAATGGTGAGGATTAATGCCATGCGCTTCCTACTGGAAACCCCAAGGACGCCCGGAATGGGTCGTCGAGATATTTTGATACCCAACTGTCTGGTTTCAGGCATCCGGTGGACGAATTTCGCGCCATTCTTTTTCACGGAAGCCGATTGGCATGAGAAGGCTGTACGAACAATAGATTTTCGTATTGAATATATCCATTGATCATGATATAAGATTCTAGTGAGTCGCTGGATGCTTAACAATTTCAGCAAGATGGGCTCACTGATTTTTGTGATGACTTTTTTCAGGATGAAGTATAAAAAAGTCGACCTGTGTGAAACGGCATAACCGGGACAATTCCGGATTTTTAACATTTTTGGAGCAAGTGTCCATGTCGCATATTCAACTAATGCTTCAGCGCTACAACGAATTTGGTGCGCCTTCCCATGATAGGACGGAAAGTGGAGCAGAAGATGAGCGGGCTTCAGACCCAGACAAAGGCGGACAAGATCGTGTGGATTTTGAGAAAGCGCTGATGGAAAGGGTTTTGATGCGGCTTGACTCCATTGAAGATGAAATCAGAGCGATGCGCAGTGAGCGTGAAGAGACGCTCTCCGATTTCTCAAGACATTTGCGTAGACTCCAGGCTTTGGAGGCTTCGAGCAGTGGGGAATATTGGGGAGCATACCCTGGTCCGGTCGCCGCTGAAGGTCCCACCTACCGGACTCAATTGACTCCGCCCAAGACGTTTCTCAGTGTGCGCCGGGAAGACTGGCGCGATGAACATACCTACCGTCGATAGTCTTTAGGGTCGGTCGCAATGGTTTGGAAAGGAGCGTGGTGGAGGCTTCCTTTGGTTGCGTCCTTTCTGACCGTATGCTCGAAAATTACCGCGTGGTTCAGAGAGCTTCGCTTTTGGGGGCGTTGCGCTGGTCGTTGCTGCAAACGCCCGCTGACCCAGATGCGTTCCTTTTTGTCGCGATTGCGCGTGGGGATGACGCATCCTCCTTTCATGCTCTGCCTCTGGGAGCCATCCCTGCTCATGACCTTGCTGGGAGGGCATGCGTCTTCTCGTGAGCTGCCCCCTGGGTATCAACATCAGGATGAAGATTCGGGCAGAGTCGCTCCGGGCTCCGCTGGGGCCTCCCATTCCTACGAACTTTCAAATCCCGCTCAGCTGCTCCAGCCGACCCCGCGTCCTCAATATCATTTCTACCTCTGGCCGAACAGCTTGCGGCTCTGGAACTATGCCTATACGTTTCTGTTTGTATTGATCCTTTCCTTGGGTGCGTGGCAAGGAGCCGTTCCCACGCTGTTCCCCCTGCTGGTCGCATTATGGATGCTGCTGATCGCACCGTGGGCGGTGTTTGATTTTTGCCGGCAGCCCGTACTCGGGCAAATCTGGAGCCAATGGCCCTATGGGCCTATGAAGAGCTGGCTGGGAACCATCCCCGCATACGGTCTTTTGAGTCGGCATCAAATTTTGAAGAACAAGTTTGGCCTGCGCGAACTGTTCGGCAAGTACGCTCCTCCTTGTCCGATTTCGGCGCGGCAATCCTGGTTCATGCCGAATCATAGCCCGGAAGAGGCCATGCTTCGGGTTGCTCTGATAGATATGTTTCCGATGGAGACTCCGTGCGATGGGAATATTCATCACACGGCTTTTAAATGGCTTGGACTTTGGCTGTACCCTGTCTGGAGCGGATTTGTCGCGCTCCTCTTTTTTTTGGTTTTTTGTATATGTGAGGCTATATGCGATGGGGACCCGTTAGCCGGAGTGGCTGAAAGCAATATACGACAGTCTTTTTTTTCGAATTTTATCCATCTAAAGCTTCAATTGGCAGCTGTCCCGCAACAAGTTCAAACAAATCCAAAACTTTTTCTTTTACTGGCAATCCTGCTTTGGGTCGGTTTTGCTTGCGCCATGACATTGCGGCAGTACTATGTCGTCAATGAATGGTTGTGTTTGAAACCTTCCACATGGGGGTATCTGCCGCCAAGTGTCCGATCGCTGCTGTCTGGACCCGTATCGCAGGTGAAGACATCTAATTTCCCGGTGTATTACAAGGTGATGACTTTGCTTTTCGCCATCGGCTCGGGGCTTCTCCTGGTGGCGGTGGATGTGTTGTATTGAAATTTTGTGCGGCTGCCATCAGAGAGACAATGGATGATCTCGGACAGCGAACCTTAGCCATTGGCAACGATTATGGACAACACCCGGAATTTCGCGCTGCTCTGTGTCCTGGATACATTGGAACGGATTGATATATTCCTTCACGAAGTCCGCAACATCCAAATCAACATCATTCACAGCCTGCGTTCTCCCATCCTTTTGCGTTCTCTTCGCCTGGAAGAGGCGCTGCTCTGGGGACAGGAAGGGGACGAAATATTGGATAAGTTCATGAAAAATGAACTTTCAGCTTCAAGTGCGGCCCGCAATAGCGGCATTGATTACCCCCGACCGCTCAAGGCGGTGTCGGAATTAGTGGGCAGAGTCCGCGATGGAATTCCTCTGAGAAGGGAAGCTAAAGCCATTCGCAAGATGTATGCGGAGTTTTTCAA
>JBFWMD010000011.1:0-67413 GCA_050251775.1 Desulfovibrio sp.
GAGCGGATGCCGCCGGCCTTGCGGTCGGACTGATCGTAAAAACTGCGCACGATGCCGTCAAAGGCCGCGATGATCCGACGACAGATCTCTTCCGCCCGGGCCTCGGCCACGATGAACACGAAGTCGTCGCCGCCCACGTGGCCCACAAAGGACAACTCGCGCTTGTCGCGGATCATGTCCCGCACCGTGTTCACGATCAGCCGGGCGGTCATCATCAATACCTCGTCCCCACGGGAGAAACCATACTTGTCGTTGAAGGATTTGAAGTGGTCCAGATCCACGTAGCCCAGGGCAAAGGCCTCCTTGCGGTCCACGAGATCCTGGGTGCGCTGGATGATGCTGGTGTTGCCGGGAAGCTTGGTAAGCGGGTTGGCGTCCAGGGCACGCAGGGCGCGCAGCAGGGACAGGTTGATGCGGTCGCGCGCCTCGGCGGCCACAAAGGGCCGGAAGAGGAAATCGTCCACCTCCACCTCGTTCCAGTCCCAGGGGTATTCCATGTCCTCGTGGTCCAGGCAGAGAACCACAGGCAACTGGCGGTAGACGTTCTCGGTTTTGACCAGATTGGCGAGCTGCGCCCCGGTCATGTCCGGCAGACGCTGGTCGGCCAGCAGCATGTCCGGTGGATTTTCAAAAAACATCTCCAGGGCGTCCGCAGCCCGGGAAAAATGCACAAATTCCATGCAGCCGGGCCACCAGAGCCCTTCGAGCAGCTGTTGGAGTTCCGAATCCACCGTGACGAGAAAGATTCGCTGCGGATGGTTGAAATAGCAGGGGGAGACGCGCGCATCCATGATCAATCACTAGCACCCTGTCCGGGTTGCGGTCAAAGGGCGCTACGAAAAATATTTAGAAAGTCAGCTCGGAAATGTCCAGGAAGCTCTCGGCCAGTTCGTCCATGATCCGTTCCAGGTCGGCCATGCGCAGGCCGAGCGTGTTCACGGCCCTGGGTGAAAGATAAGAGATGTGGTCGTCGCCCGCATTGCCGAACTCGAAGGCCCGCACCAGGAAATCGCTGACATGGACCGCCGCCGTGATCTCGGGGTAATTCTGCGCGGATTCGGGTTTGTGATGCCAGGCCATGGCCTCGCGCAGGTTGGCGGGCAGTCGCCAGTGCCTGCCGAGCCAGGAATTGATGCGGTCGTGCCCGAAGCCCATGACCTCCTTTTCGGCCTGGTAGAAGGAAATGTCCTGAAGGCGCACGGTTTCGCTGATGCGTTCCAGCATGTCCGGCAACTGCACCGCGGCCACCACCTTGCCCAGATCGTGCAGCAGTCCGGCCACGGCGAACTCCTCGGGCTCTTCGTATCCGGCCCGGCGGGCCACGATGCCGCAGGCCGTGGCGCAGCCCAGACTGTGCTGCCAGAGGCCCTTCATGGCCGCCTGCATGATGTCGAAGACCGAGGTGGAGATGATGATGCCCCGGATCACGTTGAAGCCGAGCAGCACCAGGGCGTGCTGGATGGAGCTGATCCGGCCCGGAAAACCGTAGACCGGGGAGTTGACCATCTTGAGCACCTTGGCCGAGAGGACCTGGTCGCGCGAAATGGCTTTGGCAATCTGCTCTGTGGAGGACTCCGGGTCCTGCACCAGCTTGGTCACCTCGTCGAGCACGCCCGGCAGGGTCGGGAGGTCCTTGACGGCCAGCACCTGCCCCTTGACCAGGGTCTGAAGATCTTCCTGCATGGCCTATTCCTCCGTTCCGGGTTCGGACCCGGATTCGGACTCCGCCGCAAGGCGCGCCTCCCGCTCCGCCGCCTCGGTCGCGGCCTGGGCCGCCGCCTTGAGCCGAAAATAGTTGGCCAGGAAGGCCTTGACTTTGCGCATCCACTGGTCCTTTTCATAGGCCCGGAAAAGATGATCCAGCCGCCCAAGGCGCTCGTCAAAGGCCGTGGTTCCGCCTCCCTCCATGCTCACGGCATTGCCCTTGACCACGATCCGCTCGATCTTCATGCCTTCCAGGCGCTGGATCAACGAATCCGTGAGTTCAAAGCCTTCGGCCACGATGGTGATGCCGTTTTCGCGCACCACGGGTCGAGCCAGAACCATGCCGGGCCGGGCGAGTTTAAGCGGGATCTTCTGCATCGTTCAGGACCTTTGGATAGTGGTACAGAGGATAGTTAATCCACGGTTCCAGGGCAATCCCTTTTTTCTTCAGACGGCCTAAAGCTTGTCGAACCAGATCAGTCCGCCCATGACCACGAACCCGATGGCCGCGACCTTTTTGATCAGAGCCTGGGGCACGTAATTGCAGATCAACTGGGCGAACATCACGCCGAGAAAACTGACCAGCACCAGGGCCAGGGACGCTCCGAAGAACACGGCCCAGGGCTTTTCCGTGCGGGCGGCCATGAGCACGCAGGCGAGCTGGGTCTTGTCGCCCAGTTCCGCCAGGAACAGCGTGCCGAACGCGGACAAAAAAAGCTTCCAATCCATCGTGTGAAATCCTCTCCAAAAGTTGTTCCACGCCTTCGGGGAGGCAGAACATGCCACGTTCGCGGACGAATGGCAAAGAGTCTTGATCTCGCGGCTCCGGCATCTTACGATGCCACAACAGACCATAAAGGAGGACGAGATGCGCAAGGTGCTGTTCATTCTGCTGCTGGCCGGTATTTTCGGCGCGGCAATGGCCGGGGCCGGTTCCCTGATTCACCTGGAGCTGATTGATCACGGCATTTTGGCCAACGGCGACGGCCTCGCAGGCAAAAGCGTGCAGATTGGCCAACGCACCGAACGCGTTCCGGGCCGGGAGGGTCTGGCCTTCGGGATGGTCTTCCGGCTCATGGGCGAGCGGGTGGAAAGCGACATCGCCTACCAGACCGAAATCACCTTTCGCCGGGCACAGGGCGTGCCCCAGGACGGCAGTCCGCGTTTCCGCTTGGCCAAGACCCGTCACTCCCGCCTCGGCGAAACCGAGGCCCTCTGGCATCGGCTCACACGGGAGCAGGCCGCCGTGCCCGGTCAGTGGCTGTTGCGCATCTCCCACGAGGGCCGCGTGCTGCTGGAAAAAACTTTTCTCGTGGAACCCGAACAACCCACGGAGTAACCATGTCTCTGCCCCACGTCTTCGTCACCCGGCAAATCCCGCAAATCGGGATTGAACTGCTGCGCGCCCATGCCAACGTCCGCGTCAGTTCCCTGGACCGCCCCCTGACGCGCCAGGAACTGCGCGAGGCCGTTGCCCAGGCCGACGGCGTTATCGGCCTGCTCAGCGACCGCATCGACGCGGCCTTCTTCGATGCTGCACCCCGGTTGCGCGGCTACGCCAACTATGCCGTGGGCTACGACAACATCGACGTGGCCGAGGCCACCCGGCGCGGAATTCCGGTTTCCAACACCCCGGACGTGCTGACCAAGGCCACGGCCGAGCTGGCCTGGGCGCTGCTCCTGGCGGCGGCGCGCCGCGTGGTGGAAACGGACGGCGTGATGCGCTCCGGCCTCTGGCCCGGATGGGGGCCGCTGCAATTCATCGGCGCGGACGTATCGGGCAAGACCCTGGGCATCGTGGGCGCGGGTCGCATCGGCACGACAACGGCCCTGATGTCACGCGGCTTTGAAATGCGCGTGCTCTATCTCGAATCCCCCTCGGGGCGCCGCAACCCCACCCTGGACAACGAACTGGGCGCGGAATGTGTGCCCCTGAACCGCCTCCTGGCGGAATCGGATTTCATCAGCGTGCATTGCCCCCTGACCCCGGAAACGCGGCATCTCTTTGACATGGACGCCTTCCGGAAGATGAAACGGACGGCCGTGCTCGTGAACACGGCGCGCGGTCCCGTGATCAAGGAGGACGATCTGGTCCGGGCGCTCCAGGAGGGCGAAATCGCCGCCGCCGGGCTGGACGTGTATGAAAACGAACCGCGCATGGCCGAGGGGCTCGCCGCTCTGCCCAACAGCGTGCTGCTGCCCCATGTGGGTTCGGCCACGCGCTCTTCGCGCAAAGCCATGGCCGAACTGGCCGCACGCAACCTGCTGGCCATGCTCCAGGGCCAGGAGCCGCCCACCTGCCTGAATCCCGAAGTGCTGGGCTGATTCCCGGAATCAGGAGGTGAACCGAAAAAGGCCCTGGTTTCCACCGGGGCCGTTGTCATGGATTCGCCCTACGCCACACCCCATGCCTGCCCCCCCCCAAGGGGGAAACACCGCATGAATCCAAAAGCATTCAGGAAATAAGGCGATGATTCAGGCCCGGGAATAACGCATGCCCGGCCACTGGCGGACCGCCCCGGACATCTCCAGCAGCAACAGGGTCTGGCTCACCCGGGCGCTTTCCCAACCCAGGCCGCGCGTGAGTTCGTCGATATGGATCCGCTCCCGGCCCAGCAGTTTCCAGACAGCGTGGCCATCCGGGTCGGAGGCCGGGTCCGGCGGCGGGACATCCTCGGCGGGCTTTGCCGGAACAGCATCGCAGGACGGTTCGTCACGCGCCGGTACGGGCCGGATCGCACTCCGGGCCGAGGGCTGTGGGTCCAGGTTCCGCCGCGACTCGGGATGCGGCAGGCCGTCCAGTTCCGGGCCGAATTGATAGCGCAGCTCCCGCAGCACATCCTCGCCGGAATCGGCCAGGGTCGCGCCCTCGCGGATCAGGCTGTGACATCCCGTGAAGGCGGCCTGCCCGGCCGGACCGGGCAGGGCAAAGACCTCGCGCCCCTGCTCCCCGGCCAGCCGGGCCGTGATCAGACTGCCGCTACGTTTGGCCGCCTCGGCCACGACCACAGCCATGGACAGTCCGCTGATGATCCGGTTGCGGTAGGGAAAATTGTTGCCGTCCGGCGGCGTTCCCGGAGCGAACTCCGAAACCACGCAGCCGCGTTCCTCCAGGGCGGCGCGCAGGTCGCCGTTGCCCTTGGGGTAGCGCACGTCCAACCCGCAACCGAGTACGGCCACCGAGGAGCCCACCCCGGACAGGCCGCCCAGGTGCGCCTCCCGGTCCACGCCCAGGGCCAGGCCCGAAACCACGGTCAGGCCCATGCCGGACAGCTCGCGGCTGATGCGCGCCGCCGCGTCCAGGCCATGACGCGTGCATTTGCGCGCGCCCACCACGGCCACGCAGGGACCGGCCAGCAGGGAGGCGTCGCCCGCCACATAGAGCAGCAAGGGAGGATCGGGGATCTCCCGCAAGCGGACCGGGAAACGCGGGTCGCTCCAGCAGACCACGTCCAGACCGCGCGAACGGGCGGCGCGGAACTCCATTTCGGCATCGGAGCGCCAGAGCTCGCGCTCGGCCGCCTCGATCTGATTCCGCCGGGCCAGCCGCCGGGAGGACCAGTTGCGCACGTCGCGCACGGCCTCGTAGACACTGTCATAGGCGGCGAGAATTTTTTTCCAGGAGCGGGGACCCAGGCCTGGGGTGTGGCGCAGGGCAAGGCAGGCGAAAAATTCCTTGTTCAGATCCACGGGCCTGTTCCTGCGTCGCGGCGCGCTCGCACGGTCATGGGGTGGCTCCGTCTGTGCTCGGACACGGGAAAGCCCGCCCTGCTAATTGGGGATTTCCCGCAGAAGCTGCTCGGCCATCTTCGCGGGTTCGGAGCCGGGATGGTCGTCCACGAGCGTGCGCAGATAAAACACCGCATTGTCCTTGTCGCCGACATTGCGGTAGGACATGCCGATCTTGAGCAGCGCTGCCTGGGCCTTGGAGTGCTTGGGATACTTGGCCACGACATCCTTGAAAGACAAGATGGCCTGCGGATAGTTCTTTTCCCCGTACCAGCTTTCGCCGATCCAGTAGAGGGCGTTGGGGGTCAGCTTGTGGCCGGAATGCTCGCGCAGGAACCGCTCCAGCGCGGTGCGCCCCTGCTCGGAGCGACCGGAGCGCACCAGATTGAGGCCTTTGTCGTACTGGCTCTGGGCGGAAGCGCCCGAGGCCCCGCTCCGGGGGGCGCTGGCCACCATCGGGGCGGATTGCGGGGCGGAAGAAACAGGCGCGGTCGCCGTGGGCGCGGGCTGGCGGGTCCGGGCTTCCAGGGCCGGTCCGGGCACGTCGGCCCAGGGCTTCTCCTCGTTGCTCTCCGGCCCGGCCAGGACCGGCGCGGGCATGGGGCCATCCGTTTCCGGTCCGGACGCGGTTTCGGGCGCGGTTTCGGGCGCGGATAACTCCACGGGTATCCGTGGTTCGGGAGCGTCCGTGGCGGACATTCCCTGGGGGGCAATGACTTTGCTTTCGCGCATCTCCTGGAAGGCATCCCGGTCCGCGCCGGACTTGCCCTGCTCCGGGGGCAGGTCGGACCCTCCGCCGAGAATGGCGCTCACGCGTTCTTCCAAACGGGCAAGCCGCCGGGACAGTTCCTCATCCGCCGCCTGGGAACGTTGCGCCTCCTGTCGTTGCGCCTCCTGGAAGTCGAGAAAACTTTCCTCAAGCGACTGGAGCCGCCACTCCTGGCTGGCGGCCTTGGTGGAGCCGCTGGTGGCGGCGCAACCCGAAATCAGCAACAGCGCTGTGAGCAGCAGCGGGAGGGAAATCCGATTCATGCACTTCTCCGGCGACGCTTTGTATTCACTCCAGCTTCCATTAGGCCAAAGGCGCGCTTTTGGCAAGGAACCACGGGCGCGGACTTGCTTTTCCCCCGCGCTAATGACATTCTCCCCCCGGCGGCGGACCGGTCCCGATCAGGTCTCGAGCCGGCCCGAACAGACAGTGGCCCCGCGACCGGAAGCAACCCGTTGAATGGTAAATATCAAAGCCTGTTTAATGCTCGCGAGCCGCAAGGCGCAAAACTCACGACCGGGGCTTGCATCCGGCGCGTGCGGCTGCCGACTTCTTGCCGCGACGCCACAGGTCGCCGTTTCAACGGCCTGAAAAAGAACAACGCAGCGGGTCCCTCCCGGGCCAACGAGAGGGAACGCCGCTGAACCTTCGGAGAATCGCCCATGAATTCCGCCGACATGATCAACCTGACTTCCCAACTGGCCGCGCCCGCCTTCTTCGACATGCTCGCTTTGGCCGGGCTGGGCGCGCTGCTGCCCGCCCTGGTGGCCGAGGCCGCCGGGCTCGCTTCCGGCAAGATCTTCGCGGACAAATTTGCCCAGCAAATGGCCTCCCTGTTCACGACCTTCATGGCCGTCTCCGCCATCGCCTTTCTGGGCGGAGCCATCATCCTGATGCGCGGCCTGCCCTGGCTTCGGGAATGGCTGACCTCTCCCCAGTCCCCCATGCTGCCCGCGCTGGCCGCCTGGGGCACGGCCCTGTTCTTCGGCGGGGTCTACCACTTCACCTTCAAGCCCATGCGCTCCAACAAGGCCGTCCACCTGCTGCTCGGGCTACTCGGCGCGCTGGCCTCTCTGGCCTCCATCCCCCTGACCCTGGCCGCTTCCCCGGCCCTGCTCGGTTCCTTCGGCTCGGGCAAGGCTCCGGTGATGCACCCCCTGGTTCTGCCCGCTCCAAACTCTCTGCTCTGGCCCTTCGCGCTCCAGTTCACGCTTCTGTCCATTGGCCTCGCGGGCGGGCTGGGCATGGCCTACCTCGTCTACCGGCGCAACCGCGATGACTTCGGACGCGACTACTACAACTATGCCCTGCCAGCTGCGGCGCGCTGGGCCGCGCCTTTCATGCTCCTGCAAACCGCCGGCATGGTCTGGCTGCTGCTGATGCTTCCGCCGGATATCCGCGCGCTGCTGCTTGGCTCGTCCCTGGCTCCGTTGCTCTATGCGGGCGCGGCCCTGGCCCTGGCCTGTTGCGCCCTCTGGACCGTGGTGCTGCGCAGCCGCGCGCCCCTGCGCCTCAAGGGACTGATTCTAACCGGGGCCATCTGCGCCTGGGGCGTACATCTGGCCGCTGTGGTCCTCTGCTTCGTGCTGCTGCCCGCCGTCTGAGCCCGCACGGAAGGATAAAAAAAACGCCGGAAGCCCCAAGGTGCTCCGGCGTTTTTTTTTGCGAGAGAGAAGAAAACGGATCAGCGCCCGCCCTCCAGGGCCTGGGTCGCGGCGTTCCGGGCCACCCCCAGGGCCGGAGCCTTGGAACGGTCCAGGGCGCGCGCCTGGGGACGCCCGAGGGACGTGGCCAGGGCGTAGATCTCGTGCGGATCGAGAATCAGAACCACGGAGCCGTCGCCCATGATCGTGGCCCCGGAGATGCCGGCCAGCTCAAAGTCGCTGAGATACTGGCCCAACGGCTTGATCACGATCTCCTGACGCTCCAGAAGACGGTCCACCACCAGCCCCACGCGCCGGTCGTTGTCATGCACGATGACAATGGGCAGAATCGTCCGGGTCTCGGTGTTCGAGGGCAAGTCGAGCAGTTCGGACAATTCCACGATGCCGAGAACCTCGCCCCGCAAGGTCACGGCCTTGCGGCTGTTCACATCCGCAAGCTTTTCCGCCTTGATCTTGGTGGTCTCGGAAACCGCGTCCAGGGGAATGGCGAAGATGTCCCCGGCCACCTCGACCATCAGAGCGTCGATGATCGCCAGGGTCAGCGGCAGGGTCAGGGTCAGTTTGGTTCCCTTGCCCACCTCGGACTGGGTATGCACGCTGCCCTTGAGATTCTTGATGTTGGTCTTGACCACGTCCATGCCCACGCCGCGACCAGAGATGTCCGTAACCTTGTCCGCCGAGGAGAACCCCGGATGGTAGATCAGTTCAATGGCCTCGCGGTCGTCGAGGTTGGCGGCCTCCTCCACGCTGAGCACGCCCTTGCGCACGGCCACGTTGCGCATCTTCTCGGGATCGATGCCCCGACCGTCGTCCTCCACCTCAATGGCCACGGAGTTGCCCTTGTGGTAGGCGCGGAGCCAGACGTGGCCCACGGGGCTCTTCCCGACGGCGACCCGCTCCTCCTCACTCTCCAGGCCGTGGTCCACGGCGTTGCGCACGAGATGCACCAGGGGATCGCCGATCTCCTCGACCACGCTCTTGTCCAGCTCGGTCTCCTCGCCCTCGGTGATCAATTCCACCTGCTTGGCGCTCTTACGCGAAAGATCGCGCACGAGGCGGGGGAATCGGGAAAACACGGTCTGCACGGGAACCATGCGCACGTTCATGATCGTGTCCTGGAGATCATCGGAAATGCGGGCCATGGCATAGGTGGTTTCCGTGAGCTGCTGGGCCACCACATGCACTTCCTCCTGCCCCTCCTCCAGGGCGCGGGCCAGAAGCGCGTAACGGTTGCGGTTGATGATCAACTCGCCGATGAGATTCATCAGGTGGTCCAGCTTCTGGTGATCCACCCGGATGGTGCTGGCGGTCTTCTGCTTGGCCGAAGCGCCGGAGGGCTTGGCGACCACCACGGACGGAGCACCCGAAGAGCCCGGGGCCACGGAAGCCGCGAGAGTCTGAGTGGTCGTTGCCGGACGCGCGCCCGGAGCCGTTGCCACCGGCGCGGGTCTCGACGCGGGTCTCGACGCGGGTTTCGCAGCGGGTTTCGCAGCGGGCGCGGCCATTGCGGTCGGAGCCGGAGCGGTCCGCTCCACGGCAACCGCCGGGCCGGTCATGCCGGCCTTGAGTTTGCCCACCGCATCCGTGAGCCGTTCGCCGATGATCTCCACTTCCTGCCGGAGGATGTCGAGCAGCATGCCAAAATCGCCGGATTTCCGTCCCTGATCCACCAGCCCGGCGGTCTGGGCGGCGTAATCGCGGATCTCGCCCAGTCCCATGTAGCCGCAGGAATTCTGAATCGTGACCAGGGCGCGGTAAATGCCGTCCACATATCTTTCCTGGCCCGCATCGCGCCCGAGTTCCTCCAGGGCTAGGTGGAGGTTGTCCATCTGCTGGCCCACCGCGTTCTCGAAGATGGAGACATCCTCCGGGTCGTAGCCGCCAGCCTCCAGCACCTCTTCGTCTCCGGCGGAAACGGGCGCGGAGTCCAAAACCGCCTCGGCCAGCGCCAGAGCCTCCGGAACCGCCGCCAGGGCCGCTGTCGAATCCAGAGTCGGGTCCGGAGTCGCACCCTGCACGACAATCTCGGGAATCTCTCCCTCTTCGTAGGCGCGTTGCAGCAGGGCGACCATGCCGGAACTGTCCATGGGCGTAACCTCGCCCGTGGAAGGCTCCACATGGGCAATCATGGCCTCGATCAAATCGACCACCGCGAGCAGCAGGTCAAAAAGGGGCTGCGAAGGCTGCATTTCCCCCTTGCGGACGCGGTTGAGCAGTGTCTCGGCCTCATGGGTCAGGGCATTGAGTTCCTTGAAGCCAATGATACCGCTGTTTCCCTTGAGGTTATGAAAATATCGAAAGATGTCGTTGATCAACCCACCGGAATCGTCGGTCCCTCCCTCCAGGGTCACCAGAGAGCGGTTCAGGTCCTCGATGATGTCCTGGGCCTCTTCGAGAAAGTCTGTGAGATGCCCCTCTCCCACCGTGGTCAGGCCATAGGGGGTGTCGTCGAAATCGGGGTCGATGGCGACCTGAAGGCGGACGTTGTTGCCCTTGGGGGCGGAAGCGGGCTGCTCCACGGGCTGCTCCACGGGTTGCTTTGACGCCGTATTGTTTTCCGAAGTGGCCTTCGGGCGTTCGGCCCGCGCTGCGGGCGCGGCGGGCGCGCTTTCCGAAGCGGGTTTGCTGTGTTGCAGCACCTCGATGCGGCTGATGATCTCCTGCACTTCGACATCCCCTTCGGCCCCTGAGACTTCGAGGTTGTCCACCATGGTCCGCAGGGCGTCCGTGGCCGAAAGGATCACGTCCATCACCGGGGAGGTGACCGGCCGCAGCCCCTGTCGGAGATCGTCCAGGATATTCTCCGCCTTGTGGGCCAGCCGGTTGATCTTGTTCAGCCCCAGAAATCCGGACGCCCCCTTGAGCGAATGCATGGGCCGAAAAATGTCGTTGAGCAGCCCGAGATCTTCGGGGTTGGCTTCCAGCTGCAGGAGGTTGGGCTCGATGGTTTCGAGATGTTCCCTGGCCTCGTTGAAGAAGTCGGAGAGAAGTTCCGGGTCCATGTAATCCTGACTCATGAGCCGCTCCCTGTGGCGTGGCGTTGAACGTCCATGTTTCCGGCCTTTTCCGCACAAGTCAAGAGATTCTCTCCGAGGTCCGTCCCTCAGCCCAGGAGCATCTTGACGTTGCGCATCAGCTTTTCGGGCTGGGCAGGCTTGACCATGTAGATATTCGCTCCGATGGTGATGGCCGAATCAATGTCGTGTTCCTCCCCCTCGGTGGAAAGCACGACGATGGGCAGATCGCGGTAGGCTTCCTGCTCTCGCAGCGCCTTGATGAACGTCAGCCCATCCATGCGGGGCATATTGATATCCGAGACGATCAGATCGACGGGACCCGCTCCGTAGAGCTTTTCCAGTCCGTCCAGACCATCCTCGGCCGTGGTCACCCGGAATCCTTCCTTCTTCATGATGAAGGCCACCAGGTTGCGCACGGTCTTCGAATCGTCCACGATCAGAATGTGTTTAGTCATCCGCCTCTCCTTCCTTCTTCAGCACGCCCCTTGTCAACCGGTCGATGGAAAGCAGGCTCACCAGCCCTCCATCCGTGCGCACCAGGGCATAAAGATACTCGGCCTTGTCACCGAACTGTGCGGTGACATTGAAATCAAACTCGCTGCCGGGCACGCGGCGCATGGCGGCCACGGCGTTGATCAAAAGCCCCACCTGAAGTCCCTGATGGCGGCAGACCACGATGAAGCGGTCCGGCTCTCCGGGGGTCTTCGCCAGCCCGAGCAACGTCCGCAGCCGGATCACGGGAGTGACGCGGCCCCGGAGATTGAGCACGCCGGGCACATAGTACGGCGCGGCCGGAAGCCGCGTCAGCTCCTCGCTGCGCACCACCTCCTGCACCACGGCCACGGGCAGCGCGAACAGCTTGGCAGCCAGGCGAAAGGTGATCAGCTCCACGACCTTTCCCGTGAGCAGATCGGCCGGAAAGTCCATTCCCCCGGACGCGTTCCCGTTGCTTCCGAACGCTTCCCGGCCAGTCATAGTGTTCTCCTGCCCGCTCATCCGAGTTTCCTGTAGATGATCGCGCCGGGATGGTGCTCGGGTTTGAAGGCGCGGCTGATGTTATGCAGGGACTCGGAATGGCCGATGAAAAGATAGCCGTCGGACACGAGATTGTCGTAGAAGGCGTTGATCACGCGGCGCTTCATGTCCTCGTCGAAATAAATGATCACGTTCCGGCAGAAGACGATCTCCGAACGCTCCACCAGCTTAAGCTGGGCGCGGTCGTTGAGGTTGATCTGGCCGAAGGAGACCAGCTTCTGGATTTCCGGCCGGATCCGGAACAGCCGGTCTTCCTGCGTGAAGCATTCGTCGATGACATCCTTGGGCGTGGTGCGCAGGGCGTAGCTCGAATACGCGCCGTTGCGCGCCACGTCCACGACCCGGGCGGAAAGATCGTTGCCAGTGATCTTCACATCCCAGAGCGGCAACTCACTGCCGAGCGCACGCCGGACGCAGATAGCCAGGGTGTAAGGCTCCTCGCCCGTGGAACAGCCGGCCGACCAGATCCGCAACCGCCTCTGGCCTTTTTTGCGCTGTTCCGCGAGTACCCCCGGCAGGATCGTCTCCTGAAAGACCTGGACCTGAGGGGGATTGCGGAAGAAACTCGTCTCATTGGTCGTGATGACCTCGAAGAGCTTGCCGATTTCCTGCCGCCGCCCCGCATCGTATTGCAAGTAATAAAAATATTCGCCGAAACTCTTCAGATTGAGCGACTTGACCCGGTTCGAAAGCCGGTTCTCCATGAGATACTGACGGTTGTCCGGCACGTAAATGCCGCACTGGGAATAGATAAAATCCCGAAGCTGCTGAAATTCATGCGTCGTGATCTTGAGGTCCTTGTCCCCGGAAATGGTCTTGGAAAACAGCGAGGACATCTAGAGTCCCCCCTCGTCGCTCTGCATTGATTCGATGACGGCCTGGGCCGCGTCCGCCAGTTCCGGATCGTCACCGCCCGCGATGACCAGCAACGCCTGAAAGGCGGCGCTGTTTCCCACGCCGCCCAAGGCCTCCACGGCCTTAATGCCCAGCAGGCGATTGGACGAGGTCACCAGCTCCTGAAGCCGGGGAACCGCCTCGGTCACGTGCATGGAGCCCAGCGCCTCCATGGCGCGGATGCAGACCCAGTCATCCGGGTCACGCAGGGCTTCGAGCAGAAAAGGAACCACCTCGGGGTGGGCGCAGAGGCCCATGAGCTTGACCACAGTCAGCCGGACCTCGGCATTCTCGTCCCGAAGCCGCGCCGCCACCAGGGGCAGGGCGACGTTGATATCGCTGCACCGCGCGGCCACGGCCTCCAGCGCGATCTTGCGCACGTCGGGCATGGGGTCGGAAAGGGCCCTTTCCAGCACGCCCAGATGCGCCTCGTCTTTCATCTCTCCGAGCGCGTAGACGCCCATGAGCCGGTGGAGGTCGTCGCTGCTCTCGCTCATTTCGAGAAATCGGCGGGTCATGCGCTCGCCGCCCACGGCAATGCACGCATCCAGGGCCGCTTCCTTCACGTCGTTGTACTTGTGGTCCAGGAAGGAGAAGAGCACCTCTCCGGCATCGCGGTCCCGCAGCTTCTCGCCGAGAAGACGCAACGCGCCGCGAAAGACCTTGCCGTCGTAATGTCGCGCCAGCACATCCAGACAAAACAGCCGGACCTCGGGACCGCCGACCTCGTTCAGCGCGCCGATCATGGCGCGCTGAAGGTTCAGAGGCTTGTCCCAGAAGCGGTCCATGAGCGGCTGGGACGCCCCCGCGTCGCGACACCTGGCCAGGGCGGCCACAGCGGTCATGGCCAGGTTCAGGTCGCTGCTTTCCAGCCCCTTTCGCAGGGCCTCGGTCAGACCGATGCCCGCCAGGGCGCGGATGGCCGTGGCCAGGCGCTCCGGCTGGGCGTCCGGATCGAGCTGCGCCGCGATGTGCAGGATGCACCGGGAGGCTTCCTCACCGCCCAGGGTGCTCAACCCGAGCATGGCCGCGTCCTGCACCTCGGGGTCCTCGTCCTCCAGTGCCCCCAGAAGGCTGCGGCGCAGCGTTTCGCGCTCCTGTTCGGAAAGCAGGCTCAGCGAGCGGGAACCGAGGATGCCGACGATGGCCTTGGCCGCCTTGTGGGCCAGAACCGCTGGAAACGCGGGCAGCCGCTTGAGCAGCAGCGAGGCCGCCTTGGGAGTGCCGATGCTCCCCAGGGCGTCCACGACCATGGAGAGAACCAGGTCCGAACAGTCCTTCATGGCCGCGAGCAGGGCGTCCACGGCCGGGCTGTGGCCGATTTTTGCCAGCGCCTCCACGGCGGCGTACTGGACCCACTCCTCGTCCGTCATGGCCCGTCCCAGGGCCGAAGCCGCCTCATCGCTGCCCAGTTCGCCAAGGCTCACGGCGGCCTGATAGCGCACATTGCCCTCGGGGTCGTGCAGAAGCGCGCGCACCAGAGGCGTCACCGCGCGCACACTGCCCGTGGCGCCGAGAATGTCCGTGGCAAAGATGCGCACATCCGCATCCGCGTCGTGAATCAGCTCCACAAGCGCTTCGAGATGTTGCGCGCCGATCTGCCGAAGAATGTCCATGGCCAGATTGCGGACCGGAGCGCGCTCCGAACGCAGCAGAGGAAGGATGGCCTCCACGGTTTCGGCCCCGCCGATCTTGCGCAGGGCCACGTCTGCGGCCTCCTGAACGCCGATGTTCTCGTTTTCCAGCAGCGCGGCAAGGACCGGCACGGCTTCGACGCAACGCTCCTCCCCCGCGAGGAAAGCCGCTTCGCGCACCTCCACCGAGTCCGCATTCTTGAAATGCAGCAGCAATTCTTCACACCCGCTCATCGGCATAGCCCCCTCTCTCGCCAGAATCCCGCTTCGAACCGATTACTTATAAATATGTTCCATGATGGCCCGGGGCATGTCGTCAAGATCGATGATCGCATCCGAAAGGCCCGCCTCCACAATGGCCTTCGGCATGCCGTAGACCACGCACGTCTCGTCGCTCTGCGCCAATATCCGCCCCCCCTTGGATTTGAGTTCGGCAATGCCTTCCTTGCCGTCGTTGCCCATGCCCGTCAGGATGATGCCCAGGCCCCGGCGTCCCACGGCCTTGGCCACGGACTGCATCAGGACATTCGCGGAAGGCTTGTAAAGCGCCTCCACCGGCTCGTCCACGACCCGCACGTCGATGCGGGAGACGCGCTGCTCCAGGATCATATGCCGACCGCCCGGAGCCACATAAGCGGTTCCCACCGTGAAGGTCTCGCCGTCCTCGGCCTCCTTCACGCGAATCTTGCAGACGCCGTCCAGGCGTTGGGCGAACGGACCGGTAAAGGCCCTGGGCATGTGCTGGGCAATGAGGATGCCCGCCGGAAAATCCGCCGGAAGCGCCGTGAGGATGGACTGAACCGCGGGCGGTCCGCCCGTGGACACGCCGATGGCCACCACGTCGCGCCGAACTGCGAGCCGCGAGCCAGCCACCTGGGGCAGGTCGAAGACCGGACGCGGAAGTGGCGTTGCCCGGGGGCGCGCCGATGGCCGAAAGACCTTGCGCCGAGCCACACTCTTGACCTTGGCGATCAGATCGTCCTCGATCTTGATAATATCAAGGGATACTCTGGAGAGCTGTTTCGGAATATAATCCACCGCGCCCAGTTCCATGGCCTTGAGCGTATCCTGCGCCCCCTCGGTGGTCAGGGAGCTGACCATCAGCACCGGTCGCGGCATTTCCATCATGATGTGCCGCAACGCCGTGAGCCCGTCCATGCGCGGCATCTCGATGTCCATGGTAATCACGTCGGGTTCGAGCTTGCGTGTCTGCTCAAGCCCCTCCTCGCCGTCGCGCGCGGAACCCACGACCCGGATTTCCGGGTCCTTTTCCAGCATGGTGCTGATGGCCTTGCGCATGAAGGCGGAGTCGTCAACCACAAGAACCTTGATCAACCCAGGCTCCTTCCGTTTGTATCCATTGCTTTCATCCCTGCGGCCCAAGGCCGAATCCCCTGCATGCTCGCATGATAGCCCATCTTATTTGATTTTCGCAAGAAATCAAAATGGTTCCTTTTCACCTTTCTCGCCGTGTGCCGGCCTCGGATTTCCCACTTGATTCCAGGCCAATAGAAGGCCAACCTCCGGAAATCGCATTTTTTTGCACGATTCGCTCTTGCCTTTTCCCTTCGTTTTGGCTAGAAGTCCGTTCTTCACACGGGATGTGGCTCAGCCTGGTAGAGCGCTGCGTTCGGGACGCAGAGATCGCGCGTTCAAATCGCGCCATCCCGACCAGATATTACAAGGGGTTACGGAACATATCCGTAACCCCTTTCTCTTTTGGTAATACTGGAGGGTCTACACCAAAGAAAGGGGCAGCCTCGAAAGCGAACGGCTCCGGGCATATTCATTTACCAGGCAAAGCCGGAGAGTCCCTGTCCGCGCGAGCAAACATGAAAAAAGGCGCACTTGCGTGCGCCTGTCTTGGTATAGTGATTTCAATGTTGCCGTCAGTAGTACAGCCGGCGATCTTCAACGCTTCGGCGATCCTTCCGCTCCCGACGGTCCGGATTGGCTCTTCTGCTGGCACGGCGGTCCTTGCCGCCTCGCCGGTTCCTGCCGGAACGCCGTTCTTCTCCAGAGCGTCTTTCCATAACGGCTCCTCCTTTCCCGGCGAGGCCTGCCGAACGTCGGTCCGTGTCCGCCGGGCTACCCTCTTGAAATAGCCTCGCTGGGGCAGCTGTCAATGGCCTCGTCCACGCAATCCAGCTCGGAATCCGGGACCTTGACCCTGGCTTTTTCCGTTTCCTCATTCATTTCGAAAACGTCCGGGCAGAGTTCCACGCAGGTTTCACAACCGATGCACTCATTTTCGTCGATGATGATGGCCATTCATTCCTCCTTGCGCACAGTACGCCTTGGCGCGTTGCTTTCAGGGATCATCGTTTTCAGCATACCCCACAACGGTAAAATTTCAAACTCAAATTCACCCCCCCGCTGGATGACGCCCCGCCTGGATTCATGCTATCCTCAAGGCCAAGGAGCAAGCATGCGGCGATTATTTTTTCTTTTCCTGGGCCTGCCCGTCCTGTTTCTGGCAACCTTTGCCGGTTCCTGCGACCACACCGTGCTGCGGGGAGACATCCTGCCCTCGCGTCCCGTGGTGGCCGCCGGCCAGACCGTAGAATTCACCCTGGACGTTCCACCCGAGCTGAACGGCATCCACAACGAATACTGGCGGGTGACGCCCGGCGACGCCGGACGCTTCGAGCCGGAGGACGCCACGGGACGCAAGGCCGTGTTCCGCGCCCTGCGACCCGGTCCCTGCTGCGTCGAGGTCTGGGGATTTTATCGCCAGACCAACCCTCAGCCCATCAGCGCCATGGAACTGAACATACAGCCATGAGCCGGACGCCCCTTGCCGCGCTTCCGACCTTGTCCCGTCGCGGGATCGTCCTGACGCTCCTGGCGCTCCTGACATTCCTGGCGCTTGCGCATCCGACTTGGGCCGAAACGGATCAATCCGAAACACCCGAAAATTCCGCCTCGCCCCTCCCGTCCCCGACGACTCCGGCTCCGGCTGCTTTGGCTCCGGCCGAGGAAGCGGCGACCCTGCTCGGTCTGCCCTACCATGCGGACGGAGTCCTGGACGACCAGGACCGCTGGACCTACTTTGCCCGGCCCGAGGAGGTCCAGGAAACGCCTGGCCTGAATTGCAGCGGGCTCGTGGTCACAGCGGCGCGAAAGGCGCTGTCCCGGTCGCTGCCGCTGGGCGCGATGCTCCGCGACCGCAACCGGGACAGCGGGCCGGATGCGCCCGGAGGGCAGGACTGGGATTTCGGGTTCGACCTCGTGCTCAACGTCAGCCAGGGGCTGCGACGCCACGAGCTCACACCCGAGGGACGTTCGGACGTGCCGGAGAATGCCGACGGAGCCGGCCTGCGCGGCTTTGCCCTGGAAAACACCGAGGCCTGGAAAAAAATCCTGCCCCTGCTGCGGCCCGAGTGCCCCTGCCTGCTCAGCTTCAGCCGCGTGCGCCGGGGCAGACTTCTGCACCACCACGTGGGCCTGCTTCTGGCCGACGCCTCGGGGCATGTCTGGTTCGAGCAAGCCACGCGCAAAAACGGCGTGAGCCGCATGGATCTGGCCGCTCCGGGCGGAATCGAACGATTTCTCACGCAACAGCGCCTCTGGCCGGGCACGGACGCGCATGTGCTGATCATTGAAGTGGAACCTTTGGACACCGCAGCGCACTGACCCGGCTGGCGATCCATCTGCCGGACCAAATGGCCACAGGCCGGGGACGCCCGTTACAACGACTCCCGGCCTGTTGTTTCGGCCTGTGATTTCGCCCCGAAAACCGCTCCGCGCGTCAGGAGATGCGCAGGGCCTCCTTGACCGATCCCACAGCCTTGACCTTGGAAAGGGTTCCATAGAGCTGATCCAGGCTGCGCACCTCCACGGTCATCTCCAGCACGGAACTGCCGTCCACATTGGATTCGAAGGTTCCCGAATCGATGTTGATATCCTCATCGAAAAAGATCTTGGTAATCCGGGCCAGCATGCCCTTCTGGTTGGCGCAGCGGATGCGGATGCGCGCCGGGTAGGGGTGGTCTTCCTGCCCTTCCCAGGTCACGGTCAGGAGCCGCTCCGGTTCGAAGTTTTTCAAATGCGGACAGTCGTTGCGGTGGACCGTGACGCCGCGCCCGCGCGTGATGTAGCCGATGATGGGTTCGCCCGGCAGCGGGTTGCAGCAGGAGGCGAAGCGCACCAGCACGTTGTCCACACCGCTGATCTTGATACCATCGTTCTTGGGCTTGGGCTTGCGCCCCGGAGTTGCGGGCTCCTCGACCACGTCCGGCAGATCCCGGGCCTCGGGCTTGCCCTCCATGAGCGCGTAGAGCCGCTTGAGCGCCTTGTTCGGCGTGATGTGCGCATAGCCGATCTGGGAGAGCAGTTCGTCGGCCGAGGGGATGGACATGGAGTCGGCCAGCTTGGCGAACCAGCCGTCCTTCATGGCCTTGACCGCGTTGATGCCGTGCTTGCGGCCTTCCTTCTCCAGCAGTTCCTTGGCCAGGGCGATGCTCCGGGCGCGCTCCTCGGTGCGGATGTAATGCTTGATGCGCGTACGGGCCTTGGCGGTCTTCACGAACTTGAGCCAGTCCCGGCTGGGCATGCGCTTCTTGTCCGTGAGCACTTCGACCTGGTCGCCGTTCTTCAGCGGGGTCGAAAGCGGCACGATCCGTCCATTGACCTTGCCGCCGGTACAGTGGTCGCCGACCTCGGTGTGGATGGCGTAGGCGAAATCCACGGGGGTGGCCCCTTCGGGCAGTTCCTTGATGTCGCCCGCCGGAGTGAAGACGTAGACCTCGTCCTGAAAAAGATCAAAACGTAGCGAGGCCATGAACTCGCGCGGGTCCGAAAGCTCCCGCTGCCAGTCCATGATCTGGCGCAGCCAGGTGAAACGCTCGGCGTCGCGCTCGGACGGACCGCGCTTGCGCTGGCCGCCCTTACCGCCTTCCTTGTATTGCCAGTGCGCGGCCACGCCGTATTCGGCCACGCGGTGCATTTCCTCGGTGCGGATCTGGATCTCGATGCGTTCCCCGTCCGGACCCACCACGGTGGTGTGCAGGGACTGGTACATGTTCGCCTTGGGCGTGGAAATGTAGTCCTTGAACCGTCCGGGCACGGGCTTCCAGATGGAGTGAACCAGACCGAGCACGGCGTAGCAGTCCTTGATGGAGTCCACCACCACGCGGAAGGCGATGAGGTCATAGACCTCGTCCAGCGTGAGCTTCTGCTGGATCATCTTGTTGTAGGTGGAATACAGGTGCTTGGTGCGCCCGAACACCCGGCCCCGGATTTTGTTGTTCCGGAGCATTTCCGTGACCAGCACGATGACCTTTTCGATGTACTCCTGGCCCGAGGTGTGGTGCTGGCGCACCCCGTCGCTGAGCTGTTCGTAAATGTCCGGATGCAGATACTGGAGACAGAGGTCCTCCAGCTCGATCTTCAACCGGTGCAGTCCGAGCCGGTTGGCCAGAGGAGCGTAAATTTCCTGGGTTTCCTGGGCGATAAGCCGCTGCTTCATGGAGGTCATGTATTGCAGCGTGCGCATGTTGTGCAGCCGGTCCGCGAGCTTGACCATGAGCACGCGGATGTCCTCGGCCATGGCCAGGATCATCTTGCGGATGTTCTCGCCCTGAGCCACGGCCTTGGACTCGAACTCCATCTTGGAAATCTTGGTCACACCGTTGACGATGTCGGCCACTTCCTCGCCAAAGAGTTCATCGATCTCGTCCACCGAGGTTTCCGTGTCCTCCACCGTATCGTGCAGCAGTCCGGCGGCCACGGTGGGCTCGTCCATCTGCATCTCGGCCAGGATGTTGGCAACGGACAGGGGGTGGGAGATGTACGGCTCGCCCGAACGCCGCACCACGCCCTCGTGGGCCTGGGCGGAAAAGACATACGCCTTCTGGATCAGAGCCAAATCGGGCTTATCGATGTAGGCGGCGACCTTGTCGGTAATTTCGTTGATGCGGATCATGCGGATTCGTCTTCTATTGCATCAAGCGGGGCCGGGAGCCCTGCAAGGGTTCGGGTATCCACCAGCGCTCAAAATTGTAGCCGATGCCCGCCGGAGCGGGATCAATGCCCTGCACGCGCGCGGCCACAATAGGCAGGGCCATGGGCACATAGAGAAAACAATAGGGCTGGTCCTCGTGCAGAATCTCCTGCACGCGCCAGTACATCGCACGACGGGCCTCCCGGTCAAGCGTTCTTCTGGCCGCGTCCACGAGCTTGTCCAGTTCGGAATTACGGTAGCGGACGAAATTCAGTCCCCCTTCCTTGGCGTTGTCCGAGTGCCAGACCGAATACGGGTCGGGTTCGGCGGGGGTGGTCCAGGCCAGGACCAGGGCGTCGAAACGCCCCTTGTCCACGAATTCATGCAGAAAGGTCGCCCACTCCACCGCGCGGATCTCCACCTTGATGCCGATCTGCGCCAGCCGGTACTGGATGATGGTGGCGGCGCGCTGACGCTGGGCATTGCCCTGGTTGGTCAGCAGTGTGAAGGAAAAGGCGCGGCCGTCCTTGTCCAGAACACCGTCCCCGTCGTGGTCCTCCCAGCCCGCCTCCGCCAGCAGCTTCACGGCCTGGGCCGGATCGAAGGGAAAAGGCTTGAGGTCATCGCGGCAGGCCCAGGTTCCGGGCTGGAACGGCCCGGTTGTGGGCTGGCCCAGGCCCAGGAGCACGCCCTTGACGATCTCCTGCTTGTCGATGGCGTGGGCCAGGGCGCGGCGCACGCGGCGGTCCGAAAAGATCGGGTGCTCCAGATTATAGGCCATGTAGGTGTAGCCGCTGCTCAGGTAACGGTATTTATTGAAACGCGCGGCCCAACCCGGTCCGCTGGTCTGGTAGACGTAATCCATGGGCGAGAGGCCCATGAAGTCGAGATTGCCCGCCTTGAGTTCCAGAAACTGGGTGGCCTGGTCCGGGATGATCCGGTAGACGACCTCGTCGATGTAGGGCCTGCCGAGAAAATAATCCTCATTGGCCGTGAGCACGATGCGCCGGCCCGGAATCCATTCCTTGAGCTTGTACGCTCCCGCACCCAGAGGCTCTCGGCTGTACTTCGTGTTCAGCAGGTCTTCACCCTCCAGGGCATGGCGCGGCAAAATGTCGTGCGCCCAGGTAACCAGGGCGCGCGCAAAAGGTTCGTCGTAGCGCACCTCGAAGGAGTAGGGTCCGGTCACGATGAAGGAGGCGATGCGGTCGTAGTCCCCGGAATAGGGCGTGGGCGTCTTGGGGTCGATCATCAGCTTGTAGGTGAACTCCACGTCGCGCGCCGTGAGAGGCTCACCGTCGAACCAGCGGATGTCCTGGCGCAGCTTGAAACGCAAAAGCCGCCCGCCCTCCAGCACCTCGTACGACTCGGCGGCCCAGGGAACCAGCTCCAGATTCTTGTCGTAGCGCAGGGGCGCCACGAACAACAGGCTCGTGATTTCGCTGGAGGCGGTGTCCGAGGCGAGCATGGGGATCAGGTTGCTGGCGTCGCCGAGCAGGGCCTGAACAATGCGTCCGCCGGGCACGGGGTCGCCAGGATCCACCGGCATCGCAACGGGCGGCCGCGCGGTCTGGGACTGCATGTCCGACGGTCCGGAGCAGGCGACCAAGAAAAGGAGAAAAACCAGGACCGCCGGGATCGCCCGGCGGGTAAGCCTTGACAGAGCGCGCATCTTTTCCTTGCAAAGGGCTGGGTAATACATCATATAATTCTGGATGCGACCGGAACCGGCACTCCACTATGAACCAAACGGTTTGAAAAAGCCACAACCGAGCTTGCCCGGCACGGCGGATTCGGCTATTGATGACGACTGTCCTTTCCGTCCCCGAAAAGGCCGGCAACAACAAATGGCCCCAAGAAAACCGACCAGATCACGCAGCCAGGGAGTATGCGCTTCTCATGTCCGGTGATGAAGCAGTAGTCAAGGAAATCCTTCAGAGTTTCGTTCGCAACACCATCCCCGAATACATCCTGGAAGGCGCCCAGGAGATCGTGGATTCCGGTGGCGTGAGCAAACTCGACCTGCATCGACGCGAACAGTACTGGGAGGTCGAAGGGCAGGTACAGGGCGAGGATCTGCAGAACTACGGACCGCAGCTCGGGGTCAACCTGAGCGACCATACGGCCAACGCCTTCTGCAACTGTTCGGATTCCTTCGCGGGCTATTGCCGGCACATCGGCGCCGTAGCCCTCAAACTGCTCCGCTCCTTCGACTCCGAGGCCGAGGAAGACATCCCCCGGCCCAAGGCGGACTGGCATCAGAGCTTCCGCTCCTTTTTCGCCACGGAACTGGAACCCGAATCCGGCAAGCATTACCTCATCTTCCGACTCTATCCGGAACCGGGACGGCTCCAGGTGGCCTTTTTCCGCGCCCGGCAGAACAAGTCCGGCATCTCCCAGGTCCAGAACCCCATCGACCTCCAGCAGATCGTGGACAACCCCGACTGGAGCGAGATGTCACCCTCCCTGCCCGTGGTGGCGGAACTGATCGGGCACTATCTCGACTACCGGGGCCACCGCGTCGAACTGCCAGCGGGCCTGCATTCCTGGTTTTTCCGGGCCATCAAGAACGAATATTATCTCTTCCTGCGCGAAAGCGACCAGCCCGTGCGCATCGAAAACAAGACCATGCAGCTCAAGCTCTCGCCGCAGCTCTCGGAGTCGGGGCTCTCCTTCGACATCCTCCTGGCCCGCGAAGGCAAAATCCCCTTCTCGATCATGGACGAGGAGGAAGTTTTTTTCTACGGTCGCATGCCGCTCTGGCTCTTCCGCAAAAACGCCTTCTACCCGGTGCAGACCGGGCTGGACCCGGAACTGGTCCAGGAAATGGTCGAGCAGGACCCGGTCATCCCCCACGCGGACATCTCCGAATTTCTGGACAGGGTCTGGACGCGCATCCCGGTTTCCGACCTCTACGGCCACGAGGATTTCCTGGAGCGCATGGGTCCGATCTTCGCCGAGGCCGAATACAACCCCAAGCTCTTCCTCGACGAGGAAGGCAGCCTGCTGACCCTCAAGGTCCAGAACATCTACGACACCGCCGACGGCGAGGTGGCCCTGCCCGGTCCGAACCCGGACCTCCAGACCGGCTCCTACCACATGGACGGCAAGTCCTACCTCATCCGCCGGGGACAGGGCGAAGAGGCCCAGCTCATCGCCGAACTCACGGACATGGGCTTCCAGGCGCGCAACAACCACACCTGGTTCATGGAGCAGGAAGAAGCCATCAAGTTCCTGCTCGACCATTATCCCTCCCTGGTCCAGGCCTACCGCGTCTTTGGCGAGAAGAACCTGACCCGCTACAAGGTCCGGCTTTCCAAACCCGAAATCACGGCCGAGATCGAGACCGACGAGGAAAACAAGTGGTTCAACCTGGACCTCAACGTGGAATACGGCGACCAGAAGGTTCCCATCGACGAGATCTGGAAGGCCTGGACAGAGGGCAAGCGCTACGTGCAGCTCAAGGACGGTTCCTATACCAGTCTGCCGGAATCCTGGCTCAAGAAGCTCGGACATCGGCTCAAGGTGCTCGGCTTTGATCCGGACAAGCCCATTCAGACCACCTTCCAGCAGTTCGAGGCCCCGGTGCTCGAAAAACTGCTGGAGGATCTGCCCCGGGTCCAAACCGACGAGCATTTCGTCAAGCTGCGTGAAAAAATTAATAATTTTCAGGAAATCCGCGCCATCACCCAGCCTCGGGGGCTCACGGCCACCCTGCGCCCCTATCAGGTCCAGGGCCTGTCCTACCTCAACTTCCTGCGGGAATACGGTTTCGGCGGCATCCTGGCCGACGAAATGGGCCTGGGCAAGACCATCCAGACCCTTTCCTTCATCCAGCATCTGGTCAACACCGGCGCGGACGGCCCGAACCTGATCATCGTGCCCACCTCGGTGCTGCCCAACTGGGAGCGCGAGGCGCAGAAGTTTGTCCCCGAACTGAACCGGCTGACCATCTACGGGGCCAAGCGCGACGATCTCTTCGGCCAGATCAAGGACGCGCACCTGATCATCACAACCTACGCCCTGCTGCGCCGAGACCTGGAAGAGCTGCTCAAGTACAAGTATTCCTGCGTGATTCTCGACGAGGCCCAGAACATCAAAAACCCGAATACCATCACCGCGCGCAGCGTGCGCAAGCTGGATTCGGACATGAAGCTCTGCCTCTCGGGAACACCCATCGAGAACAACCTCTTCGAGCTCTGGAGCCTGTTCGAATTCCTCATGCCCGGCTTCCTGGGCTCGCAGCATTCCTTCCAGCGCGGCATCGTCAAGCCCATCAAGGACGGCGACGAGGAGACGCTCGACTACCTGCGCACGCGGGTCAAGCCCTTCATCCTGCGCCGGACCAAGAGCGAGGTGGCCAAGGACCTGCCGCCCAAGATCGAGACCACGCACTACTGCGAACTGGTGGAGGAGCAGCGCGAACTCTACAACGCCCTGGCCCGCAAGCTCAAAGACCAGGTGCTGCGCGACGTGGACGAGAAGGGCATGGCCAAAAGCCAGATGTCCATCCTCGACGCGCTGCTCAAGCTGCGCCAGATCTGCTGCCACCCCCGCCTGCTCCGACTGGACATGCCCGGCGTGAGCACCAACCTGCCCTCGGGCAAGTTCGACGCCTTCAAGGATCTCGTCACGGACATCATCGCCGGCGGCCACAAGGTGCTTGTCTTCTCCCAGTTCGTGAAGATGCTGCACGTGATCCGCTCCTGGCTGCAAATCCAGGAGATTCCCTTCACCTACCTCGACGGCGCAAGCAAGGACCGCTTCGAGCAGGTGGACCGCTTCAACGACGATCCGAACATCCCGATCTTCCTGATCTCGCTCAAGGCGGGCGGAACCGGACTGAACCTGACCTCGGCGGACTACGTGATCCACTACGACCCGTGGTGGAACCCGGCTGTGGAAAACCAGGCCACGGACCGCACCCACCGCATCGGCCAGAAGCGGCAGGTCTTCGCCTACAAAATGATCTGCCAGAACACCGTGGAAGAAAAAATCCTCAAGCTCCAGGAGCAGAAAAAGGACGTGGCCGAGGCCATCATCCCCGGTCAGTCCGCCCTCAAGTCCCTCACCAGGGACGACCTGGAGATGCTCTTCGAAATCTAGCCCCCCGCGACGCGGGGCAACGCCAACCAACCGCAGCGGAATACCAACATGAATCGCCTTTTCACTCTCGCCACCTTCCTCTTCGACCCGCTGCACTACCACTGGGAAAAGGAAACCACCCAAAAAACCGTGGCCGGACTGCTGGTGGCCCTGTTTCTGCTCGCCCTGGGCGTCATCGAACTGAACCGCAACGGCTGGGCTCCGTCCTGGCTGGGCTGGTTTCCCTACACCAGCCATTTCGAGGCCGTGAACCTGGCCTTCGGCTTCGTCCTCGTGCTGGAGGTCATCAGCCTGATCTTCACCCTGCCCTGCTCCATTTCCAAGGCCGTGGGCAAACAATTCGAGATCCTCGCGCTGATCCTCATGCGCGGAACCTTCAAGCAGCTCGCCTATTTTCCCGAACCCATCCATGTGGTCGGCAACGAGGATCTGGTCCTGCGCATCGCGGCGGATGGCGGCGGCGCACTGCTGATCTTCGCCCTGCTCGGGGCCTACCGCCTGCTGCAACGCCCGGACGAGGAATTCAAGAAGGGCGAAGCCATCTTTCATTTCGTCTCGGCCAAGAAGGTTGTGGCCCTCGGCCTGCTGGGCATCTTCATCGGCCTGTCCATCCAGCACGGCGTGCTGCACCTGATGGGCAAGCCGACCCCGGAATTCTTCCCGGCCTTCTATACGGTCCTGGTCTTTTCCGACATCCTGCTCGTGCTCATCGCCCAGCACTTCCTGCCCCATTTTCGGGCCGTGTTCCGCAACTCGGGCTTTGCCCTGGCCACCCTGTTCATCCGACTGGCCCTGACCGCGCCGGTCTACTACAACGCGGTTCTCGGCGTGGGCGCGGCGGTCTACGCCCTGCTCCTGACCCTGGTTTACAACACCTTCTACGCTCCCAAGCGCAATCGCCCCTGATACGCATTCCGCCCCTTGACGTTTATTGCATGCGGCGTTAATTGACGCATCAACAATTGACACGTCAAGGATAGGAGCCACATGCCATTTCTCACCGAAAGCCGCACCGGATCAGCAGGATATCGCATCGGGAGGCTCTTCCGGGCCAATGCGAAACTGGGAGACCGCCTCTTTTCGTCCATCGGCATCACCCGCGGCCAAGTGCCCGTATTCATGGAAGCGCTGCACGAGCCAGGCCGGAGCCAGCAGGAACTCGCCCGGACTCTGCATATCGATGCGGCGGCCATTACCCGCGCCCTGCATCCTCTGGAGGCCAAGGGACTGGTGCGACGGGAGGAAAACGTCCAATGCCGCCGCGACAAATGCGTCTACCCCACGCCCGAGGCTGAAGAGCTGCTGCCCGACCTGCTCGCCGTGCTCGACCGGCACAACGAGATGCTGCTGCGCGGCTTTTCCCCGCAGGAGCGGGACATGGCCCTGGAAATGCTGGACAGGCTCGTGGACAACGTGGAAACGGCGCTGGGAGAGGAGGCTTGATGACCGATCGCGAACGCCAGCACATCATCCTCTTCGCCATCACCTCGACCCAATTCGCCGTGCCCTTCATGCTTTCGGCCGTGGCCGTGGCCCTGCCCGCCATCGGCGCGGAATTCCATTCCGGCGCCGTGGCCCTGAGCCTGGTGGAATCAACCTTCATCGCCACCACGGCCATGTTTCTGCTGCCCTTCGGACGCTATGCGGACCTCAAGGGGCACGCCCCCCTGTTCGCCAAGGGACTTTGGAGCTTCTGCGTCACCACCCTGCTGCTCGCACTGGCCCCGAACATGCCCATGTTCATCGCGCTGCGCATTGTCCAGGGTGCGGGCGGAGCCATGACCCTGGCCACGGGACTGGCCATGCTCATGAACGCCTATCCGCGCGAGGAACGGGGCCGGGCCCTGGGCATCGGCACTGCGGGCGTCTATCTGGGCCTTTCCGCCGGACCGTTCCTGGGGGGCATCCTGACCTCGGCCCTGAGCTGGCGGGCGGTCTTCTTCATGGGCCTGCCCCCGCTTCTGCTGGCCCTGTTCTTTGTGCGACGGCTCAACCGGCTGGAGCATCAAACCCTTGATGAACCGTTCGACCTGCCCGGAGCATTGCTCAGCGGCCTGGGCATCGGGCTGATCGTGGGCGGCAGCGCCGCGTTCGCCTTTCTCGCGGGGCGCATCGCCCTGGGCGCGGGCCTGCTCTGCCTCGGCGGCTTTGTCTGGTGGGAGTCGCGCCACCCCGCGCCCCTGCTGGACATGAAGCTGCTGCGCAACAACCGCCCCTTTGCTCTGGGCTGCCTTGTACAATACATCAACTACGCGGCCTCGTTCAGCATGACCTTTCTCATGAGCCTCTACCTGCAATGCGGGCGGGGCATCAGCCCTTACGAGGCGGGCACGGTGCTGGTGATGCAGCCCCTGGTCCAGGCTGCGCTCTCGCCCTTTTGCGGCCGTCTGGCGGACAAATACCCGCCCCACCTCATCGCCACGGCGGGCATGGCCGTGGTCACGGCGGCCCTGGCCATGGCCGCCGGATTCGACGCCGACACGGGCAACGCCCTCATCTACGCCATGCTCGCTGTCATGGGCACGGGCATCGCGCTCTTCGCCTCGCCCAACGCCACCGTGATCATGGGCAGCGTGCCCAGCCGCAACTTCGGGGTGGCTTCGGCCATGACCGGCGGCATGCGCACCACGGGCATGACCTCAAGCATGGTGCTCGTCTCCCTTGTCCTGACGCACTTTTTGGGCCACGACGCAGTGAGTGTCGAAAACTTCGGGGGATATCTCAAGGTGATGCGCCTTTTGCTCACGGGCTTCACCGTGCTCAGCGCCGTTGGCGTGCTGCTCTCGCTCAGGGGGTCCCTGAACCGCAGACCAGCCCCCAAAAACGGGGAACCCGAGGGTTAGCAGCAGCCCTTGGCGCTCCGGCCCAGCCAGGAGGCTCAGGCAGACGCGCCGAGGTCCTTTTCCGGATCGTATTTCAAAAGCATGGCTCCTCCTGAAGGCCATTGCGGGACGTTCCCAGCCCATATGTCCGGCGCGGCACAACGGTCAGATCGAATTTCTGAAAACGGGGTTCGAATTTTCCGATGTTCTCCGTGCTCCCGACGCGCCCGGTTCAGCCTAAGACCGGAGCATCGCAGCCCGTGCGGGTGTCCCAGGAGAGCAGCGCCCAGCGCACGGATGGCGGCGTCGGGCGGCAGAGTCCACCGTCGCAGGGCGTCAATGTTTCGGAAAGATACGCCCGCAAACGGCCCTCCTCTTCGGCGCTCATCTCCCTGAGCATCCAGCGCGCGTCCTCCACTGCGGCGTCGAAATCCGGGTACTGGCTTTTGCGCTCCAGCAAAATGAAACGCACCTCGGCGAAAATGCCCATTTCGCGCAGGAGGTTGACCACCACCATGTAGTCGGCCCGGGGAAGGCAGGTCCGGCCCACGGCCTCGATCAGGGCGCGGTCGTGGGGACCGTCGCCCACCAGCGTGGAAAGGAAGACTTTTTTCCGGGCGTAGCGGTGCGCCTTGGCCAGGGCCGCGCGAAGGTCCTCCACGATCAGCGAGCGCGAGCCCAGCACCACGTCATGGCTTCCCAGTTCCGGCACGTCCCAGGAGGAGGTCCAGCTGCCGTCCGCCACGCGGATGTTCTCCAACCCCACTTCGTCGCAACGCTCCCGCAACAGCGCTCGCATCCGTTCGGACGGGTCCGCCGCCGTGACCCGGCGCACGATCCGGGCCAGAGGCAAGGCCAGGGTTCCCACGGCGCAGCCCATGTCCAGCACGCTCCAGTCCGGCTCGGGCCGCATATATTCCAGAAACTGTCTCGAATAGTCGCTGCCCTCGGCGATAAGCTTGAAATCCCCGGCCCGCTTGTCCCAGACCTTGGGGTCCTCCCCATGGCGATGGGCGGCCTGGGCCGAACGCCAGACTTCGTTCCAGTCCGTTTTCCCTTTCAGCATACGCACTCCTGATGTTTGAACGTGGGTGAATGGGACCATCAACACCGAAACGGCAAAAAAAAGACGGCCCAAGGCCGTCTTTCCGCGTCGGGGGGATCTCCCGCCCGAAACGACACGCGTCAGAACGGCACGTCGTCCATGCCGCTGGCTTCAGAAGGGAACGCCGGACCGAGGTCCTCGTCTTCGTAGCTGGGACCGTTCTGCTGGGACTGCTGGGGCTGCTGGTAGCCGCCCTGCTGCCGCTGCTGGGGACGCGCCTGCCCCTGGGGGGCTCCCTGGGACGGAGCAGCACCTTCCTGGCGGCTGTCCAGGCCCTGGACGTTGCTGGCCACGATTTCCGTGGTATAGCGGTCCTGGCCGTTCTGGTCCTGCCACTTGCGGGTCTGGAGCTTGCCCTCCACGAGAACCAGCCGCCCCTTGGAAAGGTAGTTGCCGCAGAACTCGGCGGTCTGCCTCCAGGCCACAATGCGATGCCATTCGGTGCGCTCCACCTTCTGGCCAGAAGTGCGGTCGCGGTAGCCCTCGTCCGTGGCCAGGGTGAAGTTGGCCACGGCCTGCCCGCCCTGCGTATAGGAAAGTTTCGGGTCCTGGCCCAGACGGCCGATGAGAAGGACCTTGTTCATGCTGCCAGCCATGTATCGTCTCCTTGGAATTTGTTGTCGCTGATCCGGGACGCTTACAACTTTTCAGCAGCTTTTTCCAGCTCGGAAAGCGCGTCTTCCAGGTCGTCGCTGAGTCGGTTGGCCTCGGAGGCCTTCCAGTCGCCCAGGGCGGATTCGAGCCGGGACACGAGTTCCTCCAGGCGTTCGGGGCCGTCCGCAAGGACGGCCACAGCCTCCCTGGACAGCATGCCCAGACGTTTTTTCTCCGCAAGGGTGCGGCCGAGCTCGAGCACACCGTAGGCCGCGCCGGGAACACGGTCCACGCCCCAGGCCAGACGACTCAGCCGGGGCCAGATCCGGACC
Source organism: Desulfovibrio sp. (assembly GCA_050251775.1). Classification (GTDB taxonomy): domain Bacteria; phylum Desulfobacterota; class Desulfovibrionia; order Desulfovibrionales; family Desulfovibrionaceae; genus Paucidesulfovibrio. Next base: position 30,350 of record JBFWMD010000011.1, read on the forward strand.
ACGCCCGCTTCGTCATACGTGGCGGCGGAAACACGGATCTGCAACAACTTGCCCATTCAGACCTCTTCTTCCCACTCGCTCTGCACTCGGGCCACCACTTCCTGGATCATGGTCAACTGGTCCTCGCGGCAGACGCCGAGCAGGGGCTCGCCCGCGTCCACGTTGTCCCCGCGATGGAAGTAGACCGCGTAGATCAGGCCGTCCGGGCCGGAATAGGCGAGCGGAGTTTCCCGTTTCATGCGCGAGACGATGAACATTTCCATGCCGTCGCGCACCTTGACCGAGCGTTTTCCGGAAACCTTGAGCTTCTGGTCCAGCTCGGGCACGAAGTAATACTTGGCCCGCTCCTGGGCCTTGAACAGATAGAGCGCCTTCTGAAGGATGAGGTCAATGACCTCCTTGCGCGAGAGGAAATGGCGGATCGTCATCAGCGGGGTTCCCGCCTCCACGAAACGGCCTTCCAGCTCCGCGCATACGTCCATGATCTCACCGTTTTCGGGCGAGTGCAGCGGCTTTTTGTTGCGTTCGCGGCTCAGCTCCAGCAGAAGCGTTCCGGGTTTCTCCATCCATGTGCCGCGCGGAGCCTTGACCTTGTCGCCGTTCTTGAGGCCCGCGAAGGACACCACGCCGGTGTGCGGGGCCTGTATTTCAATGGTCTTGTACGGGGATGCCTTGATCCCTTCGAGAAGTTCCTTGATGTTCAGCAACGTTCTGCTCTTCCTTGTTGGGAGTGATCACTTGCCTGCAGGGGGTGAAGGTTTCATAGTGGCTCGCCCCTTCCGGGTCAAGACCGGGGAGCGCTGCTCTGGGAGCGGACCAGCGCTACCCTTCTGGGCGGGATTTGCGGAGCTGGATGAGCCGCTTCTGGACTTCGAGAACGAGCTTGTCGAGCTTCAGGGCCTGCTGGCGCTTGAGTTCGCCAAAGGCCAGCCCCACCACACCGCTCTCCAGGGCGCGGACCACGCTGACCGGAGCCTGGCCCAGGAACAGCTTGCGGTTCAGGTACAGGGAGACCACATAATTTTCCCCGTTGCGGAAGCCGCGCGTCTCGTCCAGAACGGCGAATCCCGAGGCGCTGATGTCCTTGATCTCGAAGACCCGCTCGGAGTCGTGAAAACGGACTTCCAGACCCGGAACACGGGTGCGGAAGGCCTGTCGTGCCCGTTCTTCGCTGTCGCCAAAAGAAATGTCGATCGCCATGCTCCCCCCGGACTGGAATCTACTGGCCCGTGACCCGTTTTTCAAGGATGAATTCGACCCGGCGATTTTTGGCCCGGTTTTCCGACGTGGTGTTGGGCACGAGCGGATTGAGCGAGGCCAGCCCCGTGGCGGTCAACCTGCCCGGCTCAATGCCTTGATTCAGCAGGAACCGGAGCACGTTCACCGCCCGCAGGGCGGAAATTTCCCAGTTATCCTGATAGCGCCCGGCGGTCGGAACCGTGTCGTCCGTGTAGCCGCGAATGTTGATGACCTGATCCGGATGTTGGGTAAAGAAATCCTTGAGCGTCAGAATGAGCTTCTCGCCGAGCGGGGTCAACGCGACCCGCCCCGGTTCGAAGAACACGTCGCCCGGAGCGCGCAGAGTGATCACGCCGTTCTCAAAGGTGGCGGAGACCACGCCCTCGATACCCTTTTCCGTTTGCAGGGCCTTGACCTCGGAAAAAACCTTGCGCTGCGACTCCACGATCTGGCGCTGCATGAGCACCTGATCGAGCAGTACACCGGCTTCCTCGTGCGTGATGCGGCTGGTGGCGATCTGCTCCATCTGGCCTTGCAGGGCCTTGGTCACGGAGGTGAACGTCTCTGAAAATTTCTCCTTGTCCAGCGTGGACATGGAATAGAGCAGAATGAAAAAGACCAGGAGCAGCATGGAAAGATCCGCGAACGTGGTCAGCCAGTCGCGATTCTCGTCCTCCTCCATCTCCATGATGTACAGATCGTCCGCTCGGGTCGGACGTTGCGGCTTCTTGATCACATCAAACTCCCCGTTCCTTCGGTCCCAGGAAGGACGAAAGCTTCTCGTAGACGAGCATGGGGTTGTTGTTCTCCAGAATGGACTTGGCGCCCTCGAAGATGATTTCCAGGTTGAGCTGTTCCTGGAGCGTGCGGGCCTTGAGCTTGGCCTGGATGGGGTTGAAAAGCATGGTCGCCAAGAGCGAACCGTAGAAGGTGGTCAGGATGGCCACGGCCATGGCCGGCCCCACCGAGGTCGGGTCGTCCAGCCGCGAAAGCATCTGGATCAGACCGATGAGCGTGCCCATCATGCCGAAGGACGGAGCAAGGCTCCCCAGGCGCTTGAACACGTCCTGGGCCACTTGGTGGCGGCGGCGCATGGCATTGATCTCGATGCGCAGGGTGTCGTGGATCAGCTGCGGATCGGCGTTGTCCGCGATGAGCTGGCAGGATTTCTTGAGCACCACGTTTTCGGTCTGGACGTTTTCCAGGGCCATGAGGCCCTCTCGGCGGCTGATTTCGGCCACCTTGACCATGATGTTGATCACGTCCCTGGCCTTAACCTTGCGCACGCCAAAGACCTTGAAGCCCGCGTAGAAGGCCTGCACGATCTCCTCAAGGGGAAAGGCCACGGTGATGGAGGCCAACGTCCCCCCGATGACGATCATCATGCCCGGCAGGTTGATGAAGACATCCACGGCGCCGCCGATGAAAATGGCGCCCACCACCAGGGAAAGACCCACAATCAGGCCGAGAAGCGTTGCGATGTCCATAAACCGAAGCCTATCCTTGTTTCCGTTGCCGTGCTATACTCTTACGCGGCGAAGCCGCATTTGAGCTATCGGCCATTTTTTCAGCAAACTCAAGGGATCAGCATGACATTTTTGGACCGCGTTCGTCACGCTAGGACGTTTATACAGGAAAAAACGGGAATTGCACAACCCGGAACCGTGGCGCTCGTGCTCGGTTCCGGCCTGGGCGAAGCCGAAAATCTGCTGGAAGACGCCAGGGAGCTGGCGTATGCCGAAATTCCGGGCTTTCCGCGCTCCAGCGTGCCCGGACACGCCTCCCGGCTTCTTTGGGGACGTTGTGGCTCTTGCCCGGTGCTGGCGCTCTCGGGCCGGTTCCATCTTTACGAGGGCTTTGACGCACAGGAGACCTGCTTCGGGGTGCGCGTGCTCGGCGAGTTGGGCGTGCGCGAGCTGATTCTGACCAATGCGGCGGGCGCGCTCAATCCGCAGTTCGACACCGGAACCCTGGTGCTGATCAGCGACCAGATCAATTTCACGGGGCAAAGCCCCCTCAGCGGTCCGAACCACGACGGCTGGGGTGTGCGCTTTCCGGACATGAGCCGGGTTTACGACGCGGTCTGGCGCGACCGCGCCCTGGAAACAGCCCGAACGCTCGGCATCCGCCTGGAGCGCGGGGTCTACGTCCAGGTTCCCGGACCGCAGCTCGAAACCCCGGCGGAAACGCGCATGCTGCGCCGCCTCGGCGCGGACGCAGTGGGCATGTCCACGGCCCTGGAGGCCATCTGCGCCCGGCACATGGGCATGCGCGTCCTGGGCATCTCCTGCCTGACGAACAAGAACCTGCCGGACTGCATGGCCGAGACCAGCCACGCCCAGGTCCTCGAAACGGCGGGCAGGGCTTCGGCGGACCTTGTCCGGCTGCTCGCGGCGCTGCTGGAAAAGGGCACGCCGGACGCGGACGGAAGTTGAGCGCCGGCGCTAAACCGTTCGGAAAAGCCGCCGATAAGACGACAACGGTTTCCACCCGCAACCCAGAGATCAATCCATGAGGAACTGTGCATACCTGCTGCTGATCGTGGCCCTGGCCTGTCTGGCCGGGTGCTCCTGGAGCAAGGTCAAGCGCGACTACGACAAAGCCGCCGATTTCGTCTTCGACATCGGCCCCACCTCCAAGCCCCTCAGCGAGGAGGACGAGACGCCGATCATCAGCCTGAACTACGAGGCCGCGGACGAACTGGCCTCGGACCTGGGCAACGATCTGGACCGGGAATCCCCCATCCGGGTCTTTCCCTTTGTGAACGTCTCCTGGAAGGCCGACCCCTCCCCCTTTGGCCGCGCCGTGGCCGAGCAGGTGGCCGCGCGGCTGGCCCAACGCGACTTCAACGTGATCATGGCCTCTTCCGAACCGCAAAAGACGCCCGCTCCTGCTCCGGATCCGACCCCAAATCCGGGCGAAGCCAATGCCACGGCCGCGGACTTTCTCAGCACGCTGGGCAAGTCCGCCTACCCCCAAACCCAGGCCGAGATGAACGGCAACTATCTCATCGGCGCGGACGTGATCTATCTTTCCGCCAGCGTCACGGACAGCGCCAGCGGCGCGGTGTTTTCCGGCTGGCAGTGGACCCTGCCCGTGAACAAGAACACCATGACCCTGCTGCCGCAGCTGCGCAACGTCAACGAGGGGTTGACCCCCACGGTCCAGCGACAATTCTGAGCGCCTCAGCCAAAGGAAAACCGCCCTTTCGGGCGGTTTTTTTTGGCGTTTCAACCGGAAATCGCAAGGGCTCAGATGTCGTATTCCTTGCGCTCCTCGGGCTTGCCCCGCCACATCTCGGGCTGTTCGCCGAATTCCTTTTTGGCCTCGCGGTAGCCGAGGTTGAAGGCCTTGGCATTCACGTCGCGGATCTTGGCGGGCAGCGCGTCCGACAGGGACTTGCGCATGACCTTCTGGTCCACGAAAGGTAGGAGGTAGCTGATGGCCCCAAGCACAATGGTGTTCATGGCCTGGACAATGCCAACTTTCTTGGAGGCCAGCTCTGTGAAGGGCAGGCCGAGGTAGATGTTGGTCGGCGGCTGCTTGACCAGATCGGTCTCCAGCACGAGAATCCCGCCTGGCTTGAGGAAGCGGTAATACGAGTTGCAGGCCTCCTGGGAGAGCGCCACCAGCAGGTCCAGGCTTTCGGCCTTGGGATAGCTGATGGGGCCGGAGCTGACCACCAGGTCGCAACGGCTGGAGCCGCCGCGCGCCTCCGGGCCGTAGCTCTGGGTCTGGGTGACCTGATAGCCGTGGCCCAGGGCCAGGCCCGTTCCCAGCACGCGGCCCAGGGTGATGATGCCCTGGCCGCCCAGTCCGGAAAGCCGGATCTCAAAACGTTCGAGCGTCACTTCCTGATTCATTTCGCCTGCCCCCGCATTTTCTGCTTCAGCGCCTGATACTGCTCCTCCAGGCCGGGCAGGTCGTTGTCCACGAACACGCCCGTGGGGAAGCGGCCCTCGCGCTTGTCCGGTTCGAGCTCTTCCCAGCGTTCCAGGGGGGTGGCGCTCTTCTTGAGCCATTTGTACATGTCCACCGGACCCTTGTACTTGTTCTTGCGTCCGAACTGAGTGTGGCAGGGCGAGACGATCTCGACCATGCTGAAGCCCGGATGCTGAAGGGCCTGGGTGAGCAGCTTGTCGAGCTGCTGGGCGTGGAACGAGGTCCCCCGCGCCACGAAGTTGGCTCCGGCCGAGCGGACCAGATCGACCACGTCAAAGCCCTTTTCCAGCTGGCCGTAGGGCGAGGTCATGGAGAAGGAGCCGTGCGGCGTGGTCGGCGAGCACTGACCGCCGGTCATGCCGTAGATGTTGTTGTTCAGCACCAGGGCGGTGAGGCCGATGTTGCGCCGCGCCGCGTGGATCAGATGGTTGCCGCCGATGGAGAGCGCGTCGCCGTCGCCCATGATGCAGATCACGTTCAGGTGCGGCCTGGCCATCTTGATGCCCGTGGCAAAGGTCAGGGCGCGGCCGTGGGTGGTGTGAACCGTGTTGAAGTCCACGTAGACCGCCAGACGGCCCGAACAGCCGATGCCCGCCACGATGACCACGTCGTCCTTTTCCAGGCCCAGGCTGTGGACGCTGCGGATCAACGCTCCCAGGGCGATGCCGTGGCCGCAACCGGGGCAGAGCACATGGGGGAACTTCTTGTTGTGCCGCAAGTACTTGTGAATAATATGATTTCCAATGACTTCTGACATGGCTACACCTGCATGATCGCCTTGAGGATTTCCGAGGGGGTGATGATCTGGCCATCCACGCGGTTCAAGGCCCGGACCATGGTCTTGCCGTTGTTCACCCGCTTCACCTCGCGCGACATCTGGCCCATGTTCATTTCAGGGACGATGACCGCCCGGGCGTGGCCCATGACTTTTTCCGTGGCCGCGCGGGGATAGGGGAACAGGGTCTTGAGTTTGAGCAGCCCGGCCTTGACCCCGCGCTCCCTGGCCTGCTCCACGGCATAGGCGGCGGAACGGGCCACCGAGCCGTAGGCCACCACGCAGACCTCCGCGTCTTCGCAGAGGTATTCCTCGGTCAGGGAGACCTGCGGCAGGAACTGGTCGATCTTGCGGAACATGCGTTCCATGAGATCCACGACCTCCTCGGGCCGCGAGGTCGGGAAACCGTTGGGGTCGTGCGTCAGACCCGTGACGTGGAAGCGGTAGCCCGAGCCGATGGGCGGCATGGGCGGCACGCCGCGCACGGTCTCCTCGAAAGGTTTGTACCACTCCGGAGGCATGGTCGGAATCACGCGGTTGAAGACCTCGTACTCGTCCTCACGGGGAATGAGGATCTTCTCGCGGGTGTGCGCCGTGATCTCATCGAGCAGCAGGATGACCGGGGTACGGAACTTCTCGGCCATGTTGAAAGCCGTGACGGTCATTTCCAGGCATTCCTGCACATTGGACGCGGAAAGCACGATCACGGAATGGTCGCCGTGCGTGCCCCAGCGCGCCTGCTGCACGTCGCCCTGGGCCGGGCTGGTGGGCAGACCCGTGGAAGGGCCGCCGCGCATGACGTTGACCAGCACCAGCGGCGCCTCCACCATGCAGGCGTACCCGAGGTGTTCCTGCATCAGCGAAAAGCCGGGGCCGGACGTGGCCGTCATGGCCTTGCACCCCGCCAGGGAAGCGCCGATCACCGCGCCGAGGCTGGCGATCTCGTCCTCCATCTGAAGAAAGACCCCGTCCGCCGTCTTGGGAAGACGCTGGGCCATGATCTCCATGACCTCGCTGGAAGGGGTGATCGGGTAGCCGCCGTAAAAATTACACCCCGCGAGCAGGGCGCCCTCGACCACGGCTTCGTTGCCCTGGGCGAACAGTTCCTTGTGTTTCTTCTTTCTGCCGACCGCCATGTCTCACCGCCTCACTTGGGACACCGTTCAATTTCCGAAACGACGATGGCGAAATCCGGGCAGTGCAGTTCGCAGAAACCGCAATGAATGCAGTCCTCCTCACGCACGGCACGAGCCTTGCCCTGACCGTCGAGCTCGATGACCTTGGCCGGGCAGAACGCAACGCAGATGCCGCAGCCTTTGCACCAGTCCGGATAGATGGTGACCTTGCTGTTTCCCTTCTCCTTGGCCATGACCCCACCTGAAATGGTTGATTTGTTACCCGTCATCGGGTCGTTACACGAATCGGCCACTATCACCAATAATGGGGCAATGCAAACGCTTTCGGAAAATAGATCATTCCGGAAACCGGATCGTTCTGGGCTCCAAAGAGAAGACAAACCAATGGGGATCAAAAGGAAAAAACCGGCGGAACAGACAACGGGAAGTGCTGAAACACTGTTTTCGGGAAATTACCTTCGGCCCGGACCTGGCCTCAGCCGCGCAGGACCACGTCGGCCAGCGCATTGACAACGCAGGCGGCCAGGGCCGACCCGCCCTTGCGCCCCCGGATGGTCACGTAGGGCACGGCCTCCTGGGCCAGCAGCAGTTCCTTGGACTCCGCCGCGTTCACAAAGCCCACGGGCATGCCGATAACCAGGGCGGGATGCGCCTTGCCGGAGCGGACATGCTCCAGCAGACGAATCAACGCCGTGGGCGCGTTGCCGATGACCCAGATGTCCGGCGAGGGCGCGAACGAAGTTGGCGACGGGGAGTCCGGTCCGGACAGGTCCGCAGCGCCCACCGCCACATCCACGGCAGCCAGCGCGCGGGTGCTGCCGTTCTGCCGGGCCAGCTCCGCCACACGCGGATCGTTCATCAGGCAGTTCACCGTACACCCCAGCGGCTCCATCCGGCGCAGGGGGATGCCGGCGCGGGCCATTTCCGTATCCGTGACGATCCGCGCGCCGCGCCGGAGCGCTTCCAGCCCGACGCGCACGGCCCCGGGGTGGAAGCGGGTCAGCTTCAGAAGTTCGAAATCCGCCGTGGTGTGGATCATGCGCCGGACCACCTCCCACTCCACGCCCGCAAAAGGACGAGGCTCGGGCACTTCGGAGTCGATGATCCCCAGGGAACGGTTTTCGATTTCCTGGGGTTTCCGCGTGGAGTCCAGGATGATTTTTGGGTCGTTCATGTCCTCTCCCCGGCTTCTTCCAGCTCCGCAAGCGCGATGGCCACGGACGACGACGTGCCGATGCGGTCCGCGCCCGCCTCCAGCATGGTCCTGGCGGTTGCCAGGTCGCGGATGCCACCGCTGGCCTTGACGCCCATGCCCGGCCCGACCGCGGCGCGCATCAGTCGCACGTCCGCCGTGGTGGCGCCGCCCGGACCAAAGCCTGTGCTGGTCTTGACAAAGGCCGCCCCGGCCTCGGCGCAAAGCGCGCAGGCCAGCCGCTTTTCCTCGTCCGAAAGATATCCGGTTTCGATGATCACCTTGACGGGAATTTCCGGAATCGCGCGAACCACCTCGGACACATCCTCGCGCACCAGATCGTACTCCCCGGCGGCGAACGCGCCGAGGTTCAGGACCATGTCAATCTCGCGCGCGCCTTCGCGAACCGCGGCCTCGGCCTCAAAGGCCTTGACCCGGCTCAGAGTCGCGCCGAGAGGAAAGCCCGCCACGCAGACAGGCAGCGCCGCATGGCCGGAAAGCAGCGCGGCGGCCTGCGCCACGTGGAATGCGTGGACGCAGACCGCCTTGAATCCGAAGCGAACGGCTTCGGCGCAAAGCCGCTCCACATCCCGGGGCAGCGCCCGGGGGTTGAGCAGCGTATGATCGATATATCCGGCTATGGACGGCATGCCGCTCCGCCATTCCCCACCGGGACCGGCTAGCGGCCCCGCGCCTGGTAGCGCGAAAGTTTCTTTTCCAGGCTGCGGCTGTAGGAGGTCAGGACGTAGCAGACGATGAAATAGAGCACCGCGATGGTGATGTAGATCTCGAAGGATATCCGCGTTTCGCGGTTGTCCACCTGGACCGCCGTGCGCATCAGCTCGTTCACGCCGATGATGTAGGCCAGCGAGGTGTCCTTGGTCAGGGACACGAACTGGTTCACGAACGAGGGAATCATGTTCCGCAGGGCCTGGGGAAGGATCACGAAGCGCATGGCCTGGGCCTGGGACAGGCCGGATCCACGCGCGGCCTCCATCTGGCCCTTGGGCAGGGCTTCCACGCCCGCACGCACGATTTCGGCCACATAGGCGGAAGTGAAGACCACAAAGGCGACCAGCGAACTCTGGAACGCGGGCAGGGTTTGGCCGAGCAGGATCGGCGCCAGGAAGAAGAACCAGAAAATCATCATCAATAGCGGTACGCCACGGATGGTTTCGACATAAAATACAGCGGGATATTTGAGCCATTTTCTGCGCGAAATGCGCATCAGCCCGGCGCCCAGGCCGAGCCAGAACGCGCCGAAGATGCCGAAGATGGCCAGAATGATGCTCGCGGCCAGTCCGCCGATATTCTCCACATAGGGAAACGTTTTGGTGAGCTTCGCGGCTCCCCAGAGGAAATAATCCAGGTTGTCCCAGATCATTCCCCAATGCTCAGGTGCGACATCCCAATACGACACGATCCCCTCCCCCCTAGTATTTCACCTGAAGCATGAAATGCTTGTTGTACAAATTGATGCTCAGCGAGATGACGAGCGAGATGGCGAGATAGATGAGCGTCGCCACCGTGAACCCCTCAAAGGCGAGTCCATGGTAGGACTCGATCTGCGCGGCCTGGTAGGTCAGCTCGGTGACGCCGAGGGCCATGGCCAGGGACGAGTTTTTGAGCAGGTTCAGGAACTGGGAAATCAGGGGCGGAATCACGATGCGGATGGCCTGCGGCAGAATCACGAAACGGTAGGCCTGCAAAAAGGTCAGGCCTGTGGCGCGCGAGGCTTCAAGCTGGTTCTTGGGGATGGAGAAGATGCCCGCTCGGATCTCCTCGGCGATGAAGGCCGAGGTGTAGACTGAAAGCGCGATGATCACGCTGGCGGCCTCGGAGGAGAACAGCAGCCACTGCCCCTCGAAAGCCGTTCCACCCAGGCTGAAGGGGCCGGGGAACCAGTAATAGAGCTGGTTGATCCACTTGTTGAGTCCTTCCGGCAGGATGACCCCCGCGCCGAAATACCAGAAGAAAATTTGTACGAGCAGCGGCGTGTTGCGGAAGAATTCCGTGTAGGCAACCGAGAACCAGACCAGCGGCTTGAACCGGGCCATGCGCATCACACAGATGATGATGCCCAGGATCATGGCAAAGAAGATGCCGATGGCCGAAATCTGGAGCGTGGTGACGAAGCCTTCCCATAACCATCGTCCCGGTTCGCCGGTAACGCTCGCCAGCCAATTGAATTGGTAATGCAAAGCACTTGATCCGTTGTTGGAGGTTTTGGGGGAAAGGGGCCGGAAGCGCGAACGCCTCCGGCCCGAAACTGTCGATCAGGCCGTTACATGGGCCAGAGTTCGATGGTCCAGCCAGTGGGCAGGTCGTAACCCATCCACTTCTTGAACAGCTGCTGGTAGGTTCCGTCGATCCACATCTCGTTCAGAGAGAGGTTGACGAAATCGCGGAAGTCGGAGTCGTTCTCGGGCAGGCCCAGGCCGTACGGTTCGGCAGAGAAGAATTCACCGACGATCTCCCACTTTTCAGGATGGTCGTCACCGGCTTTGAGGCCAGCCAGGATGCCGGAGTCGGTGGTCACGGCCACGACCTTGCCCTGCTTCAGGGCCTGGAAGGCCTGCGGATACTCGTCATAGGAAATGACGTGCGCGGCGGGCTGGGCCGCGATGATGTTCTTCTCGGAGGTGGAGCCCTTCACGGTTCCGACCTTCTTGCCGGCCAGGTCAGCGGTGGTGGCGACGCCAGCACCCTTTTCCACGAGCAGCTTCTGGCCGTCCATGAAGTAGGTGATGGAGAAGTCGATATTCTCGTCGCGGGAGAACTTATGCGTCATGGTGGCGGCGAGCATGTCCACGGAACCTTGGGCCAGCATGGGGATGCGGTTCTTGGAGGTCACGACCTTGAATTCCACGTCCACGCCCAGCTTGGCGGCGATGTATTTGCAGATGTCGATATCGAAGCCCACCAACTCGTTGGAATTGGGGTCAACGAAACCAAAGAGGTTCACGGAGTCCTTGACGCCGCAGACGATCTTGCCCTTTTCCTTGATCTCTTCCAGTTTGCCGGCGTTGGCGGCGGAGACGCTGAAGACCAGCGCCAGAACCAGAGCAAGGACAACACTCAATCTTTTCATAAATCCCTCCTGACGAGTTAAGTTACCAAACGCCGTTTGCACGGCGGCATAGACTACAAAATTTCCTTGAGGAACTGCTTTGTGCGCTCATGCTGCGGGTTCTTGAAGAATTCCTGGGGGGTGTTCTGTTCGACGACCTCGCCGTAGTCCATGAAGATGACCCGGTCGGCCACTTCCCGCGCAAAGCCCATTTCGTGGGTCACGCAGAGCATGGTCTTGCCTTCGCGGGCCAGGTCCTTCATGACGTTGAGGACTTCGTTGATCATTTCGGGGTCCAGGGCCGAGGTCGGCTCGTCGAAGAGCATGACCTTGGGCTCCATGGCCAGACCGCGGGCAATGGCCACGCGCTGCTGCTGGCCGCCGGAGAGCTCCGCCGGATATTTGTAGGCCTGCTCGTGGATGCCCACGCGGTTGAGCAATTGCAAGCCGAGTTCTTCGGCTTCCTTTTTGTCCATGCCCTTGACCTTGATGGGCGCGAGGGTGATGTTTTTCAGAACGGTGAGGTGGGGATAAAGGTTGAACTGCTGAAAGACGATGCCGATTTCGGAGCGGAGCGTGTTGATGTTTACGTCGGGGTCGTGAATGTCCTTGCCGTCAAAAAGGATGGTCCCCTTCTGGTACTCCTCAAGGCGGTTGATACAGCGGATGAAGGTGCTTTTCCCCGATCCGCTGGGGCCGCAGATGACGAGCACTTCGCCCTGCTCGACACTTTCATTGATGCCTTTCAGGACATGAAAGTCCCCATACCACTTGTGCAAATCCTTAACTTCAATCATTGGCATAAAAATTTACTCCACTCTGCGGAATTCACGCCCTGTCCGACAACAGCCGCCCCCCTGCGCCGTTGCGCGGGACGGCAGCGATGAGACTGTGCGATTTGAAGCTTAAACTGTAACAAAATCCCTTGAAAAGTCAAGGCTCAAGAACCTCTAAAAGCCGCGTCAAGCCTGGAACAAAACGGAATTGAACGCCTCGGGTGGCAGGTTTCATCCGCGCTCTTTTGCAACGGAAAAGCACGCATTGTTTGCATGCTCAGCAGCTTTGAAACTCAGAAAACCGCAATGGGACGGCGTCATTTTTCCTTGAATCTGCCCCAATGGGATTTAATTATTTTGTCAATTCGGTCTCAATTTACCTCTGGCAATCTTACAGACTTTCCACGCCAATGCAAACCGAAGACCACGAAAAGCGTTGCTGTCTTTGCTGATTGAAATACCTTGCAAGGCTTGGCTGTGAGCATTTTTGGATCCACAACGGATTGCCCACGACTCGTAACTGCTGCTTTGGTAGTTGCTTTTTCTCGGCAGCCGAACGGTTTCGCCGCTCCAGACTTTGGCTGATGCGCAGCCGTTCTGGAAAGCAGAGGGTGATCCGTCCAGCCGGAAGGCGTTGCAGCAGCGTTGGCAGCGAAAAAAACAGACGAATATTCATCTACAGAAACCGTACATCGACATTCATTCATCAGACAAACAACGATTTTCCAGAACATCACGCTCTCCGGTCCGAATTTCGTCTCAAAAAACACTCCGTGATCACTGGTCGCTGGAACCGGAAACGAGCAGAACTTTGCAGACGCGTCTCTTGATTATCAACTGATCCGTGGTCGGATTCATTGGACTTCCGTGCCGATTTACCCGACATTTTTTCATTGGTTCACGTTCAGGTTCAGAACGATTCTTCGCGCAAACAAGCATCATTTTTCAGCGAGTCCCGCGTCCGGACATCCGTTGCGCCAACGCTGATCCGTTCGTTTCCCTGTCCTGTTCTGCCAGATAACTGCGCGCGGCAAAAAAAAGGCGGTGTGCTGCACACCGCCAATGGGATTTCCAAAAGAACAAGACGACTATTTCTTACGCCAGAGCGTGCTGATTCTGGCCATTTCCACACCGTCGGCGTCGCGTTTGAGCATGTGCAGCAGCTCCATTTCCGAGCCGTTTTGGGCGCAAAAAGAGGTCAATTGCTCGTGCGCCTGGCATTCCTGCCGGAAAGAGATGTCCATCTCCCGTAAAAAAAAGTCTTCCAGCCAGGCGTCGGGCACGCTTTCCAGAGCCCATTCAATGAAGTGCACGTTGTTCACGTGGCCGTTCACGTCCATGTCGCTGCGGCGGGAGGTCAGCCCAACGCTGTGCTCGGCATCCTTCATCCGGGACACGGAACGCCTTTCGAATTCCAGGCTGCGCTCGCCACTGTAAGGCATGGGCGCGCCGTCCTCGTGAAACGAAACCATTTTCCGCTCCGCGATGTCCATGTAGGCCCAGGCCGTGGTGCAGCGGCCCATCATCTGGTCGTTCGCATCGCTGATGCGGAAATCGCGGTAGGCGAGATGCTTGTCCTTGGCCGAGGGCCAGGTGAGCACTCGGATTTCCTCGCCGGGCAGCGGGTAGCCGTCCATTTGGATGCGCATGCGGGTCATGACCCAGGCCACATTCTTTTCGAGCAGATCCTCGCGACCGTAGCCCAGGAGCGTCGCATGCCGCCAGGCAATCTCCTGAAGATAGTTCCCGATGGTCCCGATTCCAGCTCTGCCGTCCGGGCCGCATTCATCCACGCGAACGGTGAACGCCGCCCGATGCCTGTTCTCTTCCATAGATTCGCTCCTTTGCATGCCCGGTACTTTTCCTTTTCTCCCGGCGAATGGCAACCCGCAAACGCTGTTTCAGCGTTGGCCGGCACAACAAACCCGCCAAACCGGACAGCGGGCATCCCCACGCGTTGATGCGCAACTTTTTTCATGGAGTTTCGCACGGGGTCCTGGAGCGGACAGCGGAGTCCGTCCACAAAAAAAGGCCCGGACCGCAATGGTCCGGGCCAACAATGAGAGCGTATTCGTAACCCTAGGAGTTCAACTCACGCTCCTGCGGGAAGACCGGCAGGTAGCGGTAGGAGAGCATCAGCACCAGCACGCCGTAAGCGACGATCATGGCGCTGGTGGCGATCTCCGACCAGTTCGGGGCGTAGGTGTACCACTTGTCAAAGGGCATCACCGGCAGCGCGATGGTCTGGACGGTGAAGACGTAGCGGTTGATCACGATGCCCGCGCAGTCGAGAATCGCGGCCGTGTACAGCAGCCAGGGGCGGTTGCGGATCGCGGGCACGATGAGCATGATGGCCGGGAGCAGGCCGCAGACCAGCAGCTCGGTCCAGAACATCCACTTGCCGTAGATCATGCCGTGGAACATCTGGTCGAAGGTGAAGCCCATGCGCGGGAGCACGCCGGTGGCCCAGGCCCAGGTGTCCAGGTACTTGAAGAACAGGTACAGGCAAAGCATGGAACCGGCGATCTTGCCCATCAGGGCCTTGACCTTGAACTCCACCAGCTTCTTGCCGGTGATCTTCTCCATGGCGGTGCAGACCAGGACCGTGAAGACCGGTCCGGAGGCCACTGCCGAGAGCACGAAGAGGAAGAAGGTCCACGGCCAGATGAAGAATCCGTCGCGGAAGGCGTACGGACGGCCGATGAGCACGCCGTACATGCCGCCCAGGGAGCCCTGGTGGAAGGTGGAGAGGAAGGTTCCCAGGCCGGCGAACAGGGCCATATGCACGTGCATGTTGTGCGCGAGCGCATGGATGAACTTGTTCCGGTTGAGCTGCTTCTGCTCCAGAATCAGCGGAACGAACTCGATGATCAGCACCGTGCAGTAGCAGGTGATGCAGAAGATAACTTCCGTGAGCATGGAGTGGACGTTCGGATGCCAGTAGCCGAACCAGGCCCGGCCCGGCTGGCCGATGTCCATGGTCAGGACGAGCATGGCGCCGGAGTAGCAGATGAACCCGACGATGACCGTCAGGTTGATGATCTTCTCCAGCTGTTTGATCTTCAGGATGTACTTCAGGAAGCCCGAGAAGAACGCACCCGCGCCCAGGGCGATGACCGCCAGGTCGAAGGTGATCCAGAGGGCGAATCCGAAGTAGTTGTCCATGGCCGTGACGCCGATCCCGTTATAAAGGATCAGGAAGGCGGCGTACACGCCCCAGAGCAGCACCGCGCTGACAATGCCGACCCAGAGAAGGTACTTGCCGAACGAGCACCGCGTGGCGCCTTCGGGGAAGAGTTTGCTATCCATGTTCCCTCCTCCTTATTCGTGGCCTTGAGAGGCTTGTTTGACCGCGGAGTTGTGGTCGCCGGCGGCATGGTTGTCACCCTGCTTGCGGACCCACTCGCGCTTGCTCATGTAGTAGACCTGGGGAGCCAGGCCGAGCTTTTCGAGCAGCCGGAAGCTGTTCGGATTCTTGGACAACTCGTGAACTTTGTGTTCCGGGTTGTTCAAGTCGCCGAAAACGATGGCTCCGGTGGGGCAGGCCTCGACGCAGGCCGGAACATAGTAGCCTTCCGGCAGTTCCATGGGGTCGATGCCCTCCTCGCGGGCGCGGTCCTTGGCCTTGAGGTAGCGGGTGTGGCAGAAGTTGCACTTCTCGACCACGCCGCGGGGTCGGACCGAAGTCTCGGGGGAGAGGGTCTTGTCCATGCCGTCGGGCCACAACGGATCCCACCAGTTGAAGTAACGGGCATGGTAGGGACACGCGGCCATGCAGTACCGGCAGCCGATGCAGCGCGGGTAGATCTGGCTGACGATGCCGCCTTCCTCGTTCTTCTCCGTGGCCACGACCGGGCACACGGGCACGCAGGCCGGGTTGCCGCACTGCATGCAGGGACGGGGCAGGTAGGCCGTATCCCGATTGGGGAAGGCCTCGCCGTTGTTCAGCTCGTAGACGTTGAGCCAGGTCAGCGTCCGGAGCTTGTTGGAGGGATCGTCCCGCTTGGTGGTCATCATCTGAAGGCTGTTGTGCGGGTCCTCACCGGTCATGGGGGCGATGTTGTTCTCGACCTGGCACGAAACCATACACGCGCCGCAGCCCGTGCATTTGTCGATGTCGACAACCATGCCCCATTTGATCTTGAATTCTTTTACATGCATGTTGGTCCCCCCTACATTTTCGCAAGAGTCACGGCAGAGCCAGCCCAGGCGGACCCGCCAGACTCGGCGCTCACGGTGAGGATCTTGTAGACGTTATCACCCTTGCCCTTGGAGAACTCGTCCCAGGCGGTGCGCCCGAAACCGAGCGGCGCGGCGACCACGCCGGGCATCACGCCCTCGTCCACAAGCACCAGAGCGGCGCATTCCGCACCGTTGGCGGCCAGCTTCACCGCGGAACCGTCCTTGAGGCCGTTGGCCTTGGCGGTCTCCGAGTTCACGCGGACAAACATCTGTTTGCCCTTGATCTCGCTGTCGCGGATGGTGGTCGGGTTGTGCGGGCTGGTGGCCACGGCGGCGGAACCGAAGTTCCGCTGGCTGTAAGCGAACAGAGCCAGTTCGCCGGAGACCTTGTCCGCGGAGGAGAGGGTATCCACGGCCAGACCCACGGAGTAGGAACCCACCGTGCCGGTGGCGGCATCGGCGGCATCCGCCTTGGCGGAAAGCACGTCCTCGAAGGTCTCGAAGCCGAGATCCAGGCCCAGATCGGCGGCCAGTTCCAGAGCGAAGTCCGGGGCGCCCTTGACGTTCAGCGCGGCCTTGTACACCGGCGAGGACGCCACGTAGGTGGTGTTGGCCACGCCAAAGGGGCTGACCAGGTCGTCGGCGCGCTCAAAGGGATGGGCCGCGGGCAGCACGAGGTCGGCCACGGCGGCGGTTTCATCCTTGAAGGTGCTGAAGGCCACGGCGAAACCGGCCTTCTCGAAGACCTTGGCGCCGTACTGCGGCAGGCCGTAGACCGGGTTGGCGTCGTACACGAGGCAGACCTGCGGGGCAAACGCGCCGGAGGCCACATCGGCCATGAGGTCCTTCTCGAAGCGGGCCGTGCGGCCCAGGGCGGAACTGATCACGGTATCGACCTCGGGCAGAGCGGCCATGCCGCCCTCGGCGTTGAGACGACCGAGGAGCATGTTCACGATGACGCCGGCAGCGGCCACAGCCGGGCTGCACGCGTAGTCGGCAACCACGACCGGAGCCGAGGCGTTCAGCAGTTTTCCGGCCAGTTCGGCCAGGGCTTCCTTGCTCACACCCGAGAGCTTCTCGACCTGGGCCGGGGAGAACTTGGAGGCCAGCAGACTACGCAGCGCGCCGAAATCGCCGCTCTCAAGGGACTTGCCCTCGGTGATCAGATTGTAGGCCAGGCCCAGCAGGAAGGCGGTCAGGCCTTCGGGATGCACGGGAACCCACTGGTCGCAGACCGAGGCGGTGTGGTTCCGGGCAGGACCGGCGTAAACGTAAGCGGCGGTGGCCTCCTCGCCCGCCGGGTGGCTGGCGGCGAAGGCCTTCATGTAGCTGACGCTCGGACCCCAGGAATCCAGTCCGTCCACGCCCGCGAAGAGCACGAAGTCGGCGTTTTCCAGATCGTAGCCAAGCTGGCCCTCGCCGCCCATGAGCCCGTTCCAGGCTTTGGTGGCGGCCATCTGCGGGCTGGGCATCATGTAGTAGTCGGAGCTTCCGAGCTCGGCGAGCAAGCCGGAGAAGACTTCGTTGCCAGTTCCGGTGTCGTCGCCGGAGATCACGGCCACGGAGGAACCGGCGGCCTGGATCTTTTCAGCGAGCAGTTTTTTGGCGTCGTCCCAGGAGATGGACTCGTACTTGCCCTCGCCCGTCTTGACCAGCGGTCCGGCCACGCGGGTGGGGCTGTACATCATGGGCACGGCGTCGGCGCAGACCGGGCAGATGCCGCCCTGGCTGAGCGGATTGTCCACGTCGCCCCTGGTTCCATAAGGCTCGCCGCCCACGGTCTCCACCTGCACGGCGCAGCCGGAGGGACACAGCTTGCTCACGGCGGGAACACCTTCCACGGCGCCTTTCTTCAGTTTCGGAATCCAGCCCCAGTTCTGGGTCCAGATGGAAACGTCATCCAGCGTTTTCCAGATCACGGGGGTGACAAGCAGACCAAGCGTGCCACCCACGGAGAATTGTATGAATGCTCTGCGATTCAAACCCATTGCAGCACCCCTTTCCTTACTTGTGGCACACGTAGCAGGCGTTGTCCTGGTGCATCTGAGCATGGCACCGTTCACACTCCCACATCTTCATGGTCTTCTTGCTGTACCCGGTGAAAATGTTCTCCATGAAAGGAGCCGGGTTGGAGCTAAGATGAATGTCCTTGGGATGGCAGAGATTGCAATTGGGCCCTTCTTCAGCGTCCGCCTCAGCGGCTTCGGCCTCGCCATGACCCGCTGCCGGAGCCATGGTCAATGCGGCGTGCGCCTTGTGCGAGAAATAAACGTTGTCCGGCTGGAACTGGTAATTGTACCAGGGGACTTCCTTGCCCCGCGCGAGATACTTGACGACGAATTCGCGCTCGGCCTTGATGTCCTCGGGTTCGGTGCTCATCAGGAGGCCGTCCAGCTCTTCGGGACCGCTTTCCTGCTTGAGCACATCCTCAATGGACTCCGGGCTGCCGGTGACGGCCGCAAGGGCATCCACCAACTCCTGCGGTTCCCCGATGTCGTGACACGAGGCACACTCTTCGTTGGTCGGGAACCCGGCATAGGTTCCGTCCTCGCGGAAGTAGTGACAGTCCTCGCACGCCATTCCCTGGCCTTCCACGTGAGTCACATGGCTGAAGCGGAACGGCTGTTCTTTCGCGACAAAAAGAATGTCGGGGAACAGCACCCACCCTGCCACAGCAACCACAAGGAAACCCAGCAGGAACGGAAGGGCTCCACCGTACTGTTTCGATGCTCTCATTTCCTCCATAACCTGCCCCATCACTCCTAGAGTTTTTTGAAAAAACACAAAAAACGGCCAAATGAATTACGTTCCTTTACGGCAGAGAAGTTTTCCGTGTCAAGAGAATATGAAAAATTTCACGAGGTTTCGCCTTCGTAATGACTTAGGAAAGCTCCTGATATTCCGGGAGATAGCAAAGAGATGCCGCCCTGGGCAATCATTTCGCGCGGCCATAAATATCGTCGAATCGGACGATGTCGTCTTCTTCCAGATAGCTTCCTGATTGAATTTCAATGAGTTCGAGCGACAAGCGCCCCGGATTGGTGAGCCGGTGGACCGCTGTCTTGGGAATGTCCACGGATTGATTTTCCACCAGGATCATCTCCCTGCCGTTGATCTCCACCTCGGCCGTGCCCTGCACCACGACCCAGTGCTCGGAGCGGTGGTGGTGCATCTGGCTCGAAAGCCGCGCCCCCGGCAGGACCTCAATGCGTTTGATCTTATACAGCGGCCCGTTCTCCAGGACCAGATAGCTGCCCCAGGGGCGGCGCACCAGGGGATGGCTCATGGCCAGGGAGCTGCCCTGGCTGCGCAACGCGGCCACCACGTCCTTGACGCGCTGCACGTCCACCAGCGGGCAGGCCAGGGTTGCGTCCCTGGTCTGGACCATGATCATGTCCCGCAGGCCCACGGCGGCGAGTTTGCCGCTCTCGGACACCAGCAGGCAGCCGTCGCAGTCCACGACCATGACATCGCCCCGAACCACGTTGCCGCGCGCGTCCTTGTCGCCCAGACGGTACATGGCCTCCCAACTGCCCTGGTCCTCCCAGTCGAAGGACGCCTCGACCATGACGATATTGTCCAGCTTCTCGGCCAGCCCGTAGTCCACGGAAACGGAACGGATGTCGCGATAGCCGGAGGCCAGTTCCCCGGATTCCCGCTGCCGCCACCAGGCGTCCAGATCCGGCGCATGGGTCGCCACCGCGTCCAGAAAAACCGGAGCGCGGAACACGAACATGCCGCTGTTCCAGAAATGCCGCCCGCTCTCGACCAGTTCCCGGGCCAATTCCAGGCCGGGTTTTTCCACGAACCCGTCCACCTCGTAGGCGCGGTCGCCCAGGGCGCGGCCCCGTTCCATGTAGCCGTAGCCCGTCTCGGCCTTGCGCGGCGGCACGCCAAAGGTCACGAAATTTCCCTGGGCCGCCAGCTCAAAGGCCCGCTCCAGGCTGCGCGAAAGCCCTGCCTCGTCCCGGATGATCTGGTCCGAGGGCATCACCACCACCAGGGCCTCGGGGTCTTCCCGCACAATGCGGTCCAGGGCCAGAAGCACCGCCGGCAAAGTGTTGCGCGCAAGGGGTTCGGCCAGGACGTTGCGCTCCACGTCCGGCTCCACCTCGCGGACCTGCCGGCGCACTTCGAAGACGTGCTCCTCGTTGGTCACCACCAGGAGCCGTTGCGCATCAAAGAGCCGCACCGCGCGCTCCATGGCCTGGCGCAGCAGCGGCTTTCCGCCGTCCAGGGAGATCAACTGCTTGGGAAAAAGATGGCGGGAAAGGGGCCAGAGGCGGGTTCCGGACCCGCCCGCCAGAACAATGCCGTACCGGTTGCCCGCGCCAGAGCGGACAACGTTGGTTTCTGTGCCCGTATTCATATTAAAAGGCCCTCTTTCGACCCGGGTTGGTAGACAAAGGGGGAATCCAGCTCGCTGAGCAGCGGCAGGTTGCGGTCCTTTTCCGAAAGCACGGGTTCGTCACGGTCCCAGACCGCGGGCCAGTTCACGGCCAGGTCTGGATCGTTCCAGCGGATGCCGCCCTCGGTTTCGGGCGCATAGGGCGCGTCCACTTTGTACATGAACTCCGTGTGCTCGGAGAGGGTCATGTAGGCGTGGGCGAATCCGGCGGGAATGTAGAGCCGCAGGAAGTTGTGCGCCGTGAGCCGCAGCTGGCCCCACTTGCCATAGGTGGGCGAGCCGTTGCGGATGTCCACGATCACGTCCACCACCGCGCCCCGCGTGACCCAGACGAGCTTGCCCTGGGCCGCGGGCGGCCCCTGGAAGTGGAAGCCCCGCAAAACGCCCACCCCGCGCGAATAGGCGTGGTTGTCCTGCACGAAATCGACGGGCAGGCCGTGTTGCTCGAAAACCGAACGGTTGAAGCTCTCCAGAAAAAAGCCCCGGTTGTCCTGGAAGACTTTCGGCTCCAGAACCAGCACGCCGGGAAACTCGGTTCGGCTGATGCGCATCGTGTTCCTCCGTGGTCCGCAAACGGCGACGATCGTAAGGGAAGTAGCCCAGTTCCCAACGCTGCACAAGCCATGCCGGGAAAATCCTGCCGGATATTCCCTTTTGCGGAGAGCAATGCTATTCCTTGCTCCGGACGCGCCACCGGAGAAACCATGAATACACTTGATGTCATTTTTCTTTCCATCCTCATTCTGCTCGGCTTCCGGGGACTTTTCCGGGGGCTGGTCAAGGAGGCTCTCTCCCTCGGGGCGCTGACCCTGGGCATGCTCGCGGTCCGCCACCTCAGCGGGTACGTGGCCCCACACCTGGCTGTTCACATCCAGAACCCCGAAACCGTACAGGCCGCCGCCGCGCTGGTGACCTTCCTCGGAACCGTGGGACTGGTCTGGGTCGCGGCCCGGCTGCTCTCGGACGCGCTGGCCTACAGCGCGGTCGGCCCCGTGGACAAGGGCCTGGGCCTGGCCTTCGGGCTGGCCGAGGGCTACATCGTCTGCGTGGCCCTGCTCTACCTAGTGCGCAGCGTCGCCCCGGACTCCGCCCTGCACCAGCAGTCGGCCCTGGCCCCCCTGCTGGCTCCGGGGATGCGCATCCTGGCCATGAGCCTGCCGGACGGCCTGCGCCAACTGCTGCAGAAAGGCGTCTGAGCCCGACGGCACGGCCCTGCCAACACCGCCTTGCCTGAACCGCGAACCCCGTTGCCCAGATCCGGTCCGGACGCCGTAAGCCCCTCCTTTCCCCCAACCCAACCGAGACGATCATGACCATGAGCACCAACGATTCCTTCACCCGGCTGCGCGAGATCATCACCACCCTGACCAGCCCGGACGGCTGTCCCTGGGACCGCGAACAGACCCCTCTGACCCTCTGCGACTACGTGGTGGAGGAGGCCTTCGAACTGGTGGAGGCGGTGCGGGCGGGGAACGCCGACGAGGCCCGCGAGGAGCTGGGGGACGTGCTCTTCCTGCTGCTGTTCATCGCCCACCTGTATGAACAGAGCGGTGACTTCAGCATTGCGGACGCCCTGGATGAAAACCGGGCCAAGATGGTCCGCCGCCACCCGCACGTTTTTGCGGACACACAGTTCAAGGACCAGGCCGAACTGCTGCGGGCCTGGGAGCGGATCAAACGCTCGGAAAAGACCGACGAACAGGGCACGCTGCCTGGCGTCTTCGACTCCCTGCCCAAGGGGCTGCCGCCGCTGCTGAAATCCTACCGCATCCACTCAAAGGCCGCCCGGGCCGGGTTCACCTGGGAGAACATCGCGGATCTGGAGCGCCAGCTCGAATCCGAATGGGCCGAATGGCGCGAGGCCGAGGAATCCGGGGACACCGAGGCCATGCAACGGGAATTCGGGGACTATCTCTTCACCCTGGTGGAGCTGGGACGCAGAAAGGGCATCAAAGCCAACGCGGCCCTGGACTTCGCCAACCGCAAGTTCCTCTCCCGCTTCGGGGACATGGAACGCATGGCGCGCGAAGCGGGCCGGGAGCTCGCCGACATGGACCTCGCAGCCATGAACGCCCTCTGGGACAAGGCCAAGGCCGGGGAACTCCCCTGAGAATCCGGAGCATTTCGCTCCCGCCCCTAAAGATTCACGAGAAACGGCCGATAGAACGTACAGGCGTCACTTTGTCTCGCGAAGGAGGGGAAACGCATGTCCACAATTGAGGGCAGCGGTTCGGGAGGCATGATGAACTGGTCGGGAACGGACCAGGAACTCATCCGAAATTCACTTCAGGAAATGGGCCGTCCCGGCGGCATGCTTCCGGACAGCGAAGCCATGCACAGCCTTGCCGGAAAAATCGACCAGACCCTGGAAACCAGCGTGAACAATCTCATCGGCGGGGACGCGCTGGCGGACAAACAGACCATGGGCGCAGCCATCGTGGGCCAGACCCTGAACACCATGAATTCCGACCCCGTCACCGGGGCCAAGGACCCCAGTATCGCCTTCCAGGAGCAGGTGCTCGGCGCTCATGCGGGACTGGGGTCCATCGTTAACAAAAACGGATAGGTGCGGGACCGGACGCCATTTTGAAGCCCCGTCTTCCCTCGGAAGGCGGGGCTCATCTTCGCGTTTGAAACACCGGGGGAGGAGGAGGCGGTCAGCGGCAGTGGCGTTTTTCCCGGGCCAGCTGCAGGCCCTCGCAGGCTCCCAGGTCGCAGGCCTCCCGCAATTCCGGACAGGCCCGGTCCAGATCGCCCTGCTCCCAATAAGCCAGACCGAGCTGCTCGCGCGCGTCTCCGGCCGTGGGTTCCAGGCGCAGCACGGCTCGAAAGTCATGCACGCCCTCCTCACTCCTGCCCAGACGCAGCAGGGCGTAGCCACGATTGTAATAGGCGTCCGCATCCGTGGGATCCAGGCGCAGGGCTTCGTCGTAATCCCCCACGGCCTGCTCGTAGCGACCCATTTCCGCCAGACAGGCCCCCCGGTTGTACCAGCCGTCCGTATCCGTGGGATGCAGACGGATGACCTCGCTGAAGTCGTCGAGAGCCCGCTCGTACTGTTCCAGAAGGACGTACGCGGCTCCCCGGTTGAGATAGGCCTCGTAGTCCTCAGGGCAGCGGCGGATGGCCTCGGTGTAGGCGTCCACGGCCTCCTCGGTGCGGCCGTCCGCGTCCAGTTCGACCCCGGCGAGGAAAAACTCATCTCCGGGACCGAAGGCCATCGCCTCGGCTCCGCACAACGCCCCCAGGCACAAACAGACAAGAGCGATTCGCAGGATTTGCTTCTTCATGGACTCCCCGTCGGCCCGACACGTAACCAAGCCTTAGCCTGTCTACGTCTCCGGGCCTCGGGGGTCAAGAGCGCGTCAGAGGAAAAACCAAATTCTCATGTGCGGATTCAGGCGGCGCGACGAACCGGATCTCCCATCTTCTTGATATTGTTTCGCAGAACATGGCAGATCACGTGCCGGGAACCATAGGTCGCCCTGGCCCGCTGCATGGCCATGCGAAAGCAGGCGGAAGCCTCGCGCCGCCTTCCGGCCATGAGGTAGACCAGTCCCATGTTTCCCTTGGAATACGACTCCAACTGCACCCGGCGGATTTCCCTGGAAAGGCGCAAAGCCATGGAAAGATCCAGCAAGGCCTGCTCCAGCCGTCCCTCGCCCGCCGCTTTCATGGCCAGACGATTGTAATGCGCAATGGCTCTCAGTTCCGGCATGGGGTTCCTCCTGGCGCGACCGCAACGGACCGCGTCTGATTTCCGTTCCACTCCACGGGAACCGCACCACTTCGTTCCTCGCGGTCCCGCTCCACAAGCGTTTCCCGGTAGTTTTTCCGCACGGTGCGGTAGAGCTGGTTTTCCGTGCCCACCCGCCCCCGGATCAAATGCATGGCCCGCTCAAAGGCGTTCCGGGCATCGTCCCTGCGCCCCTGAGCATGGAGCACCAACCCGAAATTGTTGAAGGCCTTGGCTTCCAGCACCGGTCCCAGGTCGAATTCGCGTGTCATTTCCAACGCGTGCAACAGGACACGTTCCGCCACAAAATGATCTCCCAGGCTCAGGGAGGCCATGCCGCTGCGGCAAAGATCCCCCACGCGGCCCAAAGCGCGGCATTTTCCCGAGCAGGTCTTGCTTTCCGGGCAGGCTTTGTCGCAAGCCATCTCAGACCCCTCCGAGAGCCGCAAAAAGATCCTCGGCCCAGGCCACTACCTCAGCCCGTTCCGGCTCGCCGTCGATCTTCAGGGACTCATGGACGAGCACCGCGCCCAGGTCGCCGACGCGGGATTCAATGGCATCCACAGCGCCGCAGAAAAACGTGTATTCCGTGCTGCCGCATCCAAAGACCGCCACACGTCGCCCGCGCAATCCCGCCTTGTCCAACTCCTCAAACAGCTCGGCGAAATCGTCCTGCAACTCGATCTCGTCGTCACCCCAGGTGGACGAACCCAGCAACACCAGA
Source organism: Desulfovibrio sp. (assembly GCA_050251775.1). Lineage (GTDB taxonomy): Bacteria > Desulfobacterota > Desulfovibrionia > Desulfovibrionales > Desulfovibrionaceae > Paucidesulfovibrio. The sequence goes on from JBFWMD010000011.1 coordinate 55,530, forward strand.
TCGTATCCATCGGCCAGCCCTTCCGCCGCCACATCCGCCGCGTCCGAAAGCACAACCTCCATCCCGTTCTCGCGCGCCGCCTGGGCCAGCCAGCCGGCCACGCTCTCGGTATTGCCCGTGGACGAACCGTATACGATCAATGTTTTCATCCGGATCTCCTTTTGTTTTCGAATGCGAACGTTTTGTGGATGTTTGATAATGAAATTCATTTTCATTTGCAAGGGGTTTAAAAGAATATTTGGCAAAAAAATATATCCCATCATAATTATACAGATTATTCGCGAACCGTTTCCCGCGGGCAAACCGTCGGGGATTGGATCCCCCGTGGTAAACGGGACAGGACTGGGGAGGGAAAAGCCGCTCCCGCGTTGGGAGCTCTTCCGTTCAGGCTCCGGCGCGGCCTGCGAGCCGCCGCAGACGCCCGGCTGACCAATCCAGAGTACGGCCAAGCGCTCCCCAGGCGGCGCCAGCCCGCGTTCCCGGCCCCCACGGGAATGAACCATCCAGAATGGGAGAAGCCGCCACGCTGATCTGGAAAACCTTGAACAATGGCTGCACGACGCCTCGGCATTCCTGGCAACTCCAGGACGCCGCCGGACCGGAAACCACCGCGAAAAATCCGACGTAGGATCAACACGCGGGAAGCGGTTCAGGCCGGACAGGACGTACGCAACACCAAAATCGTGACGCAGAAAAAAGCAGGCGGGAATGCGCGCCCATCCAGGCAGGGAAAGCGGACCGGCCAAACGCTGCCGAAGACAACGCCGGGATACCGGGAGCCGGGAGCTGTTGAAAAATGATCCGGGAAGCATCGACCTCGGCCAGCGCCCCAGAATGCGCACTACGGATTCGGGTCGCTGGCCAGGTCCCTTATCCGCCCGTCCAGGGCGCGGTCCAGAGGCGAATGCCGCTGAAGGAACTCCCGCATGACCTCCACCAGATCCTTCCCATCGTTAAAAACGTCCTGCCCACGCTCGGCAAAGACCGTAAACCCGTCGCCGCCGCGATACAGAAAACGGGGCAGGGCGATGCGGTACAGAGCTTGAACGTCCAGCGGCGAAGCAGCGCCGTCCGGGCCGAACATCCACACGTCCCGGAGGCGTTCGCCCCGAGGCCGGGAGGAGTCAAAGGTATAGCGCAGGCCCGCGACCTGCAGAAAACGACCGGAACCTTCATGGCCGCCCAGGGCGGAAAGCCCGTGCTCCAGGGCGGCGCGGAGGTCCGCCCCGGTCAGCGTGACCGCCATGACCTCATCCACGAACGGATACATGGCCAACATGTTCCCCAGGGTCAGGGGACCGGGAGCCAGTCCGTTGCGCATGCTGCCGCCGTTGACCAGCGCGGCCGTCGCGTTTTGTCCGGCGGCTCCGGCCAGGAACGCCTCGGCCCGCAAATCGCCCGGCAGGCACTCGCCCGTGCGGCAGGCCGCGACATCCAGGGCGGTTCGGGTCTCGGCAATGACCTGCCCCTGCAATTCCAGCAGCCCCTCGCCCCAGTGTGCCACTTCCGCCGCCACCGCCCCCTGTTGCGCAGCCGCCGCATCCATGCGCCGGGGATTGCCACGCTGCGTCAGAATCTGTCCCTGGTCGTCGAACACCACCCGGAGCACGCCGAGATATCTGCCCCAGTAGCCAGCTGCGACGATCAACACGGGATTGCCGTCCCGCCCCCGGACCACAAGCGGACACGGGCCTTCCGCCTCGGGGTCGCCGTTGGCCAGAAGCGCATGGCTGTGGCCACCCACGATCACATCCAGCCCGGCCACCCCGGCGGCAAGCCGGCGATCGCCTTCCAGACCCAGATGGCTGAGGCAGACGATGATCCCCGCGCCCTGCTTTCGCAGCTCGGCAACAGCCCTGACCACCTCCGGAACCGGATCCGCAAAGGTCAGCAAAGGGCCGGGGCTGGAAATACGGGGGATGTCCGGATGGGTGACGCCGACCACGCCGACCTTGCGCCCGTTCAAGTCCAGCAAAATCCAGGGCCGGAAGAGACCTTGAAGCACGGGACAGGCTGTGGCGTCCAGGTTGGCGGCAAGGGCCGGGAAGGACAGTCGCTTCAGGAACGCCGCCAGGGTCTCCGGGCCATCGTCGAACTCGTGGTTGCCCAGGGTCATGGCGTCGTAGTCCAGCCGGTTCATCAGGGCCGCGCAGGCCTGCCCCTTGTAGCGGGAATAGAACAGCGTGCCCTGAAACTGATCCCCGGCATCAAGCAGGATCACGTTGGGACTGCCCGCCCGCTCTGCGGCAATAGCGGCGGCGAGGCGGGCGGAACCGCCCTGGCATTGCCCTTCCGCGTCTTTCTGCACGGTACACAAAGAACCGTATTCATTAAACGGCGCAAGATGCGCGTGCAGGTCGTTGGTATGCAGAACGGTCAGCTCGAAGCTCCCGGCAACGACCTTGCCCGTCGGAATGACCAGCAAAACCGCAACCAGCAGCGCAGCCAGAAAGAATCTTCGCGTACTCACGCCTTACACTTCGGTCTCCGGTCGCCCTTGAGCTTTGCCATGACGCACCGTGCCCCTCAAGGGCGACCGCGCCGCAGGGCGGCCCGGCGCAGCACTTCGGTCAGCTTGTCCAACTGCACGGGTTTGCTGATGTAATCGTCCATGCCGATGGCCAGAAAACGCTCCCGGTCTCCAGTAAGGGCATAGGCTGTCAGGGCAATGATCCACACGCCCGAGCGGTCCGGCGCGCTCGACATGGCCCGGATCTGTTCCGTGGTCTCCACGCCGTTCAATTCCGGCATCTGGATGTCCATGAGAATGCAGTCGAACGGATCGCGGCGCAACGCTTCCACGACTTCGCGTCCGTTATTGACCGTGACGACCTCGTGTCCCAGTCGGTCCAGCAACGCCCGGATGGCGATCCGGCTGACGCGCTCATCCTCGGCCACGAGAATTCGCAAAGGAGCGAAATCGGTCCCGAACTCCGCTACGCGTCCGGTCGTCGCCGCGGACGACTGGGGCAGGACATTCAAGGGAATGTGCAGGTAGATGGACGTGCCCTGTCCGAGGTTGCTTTCCACGGCGATGTCCCCTTCCATGACCTCCATGAGCCGCTTGACAATGGCCAGCCCCAGGCCCGCTCCCTCGTATTGCCTGTTGTAGGAGGCGTCGGTCTGGGTGAAGCGCTGGAACACGTGGTTGATCTTGTCGTCGGGAATGCCGATGCCCGTGTCGCTGACCCGGACGTACAGATGCAGCCTGTCCGCATCTCCCGCCACCGGCCTTGTCCAGCCATCCACGGTGACGCCGCCGGATTCGGTGAATTTGATGGCGTTGCCCACGAGGTTGAACAAAATCTGGCGCAGGCGGGCCTCGTCGCCCACGAGCTTGCAGGGATTTTGCGTCTCGATGCGGCATTCCAGCTCCAGCCGCTTGGCCTGACTGGCCAGCCGGAAGACATTGGTCACGGAATCGAAGACATCCTTGAGCCGGAACGGGGCGTTGTTCAACGAGATGCGCCCCGCCTCCATGCGCGAAAAATCCAGGATGTCATTCAACAGGGAGAGCAGCCTGCACGCGGAATCATGGGCCATGCTGGAATAGGAGATCTGCTCCTCGGGGGTCACTCCCTCCTTGAGCAGATGAAGCATGCCGAGCACCCCGTTGAGGGGGGTCCGGATCTCGTGACTCATGTTGGCCAGAAATTCGCTCTTGGCCATGTTCGCGGCCTGGGCCGCGTCCCTGGCGGCCAGAATGGCCAGCTCGCCTTTTTTGCGTTCGGTGATGTCCTCGCCGTAGATGTTCAGGTAATCCTGCCCGGCGACCGGGGTGAAGGTCAGGTCCAGAACCCGTTCCCCCAGGGGCAGTTCCACATGCAGGGGCTTGCCGATGCGCTTTGCCTGATCGATATGGCGGGCCAGAAAGCCGGGGAGTTCCTGTCCCACAGCGGTGTCATAGCTTTCCAGGAACATGCGGCTGGCCCGGTTCGCGTGGGTGATGCGCGTGTCCGCGCCGATGCGCAGGACTGGTGAGGGATTTTCCTCCGGGAATTTGGCCCAGCTCAGGGCCGCCAGCTCGGCATGCTTGCGGTCCGTGATGTCCCGGTTGCTGATGCGCCAGCCCAGCGGGGTCCCCTCCGCATTCAAAAGTCCCACGCAGTGGTGGCTGATCCAGACCTCCTGGCCGTCGCGCCGCAGAATTCGAAAATCCAGGTTCGCTGAGGAGGCGGGTACGGATTCGACGTTTTCGAGGTGGTCCACGAACAGCGCCCGGTCGTCCGGGTGAACGATGCGCTGGATCAACTGCGGATCCTTGAGGAAATCTTCGACCGCATAGCCGGTCACGCGTTTGCAGGACGGGGAAATCCAGACCACTCCGCCCTCCTGGGAACGCCAGTATTCCCAGTCGAACGTGTAGTCCGCCACGGTGCGAAATTTCACTTCGCTCTCGCGCAGGGCTTTTTCGGCCTGCACGCGATCGCTGATGTCCAGCGCATAGACCACACGCGAAACAGGCTCACCCTGTTTGTCCAAAAGGATGGTTATGTCCAGAAGCACGGGAAACGTACTGCCGTCCTTGCGCTGATGGAAGGACTCCATGGTTCCATGGCCTTTTTCCTGCACCCGCTTGATTTCCTCGAAGGCGGACGCAAAGACCTCCTCGGGGAAAAGCCGGGCCACGGACGCCCCCACGAGTTCTTCGGGCTCGTAGCCGCGCTGCCGGGCGAACGCGGGGTTCACGGATATCAGCGTATTGCTCTCCACCCGGGAGATGGCCATGCCGAACTCCGCGTGTTCGAACACGTATTGCCAGCGCCGCGCCTCCTCCCGGGCGTGCTTCAGGTCCGTGATGTTCAGGCAGTAGGCCACGCGCTGCACCGGGTGTCCGGCATCGTCCTGGAGTACCGTGATTTCAACCATCACGGGGAAGACGCTGCCATCACGGCGCATGTGCCATGATTCAAAAATGCCGTGTCCGGAGACATCCAGCTCCGCAACTGTTGTCCGGAGTTCCGCACGGGATTCCTCGGGGTAGACGCTGAGCACAGGCTGTCCTACGAGTTCCTCGGGTTCGTAGCCGCGCTGCCGTGCAAAGGACGGGTTCACCGAAAGCAGCGTATTGTCCGCCACACGGGAGATGGCCAGTCCGAAATCGGCCCGCGCAAAGACCTGCTGCCAGCGCGAGGCTTCCTCCTGGGCACGTTTCAAGGCCGTGATGTCCAGGAAGGCCCCCACGGAACCGTAAGATTTGCCCTTCGTATCGAGAAGCGGTCCGGCGTTGCCCAGGATGGTCCGCACCTCACCGTCACCGAACACGAGATCGATTTCCTCCCCCACCACCACTTCGCCGCGCGCCGCGCGTTGCAGGGGGAGTTCCTCGGCCGGAACCTCGCGACCGCCCCGCATGGCAACGTAGGGAACATCGGGCTGGCTTCGGCTCACGTTGGAGCCTGGAGCCATGCGCAGGAGCTGATAGCTGGCCTGGTTGCCGAGGATCGTCCGCGCCTCGCAGTCGCGGGCGATCCATACGGCCGCAGGCGTCTGCTCCATGATGGCTTCCATTTCCAGAGCACGCCGTTCGGAGTCCTTCCGGGCCTGCTCCAGCGCCTCGGTGCGTTCGGCCACCAGCGACTCCAGATCCTCGTTGCTGCGGCGAAGAACCATTTCCGCCTGCTTCAGCTTGGTGATCTCCGTGTAGGTGAGCACCACTCCGTCCACAGAGCCATGCACGCCGTGATACGGGAAGACATGCTTGATGAAGCTTCGCCCGTCCGCGCCATAGACCTCGCGCTCGGTTTCCTGGCTGTCCCGCAGGACCTGCTCCGCGTCGGCCAGCAGGTGCTCGTCGCGCACCCGGGCCTTGATCTCGGCCAGGGGGCGGCCCTGGTCCGAGGGGATCAAGTGAAAGAGCTCCGCAGCCTGGGGAGTGGAGCGCATCACGCAAAAACGTTTGTCCAAAAAAATGGTGGGAACGTTGGTGCTGCGCAGCAGGTTTTCCACAAACCCGTGCGCCTGGGCCAGTTCCTCCACCTTGGATGTCAACTCCTCGTTCAGGGACTGCAATTCCTCGCGCGAGGCGTCCATTTCCTCGTTTGAAGACTGCAACTCCTCGTTCATGCTGGTAAGTTCTTCATTTGAGGCTCGCAACTCCTCATTGAGGTACTCGTATTCCTCGATGGCCGTCTGCAATTGTCCGTGCGCCAACTGAAGTTCGTCCTCGTAGCGCATCACGAGACTGCTCTCCGAAAGGCGGTCACACTCGCCGACGACTTCCTCGCTGTGCTGCGCCACGCTGTCCTTGAAGATCACAAGATAGGCCGAAACCTGATCGTCATGCAGGACGGGATCCACGCAAACATCCACGAAGCGCCTCGGACCACCGGAGAGCGGCACTCCCCGCGCCATGGCAGGCTTGAGCGTGGCGGACACGGACTTGAACGCGGAACGCAGATGAAGCCGAAGCTCCTTGCGGACCAGCTTGAGCAGTTGCAGGCTCGGCTCGCCGGGAGAGAGCGTCAGAAACGGCTGCGTGTTCCCGCCGAGGTGCAGTATCCGCAGTTCCGGACTCACCAGAACGGAGGGCGGGTCAAAATGCCGCAGCAACGCCTCGGCTGCGATCTCTGCGGGCTTCGCCACCTGAGCGCGGACGGGGGCCTCGGGGACCCCGGGCAGCGTCATGGCCCTGCGCAGGGCCATGGCACGGCGCAGACCGGGATTCTCGGCGCTGGCCCGGCTGCGGAACAGCCGCCACTTCTTATCAACGGTCTCCAGTTGTTTCGCGCCCAGGTCCAGATTTTCAGCCGACCCGAGCAGCAGGTAGCCGCCGGGGGTCAGCGCGGCGGACAGCAGCGAAAGCGCCTTTTCCTGCAGTGCCGGAGTGAGATAGATCAGCAGATTGCGGCAGAGAGTCAAATCGATGTGCAGAAACGGAGGATCCTGGAGCAGGTTGTGGTGGACAAAGACGACGCGCTCGCGAAGCTTCGGGGAGATGACCCCCGTGCGACTGGAGCGGGAGAAATAACGTTTGAGAAATGCCTCGGGAACGGTTTGCAGCTTCCGAAGAGGATAGGCCCCCTTGCGCGCGATCTCCACAGCCTCCTGGTCGATGTCTGTGGCAAAAATCTTGAAACCGCAACGGATCCCGGACTGCTCAATGTAATCATCCAAAAGCATGGCCACGGTGTAGGCCTCTTCGCCCGTGGAGCACCCCGCTACCCAAATCCGGACGGACTCTCCCTCGGCACAGGCGGAAAAGATCGACGGCAACGTCTTTTCCCGAAGCAGCTCAAAGGCGTCCGTGTCCCGAAAGAAGGAGGTCACGCCGATGAACAACGATTTGAAAAGCCGGACACACTCCTCCGGATTCTTTTCCAGCTCCTGATAATAGGCCTCAAGCTTCATGTGCCCCGTTAAAAATTTGCGCTTGCTGATGCGCCGGGCAATGGTGCTGGGGCGATATCCGCACAGATCCTGCCCGGTCCGCTGGTGCAACAGCGTCAGGATATCCTTGATCAGGTGTCCCTTGGGTTTGCCCTGTTCGGAAAGCGGCGGGAGCTGGGATATCTTGATGCCCAGCTCTTCCAGAGTAAGCACCGCGTCCACGGATCCGGACTCCAGGGCGGTGTGGGGCATTCCGGAATGCAAGGCCGTGGACGGCTCCTGCACGAGAACAAGCCCGCCGGCTCGGGCCAGTTGCACGGAACCGTTCGCACCGTCGGAACCGGAACCGGAAAGGATTACACAAGTAGCGTTGACGCCCTGGTCGCGGGCCAGGCTGCACAAAAAGCGGTCGATGATCCTGTAGGAGAGGTCCTGGCCCGGCGGCACGAGCTTGAGCACGCCGCGTTCGACGACCACGTCACGCCCGGAGGGGACCGTGAAAACCACCCCCGATTCCAGGGGAGTAACCTCCTCCGCCTGGCGCACGGGAAGGGAGGTGAAGCTGGCAAGCACTTCGGCCATGCGGCTTTCCTTGTCCCTCGGCAGGTGCGTGATCACGATGATGGCGGCCCGCAAGGTGGGATCGATGAACCGGAACAGCGTGCGCAGTGCTTCTATTCCGCCAGCAGAGGCTCCCAGCGCGACCACCGGAAACGGCAGCAACAATCTCTCGTCAACGGTGTCGTTTTGCCGCTCTTTGGCATCCGCAGTTGAGGATCGCGACAAGTTACGGGCGCACATGGACATCTCCCGAACCGTAAAGGCCAACAACCAATAAAGCCTACGCTAACATTCCAACAATTTTCAATATCATGTTCTCCCATAAAACCAACGGGGCTTCAACCAGAAAAGGAATTTCGACCAGCCCCTTTCGATCCGGGCATACGCGAAAAAATCTGCGGCAGGTTGCGGGACAGCGACGGAACATAGAGGAATTCAAGATGGTTCACGGACTGACTTCGCGCCGCCCTTCCGAATCCCGCTCCTCCGGGCAATGTAAAAAAATACTCGCGCGTCATTGCGAGATGGGGCGCGGCTGCGCAAAGGGGGAAAGGGAGATATGGAGAAAGGGGAAAAGGCTTGGCCCCAGGGAGCCGAGCGCCGGGATGCAATTGGCGGAGAGGGAGGGATTCGAACCCCCGGACGGGTCACCCCGTCAGCGGTTTTCAAGACCGCCTCCTTCAACCGCTCGGACACCTCTCCGCATTTCGGGTACAGCGGTGGGACTACTTTGCCCAGAAGCTTCCGGCTGTCAACCCCGTTCCCCACCAGCCCGGTAGAACAATTGACAGTTTGCGCGGATTTACCTAGGGAAGAATGAATCCATCACAACATGGCAGACAGTGGAAGCAATGAAGCCGCCAGAAAAAGCATTCAGCGAATATCTCGCCTCCCGAAACCTGAAGATGACGCCGCAACGCCGTCTGATCCTGGAGACCTTCATCCAGGGCGACGGACATCTTTCCTCCGAGGAACTCTACAACAAGGTCAAGAGCAAGGACTCTTCCGTGGGCCAGGCCACAGTCTATCGAACCCTCAAGCTCTTCGCCGACTCGGATATCGCCGAGGCCGTGGATTTCGGTGACGGATTGCTGCGCTATGAGCTGCACTATGGCCAGGATCACCACGATCACCTGATCTGCGACCAGTGCGGCAAAAACATCGAAATCGTGGATCCGAACATTGAGCGGCTCCAGGAGGAGCTGGCCCGCAAATACGATTTCGTGCTGCGACGCCACAAGATGTATCTTTTCGGCATTTGCAAGGATTGCCGGCGCAAAAATCAGAAAACCAACGACGTGCCCTAGGACGAAGCGCCAGGCCGCGGGTCCCCTGGCTCGCGGCATACAGATCCGGTCAGCTCCTGGCCCCGTCCTCTTCCGACGCGGTCTTTTTCCCGCCTCGCATGGACTCCAGCAGATCCTGAAGCGACTCCACTTCATAGCCCACCGGATGCCAAGTCACGGACCGGCTGGCCACGCGTTCGCCCAGGGCGCGGAACTGCACGCCCACGGCCACGGTCCCGCCGCCGGGGCGCAGGATGTTGCGCACCACTGCCAGGAGCAGAAAGCTGTGGAACGCCTTGCGCCTCGGATCGAGAATCTGCAATTCCAGGACGACTTCGTCCGTGACGCGCAACGTGGGGCTGCCGCGTTGCGGTCGCAGCTGGATCTTCATGCCGCCGGGGGAAATGTCCAGAGGCTCGACGGAGGCCTTCCAGGCAGAGAACTCCCCGCCCTCGCCCCCGGTTTCATAATCCGGCGCGGTGACGAGAATCCGGGACTTCTTCTCCTCGGACCAAAGCTTGAGACGGATGCTCCCGGAACGCCGGATGCGCAGACGCACATGCCGACGCCGGGGGATGGCCGTGAATTCATCCGGGACATAGGCGCGCACCGTGCGAATCAGTCCGTCGGCGCTCTGCACCGAGATCACGTAGGTGGAAAATGAGTTGACCCGTTTTCCGCCCACGCGAAAGGGCTTCACAAAGCAGACGATCTGTCGTCCCCGCAGCACGCGGTGCAAAGTGGAAGGCACATCGCTGGTCACGCGCAGAATCAGGTAATGCCCTTTGAACTCCGTGAGCAACGCCGTGCCGAGATATTGCCGCGACCGCTTGCTGACCACATAGACGCCAATGGGCATCCGGCGTTCCTGAATGAACGACGAAATCTTACCGCGAACCACCGCTTGCAGCCGGGAGTTTACCATCCGGAGCAGGTGGAAGCGAAGGAGGATCCGATGCCGCCAGAGGGCAAAAGCCGCGACGATGAGTACGGAAATGATCAGATATTTTGAGAGAACGCTCAGAAGCACATCGGAAGGGACGCCTTCGCGAAAAGCGCGCTTGATCTCGCGAAAAAACCACTCCTGAACCCAGGGCTGGTGCATGGTGCTCTCCCCTGCTCCACAGCAATTCACGGACACGCCCTTGCGGACGCGAACACGCTGAACGCGGCCTCCATGGCCTTTCCCTTAAGGCCTCTGTACGTGAAAACCCCCCGCCTGCCAACCGGTGGGGAAGCAGGATAAGGAAAGACGGAAGGTGTCGGCGAGGGACGCTAGGCGGAATCGGAGCCGGAAAGGCGCTCCAGGGCCAGCACCAGCAAAAAGCCAACGACAATCAGGGCCACGGCGAGCCAGAAGCCCCCATCCCAGTTGTCGGGCAACACGTTGCGCTCCCGGATGACCACTTCGCGCAGGCCCACCAGGCGCGTCTCCAGCACTTCCTTCCAGGGCCAGACCTTGCGCATGGCCCCGGCCATGAAGCCCGTAAGCAGGCTCACTGCGAGCGCGTGATGCCGGGTCAGGAACCAGTGCAGCAGGCGGGAAAAGCTCATCAACCCCACCAGGGCGCCGCAGGCGAAAATCAGGATGACAAGCGGATTGCCGTCACTGAACGGGGCCTTGAGCGCGCCGGTCATGTATTCGTATTTCCCGAGCAGCAGCAGGATGTAGGCTCCGCTGATGCCAGGCAGAATCATGGCGCAGATGGCCAGGGTGCCACAAAAGAACAGAAAAAGCGGCGTTTCCGGAGTGGACACCGGAATCAGGCCCACCAGCAGATAGCTGCCCACGGCTCCGGCCAGCCCCGCCGCCGCGTTCACGAGGCTGAGGCGTCCGGCCCGGCGGCCCACCACCAGGATCGAGGCGGCGATGAGTCCGAATAAAAGCGCCCAGACCTGCACGGGGTGCTCGGACAGAAGCGTGTGCATGATCCTGGCCATGCCGGCCAGAGCGAGAAGCAGCCCGGCCAGGAGCGGAAGCAGGAAGCGCAGATGCACACGGGCCACCACACCCGCCAGATCCAGACGAAACAACCGGCCGATGGCGTCCATCCCGAAGGAGCGGATCGCGTCCATCAGCTGATCATATATATTGGTGATGAAGGCAATGGTTCCACCGGAGACTCCGGGGATGATGTCAGCCACTCCCATGCAGAACCCCTTGGCGGCCAGCAGGGCGGCCTGGCGGGGGCTGGCGGGGCCGGGCGTGGCGAACCAGGCATCTTTGAGCTTCATGTCATCCGTCCGGGTCGAGGTTGCTGCCGTCGGACAACGGCCCGGCAACCCATAAACCGCTGTTGCCGGGCTTGTAAAGTCCGGCAACCGGTTCGGATTCCGTACATCAGAGGAATCAGGAGCTGAAGCCCAGCTTGCGCCAGAGCTGGCGCAGGTCGTTGGCCGAACTGAGCTGAAGCTTGCGCATGATATTGGCCCGGTGCTTTTCAACGGTCTTGATACTGATGAAGAGATGCTCGGCCACTTCGCGATTCTTCTTGCCCCCACCCACAAGGTGGAAGACTTCGCGTTCGCGGGCCGTCAGTGCCTCCAGCGCGGTGGGAACCTTGCCGGAACGGCGCGCCGAGAGATAGCCGGTGGCGAGTTCATGGGCGGTGTTGGAACTGAGGTAGGTCTGTCCGTGGAAGGCGCTTTGCAAGGCCTTGCAGACTTACTGCAGGGGGTCCTCCTTGAGCACATAGCCCCTGGCTCCG
>JBFWMD010000012.1:0-67042 GCA_050251775.1 Desulfovibrio sp.
TGGAGGGGACATAGCGCCAGTCGCAATGCAGCGGTCCGCAGGGGCCGGGCGCGGGCAGCAAGCGGCGCACGTATTCCGCAGCCGCGTCCAGTTCTGCGGAAAGCAGATCCAGGGCCCGATTCAGCTCCTGGGTGCGCTCGCTGACCAGCTCTTCCATCTGGTTGTAGAGCTTGGCGTTTTCAATGGCGATGGACGCCTGGGCCGAAAAAGCCAGCAGCCGGGTTTCGTCCCGTGGGCTGAAGGGGCCGTCGTGCTTGTTCAGGGCCTGGGTCACTCCGATGATCCGGCCTTCCTTGTTGACCACGGGGCAGCAGAGGATGGTCCGCGTGCGGTAGCCCGTGCGCCGGTCCGTTTCCGGATCGAAGCGCGGATCCGCGTAAGCGTTCGGAATGTTGATGGGGTTTCCGGTGCTGAAAACCCGCCCGGCAATGCCTGCGGACTGGGGAATGCGGATTTCCCTGTCGTTCAGACCCTGGGCCACGGGCGACCAGAGTTCGTGATGTTCATGGTCGATCAGAAAAAGCGTGGAGCGTTCCGCATCGAGCAGCCGCGTGACAGAATCCATAATCTTCGTGAGCAGACGGTCCAGATTCAGTTCCGAGGAAAGAGCCAGGATGACCTCTCGGAACTGGTCCTCCTCCTGCCGCGCCTCCAGGGAGGACTCGCTGGCCAGGGCCAGATGCCGCAGCAGCGCGGCCACGGTTTCGCCGTGTTCGCCCTGTTTGGGCGCGGCAACAAAGCCCAGCAAACGGTCGTGCAGGCGAATTTCGTATTCCTGATCGTCTTCCATGAGCGCATGGCCACAATCAAGCAGCAGCTCCCTGGAGGGACCGACTACGCGGACCGGACCAAGACGGTTTATAAGCTCCATCACGCCCGACCGGGCAAGCAGTCCCTCCAGCAAGCATCGATCCATGCATGTTCATTACCCACTGGTTCCTCCACGTCAAGATAGGGATGTCCTTTCCGAAAAACCGGCGAATTGCGGCAGACAACGTCACGTGGATATTGTATGCAGCGGACAGGAGGGGCAATGGTCAAGGAGCTGAAAATCTCGGAACTGGAACCGGGCATGTATGTGGTGGATACGGGCCTTTCCTGGATCGACAGGCCCTATGTGTATTCCACCGAGGGCAGGATTTTTGGTCCGGAGGACATCCGCCGCATCCAGAGCGAGGGATATCTGACGGCTTTTGTGCGCGAAAGCGACGAGCGGGGCCGCAGCGGCCCAAATCTGGCGCGGCGCATGGCGGGCAACGGTCTTGCGCCGCTCCCCGCACACCAGGAGGCGGAAGCCCGCGTGCGGGAGCGTCTGCGCAAGGTTCCCATCAAAACGGAAATCCAGACCGCGCACCAAATCCACTCCCAACTGGTAAACTTCACCCGACAGGTCATGCGGGATGTCAAGTTGGGCAAGCCCGTGAATTATGAAGGCTCCTGGAATCTGGCCGGAGCGCTGGTGGATTCCGTCATGCGCAACGAGGACGCGCTGCTCGCGCTCAAGTACCTGAAGTCATTTGATGAATATACATATAACCACAGCATCAACGTGGCCGTGGTCAGCACGGTCTTCGGCAAGGCCCTGGGGTATTCCGAGGAGCTGCTGCGTGAGCTCTGCCAGGCCGCTGTACTCCACGACCTGGGCAAGGCCCTGGTCCCGGACGCAATTTTGAACAAACCGGGCCGACTGACCAACGAAGAGTTTGACATCATGCGCGGGCATCCCGTGGCCGGGTACGAACTGCTGCATGGGGTGCGCGGGCCGTCCGAGGACGTGCTGCACGGAGCGCTGGAGCACCATGAGAAATATGATGGAACCGGCTATCCAGACGGACTTGCCGGAGAACAGATCAGCGAGTTCGGGCGGATCATCGCCGTGGCCGATGTTTACGACGCGCTGACCAGCGAACGGATTTACAAGCGGGGCATGACCCCGAGCAACGCCCTGCGTATCATGTACGGACTGCGGGAAAGCGATTTCCACCCCGGATATGTGGAACGCTTCATTCGCTGTCTGGGCATCTACCCCATCGGTACGCTGGTGCGCCTGACCACCGGGGAGACCGGGGTCGTGGTCCAGGGTGCGCCGCTCACGCCGCTTTTGCCCACGGTTCGGGTCATTCTGGATGCGAAACGTGCGCGCACCCAGCCCCATGACCTGGACCTGACCGTCCTGGCCGAGCAGCTGGGCATGGATGCGCCACGGATAGAAATGGCCATAGAAAACACCGAAGACGATCCCTTGATGCCCCGGATCGATCCGCGCGACTATCTTGCCTGAGCGCGGGCACACAGGAGACTCCATGACCGAATCCAACGCATTTATCCCCAACCTCAAGCGCCCTTGCCGGGCGCTCGCGACTGTGACGGGACTTATGCTCTGCGCGGCCCTGCTCTGTGCCTGTGCCACCCGGCAGACCCATCCGCTCTTGCAGTATGATCCCGTGAAAATGACCGATGTGGGCATTGTCCGCTACTATTACGATCTGGGCGAAGCCATAGACGCCTGCGAAGCCTCCAGCCAGGGAGACACCACCGTGGCCGTGGGGGGGGGCATGTCCACGGGCGGCTGGTCCGGCGTGGGCGTGAGCGTGGGCCAGCCCGTGAGCAAAGGCTGCAACAGCGACAGCCTGCGGCAGCGGCGCGTGGATACAGCCATAGAAATGCGTCGGAGAAATATCTCGTATTAGGGTGAAGAAGGATTTGGGGGAACCTTTTTGCAAAAGGTTCCCCCAAGCCCCCTCCAAAACCGTTCATCGCTCGCGGCTCCCGCCGCTCGGGGGGAGGTGGTCAGGTTATTTGTAGTACCTCACGGCCCCCAAGCCCCCTCCAAAACCGTGCATTGCTCGTGGCTTCAATCGTCAGCATGAAACACGTCAGCCTCCCTTTGGGGAGGCTGACAGGTGAAAGTTTTGGGGAGGGGGGTCCGGGAGTAGGGCTTTTTTTAAAAAGCCCTACTCCCGGTGCATCTTCCTGAAATTTTATCCGTTTTGGGTAATCAATGCGCCGCTGGAGCGCTCGGGAGCGGCCAGGATGTACGTGTTGGAGCGGTTGTCCTCGAAGAGGAAGGTCGGCAGGTGCTGGTCGTTGTAGGCCACGCTCGAGGCGTCCACGTCCGTGAGGTTGTTCACGGTCTGGTTGTTCACGTTCTGGCTGAAGTCGTTGATATTGGTCACGGAAGCGGGCCGGGTCTGGTCGGGCAGGACCTTGGTGTCCAGCAGATCGATGAGCGCCCCGGTATCCACGACATCGGTGCTGAGCACGAACTGCATCTTTTCAAGCGGTTCCCAGGTGGGGTGCGTTTCCTTGGGTTCCCAGGCGTTGACTTCCACAACGTGCTTGAACTGGTCGCTGGGCCAGTTCTGGTTGTGTTGGGAGCGCGGGCCGTGGAAGTTGGTCATCTGGTGCGGGAAGACGCGTCCGGGACTCGGCGGATTGACCCGTCCGGGCGGGGTGTTCGGGGAAATGCCGAGCTTGGGGGCGATGGGCACGAAGCCGCCGGGCAGGAAATGACTGCCGCCGTGGCTCATGGGCACGCTGCCGCCGGGAGTGAAGTGGCTGGAGCCGGGCGTGGGCTGCACGTTGCCGCCCGGAGTGAAATGGAAGTAGCCTGGAGTGGGGCGCACATCCCCGCTGGGTGTGAAGTGGCCGCCGGAATTGCTGCCCACGGGCACGTGTCCGGACGGAGTGAAGATTCCGCCCGTGGTGGACTGCACCGGAGTGCTGCCTGCGGGGGTGAAGTGGTTGGCTCCACCTGTGGCCGCAGCGTTCTGGGCCACGGAAACCATCATGCCCCCGGTGGCCAGACCGCCGCCACCGCCGCCACCGCCGCCACCGCCTCCGCCGCCACGACCCGCTCCGGCTCCGTCGATGGGAACCCAGCCGGGCGTGGTATCAATGGGCACGCGGGCCATGGAAGTGTCGATGGGCACATGGCCAGCGGGCGAAACAGGCACGGATGCGGCGGGAGCGGGGCGCACCTCACCGGGCGGCCCGGCCGTGACGTGGCCGGGAGGTCCTGCCGTGGTCTGTCCCGGAGGTCCAGCCACAATGAAGTCGGTGACGCCGTCCATGCAGACTCCCGAAGGATGTTGGTGCTCGCGCACAATCTTCCCCAAGCTTATCTCAGGTAATCAAGAAATCACGTTTGAACGAGCCTGTCAAGGCGCGCTGGCGGGCGCGCGGCCCTGAGCGCATTGATCCGAGTCCGGTCTGAAAACCCTGTCAACAGGGAAAATTCGTCTTTTTCCTTTCCAAAAACATTCCATTTTTATCCTGCCCGAAAAACCGGGGCTAGCATGGCCTCGCGCCGGAATGGTCCGGTGCGCAAACGCAAGGAGGAGCATCATGGGAGGAGCGGCATCCGTGGTAGCCACGGTGGCGGGTCTTGCTTCGGGCTTGGCTGGTTCCGGGTCCAGGAGCGCTGGTTCAAGCGGACTGAGCGCAGCGGAATTGCGCGCACAGGAGCTGGAGGAGACGCGGCAAAACGAGGCAGAAGAGCGGCGCAAAGACCGCGAGCGCAAGGAAGAGGCCCGGGAATTGGCAGCGGTGCGCAAGCAGCGCGCCAATGCGGGGTCATTGCTTTCCGGAGGCGGCAGCGCGCTTCTGAGCACAGCGGACGTGAGCCGGAGCGCGCTCAAAGGGAAGTTGGGCGAATGAGACCGCGCGACGCACGCCTGGAACTGGAGCTGGCCGAGCGCATCCGCACCCGGCTGGAAGGCATGCGCTCGGCACGTTCCCATTGGGAGCCTGTCTGGCGTGATCTCAGCGACTACATCCTGCCGCGCAAGAATTCCTTTGGCAGCGGCATGCAACGGGGTTCCGCCGGGGATGAACTGATCTACGATTCCACGCCGACCCATGCCCTGGAGCAGCTCGCTTCCGGCCTGGGCGGGCTGCTGACCAATCCGTCCTTGCCCTGGTTCGGGATTCGGGTCCGCGAGTCTGACATGGCGGACCGGCGCGATGTGCGCGTGTTTCTGCAGCAGGCCCGGGAGCGCATGATCCGGCTGTTCAACACGGAATCCACCGGGTTCCAGGCCCATGTCCACGAGTTGTACCTGGACATCGTGCTGCTGGGCACGGCCGTGATGTACGTGGAGGCGGACCCGGACACGGTGGTGCGTTTTTCCACGCGGCCTCTGGGCGAGGTCTACGTCGCGGAGAGCGCGCGCGGCGTGGTGGATACGGTTTTCCGGCACTACGAGCTGACCGCGCGGCAGGCGCTTCAGGAATGGGGCGAGGACTGCTCGGAGCGGGTGCGCAATCTTGCGGCGGATCGTCCCGAAGACAAGGTGGAAATTCTGCACGCGGTCTTTCCGCGCGCGGACCGCGATCCCGCCGGGTTCACCAGCGCGGACTTTCCCTGGGCCAGTGTGCAGTTGGAGCTGGAAACCAGCCATGTGCTGGAGGAAAGCGGGTATCTGGAAATGCCCTACATGGCGCCGCGCTGGTCCAAGGCCGCAGGGGAGACCTACGGTCGCGGTCCGGGGCTGACTTCCCTGTCCGACGTGCGCGTGCTCAACGCCATGTCCCGCACCGCGCTCATGGCCGCGGAGAAAATGAGCGACCCGCCGCTGATGGTTCCGGACGACGGTTTTCTCGGGCCGGTGCATACGGGTCCGGGCGGGCTTTCCTATTACCGCGCCGGAAGCCGGGACCGTATCGAGGCCATGCCCGTGGCCGTGGATCTCAAGTCGGCCGAGGAGATGATGCGCACGCGCCGGGAATCGGTGCGCCGGATCTATCTTTCGGACCAGCTCTCGCCCGAGGGGCCGGGCATGACCGCCACCGAGGCCGTGATCCGCCAGAGCGAGAAAATGCGACTGCTCGGTCCGGTACTGGGCCGGATGCAGACGGAATTCCTCAGCCCGTTGATTCGCCGGGTCTTCAACATCCTGCTGCGGGCCGGAGAATTGCCGCAGCTGCCGTCGGGTCTGCGGGCCCGCGACCTGGACGTGGAATACCTCTCTCCAGTGGCCCGGGCGCAGAAGCAGTACGAAGCCCAGTCCCTGCTCCAGGTGGTGGATTATCTTGGGCCATTTCTGCGCAGCGGCGATCCTTACGGAATCATGGACAACTTTGAGACGGACCGCATTGCGCGGCACGCAGCGGAAATGTTCGGCACGCCCGGCGATTATCTGCGGCCCGAGGATGAGGTCCGGCTGCGCCGGCAGGAACGGATGAAGGCGGCCCAGGGCGCGACGTTGGCCGATCAGGCCGGAGAGGAAGCATCGCAGGAAGCCGGAGGTGCGGCGCAATGAGCGGGCTGGAAGGCGACCATCGGGAACAGGGTCGGCTGGCCGACCTGGAGCGAGCCTATGCGCGGGTTTTTGACGGTCCGGACGGCGAAGCGGTCTTTGCGGATCTGATGCGCCAGGGGCGCTACGATCTGCCGCTGTTCACCCCGGACGCGCTGGAACTTGCCCACGCCGAGGGACGGCGGAGCATGGCCCTGCACATCCGGCGCATGGCCGGGCGCGGGCGTAAGGGCGCTACTGGAGCGCGTGCAGCGCGTTCAGATGCGTGACCCAGGTGCTCAGGGCCAGACTGGCGGCATAGGCGGCCACGCCGAGCAGGGTGACGCGGAAGAAGGAACGAAGCTGTCGCATGTAAGGCTCTCCTTCAGAGGGTTGCCGGAACGGATTTCCGGTTTAGCCAACGAAGCAAGGCCTATGCCATTGGAAATATTAAACATACTAGAAAAACTCTAGAGAAAATGGAGGAACGTCATGGATCAGCTGAATCAGGAACAAGGTTGGTGGCTTGAGTTGCCTGCGGAGTGGCGCGCTCCCTTGCGTGGCGAGGACGGCATGGAACGTGAGGTTCCCCTGCGGGAGCATCCGGCCCTGCGCAAGTACGCGAGCAAGGACGAGGCCGTGAAGGCCCTGGTGCATGCCCAGCGCATGCTCGGGCGCAGGCCCGAGGGCTATGTGCGTGTTCCCGGCACGGATGCCGCGCCCGAGGAGCAGGCGGAGTTTCGCGCGGCATTGGGCCTGCCCGAAGCGCCGGACGGCTATGGCCTGCCCGAAGTGGAACTGCCCGAGGGTTTTGAGCTGCGGGAGGAATTGCGCAACGCGTATTTGACCAAGGCGTACGAGCTGGGCCTGACCCCGGCACAGGTCAGCGGTCTTTTCGAATGGTTCGTGCCGCTGAACGTCGAGGCGGCCCAGGAACTGGGTTCGGAGACCGAGCGTCGGCGCAGCGGAGAGCTGGAAAGCCTGCGCAGTGTGCATCGGGGCGAGACGCGTTCCGTGCTGGAGGCGGCGCGTCAGGCCGCGCTGGCCTTGGGCGGGGAGGAACTGGTGCATGCGCTGGACGAAACCGGGGCCGCGGACCGGGCCGTGGTGGTCAACGCGCTTTCCCGCCTGGCTCCGGTCATGCTCGAAGGCCGGTTTCGCTTCCGCGACGCCGGAGGCGTACAGGGGCTGACCCTGAACAAGCTCAAGGAGATGATGCGCGACCCGCGCTACCAGGATCCGTTGCAGCGTGACCCGGAATTCGTGGCCCAGGTGACCAAGGGATTCGAGATGCTCTTCCCCGGCAAGTACGAGCCGGGAACCAGGGTCTGATCGGCTCAAGGAGGATCAGGGGCGGTCCCGGTCTTGTGCCGGGCCGCTCGCTTCTCCACCGTGAAGATCTAGTTGTCGCGCAGTACGCCCATGAAGAGCAGGGCGGCAGCGCGCTCCTGGGGCAGGGTGATGTTGCCGTCCGCGTCGGTCTGAGGTTCGCCGGAGTGGAGGGAATCGCCCTCATCCGGGGCAACGTCGACGGCCGCGGTCACGGTGCGGCCGGCATCGGCAACGAGCATGGCCCGTGTGTTGAAGTCGTTGGAGATCAGCGCGGCAAAGACCGTAACGACCAGGGCCATGATCATGAATGTAAGCGTTTTATACATGGGGACCTCGATTCCCGTTTGCTGCGGAGAAAGCCGGTCAAAAGCGCTCCGCGTTCCGGGGACGCCTGTCGGGTAGAAAAATGCCCGCCAAAGCGCAAGGTAAAAAATTGCAAATTGGATTGAATTATTGCCATCCGCACATCCAGAAAACAGTGGGCTTTTGTTCCCGACGTTCACAGCCGTAGCAGCAAATGGCGAGACCATCGATACGTTCGGCTGATGCTGATGAACAAATTGCAACGATTAACACATTGTAATAAAGAGAGATTATAGTATATATCTAGCTAAACATGAAAGACTGTTTGAACAGAGAGGAGGAAGGTGAAAAGATTCCAGCGTCGAGTGGAAGAAGAATAATCACTCTTGATGGTTTGTAAACGTGAAGACGTAGAAAATCCGTCGAAAAAGAAGAGAAGACCAAAGCCTGACGGGAAAACCGGGAGAATGGCAGTAGGGCGAAACCGCGCCCTGGCGTCAACCGTGAAGCAGCAACAAACGGGGCAAGCGCCCTTTGGTCAGCCGGGCGCCGAGATGGATCAGGTCGCAGGTGATGCGTCCGCGCAACGGAGTTGCGGTGGGGTCGAAACCGTCCCGGCCACGTGCGCGGAAGTATTCCCGAGTGAACCAGAAGGCCAGTCCCTCCTGGTAGGAGAGCAGCAGCGGAAAGAGCAGGGCGTCCAGCAGGGCGTGGGTCGCCTCCCGAAAGGGATTGCTGTTCAGGTAGGCCAGGGCCAGGGCACGGGTCAGCTCCTGTTCGGCGTGCGGTCCGTAACGAATCACGATTTCCCGGTCCGGAAGAATGCCTGGCAGCAGGGGGAAGAAATAAAGCAGGGCGATGCAGAAGGCTGTGAACAGGACCGCAGCCGGACTGAACCAACGCGCCCAGAAAAAGAGGGCGAGTGCAAGCAGCAGTCCGCCCGCCAGGGAATACAGCGCGCTGCGGCGCAGCTTGGAGGGGCTGAGGCGCACTCCGGGATCCGGGTCCTCTTCGAGGAGTTCCTCGGAAAGGGGCGGGGCAAAGGAAAGCCCACCTCGTTTCAGGCCCAGGGAAGGCAGGCCGAGATCCTGGCGAAACCAGCCGAGGACATCCCGGACCAGGGCCTTTTCCACATTGTTCATGGGTGCTCCTGCGTGTCTTGCGCGCGCGGGGTCAGGGGGCTGCCGAAACATTGACCAGCGCGGGCAACGCGCAAACCTTACGAAAGGGGGATTGAAATGGCAACGAGCGTGATCGAAATCTGCAACAACGCGCTTCAGGACCTGGGCGAGGATCCCATTTCCTCGCTCACCGAAGGGAACAAGGCTTCCCGGCTCTGCAACCAGCGCTGGCCATCCGTTCGAGATGCAGTGCTGCGGGCGCATCCCTGGAACTGCGCCATGTCCCAGGCCGAGCTGGCCGCAAACCTGGATGCGCCGCTTTGGAAATGGAACTGCCGTTACGAACTGCCTGCGGACTTTCTGCGCATCGTGGGCGTGGTCAGCCGGCTTCAGGAGAACGTGGAGCGCTGGGAGATCCAGGGGCGGCATATTCTCTGCGATGAGGACGCGCCCATTTACATTTCCTATGTGCGACGGGAAACCGATCCGCAGCGCTACGATGCGCTGATTTCGGAGGCGCTTTCCGCGCGCATGGCCGCAGTGCTGGCCTATCCGCTCACGGGTTCCACCAACCTGGCCAAGGAATATTGGGACGTTTACAACGAGAAGGTGCTGGAGGCACGGGGCGTGGATGCGCGCGAAGGCGTGCCTGAATCCGTGGCGCCCAATGCCTGGCTTACGGCTAAGCTCGGTCGGGGCTGAGGCCGGAAACGCGGCCCAAAAAACGGTGTCAAGGTATACACCCCGGCGCACGGTTTTGTTCGCCGGGGTGGTCTCTTTTGCGGAAGCTGAAGTCGGAATTCGAGGCCGGAATCCAAAATCGACCAGGAGGGGGTGAGCCGGTTCATTTCAAAAAGGTGCAGCAGGCCCTGTTCAGCGGGGCAGATAGTGCGGCGGCAATGGGTCCTCCCCCTTTTCGCCCTCGGGCAGGGCCGCGCGCAGGGCGCGATAACGTCCGGCCAGAATTTCGAGCTGTTTGCGCAGTTCCATGATCTCCTGTTGCTGTTCCGCCACAACGCGGCTCAGTTCCTCCACCTCGCTGTCGCGCAGGGCCTGCTGTTCTTCCAGGCGGGTCAGGCGTTCTTCCATGTATTTCTCCGGTGCAGTTCAGGAAATTTTGTTCGGGATTGTCGCCAGGCAGCGGCAGGGCGCGCCGTCCGCGCTGGAAAGGGGCAGGGGCGCGCAGATGAACGTGAACCCGGAATCAGGCAGTTCGGACAGGTTGCAGAGATTTTCCACGATGAGCATGCCCGCCCTGAGCAGACTGCGATGCACCGGAAGTTCCGGATCGTCGCCGCGTTCGGGCGAGCCCGTGTCCAGACCCAGGCCGGTGATGCCGAGTCCGGCCAGCAGTTCGGCGGCGGCCGGGGTCAGTTCGGGGTGACCCCGGAAATAGTCGGGTCTGTTCCAGTGCCGTTCCCATCCGGTCCAGAGCAGCAGCCAGTCACAGCGGGCGGGCAGCAGGGGCCGGAGATGCTCCGGGCCGATGCGTCCGGCATTGCCGCGCACGACCGCGCGGAGATCAAGCCGTCGGCCCTGGCCGATCCAGGCTTCCGGCGAAAAGCTGTCCAGGGTCGCGCCGCCGGGCAAAAGATGCGCGGGAGCGTCGCAATGTGTGCCCATGTGTGAGGTCAGTCGGAACCAGGATTCGCGAAAGTCGTGGACGCCAAGATCGGCCAGCGTTCCGAATTCAGGTGCGGGAGTGCCGGGAAACACGGGAATCTCCAGGGTCAGGGCGTGCGTGAGATCAATGACGCGCATGGTCCGCAGCCTCACATTTGAACCAGGGTGCAGCCCTGGTTGCGCAAAAGTTCCAGCAGCCCCTGGCTGCCGATTACGTGCCCGGCGCCCACCACAATAAAATGAACCTTGCCGGAATTGAGATACCCAAGGATTTTTTGAGTCATGCTTCGGTTGCGCTGAAAATAAAGCTTTTCGTTCAGAGGTTTGAAAATCGCATTAAAGAGCGGACTGCCGAAAAGCAACTGTTCCAGGGCGGGCGCATCGCCCTGTTTCCAGATTTCCGCCATCCGGCGTGCCTGCGTGTCCAGGGTTCGCAACTGAAGCAGGGAAAAGCGCACGAACGCGTCCTGGTTGAGCTCTTCCAGATCGGCCAGCATTCTGAACTGCTCCTCCACCCCTTCCAGTTCGCGCACGGGCATGCCCCGCTCGTGCGCACGCTTTAGAAAGTGCAGGTCAATGCCGAGTTCAGGTCGAAAGCCCAGATGGACCATCTGTTCGGATTCCATGGCCGTGAGCGCGTACCAGGGTCGAAAGCGGTCGAACCGGGTCCAGTCCTGCCCGGCACGCTGGAATGCGGCTTTGGCCTCGTCTGAGAGCGCTTGGCCCAGGTTCTGGCCGGCCGGGTATTGGGCCAACTCGCGCAGCAGCCGGATCATGCCCGCCGGGTCCTGGGTAATGTCCGCCTCCACCACCAGGGCCGCGCTTTTTTCGAAAGCCCGCTCCAGGGCGGGATCCAGCGGATAGAAACTCGCATCCGCGAAATGCATGGAACCCAGTAGGTAGGCCGTGCCGCCATGCCGCTCCACGCGCCAGAGAAACCCGGCGGCCTGGGCGGGCAGGGTCGTGCCGAAGAGCAGGGCTGCGGCCAGAGCCGCGAGCAGAAGGCGTTTGCGATTTTCCAGGGGCATGTTCGTGTCTGTCCTTTGCAGGTCGTGGTCAGACCGTGGTCAACTTGTGGATCAGGGCGGCGTGTTCGGGCCACTCCCGAAGCAGCGCGGCGCGGTTGCCGTGCGTGTAGTCCGCGTATTCAAACCCCGGCGAAACCGTGCAGCCGAGCAGCGCGAATTCCGACCCCGGTTCGAGGAGCGCGCCCTGCCAGACTCCGCGCGGCACAAGCACCTGGGGCCGCTGGCCCGCGAGCAGGTCCGGGCCGATGACGATTTCCCGGCCCTGGGCAGGGCCGGAATCCGGCCCGAGCTGGAGCATGCGCACCGGGCCGCCCCAATAAAAATGGAAAATTTCGTCGCTCTCCAGCTTGTGCAACGCTGAAAACGTGCCGGGCGAGAGCAGATAGTAGATGGCCGTGCCAAAGCTGCGCGGACCGGAATAGCGTACAGGCAAAGCGGATGCGGACGGACCTTCGTCGCAACGGTAGGTCTCGGAAAAGTGGCCGCCTTCTTCCGGGTGGGGAGTCAATCGCAACAGCTCAATGATCTTCTGCGCGTTCAGTCCCTGGGTGTTCATGTTTGTTCCTGGTGGATGAGGGTCTTCGCGGACTGCGTCGCACAAGGATAGCAGAGCCAACCCTCCGGGGGAAGCCCGGCAAAAGCTCTGGTCCGGAAACCCTGTCAACAGGGCAAAAACGTCTTTTTACTTTCCAGTTTCGGGTGATTTTTATCCGGGCCCAAAAACCGGGGTTAGGCTCACGGCAAACCCAAGGAGGATTCGTCGTGAGCATTGTTACACCGGCATTGACCAATTTCACCGCAGGAGAGATCAGCCCCCGGCTGGCCGGGCGCGTGGACCTCTCCAAGTACTACAACGGCTGCGAAACCCTGCTGAACTTTATTGTCCATCCCCATGGCGGAGCCACGCGCCGCAGCGGGCTGCGCTTTGTCTGCGAAGCCGCCAACCAGGACGTGGCCTCGCTGCTCGTGCCCTTTGAATACAACGCCGAGCAGTCGTATGTGCTGGAATTCAGCACGGACGCCGAGGGTCAGGGCCTGATGCGTGTTTTCGCGGACAGGGGACGCGTACTGGACCCGGAAACCGGGATCCAGGCCGCCCTTGCCACGCCCTACGAAGCGGAGGATCTGGAAGGACTCAAGTATGTGCAGTCCAACGACACCCTGATCCTGACGCATCCGTCCCATGCGCCGCGCAAGCTGACCCGCACGGATCACCACCTCTGGACCCTGGAGGAGATCGAATTCACCGGGCTGCCGGAAAAGTGGACCGAAGGCAACTGGCCGTCCACGGCTTGCTTTTTTGAGGAGCGACTCGTGCTGGCGGCCACGCCCCAACAACCCAACTCGCTCTGGTTTTCCCGCACAGGAGAATATTACGATTTCCGGATCAATACCCGGGAAGTTCCCCTGGACGACTGGGACGAAATGGAGGTGCGCAGCTCTGCGAATGCACGCGACGGCCGGGCCGGGCAGACCTTCGTGGTGCTCGACGGCGGGCGTTTCGAGAACGGTTCCGTGGTGCGCGGCCAGAACCCGGAAAAGGAAAAGCGATTTTTCCGCTACCAGGGCGAAGTGGAATTTCTGCCGGACGGTGCGGATTTGACCGTGACCTTTGCGGACACGCCCTCAGGAAACCAGGTGGAGAGCGTGCATACGTCAGAAGGGGAGCTGAACGGGGAATTCTGGAAAGCACTGGCCGTGGGCGACCGCATCGAAAACCCGGAAGCGGGCGAACCCCTGGCGGACGATGGGATTGAAATCACGCTTTCCGCTGCCCAGGCCAACGCCATCGAATTTCTGGCGCCCAAGGCCCGGCTCTGGATCGGAACCAGCGGAGGAGAGTGGACCGTGGGCGGCGCCTCGTCCAGCGAGGCGCTGAGCCCGTCAAGCATCAAGGCCGGACAGGAAGGAACCTGCGGGTCCTCCTCGACCCGACCGGAATCCGTGGCCTCGGCCAGCCTGTTCATTCAGCGTGCAGGCCGCAAAGTCCGGGAAATGCGCTACAACTTTGATTCGGACGCCTACATTTCGCGCGATCTGACCATTCTTTCAGAACACATCACGGCTCCGTGCCTGAAGCAGCTGGCCTACGCCCAGGAACCGGATTCCCTGGTCTGGTGTCTGCGGGAGGACGGCGTGCTGCTTTCCCTGACCTACCAGCCGGACCAGGAGGTGCTGGCCTGGGGTCGCCATGAGACCGAGGGGCAGGTGGAGCGCATCTGCACGGTTTACAACGGCGCGGCCCTTACAGACGAACTCTGGATCATTGTCCGCCGGAAAGTGGCCGGAGTCTGGAAGCGTTTCCTGGAATACCTTGATCCGACCTTTGAAAGCGGGGGTACGGCAGACGCCTATTTCCTGGATTCCGGGCTGACCTATGACGGGGAGCCGCTGGAACGCTTGGAAGGACTGGCTCATCTGGCCGGGGAGAACATCAGCGTGCTCGCGGACGGGCTGGTCTATTCCAATGTGCCCGTGGACGCGGCGGGCGGAGTGGAGCTCGAACGGGCCGCGAGCCGTGTTCATGCCGGGTTGCCCTATGTTTCCGTATTGCGGCCCATGCGCGGGGAGGGCGGTTCGCAACGGGGCACGGCCCAGACCAAGACCAAGCGGCTGACCCAGGTTTCAGTGCGTTTCCATAATACGCTCGGCGGCGGCATTGGCCCGGACCAGGAACATCTGGAGCCGATTCACTACCTCACGCCCTCGGCCCCGCTGGGGCAAGCCCTGCCGCTCTGGACCGGAGACAAGAAGGTCAAGTTTCCCAAGGGCTGGAGTGAGGACGGCCTGCTGACCATCGTTCAGTCACAACCTCTGCCCATGACAGTGCTCATGGTCGTGCCGGAGGTGATCATTAACGAATAAAAATGTATAAGTTAACACAATAAAATTTAGAACTAAAACGAATAATACAAGAAAATAATGCAAAAAAATTTGCAAAGTAAAACGGCGCATTTCCGGCTGGTCCGGGGCGTGCCGAAAGGAGGTCACATGGGAGTGAGTGCGAAAGGAGTGAACGCCCTGCAAAGCGTGGGCGGGCTCGTCAGTGCGGTGAACGGCATGCGTTCGCAGCAGAGAGGATCGGAGAAGACGAATGAATACGAACGCTTGGCTGTTCTCAGCGAGCAAGAGGCCGAGCGGCGGGCGAAAAGCAGGCGCGATGCGGCCTCGGATGAGCGGGACAAACTGCGCGCCCAGCAACGCAAGGTCCAGGCCCGGAACCGCACGGCGTGGGGGCGGTCCGGCGTGTCGCTTTCGTCCGGCTCACCCCTGGCGGTTATGCAGGGGCAGGCACTGGAGGACGAACAAGAGCAACTCGACGTTCTGGCCGCGGGAGACAAGGCCGCAAGCGCGGAACTCTCGTCCGGAAATACCGCCGCAAACCGCTACCGGAGCCAGGCCAAAGCGCTGCGAAACAGCGCGACGAGTGGATACGGCGCGAATGCGCTGGGGCTGGGCGGGTCGTTGCTTTCACGCGGCGGCAGAGTCTTCGACTTGTAGAGCCTGTTCATGAACGTAGCGCCAAAAAAGGAGAAACCATGACCATTGCTTCGGAACAATCCAAGATCATCTATCAGGGCAACGGCTCCACAAAGGAGTTTACCGTACCCTTCAGCTATGTGGCCGACGCGGACCTGGAGGTGCTGCTGCGCGGGTCGGACAACGTGGAACGTGTACTTGCCCCTGGATCCGACTATGTCCTTGTGCGCTCCGGGGAGAGCGTGGGTGGAACCTGCGTGTTGACCCAGGCCCCGGAGGAGGGGGCCGTGCTGGCCATCCGCCGGGATCCGCCGATCCTCCAGGAGACAGTATACGAGGAGGGTGTGCCGCTCTCGGCCAAGTCCAGGGAAAACGCTCTGGATCTGCTGACCATGATTGCCCAGTCCAACCGCGAACGCATCGAACGCGCGCTGCTGCTGCCGGTGTCCAGCAACGGGGGAACGCCTGTGGTCCCGAACCCCAATCCGGGCGCGGTGCTTGCCTGGAACGAAAGCGGCAACCTGACCAACGGCCCCACGGTCGCGCAGATTGGGAGTGCTGCCAGCGCCGCGGCCACGGCCACAGCGGCGTCCGGACAGGCCCTGGCCGCGCGCGAAGCGGCCATGGCCGCCCGCACCGCTGCGGAAGCCGCTCGGGATGAAGCGGAAGCCATTGCAGGAGGGGAGCACAACAGCCTGGTGGCGCGCGACGCCGTGGACTGCCACCCCATGGCCGCCATTTCCGGACTGGACGCGGCCCTGGCGGACAAGGCCGGCGTCGAACATGCGCACGTCCTCGCGGACATCACCGATGCCGGAACCGCCGCTGGGCACGACGTGGGCACGGGGCCGGACGAGATTCCGACCAACGCCTTGGTGGTCGGCATACCCGTGGGAGCGAGCATCATCTGGGACGGGGACGCGCCCCCGAACGGATTCCTGGAGCGGGACGGCGCGGCCATTAGTCGCACTACCTACGCGGCCCTGTTCGGCGTCATCGGTACGCGCTTCGGGGTCGGGGACGGCTCAACCACCTTCAACCTTCCTGACAACCGGGGCGAATTCCTGCGCGGATGGGACCATGGGCGTGGCGTTGATCCGGATCGCGCCACACGAACGAATCGTGGCGACGGAACTTCGGGCGACAATAATGGCACAAAGCAGAATGATGAATTCAAATCGCATACACACGTGTCTGGCTCCTACGGTGTTAGGTATTTAGCGGAAGACAACCGCGCAACTCCAATCTATTCTTCAACAGCAACAACTGGCGCAACAGGCGGAAATGAAACCCGCCCGCGCAACGTCAACGTCATGTATTGCATCAGATATTAGGAGGCATTATGCAAATATATCACTTCGACCAACAGAACGTGGAGTATCTTGGAGCGTCCCTGGCAAGGCCCAATCCACTGGAACATGGGACGTTTCTGATTCCGGCCAACGCGACCATGGTAAACCCACCTGACACCGCAGCCGGTCGGGTGGCTTGCTGGAACGGCACGGCCTGGGTGCAGGTGGAAGACCATAGGGGCGTGGCCTATTGGCTGCCCGGCGATGAGTGGGACGCCCCGGCGCGGATCATGGAGGACCTGGGGCCACTGCCGGACGAGGCGTTGTTGGCCGCGCCGGAAAAGCCCGCATCTGTGCAGGCCGAGGAGAGGCGAGCGGAAATTCTCGTGGCTCTTGCCGCCCTGGACACGGCGGCCATCCGGCCCACGCGGGCCATCCTGGCGGCGCAACTCGCCGGGTCGGAGCCGGACGCGGCGGACACGGCCCGACTGGCGGAACTGGAAACGCAGGCCCAGGCGCTACGCACGGAACTGGCCGGGCTGGAGGGATAGCGGCCAGAATGCCGAGGAGGGCAACGGGGGAGGCTTCGGCCTCCCTTTTGTTTATGTCCGGAACAGACGCGCGGTTTGCGAATCTTTGAATGAACGGCCCTTGCAGCAGCGGCTTTCCATGCGATAGAATGAAAGGATGAAAAAGACATCGTGGTCCTTTTGCGCTTTGGGTTCATTTTTTTTCACGGTTCTGGTTCTCGGGACGCCGTTGGCAGAGGCCATCGAGCGCATGCCCGTGTCCGGCGCGGATCGGACCGCCGAGGCCCAGGCCGAGGCTGCCGTCTTTCCGTCGCTGCTCTCCTGCGTCCGCGTGGAAGGGCCGCTGGATTTCTGCGGCGAGTCAGTGCCGCTGGAGCTGGACGACGTGCGCGAGCGTCTGGAAAAGGAGCTGCTCGTGCTGCTTTGGGACCGGGCGCAGGTGATTTTGAACGCCAAACGGGCAGGTCGCTACTTTCCCTACATCGAGCAGCGCCTGGCCAAGCGCGGCATGCCCGACGACCTCAAGTACATCGCGGTCATTGAAAGCGCGCTCCGTCCGCATGCGGGTTCCCACCGGGGAGCCGTCGGCTACTGGCAGTTCATCCGGCCCACAGCCCAGAAATACGGACTGCGCGTGGACGGAAACATCGATGAACGGCGAAACATCTTCACCTCCACCGAGGCGGCTCTGGATTTTCTCCAGGAACTGCACGCGGAATTCGGTTCCTGGGCCGTGGCCTGCGCCGCGTACAACATGGGCGAAAACGGCATGCGCAAACGCATCCGCACCCAGAGCGTGCAGGACTACTGGAGGCTCTACCTGCCGCTGGAGACCCAGGCCTACGTCTTTCGGGCCATGGCGGCCAAGATGATCCTTTCGGACCCGGCCCGGTACGGATTTCGTTTCCAGGAGGAGGACTTCTACGCCGCGCCCGCCTTTGACCGCATCACCCTGACGCTGGAAAAGGACACGCCTCTGGCGGACATCGCTGCGGCGGCCGGGACCTACTACAAGGTGATCAAAGATCTGAACACCCAGATTCTCGGGGATGATCTCGAGCGCGGGTCGCATGTTCTGCTGCTGCCCAAAGGTGCGGCAAAGGGATTCGTGTCCAGGCTCAAGGGGGCCGCTTCACCGTCCGTGGCCGCATCCGGTTCGGTTCCCACGCCAGCGCGGGCCGTGCCGGACCCCTCCAAAAAGGAGCTGCGCACGTACGTGGTCAAGCCGGGAGACAACATCCATTCCATCGCCCGCAAACTCGGTGTGCCGCTCAAGGCGGTGCTGCGACCCAACGGGCTGAAGTCGGACAGCATCATCCATCCCGGCCAGAGGCTGCTCGTCAGCGACTGAGCCTGCGCAGGTCTGTTCTGCGCGCGTTCAGCGCCGGTGTAATTTGCGGAAACGGCGCGGAGTCATTTCCAGCCCGCCCTTGCTCCAAAATCCGGTCTTGTCGATCCGCGCCTGCCCCTCGGCCCGGGCGAGCCGTTGCGCGTGCTGTTCTTCCCGGTCATGGGCAATGGCCAGCGCCAGCCCTTGGAGCACCAGGATTTCGTTGAGCATCTTCCCGTCACTCCAGACATAGGCCAGCACGCGTCCATAGCGATCCGTGCGATGCGGGCCGTATTCCAGGTCCAGCACGCGGCCATTGCAGAAGCTCCGGCTCATGGTCCTGGCCACGTTGGAAAATTCCTGTCCCTTTTCCGGGCAGTCCACGCCGAGCAGACGGATCTGGAAGCGGCCATTGGACCGCCCGGCCCATTCCACCAACAGGGAATCGCCGTCGAGCGCGGTGATGCAGTGAACCTGGTCGCGTGGCGCAGGCAGGTTGTCCTGGGCCTTGCATGTCGGAGTCAGCCAGAGGGCTCCGAGCGCCGCGACCAGGAGCAGAAGCGGGAGGAATTTCGAGCCGGACCGGGCGGATCGCGATACGGGGGGCCGTATAGGGAGAGGAGTTCGCGTTTGCATGGCAGGAGCATACCTTTCCCGGTCCCGCCTGCCCAGGGTTCAAAGGGGGCAATCGTCCGCATGCCCTGTGGGTACGGGGGGAGGCCTGGATTGATAGCTTTCCGGGTTTGCGGTATTGCACAAAAAGATAACCCACTTAATCGCGGAGATTCCATGCACCCCAGACTCGACGATCTGCTCGTAAAGCTGACAGCGTGCATGGAGCGTCTGGCAGCCGGGGAAGCCGGCGAGCCAGGGCGCGCCATGAGTCGCGAGCTGGACGGATTGCTTCGGGAGCTTCGCGAGACGGGCGGCGAACGCCGCTTTTTTCGCCGTCTGGCGGACGGCGTGCCGGACGGCCTCTTTCGCATGCGCCTGCAGGACCGCAGCTTCGAATACATCAATCCGGCCATGGAAGCCCTTTGCGGCTACGTCCGCAGCGAGTTTTGCGGTTCGCCGGGCATCTACCGCGAGGTGGTCCATCCGCGTTGGCTGGAATTTGTGGATGAAACGCTTCGGGGTATGGACGCGGGCCGCAACGAGGGCGAATATGAGATTGTCGTGGTCACGCGCGGTGGCCAGGAACGGCGCATCCTGCTGCGCACGATCCTGGTGCGCAAGGACGGCGTACCCACCCACGTGGAGGGTGTGGCCCGGGATGTGACCGCCACGCGTCAGACCGAGAGCATGCTCCGCAGGCATCTGTTCATGACGGACGCTTCCCGCGACCCCATGAGTCTGATCGGGCGGGATTACCAGTACAAGGCTGCGAACCAGGCCTTTCTGGACTCGGTCAAGGCCATCTGTCGTAATCCCATTGGGCGGCACGTTTCCGAGGTCTGGAGCGGACGCGTCTTCAGCGGGGTGATCCGGCAGGCGCTGGACGACTGCTTTTCCGGAAAGGATGTGAGTTACGAGGCCTGGTTCCGGTTTCCGGATCAACCCGAAGGCTATTACGAGGTCACCTATACGCCCTACCGGGAGGAGGGTGCGGGCGTCACGCACGTTGTCGTGGTCTCCCGGGACCTGACCAGCCGCAAGCTGGCCGAGGAGGCGGAACGTCAGGCGGATGTTCGCTTCCGGCAGGTGGCCGAGAGCATCAGCGACGTGATCATGACGCTGGATTCCCGGCACGCGCTGACCTACGTCAGCCCCGCCATGCTCCGGCTGGCCGAATTGGAGCCGGAAACCCTCCTGGGACGAAGGCTTGAGGAGCTGGTGCATGCCCAGGATCGTAGGGAGCTGACGCGTTCCCTTGAAAATATCCTCGAAACCGGCGAGGCCAGCGCCGAATGCCGTGTTCTGGCCCAGGACGGAACTCCGGTCTGGGTGCGCATGGTGGCGCGGGCGCTGGTGGAGGAAGGCACGTATCTGGGCGCGGCCGGGCGGCTGACCAATATTTCCATGCGCAAGCAGGCCGAAGAGAATCTGGCCCGGAGCGAGCGCAAGTACCGTGACATTTTTGAAAATATTCAGGATGTCTATTTCGAGAGTGATTTCGAGGGAAATGTTCTGGAAATCAGTCCGGCGGTGGAACGGATCAGCTTTTACACCAGGGAGGAGATTCTCCGCTCCGGCATGCTGCCGCTGCTGGCCGAGCCGGGCGAGCGCGAGCGGCTGCTCGGCGTGCTCAAGAGCCAGGGACATGTTGAGGACCACGAGATCCGGTTCCGGGACAGGGACGGATCCGTACGCCACTTTTCCGTAACGGCAAAGCTGGTTTCGGACGAGGACGAGCAGCGCAAGGTGGTGGGCTCCCTGCACGACGTGACCGTGCGGCGCGCGGCCCAACTGGAAGCGCAGCAGGCCAGGGCGTTTCTCGACGGGATCATCGACGCCGTTCCCGATCCCATCTACGTCAAGGATCAGGAACATCGCTACGTCATGGCCAACCGGGCCATGTGCCTGCTGCTCGGACGTGACCGCGAAGACGTTGTGGGCCGCAGTACCTGGGAGCTGTTCGACCCGGAGCAGGCCGCCGGTTTCGCGGCCAGGGACGAGCAGGCCCTGATGGGCGGTATCAAGGTTCTGCACGAGGAGGACTTTTGGGACGCCTCCGGGGTTTGGCGGCTTCTGGCCACGAGCAAGGCCGTGTTCCAGGGCAGCGACGGTCGCAGGCTGCTCGTGGGAGTGGTCCGCGACATCACCGAGGCCCGGCGGCTCCAGGAGGAGTTGCGGCGATCCAAGGAGGAGGCCGAGTACCTGGCCGAATCCAAGAGCCGCTTCCTGGCGAACATGAGCCACGAGATCCGCACGCCTCTGAACGGCGTCATCGGCATGCTCCAGTTGTTGAACATGACAGGGCTTTCCGGAGAGCAGACCGAATACGTGGGCACGGGCCTGGACTCGGCCCTGGGGCTTCTCGCCGTAATCAACGACATTCTCGACTACTCCAAGATCGAATCGGGCCGTATGAATTCGCCCAGTGAACACTTTTCGGTGCGGGAGATGCTGCGCACCGTGGAGCACGCCCTGGCAGAACAGGCGCGGAGCAAAGGCGTGGAACTGCTCTTCCAGATCGGCGCGCAGCTGCCGGAACTGGTGGATGGGGCCGAACCCCGGCTACGCCAGGTGCTTTTCAATCTGGTGGGCAACGCGGTCAAGTTCACGGACCAGGGTCAAGTTCGCGTGCTGGTGGAGGCGTTTGGTCGCAATGATCCGCGCGGGGACCTGCAACTGTATTTCGAGATCGAGGACACGGGCATCGGCATTGCCGAGGAGAATCTGGAACGGATTTTCGATCCGTTCGTGCAGGCGGACGAAACTCCTTCCCGCCGATATCAGGGCACGGGCCTGGGCCTGGGCATTGTGCGGCGTCTGGTGGAGATGCTCCACGGCACGCTTTGCATGGGCAGCGAAACAGGCCAGGGAACCACGGTCTGTTTCACAGCCTTTGTCCAGAGCATTCCGTTCGGGGAGAAGCCCGAAGCGGCGCGGGAGGACTCCCCGCTTCCCCAGGAGCCGTCCCGGCGTCTTCGGGTGCTCGTGGCTGAGGACAACAAAGTCAACATGCTTCTGGCCGAGCGGTTTCTGCTCAAACTGGGGTACGAGACCCTGGGCGTGGGAAACGGCCAGGATGCCCTGGAAGCCTTGGAACGAGCGGTTGACGAGAATCGACCTTTTGATGTGGTCTTCATGGACATCCAGATGCCGGTGCTGGACGGCATGGAGGCGGTCCGCCGCATCCGGGAGGGGCAGGGCAGGATTCCGCGCGACCTTCCCGTGGTGGCGCTCACGGCCCACGCCATGGAGGGAGACATGGAGCGGTTCCTGGAGGTCGGCATGGACGGCTACCTTGCCAAGCCGCTGGATTTCGCGATATTCGCCGAGCTTTTGAACGAGTTGTTCTCTCCGCCGGAAGCGCATACGGGATCGGAGCGGGACTGAACAACGGGCTTTCTGGGGGGGGCGAGATGACACTTGTTGCGGGCGAAGGGGCGTTGCCTGGAAAACCGATGCGGAGGAGAAGAGTGAATGCTTATGTTTCTTGATCGCTGGTTCGGTATTGAGCGTTCGGGCAGCACGGTGAGCCGCGAGATCGTGGCCGGGCTGACCACCTTCGTAACCATGTCCTACATCATCGTGGTCAACCCGTTAATTCTCAAGGATGCGGGTATTCCTCTCGGCGCGAGCATGGTGGCCACGATTCTTTCCGCGGTCTTCGGAACGCTGGCCATGGGGCTCTATGCCAACCGGCCCCTGGCCGTGGCTCCCTACATGGGAGAGAACGCCTTCATCGCCTATACGGTCTGCGGGGTGCTTGGCTACTCCTGGCAGACGGCGCTGGGCGCCATTTTCATCAGCGGCGTCGTGTTTTCAATCATTACCTTGTTTGGCGTGCGGCAGTGGCTGGTGCGCTCCATTCCCCTGAGCCTGAAGCAGGCCTTCACTGCGGGCATCGGTTTATTTTTAACCTTCATCGGGTTGATGACCACCGGAATCATCGCCAAAAGCCCGGCCCCGGGCGTGCCTGTGAGCCTCGGCGACTTCGGCGACATCAAGGTTTTTCTGGCCATGTGCGGTTTTGTGTTCATGTCCGCGCTGATGGTCT
This sequence comes from Desulfovibrio sp., assembly GCA_050251775.1. Lineage (GTDB taxonomy): Bacteria > Desulfobacterota > Desulfovibrionia > Desulfovibrionales > Desulfovibrionaceae > Paucidesulfovibrio. The sequence continues at coordinate 22,945 of JBFWMD010000012.1, forward strand.
GGCGCGTGCCCGGCGCCATCATCCTCGGGATCCTGGCCGTGGCGGGTATCGCTTTCGGCATCAACGCGGCCCCGCTGCCCGAGATCTGGGTGAGCATGCCTCCGTCCCTGTCCGGGACGTTCCTGGCCATGGACATCGGCGGTGCGCTGATCTGGGGATTTTTTTCCGTGATTCTGACTGTGCTGGTCATGGATTTCGTGGATACCATGGGCACGCTCCACGCCGTGTTCCATCGCGGCGGCATGCTTGACGAGAATGGCGACGTGCCTGAAATCCGCAAGCCGCTGCTGGTGGACGCGCTTTCCACAGTGGTCGCGGCCTGTCTGGGTACCACGAGCACGGGCGTATACGTGGAATCGGCCACGGGCATCGAGTCCGGAGGCCGCACGGGACTGACCGCGGTTGTCACGGCGCTGATGTTTCTGCTGGCCCTGTTTCTGGCGCCGCTGCTGACAGCCATCCCGCCCTGCGCCTACGGGCCGGGGCTGATCGTGGTCGGCATGCTGATGATGTCCAGTTCTGGCGGCCTGGACTTTGCCAATCCGGACGAGGTGCTCCCAGCGTTCCTGACGGTGATCCTCATGAGCTTCACCTACAACATCGGTATTGGCATGACCGCTGGTTTCGTGGCCTATCCGGTCATGAAGATCCTCACGGGACAGCCCGAAAAGGTTCCAGCTGGCATGTGGGTGCTTTCCGGCTTTTCGCTGCTCTTCTTTATCTTCTATCCGAACTAAGGAGCGACCGTACCGGCGTGAGCATCCTAGACAAGACGGAACGCAAGTGGATTCCGGCCTCTTTTTTCCCTGTGTCTCCCCTGATCCTCGTGCCCGAGGCGCTGGGGGAGTTTTCGGTGTATCTGCGCCAGAACAAAGAATTCGTGCTTTATGCCCGCTCGGGCGAGATCTTTACGACGGAGCAGCGGGTCAAGCTCTTTGAGAGCGGGGTGAGTGAAGTCTACGTCCAGACCGTGGAAAAACCCGGTTTCGACAGATACGTGGAGCAGAATCTCGGCGGCATCCTCATGGACGAATCGCTGCCCATGCGGGAACGCTCCCGGCTCTTTTACGACGCCACGGCCACAGTGGTCCGGGACGCCTTCAATGACAAGCTGCCGCCCCGGCTCGTGGAGGAGAAATTCTGCCGGATCAAGAGCGTGGTCCGGCAGAGCATGGACTTCCTCCGGGACGAGCGGACCCTGAAAACCCTTGGCCCGTTCATCTCCCACGACTACAAAAGCTACACACACAGTCTGCAGGTTTTTGTCTACACCTTGTCATTGCTGGCCTGTTTCGAGGTCCCGGAGGAAGAGCACTTCGAATACGGCCTGGGGGCCTTGCTCCATGACATCGGCAAGACGCGCATTCCCCTGCGCGTCCTGAACAAGCGCGGCGCCCTGACCCAGGAGGAGCGCAGCCTGGTGGAAACGCATTCGGTGCAGGGGGTGGCGCTTTGCGCCGGGCTGGACATCAGCCAGCGAACCTTCAACTGCATTTTGTTCCACCACGAACGCATGGATGGCAAGGGCTACCCTTCGGGCATCGGGGGCGATGACATTCCCCTGGCCGTGAAGTGCATAACCGTGTCGGATGTCTTTGACGCTCTGACCTCGCACCGGCCCTATGCGCCGGCTATGCGGGCCTACGACGCCCTGATCCTGATGCGCCACGAAATGGCCGGGGCCTTCGACCTGGGCGTGTATAAACGATTCATCGAGATGCTCAGCGGCGCGTCCCTGATCTGAGCGGCGTAAGACGCAAGGAGAGAGTAATGCCCACGAGACGGATTCTGAGAATCATGTTGCTGGTGTTGTTGGGAACGCTGCTGGCGGGGGCGGCACAAGCGGGCGGACCGGGATATCCTGATGCGCCGCGACCTGCGGACTTCCGTGGCGCGCACTTCGGTGCGCCCCTGGCGGAAATCGAGGGGCTGCATCCCGTTTCCGAGCGCATGCCCGGCGCGGGTCAGCGGTTCAAGGATGTGTATTATCGCGAGGGGGAGCCCCCAACCCTGGGCGAGGCGGCCATCGTTTCCGTGGCCTACTATTTCCGCAGCGAGCGACTGCGCTCCGTTGTTTTGACCATGCAGGGAAACGTGAACGCCTTTTTGGTCAAGGACATGCTCATTTCCAAATTCGGCCCGGGTCGCCAGCTTGGCCCGCTCTACGGCTGGACCTGGGACGACTTCTCCGTGAGTTTGGGGCCGTTGGAGGATTCGGGCATGTACGCCCTGACCTACACGCTGGAGCGGGACCCGTCCTCGGAATAGACGGGCTTGCCCTTGTGCCCCTTCGGGTGGAAAGCGCCCCTGGAACCGAAATCCCAGGGGCGCTTTCCCTTGCTCATTGCAGGATGTAGTTTTTGGGGTTCACGGGCTGGCCGCGCTGGTGAACCTCGTAATGCAGGTGGGGGGCCTTGCTGCGCCCGGTGTTGCCCACAAAACCGATGATCTGGCCGCGCAGCACGTGCTGTCCTTCGATCACGGCGACCTTGCTGAGATGGGCGTACAACGTGACGAGTTCCGCGCTGTGGGTCAGGGTGATCACCAACCCATACGAGGCGGAGTTGTCCAGACGGCTGATGACGCCGTTGGCCGTGGCCCGCACGGGCGTGCCTGTGGGCGCGGTCAGGTCGATGCCCTTGTGGAAGCGCCGTCCATGGTTGAAGGGGTCGTTTCGCCAGCCAAAGGGCGAGGAAAACCGGCCGCGCGTGGGCATGATCACGGGGATGGTCCCCAGGGTTTCGAGCTGTTCGGCAATGGCGTGGCCGATGAGCTGCTGGCGGATCTCCTCGGCGACCATTTCGCCATCGACGTTGTCGAGGCGCATGCGCATCTCGCGAAAATGGTTGCGCTGGAACAGGGCGGGGACCCGCTGAAGTCCGAGATGATCGCGCGGATTGAGCGACAGGCATGCGAGCTGATCGCCAGGGTCCGCGATGTTGAGCATGATTCGCAGCTTGGTGTTGAAGTCCACGATGCGCACCACGCGGTTTTCCAGATCGTTCAGAGCAGCGGTCTGGAAGAGAATTTGATGGGAAATGTCGCGTCGCTGTTCCAGGAGTGTTTGTTGAGTCTGCTGCAATGCAAGCCAGTATTGCCAGCGCACCAGCAGGAAACCGTTTCCGGCGGCAAGGGCCAGCGCGAAAAGGGAGAGGCCAAGCAGAACCAGACCGCTCAGACTCACGGATAAGAGTGGCTTTCCCCAGTGCGAGAACAGGGTGATCTGGTAGCGAGAAAAAAGCATTTGTCGAGATTATCCTTTTCTCTGATCATTCTCTATATGTTTAACGGGAAGCACAAGCAAGCGCGGAAGGGATTTTCCGGGAATGGAGTCTTCTGGATTTTTCCCCGCGCTGCGGCTACAGCTAGCGATAAGCGGGAAGAGGCGGGCGACCCGGACCGCGCAGATGACATTCGGGGGATTTCCCTATCGACAACGGCATTGCGCGCGGCATAAGCCTAGAGCGCGCAAACAGGGCAAGCAAATGATCAAAGAGCAGTTCAAACGCGTCATGATTGTGGATGACCATCCGCTGTTTCGGGAGGGCCTCAAGGCACTCATCGGAAGGAGCGACCGTTTCCGCGTGAGCGGGGAGGCGGGCAGCGCCCAGGAGGCGCTGAGCAAGGTCAAGGAATTGCGTCCGGATATCATGCTCGTGGACATCACCATGCCGGGCAAGAACGGCATTGCCTTCATCCGCGAGCTGCGTCAGATCATGCCGGAAATCCAGTTCATCATCGTGTCCATGCACGCCAACGCGGACTATATCGTGGAGGCTTTCCAGGCGGGAGCCACTGGCTATATGGTCAAGGATTCCGCCAGTGAAGGGCTGTTGCGTGGGTTGGACACCGTGGCCCGCGGGCAGATATTTCTGGACAGCGCCCTTTCGGGCGAGGTGGTGGAAAAGCTGCTCAAGTCGCGCAACGGCAGGCAGGGCGGGGCCGATGACCCCTACAAGCTGCTGACCCCCAGGGAACAGGAAGTCATGCGCCTTCTGGCCGAGGGCCTGGTCACCCGCGAGGTGGCCGAGCGGCTGTACATCAGCCCCAAGACCGTGGAAAACCACCGCGCCAACATCATGAAGAAGCTCGGGCTGCAAAGCACTGTGGAACTGGTGCGCTATGCGGCCAAGCTGGGTTTGATCGACCTCGATACCTGGGCCAGCTGAGTCTCGCCAGCTGGACCTCGGGAGACATCGGGTCAATCGCCCAGAAAATTGGGAATCCCCCCTATCGACACCTTTTCCGGTTTTGCGGCACTATGCTGACAACGTCGCCGTGCGACTTCCCATTGGGGACCACACGGTCCGGCCAGACAGCAATCACGACCCCGTGCCCCCCTGCTTTCTGATCGGACCGTGCTTTTATTTTTACGGCTCCGCAACGGGGCGGCCTTTTTTTTGGGCGGCGCTCGCCGCTGATTCGGGCGTTCCGGGCTGCCGTGTTCCGGTACGCGCCACATCGAACTGCAACACGATCCAGTCCTGCCCCGCCGGGTCCCGGCGCAGCACCAGCCCGGCGGACCGTGTCCCTGGTCGCGCGCCCGCGAGCAGTTCCTTGACACTGGCGGCCTGGTCCAGAGCCTGCTGCACTCCCCAGCGTTCCAGAAAAACATAGGCCAGATTGCTTCGGGCCATGCCTGCGGCCTCGTATTCCGACATCCGGCGGGAAGCCTCGCCGGAATCCGTGCTCTTGCGCCAAAGCGCCACAAGGTCCAGAGGCTCGGCGTCGGATTGCAGGCTGACCAGTTCGAAGCGTTCATCCAGGGCCGCAAAGGACCGGGCGTAGAGTTCCCGGCTGAAGGGAGCGCGCAGGCTGACCGTGTTCAACCCCTGGCTTGAAAAGGCGAAGTCCAGGCTCCAGTTCTGTCCCAGAAATTCCACCGCATCCATGCAGACCGCGTCCGGACCGAGCGCTTCGGCACAGTCGTAGGCCCCTTCGCCGGCGAGCACTTCCTGGCGGGACATGCCCAGGGAATAGTTGCGGAACAGCCGCACAGCCTGCTCGCGGGCGGTGCAATCGGCCTGAGCCGGGAGCGTGGGCGCGCAAAGGGCGGCCAGAAGCAGCAGAAGCGGCAGCAGCGACGCCTGGAAAAAGGATCGGGGAAAACTCCTGGAAGACCGATGGAAACGGTTCGGGTCAGGGACAGAAGCCGATGTGCTCGTTGCTTGCGGCATGGGGGTCTCCTGCGGCTGGGGTGGAGTGCGATTCGGAGAATGAGTATCATGTTACCCTCCGTGAAGCCGGGAGTCCAGGCCAGGGCGTTCTCGGATACATTCGACAAACCGCGTCCGGGTCTGGTATCCAGGCGGCAACGACACCCCCCGGCCCGCGCGGGACGGACAATGGAGGCCATATGCGAAAGATCATCCTGAGCGCCGCGTGTCTCGCGGCCCTTGCCCTGTCTGTGGGCTGCACCATGGAAAAGGGCGGAACCGAGGACCCTGCCGGATTTGCCAGCGTCCAGGGGCTGGAGCAGCCTGGAGTGGCTGCGGACGAGCAGGCTGCCGCCGTTGCAACGCTGGACGCCGCCGTGCAGAGCCGCCTGGAAGCGCTGGAAAGCGAAAATGCCCGGCTTCAGGCTCGGCTGGACGAATTGGAGCGGCAGCAGGCCGAGCGCGCCGCAGCCGTTGACGAGCGCTTCGCAGCCCTGGAGGCCCGTCCCGAGGCCGGCGGCCCGGAGCCCAAGCCTCTGGTGGATCTGGGCGACGACAAGGCGTTCAAGGAAAAGGTCGTGCGGCAGGGGCTGGAGGAGATCCTGAACATGTCCCGCCTGTTGCTGGACAAAATGGAATATGAGATGCAGCAGAAGGTCGATGCCGGGGTCGCTGGCTCGGAACAGCAGCCGGGAGCGGCCGCAGCGTCGGGTCAGGGCGCCGCTCAGTAAGCCGAGCCAACGGGTGGTCAGGAGGCGAAACTCAGAAGAGCTTTCCGCCAAGATCCGCAAGGGAGCCGAAGATGTGCGCCAGCGCGCTGCCCTGCACCTGGGCATCGACCTGGGCATAGTGGCGGCAGAACAGCGCCAACGCGGCGATAACGGCCAGGGCCAGGGCGTCGAACTGGTTGAACGGCTTGTACATGCGCACCTCGGTTTGCTGCTGGTGGGAAATAGGTACGGCATGAGTCGAAAGCGTGTCAACCGTGAGCGGACCCGGCGCGGCTGCGCATGAGGGTGCTGCACCTGATCACCGCACTGGAAACGGGCGGTGCCGAGACCATGCTGGCCAAGCTCGTGGAGAGCATGGATTCCAGCGCGTACGAGCCCGTGGTGGTCAGCATGCTCCGGCCTGGGCTCCTGGGGGAGCGCATCCGCTCCGCCGGAGTGGAACTGCATGACCTGGGCATGCGCCGGGGCCTGCCCTCGCCGCTGGCCCTGGCCCGACTGACATCCCTGCTGCGCGCCCTGCGTCCGGACGTGGTCCAGACCTGGCTCTACCACGCGGACCTGCTGGGCCTGGCCGCCGTACGCCTGGGTTTTCCCCTGGGAGGGCGTCCGGCCCTGGCCTGGAACCTGCGCTGCTCATTCATGGATTTTTCCCAATACCGCCGCTCCACCGCATGGACCGTGCGGGTCTGCGCCCGCGTTTCCGGCCTGCCCGAGGCTGTGGTCGCCAATTCCCGCTCCGCCGTGGACCGGCACATTGCCCTGGGCTATGTTCCGCGCCGGTTCGAAATCATCCCCAACGGCTTTGATGCCGAGCGTTTCCGGCCCCGACCCGAGGCTGCGGAGCAATTGCGCCGCGAACTGGATCTGCCTGCCGGAGCCCTGCTGGCGGGCATGGTCGCACGCTTCGATCCCATGAAGGATTACCGCACGTTTCTGCGGGCCGCTGGCCGGGTTGCCGGACTGCGGGCGGACGTGCATTTCGTTTGCTGCGGCAGGGGTGCGGACCCGGAAAACCCCGAGCTGGCGCACTGGGCGCGGCAGGCCCGCCTGAACGGGCGGTTGCACCTGCTGGGCCAGCGGTCAGACGTGGAGCGGATTCTGGCCGGGCTGGACCTCTGCGTCTCCTCATCCTCGGGAGAGAGCTTTCCCAACGTTCTGGGCGAGGCCCTGTGTTGCGGGGTTCCCTGCGTGGCCACGGATGCGGGCGACTCCGCGACCATCGTGGGCCGCGCCGGGGAGGTGGTCCGTGCGGGCGACGCCGAGTTCCTGGCCAGGGCCATGGCACGGCTGCTGGCCCTGCCGGAGCCTGCCCGCCGCACCCTGGGCAGCGAAGGCCGGATGCGCATGATCCGCGAATACTCCCTGGAGAGCGTGGCCGCACGATATGCGCGTTTCTACGATTCCCTGGCGGGTCGGAGCCGGACGGACGGTTCCGGCGAAGAGTGAACAGGCGGACGGTCCGGATTTGCCCTGGCGTCCGCCCAGTGAGCGACGTTACTTTCTTCCGCTTCGGCCCCGCGTGCCGGAGGAACCACCAATGGAATTCGAGAACGAACCGCTGGAATACCGGCCAGGTCCCTGGAGCCGTTCCGCGTTGCGCTGATTCCAGCTGCGCGTTGCAGCATCCTGGGGCAGTTCGTCCGGTCCCTGCCTGGTGGTGTGGGGCGTGGCCTGAAACACGCTGCGCCCCTTGTTTTGCGTGGAAGCGCCCTGGTTTTGCAGCTGGACAGCGTGTGCTTCGGCCTCGGAATTCGACGAATTTCCAAACGCTTCCTCATGGATGCGTTCTTCCTCCTGTTCAAGATGTACCTGCGCGGCGTCCAGGTTCGCCGTGGCCGTTTGGATCAGCTCGAAATCCCCCTGTTGCTGGGCTTCCTGCAGGTTCTGCTCGGCTCTGGTCCGGGCCGCCTCCGCCTCTTTGATTTCCCGCGCGGCCTGTGTGGCGGGGTCAGACGCTTCCAGGTTTTGGTTCACTTCCCGGACACTCGCGGGAAGCGCGGCAGCTGTGGTCTCCTGCCCCCAGGCCGGACAGGACAGGAATCCTGTCAGCAGGGCGGCCAGAAGCAGTCCGGTGGCTGGCAGGCGCTGGATTTGGGCCAAGTGGCGGTGCGAAGAAAGGGTGTGCCGCATGACGTGAATCTCCTCGGAACGCAACCGGACCGTGGGAACGGCGCGATCCGGTTGCGGATGAGTTTTTGTGAACCCGAACGTCGTGGCCTTTGGCAATGTGTCTGGTGAATGGAGACGGTTCAGGGCGTCACATGCCACCACCGCCTCCGCCTCCGCCGCCTCCACCGCCTCCACCGCCTCCACCGCCTCCACCGCCGCCACCGCCAGAGCCGCCGCCAGCACCGCCCGCGCCACCGCCAGCACCGCCGGAACCGCCGCCGGATCCGGGTCCGGAACCGCCGCCACTGCGGGATGCCGCGGAACTGCTGGTGGAACGGCCCAGGCCTAGCGCCTTGCTCGCGCCGTAAGAGCCTCCGGGCATGTCGGTTTCGCCGTGCCGGGTGCTGCGTGCCGTGGATCCGAATCCGCTGCGCATCTGGCTTTGAGTCTCCAGTCCGAAATTGCGCGCCTGTACCGTATGCCCGAGGCCTATGGCGCTCGGGTGGACACCGAGGGCGTGGGCGATTTCTCCCCAGCCCATGCCGGAGGCGCGCATTCCCGCGATGTCGTCCGCGCTGACGCTGGTCATGGACGCCACGGCCTCATCCGCGAGAGCCTGGGCTTCGGCCAGGCTTGTGGTTGCCGCGGCAATGGTGTCTGCTTCGCCAAGCGCCACGGCGTCCGCGAGATCCTGTTCCGCATCCGCCACAGCGGACATGGCCGCCTCCACAGTGGCATCGGCGATTTCAGCTGCCGCTGCCGCGAGATTTGCGGCGCGTTCCGCGTCCCTGGGACTGCCGAGCGCGGAGCCGTCCACGGAGGCGTCCGTGGTCTCCTGTGCGTCGTCTGTGTCGGCGATGTCCTGGGCAAAGGCCATGTCAGCGCACATCAGGACCAGCAGCATCGCCAGAATCAGGGCGGACAATCCGCTTGTACCCCCAAAACACCGGGGCCGCATTCGTGTCGTGCTCATGGGTCTGCTCCTATTGAGGCCGTTCATGGGCCTCGGTGATGAGATTGACGGATTCCGGGAGCCGGTAGTCCCACTCGGAAGTGTGGACAACCTCCCCCCTGCCAAACCAGCTGAGCAGCAGCCGTTTTGCGGATACCTTGGGGAAATGGATCGTTATGTAGCGCTGGACCCGTTCCGCCCGCATCCTGGCGAGCGGGGCGTCCTTGTCCGCATAGGCCACGATGTGGACGTGCAGCGCCTGATTGTTTTCGAGCATGGCTCCGAGGACATCCAGGGAGGAGCGCACGTCGAAACCGAGCCGGGAAGTGCCGGGTTCAAAGCTGATGGCACGCAGGGGAACCGTGCGCTTGCCGAGGATGAAGTTCCGGTAGCTGAAGTCGCCATAGGCGTTCAGCTGTTCCACGGCGGAGATGGCCATGTCGCCGTCGGGATAGGCGAGCATGAAGTCCAGCAGGGCCGAGCGGGCTTCCTGCTCGCGGCCCAGCCGGTCCAGGGCCACGGCCCGGTTGTACATGGCCCCGGGTTCGCGCTCGCGAAGTTCGAGAACCGTGTCGTATTCCCGCAGAGCCGCGCGCCATTCCCCGGCGTCCAGATGGCTGTGCCCCAGATAGAGGTGCGCGGAAATGTGGTCCGGGTCCAGGTTTACGGCACGGAGATATTCAGCCCGTTCCGCGTCGAAGTCGAAGAGCGCCCAGTGGGTCACGCCCAGCCAAAAATGATACTCGGCCTCGCCGGGGTCGAGTGTGGCGGCCTTTTGGATGAAGGGCAGGGCCTCCTTTGGTCGATCCGTGGCCAACAGAAACCGCGCCGCATAGTAGTTGGCTTCGGGGTCGTGGGGATCCTGGGCCACGGCTTGCTTCGCAAGGCTCAACCCCTGTTCGTAGGAACCTTCCTGGAGCAGGGACCGGCCTTGAAGGGGAAGGCAGCCTGTGAGCAGCAGCAGGCAGCAAAATGTCAGGATGGTCTTTTTCATGTGCTTCAAATCCCTCGAAAAGCGTTGGTCGTGATCGGCATTGCGGGACAGCGCGGCCCATTGCGCCCGCCCCGTTCGGCGTCAGGGGATCCGGTCCGCGCCGACGGGATCCCGGGGCACGGCGCCCAGTCGCGCCATCAGTCCGCGCAGGCCTTGCCCCTCCCTCAGGGCTTCCAGAGCTTCCTGCTTCAGTTGTTGTTCAGAAATTCCGCGCTGTTGCGCCTGGAGCGCCACCCTGGAGAGGTATTCCCATTCCGGGGTCAGCGTTTTGCTGACGATGCCCGTGTCCACGATGTCGCGGGCCAGTTCCTGGGGGTAATCCGTCTGGCGCATCAGCGCGAGCACGCGCAGGCCCACGGCGAGCAGTTCCGGCGAGGCATGGCGGTGCGCCGAGACCAGGGACTCCGCCTCGGAGCGGGGCAGGCCCAGGGCCAGGGATTCTCCTGCGGAGCGGAGCACCTCCGGCAAGAGCGGCGAACCCTCCGGCTGGGCCAGAGGGGCGAGCAGGGAGCGCGCGGAGCGGTAATCATCGAGCTTTGCCCTGAGGACCCTGCACAGTCGGGCGGGCTGCACACGCTTGGAAAACCCTTCGGCGGTCTTGTCCGCAAAGGGCTCCATGGGCAGCCCCTCCTCGCAAGGCAGCAGCAGTGCTCCGGCGATCTCTTCCGCGTCCTTCCGTTCCAGTTCGCCCTCCAGAACCAGGGCGAGCAATCGGCTGGTCAGGGAGCCGGGAACCCCGCAACGGTTCAATCGTTCCACGGTTTGTTCCAGAGTGGGAGCCGGGGCATCTTCCGCTCGTGCCGCGCAAATCGAGAGGCTCCAGACAAAGCACGCAAGCAGGAGCAGCGTTGTGAAGCGCCGCATGGCAAGACAAAGTGTTGCGATCATCCGGTGCGGGCCGCGTTCAGAGCGCATGGGACCCTTCCACCATCAAAAGCGAGTTCCTCTGGCCGAAACCGTCGTCCTTGGAAAAAGGGGCGTCCGGATCGGGCAGGGTTTGAGCGCCATTGACCAGAAAGACGTATTCGTGACTGCCCTGGGGCAATTCCGTTGTGAGAACCCAGGCCCCGGCGGATGCGTCGTAGCGCATTTCGAACCCGGTGGGCCGCCAGTTATTGAAGGAGCCGAGCACCGCCACGGAATGCAGGCCCCGGTGCTTGTCGGCGAGCACGAAGCGGACGCTGGTTCCGGCGTATTCCGCGACACCGGAATCGGTCACACCGCTCCGGGGCGTCGGCAAAAAATGCGGCAACAGCAGCACGGCGGCCACGGCCAGCGCGAGCACGGGCGCGATCCGGACCGGGGTGAAGGTCAGGGTCCGGGGCCGGGTCGCCCAGAGCCGGAAGCGCAACAGGAGCGACGGCTGGCGTTGCGGCAGGCGGCGCATCAGCCGGGCATGGAAGTCCGGGTCGGGTTCCATGTCGGGCAGGGAGCGCAACAGCGCCCGGAGTTCCTCGTCGCGTGGGTTATACCGGCATTGGTTATTCATGGCGCGGCTCCTTGAAAAAGTCCCGGAGCATGTCGAGCCCCCGATGGACGCGCATCTTGGCCCCGCTCACGCTGACATCCAGAGATTCGGCGATCTCCTCCATGGAGCAATCCTCCTTGTAGCGCAGGATGAGGGCCTCCCGGTAGGGCAGGGGCAGGCAAAGCAAGCGGGATTCGATGGTTCGGGCGTCCAGGGTGACGTTCATGCGTTCCTCGGAAAATTCTTCTGCGCAGGTATCCGGCAGGGCATCGATTTCCTGCCATGGGCTTTCGGACGAGCGGCCTTTGGCCCGGAAATGGTCGCGGAGCCGGTTCATACCGATGGCGTAGAGCCAGGAAAAGAACCGGGCGGAGAGCCGGAAGGTTTCGAGCTTTTCAAAGGCCTTGAGAAAGGCGTCCTGGGCCAGGTCCTGGGCCAGCTCCCGGGAGCCGGTGTTGCGGTACATCAGGTTCAGCAGGGGGCGCTGGTAACGCGCGACAAGAAGCCCGAACGCCTCGGCGTCTCCGTTGAGTGTTTCCCTGACAAGGGCCGAATCCTTTTCCGACTGATTCATCCGCGTGGCATCCTGAAGGCTGCTGCTCAACAAGCCTTTAAAAAGATATACGCCGGCGAGGCCCAAAGGTCACAAAGAAATCTTCAGGACGGATCGTGACCCGGAAATGAGAATAAAGAACTCTCAAGAAGAATTTGAAAAGCTTTGGCACGCGGGTTGCTGTTTCTAGAGCGGGGAAGTTTATTCCGGGCCCTGCGCCGTGGCGCAGGGGAGGAAACCGGAGCAAGGAGAGCGTTCGCCACGAGGCGGGCATCCCAAGGAGTCGTCATGGCATTTTCATCATTGTACATCGGCGCGACCGGGCTTGTGAGCCATGGCCAGCGCATGGATGTGATCGGGAACAATCTCGCCAACGTGAGTACGTCGGGCTACAAGGGCGCGGATGCGCTCTTCCAGAACCTGATGAGCACGCAACTGGCCTGCGGGTCCAACCGCAGCGGGAGCAACGCGATCCAAACCAGCCAGAAGGGGCTCGGCGTGGGCGTCGCGGATATCCGCACGAGTTTTCTGGAGGGAGCCTACGAAACCACGACCACGTCCACGGACATGGCCGTGACGGGCAACGGGTTCTTTGGTGTGGTCAACCCGGAGGACGGGAGCCAATATTATACCCGTTCCGGCGTGTTCCGTTTCAACAAGCAGGGCTATCTGCTCACTCCGCAGGGGTATCGGGTCCAGGGCGGGGCCGTGGACCGAACCACCGGACTCGTGGGGTCCATAGGGGACATCCGCCTGCCTTACCAGGAAATCACGGTCAACGGGCAAATCGTGCCCGCCATCATTTCCGAGCCCAAGGCCACCACGGCCATTACCCTGCAGACCAACCTGGACTATGCCACAGCGGACAGCTACACCGACGCGGCCAATCCCTTTTTCGCCATGGCCAAGGCCTGGAACGGGCTGAACGACGATCCGCTCAGCAGCCCCACAGGCTATGAGACCCCGGTCAAAGTCTACGACAACAACGGAAAAGCGCACAATCTGAGCGTGCGCTTCGATCCCGTGGACACCTCCACGCTGAGCAATGCCGCGGCGGGCAGCAGCTATTGGGAATACCTCGTGACCATGGATCCCTCCGAGGACGGCTCGGCTCTGGCCGGGACCTCGGGCGCGGGCCTGCTGGGCATGGGCGTGTTGACATTCAACAAGTACGGGGAGCTCACGGGCCAGAGCGCCTTCAACCTGACCGGAACCGATCCTTCGGTGCTCAGCAACTGGACTCCCGCAGCCTTCAATGCCGACGGCGTGCCTTCGTTCAACGCGTCCTTCAGCGGAGCCACCTCCCAGAGCGTGGCGTTGGATTTCGGCCTGAGCACCTCCTCGTCCTCCTGGACAGCGGGCATGGCCGGCTCCGCCGGGGCCGTGGGCAACAATGTGAGCGCCCTGGGCAACATGTCCACGCCGGACAAGGACGCCTATTCCACCACGAACTACAAATGGGGTTCCACCACCCTGGCCTCGCGCCAGGACGGCTATGCCGAGGGCTATCTGCGCTCGCTGAACGTGGACGAAAAGGGCTTCATCGTCGGGCAGTTCACCAACGGCAAGGAGGAGAAGCTCTATCAGGTGGGGTTGTATCGTTTCAACAGCGAGTATGGACTGCGTCGGGAAGGCGGCAATCTTTTCTCCGCCACGCCGGATTCCGGCTCTGCCTTGGAAGGTTTTTCCGGCGAGGAGGGACGCGGCTCGGTCTATGGAAACTCCCTGGAGATGTCCAACGTGGACATGGCCGGACAGTTCGCGAATCTGATCGTGACTCAGCGCGGCTTCCAGAGCAATACCAAGGTGATCACCACTTCCGATTCCATTCTGAGCACACTGATCGGCATCAAGCGATAGTTGGCTTCTTAAAGTGGAGGCCGCTTTCCGGATGTGCACCGGAACGCGGCCTTTTTTCGTTTTAGGAAACGATTTGAAAAATGTTGCACTTTCCTTTTGTGATGCTACAATAAAACCAGTCTACTCTAAATTTATGCGTCCATTCCCGGTCGAGAAAGGTCGATGTGACATTCGGAAGACATTTCGTAACGCATGGAACACATTTTGCTTTTGGGAATTATAGGAAGGACAAACCAAAAGCTCTGAAGCAAGACGCAATCGCACTGCTGCTCCTGGAAGGAGTGGCCAGTGCAGTGCGCAGTCAAAGGTGAACACTATGCCGAACGAAAGAATCGAATTCAATGCCGCGTTGCTCATGGAGAGTCTGGACAACGACGAAGAACTGCTTGAGGAATTGCTCTCGGCCTATATCGAGGACGCCCCCGTGCGGCTCGCGGGGCTGACCCGAGGCGTGGAGAGCGGCAATGCCGAAGCCGTGGTCACAGCGGCACATTCACTCAAGGGCATGTCCGGGGTCATCCGCGTGCATGGCCTGGAACTGGCGGCCCTGGAGCTGGAAACAGCCGGACGGGCTGGGGATATGGTGAAGATTCGTGCGCTGTATCCGGAGTTCCGCGCCCATCTTGAGCGCGTGCTTGAACAGGCAAAGGCCTACTTGGCCTGAGCCCGGTTCCTGTCCCGCATTTCCGGGCCTGGAAGAATCGACACCAGACACGACGCAGCCGCCGTGCCTGGTGTCGTTGCCTTGAGACTCAGGCCTGACACGCGTCCGCCCTGGCCGCGCGCTCGGAAAATACACCGGAAACCGTGAACAGGGCGTTCAGTGCTGCGGGAAATCCAGTGTACACGGCCATGTGCAGGACAATTTCCAGAATTTCCTCCTGCGTGACGCCCACGTTCAGCGCGGCGTGGGTATGGACCGCGAGTTGGGGCTGGGAATGTCCCAGGGCAATGAGTCCGCCCAGGGTTGCGATTTCCCGCGAGCGCAGGTCCAGGCCGGGCCGGGAAAACACGTCGCCGAATCCGAATTCCACCATCAGCCGGCCCATGTCAGGAAAAAGTTTTCCCAGACGTTGGACCACGGCCTCGCCCGCATCTCCATCAATGGTCAGCAGACTTTCCAATCCCTTGGCATAGCGCTCCGAATGCTTCGCTTCCATAAAAGCCTCCTTGGTTGACGTGATGGGCCACTTGACGGCAGATTGACCCATGCGTCCAATGTCTTCTTTGTCTCAAATCAATACCTGCGGGGTATGATCATGGAGTTGCGCCAGCTTCGCTATTTTCTGGCGGTGGCCGAGGAACTGCATTTTTCCCGGGCCGCCGAGCGCGAACATGTGTCGCAGCCACCTCTGTCCCGGCAGGTGGCAGCCCTGGAGGAGGAACTGGGGGTGCGTCTGCTTTTGCGCAACAGCCGCCGAGTCGCGCTGACAGCCGAAGGGCGGCGCGTGGCGGAGATGGCCGGGGAAGTCTTCAGCGCCCTGGAGCGAGGTGTGGCGGATGTTTCGGCCATGTCCAGGGGACAGGCGGGCCGTTTGCGTGTGGGCTTCCTGCCCATGGCGGCGGCTACGCGCTTTCCCGAAGCCGTGGCGCGCTTTCGGGAAGCGAGGCCACGTGTGGAGCTGGAAATGGTCGAGGGGGATTCCGCGACGCTGAAGCGCAAGCTGGCCCGACGGGAGCTGGACGCAGCGCTGGTGCGCGGCTTCGGTGCTGCGGAGGGGTTTCGCAAGGTGGTGTTCGAGCGTGAACCCTATGTCCTGGCCGTGGCCGCCGGCAAACTGCGACCCGAAGCCGGAGGCGTGCTATTCGATATCCTCCGGGACCTGCCCCTGGTGCTCTACCCGCGCGAGGGCAACCCCGGCCTGTTCGACACCATGGCGGCGGCGTTCGAGTCACGGGGCATGAGCATGCGCGTGGCCCAGGAGACGGCCAGCAAGCAAGCCGCCGTCGGGCTGGTGGCCGCCGGTATGGGCGCGGCGTTGGTTCCGGCGGGCATGCGCCGGTTTGCACGGCAGGGCGTGGACTATCTGGATATCCGGGATTCTCCCCTGCCCGAGGTGGAACTGGTGGTTTTGTTTCGGGAGGAGGAAACCGGCGCCACATTGTCTGCGTTTTTGGAGTGCATGGCTGGCGGAGAAAGCGCTGTGCAGTTGTCCTGAGGCGGCATTGGCAAAAAAAAGGGAACCCGGTCTGCGCCGGGTTCCCTTGTGAATTCTTGCAGGCGGAGCCTATTCGGCAGGCTTGCCTTCGGCGGCCGGGGCCGGGGTTTCGGCAGCGGGCTGTGCGGCGTCGGCGTCCGGAGCTTCTTCCACGGCCGGAGTGTCAGTGGTCGGAGCCTCGGCGGCGTCCTTGTCAGCCGGAGCCGGGGATTCCAGGCCGGGATCAAGCACGTCCAGGCGCTTGATGATCTCGTCCGTGGCGTCCAAAGCCGGGTCCGAAGCGGCCACGGCCTCCTTGAGCAGCAGGGCGTCGAGCTTCTTCTCGACGCGGTACTCCTCCATGATCCGTTTCAGTTCCTGGCCCAGGAAACCGCCCAGGCGCTCCTGCTCGGCCTGCATGGAGCCCTGAAGGCGGCTCATGGTCTCGTTGAAGGCCTTGTCGTTCTCCTCGCCGGGGGCGTCCTTGCGGGCCTTGTCCGCGGCCAGGGCTTCCTTCATGAGGCTGTTGTTCATCTCGCTGAGGTGGGACTGGATGCGTTTGACCAGTTCGCTGTCCTGCTGGACGCGGGCCAGATCCACCACTGCGATGCCGCCGGTTTTGGCGGTTTCCTGATTACAGGCCGCCAGCAGGGGCAGCACGAGAAAGGCAAGAATGAGTACTTTGCGAAGCATTGGATTCTCCGTTGGGTTCAGGTTCAGGAAAGAGGGTTGTCCCAGCCGCGCGACGCGAGGCTTCCGCCTCGCTGAGTGAGCAGCAGGGCCTCTGTGCCGGGCAGGGAGTCGATCAATGCGAGACCCTGGCGGGGCGGGGCTACAAACAACGCCGTGGAGAGGGCGTCGGCATCGGCCACACAGCGTGCGCGGACCGTTGCGCTGGAAAGCAGCGCCGGCGAATGACCGGAACGCGGGTCAACAATGTGATTGCAGAGGCGGTTGTCACCGAACCAGACTTCGTACGCGCCGGAGGTGGCCACGGCGCCGTTGCGCATGCGCAGCACAGCCGGATAGTCGCCGCCCTCGGGGTTCTGCACGGCCACGGCCCAGGGCCGCCCCAGGGCGCGTTCGCCCGAGGTGCGGATGTCCCCGCCCGCGTCCACCAGGTGGTTGGTCGCGCCCAGGGCGAGCAGCGTTTCCGAAGCCAGATCCACGATGCGGCCCTTGGCCAGACCGTCGAGGGTCAGGCCCATGCCGCGTTTCTCCAGGGTCAGGGTGCTGGGGCCGATGCGCAGCGCGGTCAGGTCCACCAGGGGCAGCAGTTCCCGGATGTCGTTTTGGGAAATGCGCACCTGGGGGTCGCGGGCCGCTGTGGCCGCGAAAAGGTCCAGCACGGGCTTGACCGTGGGATCGAACGCCCCTTCGGTCAGGGAATGGAAAGCACGCGAGGTCTCCAACAGTCCGGTCAGTTCCCGCGGAGCGCTGTGCAGCGCGCCTTGGGCATTGAGGACGGAAAGCGGCGAAGTCGCGTCGAACCGGTCGAACAACGGAATCAGGGCGCGCATGCGTTCAAAAGCGCGTTCCACCGCGTCTTCGGCAAAGGCCTGTGATGAGTGCGCCACGGTCACGGTCACAAAGGTTCCCATGAGCGGTCGGGTGCGGCTCACGCAAGGAGCGTCGCCGGTTTGCCCGGCGGCAAAAGCAGCGCGCGGCTTTGCCTGGGTGGCGGCGAAAAGGGCCAGAGCGGCCCCGGCCTTGAGGAAATCGCGTCGGCTGGTTCCGTTGCGATGCATGAAACCTCCTCTGGTTGAAGGCCAATCAGCCTAAAGAATGCGGGCAGGCTTGTCCAGATGCGGGAAGAATCAATCCGTGGCTCTGCGCGAGGTTGACCTTGGGGCCGAGGCCGTACATAATGAAAAATCGGCAAATCCAGGGAGGTTGCCATGAAAAAGAAATTTCGGTTTTCCCTAGCGATTGTCTTTGTTCTCGCCACGACGCTTTGCGCTTCCCAGGTTTCCTTCGCGGCGGAGAAGATGGTCCGCAAGGTGGATAATGTGTTTTTTTGCGTGGATACGTCCGGGTCCATGATGTCGGACTACCACGGCATGAAAAAGACCGACCTCATGAGTGCGCGGGAACTTCTCCAGCGCATGACCCAGGCCATGCCCGACCTGGGCTACAAAACCGCACTGTATCGTTTTGCGCCGTACCAGGAATTGCTCGCCCTGGCTCCGCACGACCAGGCCGCGTTCATGGCGGCGGCCCAGGATCTTCCGGACCAAGTGCCGGTCTTTGGCAACCGCACCCCCCTGGGCAACGGGCTCTATGACCTGGCCTGGCCCATTTCCGCCGTGCCCGGCCCCACCGCCATCATTCTCTTCACGGACGGAGGCCAGAACGAGGGAGCGTTGCCGCAGCCCGTGGCCGAGCAGCTCTACGCCAACTACGACATCTGCCTGCATCTCGTCAGTTTTGCGAATACGCCTTCGGAGCAGGCCGAGGTGGACCGCTTGGCCAAGCTGAACGCCTGCACGGTCACGGCCTCGGGCGAGGATTTGCTCACGGACCCGGCCAAGCTGGAGGCCTTTGTGCGCGACGCCCTCTGGATGATGAAGCCCGTGCCCGAGCCGCCCGCGCCGCCCGCGCCCAAGCGAGAGTTCCACACCGTGCGCATGGATCTCTACCTGGAGTTCGACACGAACAAGTCGGACATCCGGCCTGAGTTCCACGATGAGATCGGCAAGGTGGGCGAGATGATGACCCGCTACCCGGAATCCACGGCCATGATCGTGGGTTACGCCGACGCCGTGGGGTCCTACGTCTCGAACATCCATCTCTCCGGTGACCGGGCGGACGCCGTGCGCGCCTATCTCACGACCCAGTTCGGCATTGCGCCGGACCGTCTGGAATCCGTAGGCTACGGCGAGAACTTCCCCAAGGACCAGAACGACTCGGAAGAGGGGCGTCAGCGCAACCGGCGGGTCACGGTCTTTGTGACCGGGTGGTTCGTGGAGGAATAATCAGAGTTTTTATGGGCGATGAACACGAATCCGCTCCGGCTGGCCGCCGGAGCGGAGCGGACCAGCGACCCCCTGGGGGCGCGGAGCGTTGGAATCGAGCGGACAGGAAATGAGAAAGAGTATCGGCGATGCGGTTCCCGTTGAAATTCTCCTGAACTCATTCAATAATTTTTTTAAAATGAATGCGTCGGGAGGAATCGTTCTCCTTCTTTGCACTATTATCGCGCTTGTCTGGTCCAATTCGCCCTGGGCAGGCAGCTACGAAGCTGTCTGGCAGACGAGGATTACAGTTGGACTTGGCGATCTGGTCCTCTCCAAACCAGCAATCCTGTGGATCAATGACGGCTTGATGGCCATTTTCTTCTTTTTGGTTGGTCTGGAAATCAAACGCGAAATGCTTGTAGGGGGCTTGTCCACTCCCAGCCAGACCGTCATGCCTGTTGCCGCGGCAATCGGGGGCATGGCCGTCCCGGCGCTCATTTTTTTGCTTTTCAATGCGGACCAGGATGCAGCGAGGGGATGGGGCATCCCCATGGCGACCGACATCGCCTTTGCCCTCGGCATCCTGTCGCTTTTGGGAGATCGTGTCCCCGTGAGCCTGAAACTGTTTCTCACGGCGGTGGCGATTGTTGATGATATCGGCGCGATCCTGGTCATAGCGGTTTTCTACACGTCTTCGTTGAACCTTCTGGCCCTCTGCGCGGGGTTTGCCGTTCTCGGATGCATGTGCTTACTCAATCTTCTTTGGGGAGTGCGGCATACCATCCCGTACTTGGTGCTCGGGATTGTTGTATGGTTTGCCTTCCTTGCCTCGGGAGTCCATGCCACGATCGCCGGTGTCCTCGCGGCGTTGACGATCCCTGCGGGTACAAAGCTGGATTGCACCGGCTTTGTGGAGAAACTTCGGAAAGCCGCCGATACGTTCGAGCTGGCGATTACTCCCGGGAAAACAGTACTGACAAACAAGGAACAGCAAATAGCGCTCCATTCTTTGGAACACGCCTACGAAGCCGCGACGACGCCTTTGCAAAACATTGAACATGCGCTGCATCCCTGGGTTTCGTTTGGCATCATGCCAATCTTCGCATTGGCCAATGCCGGAGTCTCACTGGAGGGTGACATTCTGCATGCCCTGAGTTCGCCATTGTCTCTTGGTGTGGTTTTCGGGCTTGTGATTGGCAAGCAACTGGGCGTTGCCGGAGCATGTTTTCTTGTGCAGAAGCTCGGGTTTTCCAGCTATCCCACAGGAACGACGCTTTTGCATCTGTATGGAGCGAGTTGTCTGACAGGTGTTGGATTTACCATGTCTATTTTTATTTCCAATCTCGCATTTGCTCAGAACCCGGCGTTGGTTGAACAATCCAAAATGTCGGTTTTATTCGCCTCGTTGCTGGCTGCCACGCTTGGATATATTGCGTTGCGCTTGCTTTTGCCGCCCGCAGCCTCTTCGGCGCAGGATTCGCAGTGACCCGCTGACCACGGATGGGCGTCTGGTGGCGATTGGAAACCCGTCTCGGCATCCAAAAGCAAGCGTTGAGTTGCCACGGAAGTTCCGGATGGACGCGTTCTGCATGGCGTAGGAAAGGGATGGTCAGGGGCGCGAGACCAGCCAACGCAGGATGCGGCCTGAAGGGTCGCGGCCGGAGAGCGCGGCCAGAAAACGTTTCTCGGCTCCCTGGCCGCGTGCCAGCTCCAGAGCCAGGAGCAGTTCCTCCCGACCAGCATCGAGACGAAAGCTGCGCAGGTTCACCAGACCGGCTTCCAACCCCAGCCGCCAATCCTGGCGGCGGTGCAGGGTCAGGGTGGAGAGCAGGCCCAGCCGAGCGTGTTCCTGTCCGGGCCGGAAGGCGAGCAGGGCGTCGTTCTGGCGCACCAGTTCCAGGTCATCCGGTTTCCGGTGGAGAGCCAGGGCCAGGCAGTCCGAGGCTGCGGACGGAACGTGGCGCTCTTCGTTGAACAGGAAACCCGCGTCCACGTTGCGGCCCGCTTTGCGCAGCTCCCCGGCCCAGAGCCGGAGCAGCGCGGTGTCCCCTTCGGACTCGCGGGGCTGGCCGCCCCTGCGCGGGCACGCGCGCACGTGGCGCAGCCAGAAGGCCCTGGCATGGTCCGCAAGCCCGGTCCGAAGCGCGGACAGGCTGGCTGCGGCATTGACTTCGAGGCTGGCGCGGTGGGCGTTGGCGGCCCGCAGTTCGCTGAGGGTCGCAACGAGTTCTCCGGCGCGGCCCTCTTCGGCCAGGAGGCGCAGGCACAGCGCGGCCAAGGCGGGTTCACCCGCATGACGGCGCAGCACGGCCAAGGCCCGGTCCAGATCCAGGTCCAGGCGTCCGGCCCGATGCAACTGGCAGGCAGTGGCAGCCAGCCAGGCGTCCGCATCACGTCCCATGGCGGCGCTGTGCGGCGCATCCCGCAGGACGCGAACCAGGGCGCGGGCGCGGTGTTCGGGCTGGTGCTCGGCGCGCAGCCGTTCCCAGCCCGCCCGGGCCACGGCAGCGGCTTCGGTCGCGTGGGTGCGGGCGCGCTCCAGCAGCTCCAGCATTTCCAGTCCGTCTCCGTAGCAGAGGGTTTCCCTGCCAGGTTCAAAGAGCGGATCCTGGTCCGGGCCGAGGTCCTGGCCCACCACGAGGCAACCCGAGGCGACCGCTTCGAACAGTCGGAAGTTGACCTCGCCGAGGATGGATTCGTTGGGCACGGTGCGGGTGCGCGCATAGAGTTGTTCCATGCCCTGGTGGTCGAGGTCCTGGGCATGGACGAAGTCCGAGCCGAAACGCTGCGCGAGCAATTCTACAAAGCGTATTCGTACGGGACGTTCCGGCGTGACCCGGCCCACAAAGGAAAGGGGCGTGTCGCGTTCGCTCCAGGGATGCCAGGGGCCAGCCGGAGCGTACCAGGGCAGCCAGACCGTGTGTTGCGCACCGTGTTTCGCCAAGTCGGGCAGCCAGCGCCGCTGGGTGGAAAAAGTCACGTCAAAAAGCCGGGCATAGCAGGATTGCCAAAAGGCATTCAGGTGGGGATCAATGGCCCAGAAGGCCTTGATGCAGGGGATTTCGCCCAGTCCGGAAAGCAGCACCCTGGGACGGAGCAATTCCTGCTGGAGCACGGCGTCAGGGACAAACCCGGCCTGGCGAAGCAGGTCCGGCAGGTGGGGTGTTTCGCCCGGAGCCGGGGCAAGGGGCAGCACTGTATGACCTTGCGCCTGCAAGGCCTCGCGGATGCGCGGCGAGACGTTTACGCAGCAGATGGCGAGGCGTTCGGCCGGGGAGGGCGTTTCGGTATGCGGGGCCATGCCGTTCTATAGCTGTTGCGCCTGGCGCGGGCAATGTGCGCGCAGAGCTTTTCGGGGGGCGCACCAAGGTGTGGCGATTTCTCTGGGATTTTGGATTTGTTTCTGAGAGCTCTGCCAACGATGCCGGGTCACTAGCATAAAATATAAAACAACAGTTTGAATTTGTTGCAAAAGAAAAACAAAGGTCGGGCCTAATATCCCCTCGCCCCCTACCGATAAGAAGACCACGGCGGTTTCAGTTTGCAGGGGATCGCCGGAGACGGGCAGAGACTACCCGTCGTTCGGAACGATACGGATGTCGTTTCAGATCCCAGGGAAGGGACCCCTGGGGGGGAGGGAATCCCCCTTCAGGGTCATGGCCGCCAAGGAGGGGCGAAATGCGGAATTGGATCGATCTGGACGCCCATCGTCGCGCCCGGCAGGATGAAATAGATGCCGCCAAGTGGCAGCGCAGCCAGGAGGCGTGCCCCGAAGAGTTTCGGCGCGAGGAAAAGCTGCGCCGTCTGAAGAAGCAGATCCGCGAGGGTACGTACAAGGCGGACATCAAGGATATCGCCATGCAGCTCGCCGCCGCCATGGAACCCATGATTTGACGCGGTGCAGTTATTCTGCGCTTACCCGGTGAACCGGGCATAGTGCGGATGATCGTCGGGTCTTCCAGACGCACACCCCAGACCCGTCACCCCAGCCCCCTTCACCCCGCGCCCCGAACCTTCCAAAGCCACTCCACCCTTCCGGCAAGCAGTACCACGCAGCATTCGGACCTCATTCTTTCCGTAAAGCAGCGGAGCATGGACCCTGCCGTGCTCTCGCTGCTTTCAGCGGCTTGCCGCATTTGCCCACTTTCCATTTTCTACCGATAAGTTGTCGGTCGCTTCGGGCCGGAAAGAAGTTTTTTTAACGACGCCAATGCGTCATGAAACTGGCGAAAATTCCAGGGCGAACCGCAGGAATCTGCGTTCGTCACCAGGTTTTAACTTTCCTGGGAACCCGCTTGTATGTTACATCTAGAGTAACTTGAGAAATTCTTGATAGGAGAAAACAGCTTGGAATACATTTTCTAGACCCCAGGTTTGCTCTGGCCCGGTGGTTCCGGCTTGAAAGCCTCGGACGAGGCGGCGGACACTCTACAACGGAGCGGGAAACATGGCGGAAAAGCGATTCGTGCTCGACACCAACGTCCTGATTGAGAATCCTAAATGCATCGCCGCGTTGCGAAACGGTCAGGAAAACAAGATTCACATCCCCTACACGGTTCTTTCTGAACTTGATCGACTCAAAAAAGACGCCCGTATCGGGCATGTGGTCAGTCAGGCCGTGCAAACCCTGCTGCGGGACGATCTCGTGCGGGTCATGGACCCTGGTTTTGCCAAGGGGCTGCACGACGAGTGCTTTGACGACCGGATACTGAAGGAGGTGGGCCACGCGGAAACGCGGGGCGAGCTTGCCCAACCCATTCTGATCACCAACGACCGTATCCTCCAGCTCAAGGCCAAGGTTTACGGCATTGCCTGCGAGGAATACCGCGATTCGGACCCGTTCCGTTCCGAATCCCAGCGCTACACGGGGTTTCTGGAGGAAGGCGACGAACCCGTTCCCAACTGCTTCACCTGGGAATCGGGAACGCCGGTCTTTCACGGTCCGGACGGCCCCCGGTCCATTTCCTGGCAGAACGAGGCCTGGGGAGTGCGCCCGCGCAACGTCTACCAGAACCTCGCCCTGGAACTGCTGCTGCATCCGGATATCGACCTCGTGTCCATCCAGTCCGAGGCGGGCTATGGCAAGACCTTCCTGGCCCTGGCCGCGGCCCTGCTCCTGACCCTGGAGAAAAAGGACAATCCCTACCGCAAGATCTACCTGGTCAAACCCGTGGTGGAAATCGGGTCCAAGCTCGGCTACCTGCCCGGCGACGTGGAGGAAAAGATGCTCCCCTACGTCCGCTACATCCACGACCTGCTGCTCAAGCTGCACGATCTGCGCCCGGCCAATCGGGTCTTCATGGACCCGGCCTCGGACAATTTGCGGCTGAACCCCAAACGGTTCGAGGTCCAACCCATCGCCTTTATCCGGGGCATGAACATCGAGAACGCCGTGGTGATCATCGATGAGATGCAGAACCTTTCGCGCGGGGAAACCCGCGCCCTGCTCACGCGCATGGGCGAAGGGGTCAAGTGCGTCTGCCTGGGCGACACCCGGCAGGTGGACCATCCCTACCTGAACGAATCCAACAATGGCCTGAATTGGGTGGTCAAGAAACTCAAGGGGTTCCGCAACTACGCCCACATCGTGCTCAAGGGCGAGCGCTCGCGCGGTCCCATCACGGATATGGTGCTCAAGAGCAAGCTTTAGGGGTCAGGCCAGGCTGCCCAGAAGCATAACCGCGCCGAAGATCAGGATGGTGGCGGCTCCGGCCAGGGAGAGCAGGGCATGGAACAGCTCACCGCGCTTGTTGTCCGCTCCTGCGGTGGCCAGAGCGGCTCCGCCCGCGCCCGAAGCGGCCATTCCGAACAGCCCGGTGGTCAGGCCCATGCCCAACGCCAGGAAAAACATGGAGAGCAGGCCGGTTCCGGGAATGCCCAGACCAAAGGCGAAAACCAGGATCAAGGTGGCTCCGGGACAGGGAATCAGGCCGGTGACAAAGGCGGTTGTCAGCATTTGCCGAAGATTTTCGGCAGGTTCCGGAGCAGGGGTGTTGTGGGTGTTGCGGGCGAACCGGCGGCATGCGCCGATCAGCAGGGCTGTTCCAAGCACCAGGAGCAGCGCGTAGCTGGCGCGTTCCAGCCAGATTCCCGCCGCCTCGAATCCCGCCAGGTTGTGGGCGAGCAGCAGCCAGGCAAGTCCCACCAACAGCGTGGCGGACCCCACGTGGGTGGCGCTCAGGGTAAGGCCCATGAGCATGGCCTGCGCCGGTCGCCCTGGTCTGGCAAGACAGTACGCGCTGACAACGGTCTTGCCGTGGCCCGGCCCGACGGCGTGGATCATGCCGTAAACCAAAGCCAGCCCGAGAAAGCCCCAGAATGAAGCCCCGAACGGATGTTCACGAAGGATTCTGGCGCGTTCGGACATCATGCCGCGGAGCATCTTTTGCGCCTTGACCACCTGTTGGAGCAGGGCGGCCACAGGGCCAGGGGCCTCTGGTGGGCGGGTTGACTGCTCGGAAAGCGCAGGCTCGGACCGGGTCTTTGATCCGGTTCCCGGTCCGAATGGACCGGAAAAGGCGGGACACGCGGAAAAAAGCAGAAGCAGGGTGGCGAGCAGCGGGAAAAGCGCGAGGCGGATCATGGTGTAGTAAAGGTATAGGTAATGAACTCCGGCACGATGAGTCCGAAATAGGTCAGCCTGGGGGCGGCCAGATGGTCCCGGCGCACAGTCAGCCCGGCGGGTCCCTGCGTGCCGCAGGCATCGAGCGGCAGGGCCATGTCCGCGTAATATTCCTCGTCGAAGACCGTGATGGCGACGGTGTGTGCGGTGGCTGCGTACGGCACGCGGCAGGGGGTGAAGAATCGGTAGCAGAGCTTGCCACCGCGGAGCGAGAGTTGAAAATCCAGCGCCCGGTCGGGCTGTTGGTCGGCCCCGTCCACGCTGAGCACAGTGAGGTAATGGTACTCCGTGAGAATGGAGAAGATTTCCTTGCGGTACTTATCGGCCTCCTGCGGGTCGAAGGTCCCGTCATGGTCGGCGTCATACTCCTGAACCATGCCCATGGAAAACATCTCATCAAAAGTCCATTGCTGGCGGAAGCCGGTCAGGCCGTGTTCATCGAAAACGGCCGTGACGGCGCAGTCGATAAAAATATGCGGATGGGCATGGCCCGCAACGGGCTTAAGAAAAAGCAGGACCAGGAGCAACAGGCCTGTCAGGGCGGAACGTTTCAAAATATTCATGCACACCAGGAGGGTGTACACCGCCGTGCGTGCCTCCGCAAGGTCGGCCGCTTGTCATTTGAACGCGTTTCTGGCAAGCAAGGCAGGTTGTTCCAGAACATCCCCCAGCGAGTTCAAACGCACATGATCGACAGCAAATCCCACGGCAAAGAGGGCCTTTTCCCGAAAGCCATCAGCCGGACCCAGTGTCGCGACACGGGCATGGCCATGACCCTGATCTGCCTGATCGGGGCCGTCATCTCCAAACAGCCGATTTGGATTTACGCGGCCATGGCCATACTGGTGGTCAACATGACCGTTCCGGAGGTCATGAAGCCCCTGGGCTACCTTTGGTTCGGTCTTTCCGGGCTTCTGGGCGCGGTGGTTTCCAAAGTGCTGCTGACCGTACTCTTCTTCGTGCTGGTCACGCCCGTGGGCCTCTTGCGGCGCATCCTGGGCAAGGACACGCTGCGGCTGCGGCAGTGGAAGGACGGCGGAGGCTCAGTTTTTGTCGTCCGCGACCACGGCTATGTGGCCCAGGACGTGGAGCAGCCCTTCTGACGATCTGAACCAATGGAGACACCCTTATGGATTTCCTTCGCGACCTCTGGGCCTTTCTCAAGGTCCGCAAAAAGTTCTGGCTGCTGCCCATTCTGCTTACGCTGCTGCTCTTCGGCGCGCTGATCGTGTTTGCTGGCGGTTCGGCCATCGGTCCGTTTATCTATACCATTTTCTAAAAACCTCTTCGGGGAGCGACGCCATGTCCGAGGCGATTCTCGGCCTCTCGGCATATTACCATGACTCCGCCGCTGTCCTGCTGGTGGATGGCCGGATTGTGGGCGCCGCCCAGGAAGAGCGCTTCACGCGCAAGAAGCACGATCCGGACTTTCCGGCCAAGGCCGCGGCCTACGTGCTCAAGGAGGGCGGGCTCTCCCTCGGCGACATCGACGCTGTGGCCTTTTATGACAAGCCTTATCTCAAGTTCGAGCGGCTCATGGAAACCTACCATGGTTTTGCGCCGCGCGGGCTGACCAGCTTCCTTTCCGCCATTCCGGTCTGGGTCCGCGAGAAGCTGTTCATGCGCAAGATGCTCCACGAGGAACTGGCCAAGCTCGGCAAGAGCCGCCCGCGCATTCTCTTCCCGGAGCACCACCTTTCCCACGCGGCCAGCGCCTTCTATCCCTCGCCCTTTGACGAGGCCGCCATCCTCACGGTGGACGGCGTGGGCGAATGGGCCACCACCACCATCAGCACCGGACGCGGCAAGGACATCACGGTTCACCGCGAACTGCATTTCCCCCACTCTGTGGGCCTGCTCTACTCAGCCTTCACCGCGTTCTGTGGCTTCAAGGTCAACAGCGGCGAGTACAAGCTCATGGGGCTTGCGCCTTACGGCAACCCATCGGCCCCGCGCGTGGAAGAGTGGAAGGCCAAAATCCTGGACGAACTGGTGGATCTGCGTGCGGACGGCTCCCTGCTGCTGAACATGGACTATTTCGACTACGCCACAGGCCTGACCATGTGTCGCAACGAGAAATGGGCCAAGCTCTTCGGCATTCCCGCCCGCAAGCCCGAGAGCGAGATCAGCCAAGAATACATGGACATGGCCCTGGCCATTCAGCAGCTCACCGAGGACATCGTTTTCCGCCTGGCAGATACGGCCCGTGAAATCACGGGCTGCGAGAATCTCTGCATGGCGGGCGGCGTGGCCTTGAACTGCGTGGCCAACGGCAAGCTGCTCCGGCGCGGAACCTTCAGGAACATCTGGATTCAGCCCGCCGCCGGTGACGCGGGCGGTGCGCTCGGTGCGGCCTATGCCGCGCACCACATCTGGCTCGGCCATGAGCGGCCCTCGCCCCAGGGCAGGGACGCCATGCGTGGCGCGTATCTCGGACCCCGGTTCGGCGAGGACGCCTGCCGCCGCGTGGGCTTGAAGTTCAACGCGCCCTTCCAGGCCTTTGAGAATTTCGACGAACTCTGCTCCGTGGTGGCGGCCAAGTTGAGCGACGGCAATGCCGTGGGTTGGTTCCAGGGCCGCATGGAGTATGGCCCGCGCGCCCTGGGCGGACGCTCCATCCTGGGCGATCCGCGCCACCCGGAAATGCAGAAGAAGCTCAATCTGAAGATCAAATACCGTGAGGGATTCCGCCCCTTTGCGCCGTCCGTGCTTGAAGAGGCCATCCCGGACTACTTTGATCTGGACCGCCCCTCGCCCTACATGCTGCTGGTGGCCCAGGTGGCGGACGGCATGCTCAAGCCCCTGCCCAAAGACTACGAGCAAATGGCCATGTACGACCGGCTTTACGTGCAGCGTTCGGACATTCCGGCCATCACCCACGTGGACAACTCCGCGCGCATTCAGAGCGTCAGCCGCGAGACCAATCCGCGCTACTGGGAACTCATCGAAACCTTCCGCAAGGAGCAGGGCTGCGGCGTGGTGGTCAACACCAGCTTCAACGTCCGGGGCGAACCCATCGTCTGTACGCCCAAGGACGCCTACACCTGCTTCATGCGCACGGAAATGGACTATCTCGTGCTCGGCAACCTGCTCTTCAGCAAAAGCGACCAGCCCGCCTGGGACGAGCAGGGCGACTGGCGCGACCAGTTCGAACTGGACTAGCGGGCGCGTCTTGCCCGCGCGGCCTTCAGGCTGCGCAGAACTCCGGTCCCCAACGGCCAAACGGCCAGGGACCGGAGTTTTTTTTGGGCGATTCGCAGTTTGCCTTGGCCTGGTTCGCGGCTTCTCAGGGATCGCAGTGGAGAATGATTCCCCTGCGATTGCGCGCATTCGAGCGGGGTGGTTCTACAAATGTCGGTTGTGGCGGCGAATGACGATGTGTTAGACCATGAACAATTCTTTATGTTGAGGGATAAAAAAGGGAGCGCATGTCGAGTTCCTTGAAGCAACGATCCGATGAATGGGATCGACTCATTGATCGGCTGAACAAGGCCGGAGTGCCTCCGGATGTGCGCTGGCGCACGCTGATCCTCTACATGCGCAACGTGCGGGGGTTCTACTTTCTGTCGGAGCGCCAGAAGGGCGAGATCCAGCAGCTGATTGTGGACACGCTCAAGGCCCGGGACTATTCGGACAAACATTACGAGGAAGTGGTCAAGCGGCAGGAGGACATCCTGCTCGGGCCGCACCGCGAAAAGCTGCGCATGACCTTGGATGAATCCCAGGGGCTGCTGCGCGATTTCCGCGACCTGCTTCTGCGCAAGAAAGGGGACGTGAAGAATCTGGAGGTGCTCACCGTGGGGCTGGTGGAGAGCGAGAAAAGCCCCAGGGAAATGATCTCGGCCATGCGCAAGGCCTTTCATGAGGTGGTCCAGGCCATGGAGACGGACATGGCCGATCTCACGCACATTTCCATGACCGATGCCCTGACCCAGCTCTACAACCGGCGCGCCCTGGACGAACAGCTCGCCCTCTCAACGCGGCGCAGTGTGGACACCGGCCAGCCCCTGTCTCTGATCATGATCGACATCGACCACTTCAAGCGCTTCAACGACGATTACGGCCATCGCATCGGCGACCAGGCTCTGCGCGTGGTGGCCAAGGTGCTGCAACTCAAGGGGGAGGAGGTCAACGGAAAGAGCAGCACGGGCCGCGACGGACGCTATTTTGCCGCGCGCTACGGCGGGGAGGAGTTCGCCGTGGTCCTGAGCGGCCTGGGACGGGCCGATGCCACAAGCGTTGCCGAGTCCATCCGTTCCCGTGTGGAGCACTACAACTTCACCATTCAGGACAACAGCGGCAATGTGTTGCACGAGGGCATTCGCATCACGGTCAGCGCGGGCGTGGCCCAGCTCGATCCGGACTGGAAGGGCGCCTGGGCCGAGAACCTTGTGGAGCTTGCGGATAAGCATCTGTATCAGGCCAAGGCGGGTGGCCGGAACAAGGTCTGCTGTCAGACACCGGAATAGCGCGTTGCACCCTCTTGGTGCAGGCTGATAGCGGACAAAGGCTAGTCCGAAAGACGCTCCAGGGTCGTCCGGCAGCGAGTCCGAACGTTGTGGCTGATGCGCCTGACAACCGGGGACTCCCCATACCGCTTGCAGAAGACCTCAGCCGGGGTGCTCCCGAGCCGCAGCATCCGTTCCGCCATTTCCCGCACCAGATCAACCGTTCCGAGGGCGGACCAACCCACCAGCGTCCCCAGGCGCTCCCAATGTCGTTTCATGATGAATTGAGGGTCGTACTGGCCTCCGATGCGCATGGCCAGCTTCCAGGCCATGCCGGGATAGACGCTGATGCAGATCAGGTCGTAGAAAGGGGCCAGCCGGGGCGCGCCAGGGGTGTCGTAGAGCAGGGAAAGATTCTTGGCATGGGCGTCCGTGTTGTCGATGAGGAAATTGAAGACGCAGAGCCGCAACAGCTTTTCCTGATCCTTCGCGGTTTCCCGGCAATGCGTCAGCACATGGAAGCAATCTTTCAGCGCGGGTCCCCCATCGTTTTCATATTTTACCTCCGGCGGCAGCCCCAGGGCCTGGCAAAAATCCTCTTGATGGAGCCGGACAATGCCTTGCGGTGAAATCTTGCGGTCATAGCGCTGCACAAGATACCCGCGCGGACGGGTGTCCGTGAGCTCCACGTCCGGCACATCCAACTCCATGGCCCTGGCGAGAAACATGCAAAAAGCCTCATTCTCCACGGATTCGGGCAGATCCGCAATCGGGGGTTTGAGAATGTGCGTGGACGGCGCGCCATTGAGCGGCAAGAGCCAGGAATTGCCGTCTTTGACGACGGGCAGTTTGGGCTGGGCCCCGGCCAGGGAGAGGCGCATGCCCTCTTCGCCGGCCAGCAGGGGCCGCCGGGGAATCTCCTGAATCAGCAAGGACAAAAGCTTGCGGTCGATCTTTTCGTAGCGCTGGTCTTGCGGGGGGACAGGCAGCTCGGCCTCGGGGAGAATGCTCAAAGCGCCGGCGCATTCCGCACCAAGTCTTTCCAGAAGAGCAAAGGCTTGCCGGGGACTGACCTGAAGCCGTTTCCCGACGCGCTGGCGAACGTCCAGCTCCGGCAGCAGGTTGTCGAAAAAGGCGCGCGTGGCCTCCCAGGAAAACGGATCGTTTTGCAAGGGCAGGCTCAGGGAGAGGGCAAAGGTGTCAGGGCTCAGGAGCCAGTCCGGAGCATAGGCAAAGGACATTTGCACCTTGCCTGCACGGTGGATGACTCCGACAAGGCGACTCCCCCACCAGACGTTGAGCCGTTCCGTCATGCGTTTCTACGCCGGGACACTGCCAACTGAAGGTCCAGGCCGTCCAAGAGCAGGAAGACTTTGCCAATTTGCGCCGTGGCTTTGCCGTTCTCCACTTCGCCGATGAAGCGCAGCCCCACACCGGTCGCTTCCGCGAGCTGCTCCTGGGTCATGCCGAGATCGTTGCGCCGCTGCCGGATGGCCCTGCCCAGGGAGAAGACGTTGTCTGCCGGTCCGGGGGCAAAGGAAGCTTTTTTCCCGGCGGGTTTTCCCAGCAGCGCCGAGGCGAGGAACAGACCGCCGACCACAAGGCCGAGCTTGCCCGTAGTGCCCAGCCCCCCCGGCTTGGGGGCGAGCATCTGCTCAAGTGCCTCTGGACTTGGAAGAGGGCAGGCATCCTTGGCTTCAGGTTTGCTGTCGTCTGATTTCATGTTGGTCACCCCTTGGGAAAACCCTAGTCCCAGCGAAGGAAAAGTCAACACAATATTCCCGTACGGGAATATCAAGATTCGGAAAGGAAAAGGGCAACGCAATGGCTTGCGGTCGCAGATCAGAAGATTTCGGATGCAAAGCCCGCCATGATTCTTGGCGGGTTTTGACGGAAAAAGAACGGGGAGCCGCAAGGACCGGGAGAGTAAGGAGAGCGAGGAGGGCAGGAGGGTGAGGCGGAAAACGGGGTTCACCCGACCGGCGCGCCAGACCGGATGAACCCCGTTCCTGGGCGGGACGGATCGGCTAATCCGTTTCGGTGCGTTCTTCCGAATCCTCGGTCCCGCCGTTTTCATCGGTGTCCGTCTGGCTTTTCGACTGTTTGCGCTTGAGTTTTTTCTCTTTCTTTTTCTGCTTGGCCAGGTCTTTCTGGCGCTTCTCGAACTTATAGTTGCGTTCGGGCAAGACTTCCTCCTGGTTTATGCGCCGGTCTCTTCCGGGAGACGGGCGCTGTTCCGGAAAAGAAAGCGCCCGTCTCCCGGAAGAGACGGGCGCCGAATGCCGGACTAAAGCAACGGCGCGTGAACTACCAACGGGGGCGTTCTTCGCGGGGCTTGGCTTCGTTGACCTTGATGTTGCGGCCACCGAAGTCCTTGCCGTCCAGGTTCTTGATGGCCTCAAGAGCGCCGGCGTCGTCCATTTCCACGAAGCCGAAGCCACGCGGACGGCCCGTCTCGCGGTCCTCGACCAGCTTGACGGAAGTCACTTCACCAAAAGCCTCAAACGCGGAACGCACTTCGCTCTCGGTGGCGGACCAGGACAGGTTGCCGACATACAATTTCTTGGACATTCAATTGTCTCCAGTAATAAAAGTGATAGAACTATGGCGCCCGTGCACCAATAAAAAGGGGCAAGGTACAAGATGCGTACGCTGCCCCTCGATTTACCTGTTTCGTTCAGACCAGCGCCGGCCAAACATTCAGACCGCACTTCCACGGGTGCCGCTGGTGTATGAGCTAAAGACCCTTCGCTGAATGTGACGGGAAGTCAAGTGGTATTGTCGATCAGTAATCAAATAATTTGAAGGTGGCGAAATATTCCGTGTGAACTGAAGTGATTGCGCGGAAAAAAAAGAATGGCCGAATCCGCACTGAGCCGCCATTTCTTCGGAAACTCCGTGGGAGCGAGGTTCAACGTATTTCCGGTGCGCGGCCGCGGATAAAGAAAAAGCCAGGGCAGAATTTTTCCTGCCCTGGCTGGTGAGTGAAAAGAACCTAGTCCTGAAGTGCAGAATGAGGGATATGGGAGCTGTCTTCGTCGGTCCGGTGCAGCCGCTTGGTATGCTCACCAGAATCCCGATCCCGTTCGCGGGATTCTTCCCTTTTAGGTTCTTCAGCCTTTGCCTGTTCGCGTTCCTTTTTCTCGCTCCGCATCCTGGCCGCCTTTCTGTCATGCGCAGCTTTTTCCTGCTCCGCGCG
This sequence comes from Desulfovibrio sp., assembly GCA_050251775.1. Taxonomy (GTDB): domain Bacteria; phylum Desulfobacterota; class Desulfovibrionia; order Desulfovibrionales; family Desulfovibrionaceae; genus Paucidesulfovibrio. The sequence continues at coordinate 56,132 of JBFWMD010000012.1, forward strand.
GAGCCGGTCCTCTTGCAACCGTTCCAGGCGCAGGCGTTCCTGCCGTTCCCGCGCCTGCCGTTGCGCTTCCGCCCGCAATTGCGCCTCGCGCACACGTTCCAGGCGCGCCAGCTCCGCTTGCCGTGCCTGCTCACGCTGGCGTTCTTCCCAGCGGTAACGGTCGCTTCTGTGGTTATAATTTGTTACCGGGTCCAGAGGGATACAGGAAATCAGCAGCAAGCTCATGGCAAAAAGGACAAGGATCTTTTGCATATTGTTCCTCTTTTTTTCAGCTGATGAACATTGGCAATCCATTGCCAGTAGAAAAGAGCTGCCGGTGCGGCGCTGCAAAACAGCATGGCATCCGACGCAACAAGCAGCGAAGTGGATGAAGTGTGGGGGCGACTGAACAAGACAGCAGAAATAAGCATCCCATTGTCGCAGGCTCTTGCGCAGTTCAACGTCTCAAGTCAATGCGCTTTGGCATGGACAACATTGGCTGAGAGGCTCTGCAACAAATCAAACGGCCCGCCCTGCAAAATCCAGCGGGGCGGGCCGATAAAATCGAAAGAAAACTTCAGGATTCTATTTTTTGAGGTCCAGGACCATGTCCACGAGCTGGCTGTCCTCGGGGTCCGAGGTGATCGCGAACCCGAACTTGCGCGCCAGACCCTGCATGCCCTGGTTTTCCAGCATGGTCTGACCCACGAGCTTGGCTGTGCCGCGCTCGCGAGTGTAGTCGATGGATTTTTTGAAGAGCATGGATCCCAGGCCCTGACCCTTGAGCACGGAGCGGATCACAATGGCGAATTCCGCCTCGGAGTTGTCGGGCCGGGTGATGGTCCGGGAAACGCCCAGAGTCTCGGGTTGGCCGTCCTCGCCCGTACGCTGGGCAATGAAAGCCATTTCCCGGTCGTAGTCGATCTGGGTGAAGGCCGCGAGGTCCTTGTGGTCGAACTCGCGCCGGACCACGCCGAAGAAGCGCAGACGCAGGTCGTCGTCCGAAAGGCTGGCCAGGAAGGCACGGTGCGCGGCCTCGTCCTCGGGCCGGATGGGCCGGATGGTGATCTTGGTCCCGTCCCGCAAGACCACGCATTCCTCCAGCTCGCGCGGGTAGGGCCGGATGGCCAGCCGCTGGGCTCCGTCCCCGTCGTACGCGGTCACCTGGATGCGCGCGGTGAGCGCGAGCACTCCCAGGTCGTCGGCGTAGAGCGGGTTGATGTCCAGGCTGTGGACCTGGGGCAGGTCGATGAGCAGCTGGGAAACCTGGATCAGGGTCAGGCAGACATCGTCCAGGTCCGTGGCCGCCGTGGTGGGCGTGCCCTTGAGCAGCCGCACGATGCGCGTGCGCGAGATCAGCTCGCGTGCGAGGCTCATGGACAGCGGTGGCAAGGCCACGGCCCGGTCCATGATGATCTCGCGGGACATGCCGCCGTGGCCGAAGTAGATGGTCGGGCCGAACACCGGATCGGTGTTGGCGGAGATGAACAGCTCGTGCGCGCCGGGCCTGCGGCCCATCTTCTGCACAGTGAAGCCCTCGATGTAGGCGTCGGGCCGCTCGCGGCTGACCCGCGCCAGGATGTTGGCCGCAGCCTCCCAGACCTGTTCCGGGGTTTCCAGGTCCAGGAGCACGCCGCCCACGTCGTAGGGCTGGGAAATCTGGGGCGAGCGCAGCTTCACGGCCACGGGATAGCCCAGGTCGTCCGCCGCGATGACCGCGTCGCGCGCGGATACGGCCAGCCGCGTTTCCACCACGGGAATGCCGTAGGCCGCCAGAACGCGCTTGGCCTCGGGTTCGGTCAGGGTGTCGCGGCCATCGGCCAGGACCGTCTCGATGACCTCGCGCGCGGCCAGGGTGTCCGGGAAAAAGTCCGTGGGCAGGGAGTCCGGCGTTTCCATGAGCATTTCCTGGTTGCGCTGGAACTCGACCATGTACAGATAGGCCCGGATGGCCTTGTCCGGGGTGTCATAGGTGGGCACGCCCGCATTGCGGAAGATCTCCCGCGCCTTTTCCGCCTTGCCCAGGCCGAGCCAGCAGGCAAAGACCATGCGCCGCACGCGCTTGAGCGAATCGGCCAGGGCCTGGGCCACCTCCTCCTCGGGCAGGCCCGCAAAGGGCACGTGCATGGTCAGCACCGCGTCCACACCCTTGTCCTTGAGCAGCACGCGCACCAGATCGGCATATTCCTTGCCCGTGGCATTGAAGGGCAGGTCCACGGGATTGTTGCGCGACCATCGGCGGTTGATGATTTCGTCCACCTCGACCTTGGTCTCTTCCGAGAGCCGCGCCAGCCTGCCGCCGCCCATGAGCAGGGCGTCCGCGGCCAGGATGCCGGCGGACACGCCGTTGGTCACGATGGCCAGCCGGTCGCCGCGCACGGGCTTGATGTCCGCCAGGGTGCGCGCCGCGTCGAACAGCCCGTCAATGGTGTCCACGCGGAGCATGCCCGCGCGCCGGAAAGCCACGTCGTAAATTTCGTCCGAAAGGGGCATGCCCTCCAGGCCCACGTCCGCGCATTCGCGCAGCACGGTCTCAAAGGCCTGGCCGGGCCGGATCACCAGCACGGGCTTGTTGCGCGAGGCCGCGCGCGCGGCGGACATGAATTCCCGGGCGTCGCAGACGCTTTCAACGTACAGCAGGATCGAGCGGGTCAGCGGGTCGCCCGCCAGATAATCGAGCACGTCCGCGATGTTCACGTCGATGCGCGCCCCAAGCGCAACCATGTGCGAAAAACCGATGCCCTGGCCCCTGGCCCAGTCGAGCACCGCTGTGAACAGACTGTCCGACTGGGAAATGAACGCGGTCTTGCCCGGCTGGATCGTGGCGTGGGCCAGACTTGCGTTGAGGTTGATGCCCGGGGCCATGAAGCCCAGGCACTTGGGGCCGAGCACGCGCATGGCCGGGCATTCCGCCGCTTCCAGAATCTCGTTTTTGAGCTTGAGCCGGTCGTCCTGGTCCATGCCCTGGAAGCTGCCGCCCAGGAGCATCACGGCGCGCGCGCCAATGGCCCGGAGCTGGGCCACCACGTCCGGAGCATCGCGCATGGGTCGGGCCACAATGGCCAAGTCCGGCGCCTTGGGCAGTTTGGCGATGCCCGGATAGGTCAGCACACCGGCAATGGCCTCGGCATCGGCGCTCACAGGCATGACCGGACCCATGAATCCGCCGCCCATGATGTTGCGCATCACGATGTTGCCCGCGTTGGTGGGTTCGTTGGTCGCACCGATCACGGCGATGGACTTGGGGTTGAACAGGTAGTCGAGATTGATGACGCTCATGGGTCTCCCCGTGGTTTTCCGGTTGCCCCTTGTGGTTAGCAGATTCGGGAAGGGATGGAAATTGGAATCAGGGGAATTGGATGGGGGGGCAACAGGCGCGGGAGCTTGTCTGGCTAGGGCGGGACGACTCCGGGCGGTCCCGAAGCCCCTTGCGTGGCGGCAATTACTTGAAGTGATTTTCTGTTTGGCAAGTCAGTACACTGGATTTCCTATTTTTATAGAATGCTTGCCGATATATTTGTTTTATGTTATTGCCGGCAGCATATGAAGAATGACATATAGGAAACGGAGAAAGACGAACATGAAGAGATGGATTGTTTTTATATTATTGGTGATGTTGCTTTGCTCCTGCCAATATTCCACCCAGACGAGATACAATTATTCCGAGGTCGGGCAGATTCAAGTTGTTGAATTCGGCTCCGTTGTCGCCCTTAGAGACATAGAGATTGTCAGCGAAACCAGTGGAGCCGGTGCCGCCCTTGGTGCCACCGGAGGAGCCTATGGCGGGGCAAGTGCGGTCAACGGCATTGGTGGCAGCATTGCCGCCGGAGTCGGGGGAGCCATAGTTGGAGCCGTTGCTGGTTCTGCGCTCGAGCAGGCCATTCGGAATCGGGGTGGTGTCGAATACACTATTATTCTTCGAAACGGGAAAACACTGACCGTTGCCCAGAATATTTCTGAAAAAGACATCATTCACAAGGTAGGGGACAGAGTCATGGTTCAGATCAACGGCCAGTATCAGCGTGTTCTTCCCGCCAACGACCTTCCCACTGAAGTTGAAAAGCCAAAAGGGATTGAATTCAAATGAAAAATTTTTTTGTTATTGCCTCTTTCCTGCTGTTTTCCGGATGTGCGTTTTCCGTCGACAAGATTGATGTTCCCTACCAGGGCCGGGCAAACATCACGGTGGTGGAAGGGGCGGAGAATGTTTCTTTCCAGATCGCGTATGAGGACAAGAGAACGGTGTACAAGGACCGCGTGGGCACGAAAAAGAATGGGTATGGCATGGAGTGCGCCGACATTGTGGCCACGAACGATGTCGCCAAGACATTTGCCGAGGCAGTGGCTTTCGAGCTTGAAAACATTGGATTCAAAAGCGGTGAAAGCGGGAAGACGGTAAAGGTGGAGCTGGTCAGATTTTACAATGATTTCAAAATAGGATTTTGGTCTGGGTCTGCGGTCGCGGATGGGTTGATCAATGTTGTCGTTTATCAGGCGGACGAGGAAATGCTGTTCACCAAATCTTTTGAGGGTGGCGGCATTGAAGAGCCGATTATGATAGCGAGCGGTTCAAATGCAAGAGCTGCGCTTGTAAAGGCCATGGCGGACATCGTCTCGAAGGTTGTACAGGACGAAACGCTGCACGCGGCTCTGTTGAGGACGGAAGAAAAAGCCGGGACTGTCGCTGATGTGAAGGACGATACTGCCGTGGCTGGAGTTTCCGCCCCGGCGCAAAGTCAGTGAGAGTCCTTGCGGACGAGCCTGAGACTGAGCCGGGAGGGGGCACATCCGACGGCTGCTGTTATCACGTCGGATCATTAAAAAGCCACAAGGGATAGGAAAGTAGCCCTTTGTGGCTTTTTGTTGTTCATTTTTCTTCGTCTTCCGTACCCGGACGACGTCCGCGCTTTTCATCCATATGTCCGCATGTTGCCAGAAGGGGACACGGAAGGCGTTGCAGTATCTCCGTTAAAGGCGCCGTGGCAGCGGTCGTGCCGCTTACGTTGGCCACCAGCACGCTCAGGGCAGGGCTTGCGCCGCATCCGCTCACGCAGAGGATGATGTCCCCGGCGCTGAGGTTGCAATGATCCACGGTCGGGCTGAAGTAGCCGTGGGCTTTGGCTGCGGCCGCCTCATCCTCAATATCCGCGATCACGCCTTCGCAATGGCGTGCGTTGAGCCTGGGCGCTGAATGGTCTAGACTGGCGTATCCGAAACGGATGGAAGGGGAACATGCAATCGAAGGATCGGAAAACGGACATGCGCAATGGCGACAGTGCGGACCGGCGCGCGAAGACGCGGGATGCACAACAGGGCGGCAACGCGCTCGAACAATGGACCCGCGCGGCCACGTCCACGAACCAGGCCGATCCGTTCTGCTCCACTCCGGCCTGGCAGTTGTCCTTTCATGAAGTGCTCAATCCGGAACTGCAATTGTTGGCCTATTCCGCCGAAGGGAGCATGGTGGCCTTTGCCGTGGGCGCGGACCCCGTGGGCGAAGTGGTGCTGCTGCCCGTGGAGCGGCATTGGATGTTCGGCTGCCCCCTGCTCGGCCCGCGCGCCGTGGAGCTGCTCAAGGACATCCTCGGGTCGCTCCGGGCGAGCCAGGGGCCGGAGATTTCCCGGATTATTGTCAGCGGGGTGCGGCCAGGCGGAGCGCTTTCCGCGCGGCTGCGAAAGTATTTCGGCGACTCGCACCGCATCAACGCCCACGCCACGGGCACGCAGTGCGGGGCGTCCCTGGCCGGTGGCCTGGACGGATATCTTTCCCGCAGGTCCGCCAACCATCGGCGCAACCTGAAGCGGGAGCGCCTCCGGGCGCTGGACAGGGGCGTCTGGTTCGAGCGCGTGCTGCCCGTCCGTGCCGAGGAGATGGACGCGCTTTATGCGCGGATTCTCGCCGTGGAATTGCAAAGCTGGAAGGGCCTGGGCGGCTGCGGCATGGAGAGCGGCTTTTCCCGTCGGTTCTATGACCGGATGCTCCGCCGCCTCGCGCCGGAGGGCCGGGCGCGGATCATCTTCGCCAAACACGAGGACCGGGACATCGGCTTCGTGTTCGGCGGCCTGGCCGGGAAGGTCTATCGCGGCCAGCAGTTCAGCTACGTCAATGACTGGAAGGAATACTCCATCGGCAACCTGCTTCAGATGGAGCAGATCGCCTGGCTCTGCGAGGAGGGCGCGGTCCGCTACGACCTGGGACCGATCACGGGCGAGAAGATGGAATACAAACGCCACTGGGCCGAAAAACGCTTTCCCCTGGAGGCCAGGGTGCTGGAAAGGAAGTGAGGGGGGGAGAAGCCGTGTCCGGAGAAAAGCGCGGTTATGGGAATTGGCTCGTGGGAACAAAACATTAATCAGGCATTTGCTCCCAAATTTTTCCTTCTAACAGCCGACCGTTTTTTTTCTTTGAACGCTTCACCCCATCTTCACCCCAGGTCCCCCATTGCTTAAAGTAGAAAGGGATGCCCAAAGTCAAGCATTGTTCCCTAATCGTTGTGACCCACTCAAGCTGCATAGGACGTGCCCTGGAACCGCTTTCACCACCTACAATGACCCAGTCGATATTGGTTAAGTTGATTGTTCCTAGATTTTCAAGAAGTGGCTCAATGGAAAGGAAACGAATAGGAGCATTGGTAATTTGTCTGATATCTGCGATGCGCGGCAATCCATGAATTTTATCTTCGACAGTTGCACCAATCATGGTGTTTCTAGGTATGTCCCTTGTTAAAAAATATTCCAGCATTCTGGCAGATCGTTTTGTTAAAATTTGATATCTATGTTGTGGAGTTGCAATAATAGTATTAAAGATGTCATCTATAAAATCATTTGGCATTTCATCATGGAATAAATCGCTCATCGAATTTACAAAAAAAAGTGTAGGGCGCTTTACTTTGAGAGGTTGTTCGAGTCTTTGTGGGAGAAGCGTAAATTTAAACCCGTTGCGGTATTCTTGTAGACCCATTGATTGTAAACGTTTTGCCATGACTTCAGCGTAACAATTTTGGCAACCGGAACTAATTTTAGTGCAACCTACAGATGGATTCCACGTTTCTTCAGTCCATTCTATTTTGCTTGGCATGGTAGCTCTCTAAAGGAGTGTTCCTTGTTCTTGAACGATAGATATTTCTATTCTGTTATCGTTTTGCTCAAAGTATTTCTTCCCGAGAAAAAAAATTCCTTTCCTGCGCCTTACCTCATTCATTGGTTTAACGTGGATTAGCTTTCTGAGTTCAAGACTTTCAAGGCAGGCCCTGGCCTCGGACGGAGTGTACCCATTGTTGAGAGCAAGAGCGTATAGTTGACAGTTGGTTATTGGTTTGTTTGTAGGAAGAAGGGATAGCAGGACGCGCTCCTCCCCCATTGGAATTAACGAAGGCCGAGAATTCGTTTTATCGCTTAATATTTTACTCCTAGCTTCGAGGAACTTTTCAAGACCATAATGATGTTTCCCAATGAAGATCAAGGAATAACATAGTGGTCCCTCTTGCATCGTTGCATGCCATGAATAGCCATATAAATACTGTAGCTTTCGTGAAATAAGTTCAGCAAATTTTGACGCAGAAGAGCAGGACAAGGCCTCCTCTTTAGCAATCGAATAGTCGCTTAGAAAGGTGGCCACAGATTGGAGATTTGCATCGTTAGCAGCCCCTTTCAAGAAGCGATATATAAACGTAAGCGGAATAAATAGGAGGACTTCAGATCCATATTGAGCCATAATTTGGGTTATACTGTTTTGTCGAACTTGGGTATACCCGTAGGGGTCGATAAACCAAAGACTATGGCCTAATTGTTTATGAAGACAGTGTTTTGATATAAATGATTCAGCGTCAATGGCGGCGATCTCTTCGACAAAAGGAAACGAGCAATAATGAGATAGTTCGTCTCTATTCTCAGAATTTGGTTCGTTAAGATAGAGGTGAAATCCATCCCTTGGGGCGAGCGTGGCATGCGAGCGGATATTATTGCATGCAACTACGGCACTACCTTCGGATTCGCCATACTTTCCTTTCCCCGCACAAGGATCATATAAGTTGACACGAGTATAGCCGCCTCTAGAAATAATTTTTAGATAGCGTTTTAAGTATGCGTCATAAATGGCAACTTTTTGTCGTGTGTGCCGTTCCATGTCGGTTTTTTTGGGGTTTCCCACGACAACTCCACGGGTTGATAGTGTTACCAATTTTAGATTTAAATATTAGACTTAGTCTATAGACTTATCCAGTATTATTTGCGCAAAATCCGGTCCAAACGATAGCTACTCTTGGCACGGAATTCCCCCCCCGCGCCGGGCCGCAGCCGTGCGCTGTTCGTCGGTGTCCGCATGTTGCCGGACCCGGACGCGGGAGGGGGTTGTGGTTACGTTCGGTCCGCCCGCCAGACCAACCAGGGCTTCCGCTGACACTCTGTGGTCGGAGCTTCCCTGTCGTTGATCCGGCGGGTTTTATTCGTTCATTCCCGGCTTAGCCCAGGGCCACCATGGGAACCATGGCCGCCACGCCCGCGGTCACGTTCGTGACCAGCATGCTCGGAACCGGGCTGGTCCCGTACCCGCTGACGCAGAGCACGATGTCCCCGCTGGTCAGGTTGTACTGCTCCACAGCCTTGTCGAAGTAGCTCTCGGCCTGGGCCGTGGCCGCGTCGTCCTCGGTGCGGTAGAGAAAGAGCTGCTGGCCGGGCACGCCGCCCATGAGCCGCATGTCTTCGCTGTTGTACGCCATATCCGTTGCTCCTTTACGTTGGGGTTGTCCGGATGATCCGGGTTAGGCGATGACCGCGTCGTCGTCGCATTTGATTTCGACCACGCCGTCCGGGTCGATCAGGCAGCAGCCGGCGGAAAGCATGTGGTCCACGAGGTGGGCGGCCTTTTCCGGAACCCAGTCCACAAAGGCTTTGACCTCCTGGGCCTCGGCCAGACCCACGGCGTTCTTGTGGTAGAGGAAGCAGCTGCGCGTGCCGTCCTCCAGGGGCAGGCCCGTGTGGAACATCCAGGTGATGCCCAGCCAGCGGCGCGACTCCGTGCCCTTGAGCCAGGCGTACTGCTCCCCGGCATAGTCCGAGCTCTTGAACTCGCTGATATCCAGCAGTTCGTTCCACTGGTGCGCTCCCACCACGGCGAAGCGCTGGCCGTCGTCCGGCACGTCGCTGCCGTTGAGCACGGCGAACGCGTCCAGGATCTTGCCCTTGGTCAGGCCCGTGCTCCCGGTCTCAATGACGTTGCTGGCGCTGGTGAGCTTGTTGATCAGCAGCTCATCGATCTTGCGGCCCAGAGCCCAGGCCCCGGCATTGGCCGCGATGAGCCGTTCGTCCGTGTTGGTGCGCACCTCGTCGAGCTTGTCCACGTAATCGGCGGCGTACCAGTCCTCCAGGGTGCAGGTCACGGTGCTTCGGCTGACGTTCATCAGCGGCACGTTGCCATGACGCGTTTTCAGGCCCGCTGCGCCCTTGCCGCTTTTCTGGAACACGCAGCGCGAGCCGACCACGCCGGTCTTGACCCGCACGGTGTTGCGCAGCTTGGAACCGCGCTGCTGATACGCCTGATGCACGTCGGCGCAATACTGGGAAATGAACGCTTTGGTGATATCCATCGACATTGTTTTAACCCTCCTGGGTTGCGGTTGATGATGCGGCCCGAGGTGTCCTGTTCCGAGCGCGGGGAGGGTGTCCGCAGGGGTCTTCCGCGCTTGGCAGGGCCGGGCACGGTGCAAAGCTAACCCCGGTTTTGGGACCTGGATAAAAATGGAAAGCAAAAGCATAGCAAAAAGACGTTTTTTCCCTGTTGACAGGGTTGCGGGCATCCGGCAACCACACCAACAGGCGCGACTGGTCCCACTGCGCCGTTTTCCTTCCAGAGCACGCCCGCCGTGTGTCACGCCCGCCGAGCTGGCAAACCGGGCGGAGTGTGCTAGAATACCGCTGGTCCGGGCTGTTGCTGTCCGAGCCGGCCCGAACGCATCAACCGCAACAAGATTTCATATGGGGGTACGCATGACCAAGAAAACCAAGGTCCGGCTCGATCCGGTGGTGCGGCGCAATACCGCCGTGCTCCTCGCCGTGGCCACTTTTTTCGGAGGCCTGTTCATCGGCTTCAACGTCAGCTTTTTCATCAACGCGGAGCGCAAGACCGTGAACCTTGCCCCGCCGAACAGCGCAACGGCCATGGCCCCCCAGGCCGTTGCCGGATCCGGACCGGACGTGGCGGGCCTGCGCGCCGCCGCAGAAGCCAACCCTTCCGATACCCACGCCTGGATCGACCTGGGCAACGCCTATTTCGACTCGGACAAGCCCAAGGAAGCCATCACCGCCTACGAGCGCGCCCTGGCCCTCAGCCCGGACCACGCCGATGTCTGGACCGACCTGGGCGTCATGTACCGCCGCGACCACCAGCCGCAAAAGGCTGTGCAGAGCTTTGACCGCGCCGTCCTGGCCCAGCCGTCCCATAAGACCGCGCGCTTCAACAAGGGCATCGTGCTCTATTTCGACCTCAAGGATACCGCCGCCGCCATCGCCGCCTGGGAAGACCTGCTCAGCGTGGATCCCAACGCCACCGCACCCGACGGAACGCCCTTGCGCGGCATGGTCGAGAAGCTCAAGGCCGGGCAGCCGCTTTAGGGCGGGGAAGAAAAGAGAATCGGGGGAACCTTTTCTTGCAGAAAGGGTTCCCCCGGACCCCCTCCCAAAGACCGTTCATGGGCTGAACGCCTGACGGCGTTCAGCGGGGTCAACAGAGAGACCAAATGCTTGTTCTCTCTTTTCTTCCCATCCTCAAAACGGGTTGCACCCGTTTTGAGGTCGCACCGCTGCGCGGGATTGCTCGGACCGCAGGTCCGGCAAGACCGCGCGGCAGAGGGCAACACGCCGGTGACACGCACGCCTTCCCGCAACCCCGGCATCCCCGAACACATGGCCCCGCCGCGCGTAGCGCGAGCGGTAAAC
>JBFWMD010000013.1:0-60578 GCA_050251775.1 Desulfovibrio sp.
AGCGGTCTTGCCGGACCTGCGGTCCGGACAATCCCGCCCGGCACACGCCATCGGGAACGCTATGCGTTCCCGATGAGAATATGTTTTTAGAACCTTGCCCGAGCGGCGGATGCCGCGAGCGAGAAAAGGTTTAGGAAGGGGAAGGGGGTCCGGGGGAGGGGGAGAACCCTTTGCAAAAGGGTTTCCCCCTCCCCCGGAATCCAACACAACATGCTGCTTTTCGTCACGGCCACGGAGCGCGAGATGCGCTCGGCGTTCGCGCTTCAGGGCGCGTTGCCGCCCTTGCGGCAGGGCGCGGTGGAGTTGTGGTGCGCGGCGGGCCGTCAGGCCGCGTTGTTGGTCACGGGCGTGGGCCTGGTCAACGCGGCTCTTGCTTTGGGCGCGGCTTCCGGACTGCCGGGTCTCACCGGTGTGGTGAATCTCGGCGTGGCCGGAGCCTTCGATATTCAGGCCCTGCCGCTTGGGACGATTGCCCTGGCCAGTCGGGAAATCTGGCCTGAATACGGCTTGGAGCGCGCTGAAGGACCGGGTGCGGACGCTCGGGCACTGGGGTTCCCGCTCTGGGGAAACCGGCGCGATGCGGACGCGCTCTGGGATCGTATCGAGTTGGAGCCGGACGCTGCGGCGCATGCCCTGGGGCTGCGCCTGAACCCGGCTTGGCCCAAAGCAGATTGCTTGAGCGTGAGCACGGTCACGACCACGGGACACCGGGCAGCGGCGCTGCGCCGGAACTACCGGGCCGACCTGGAGAACATGGAGGGCTTTGCCCTGGCCTATGGCTGCGGTCGGGCCGGATTGCCGTTCCTGGAATTGCGGACCGTTTCCAACCGCGTGGGTTCGCGCGCAGCCGAGGACTGGGCCCTGGACCGCGCGCTGGAGGCGCTGGGCAAGGCCGCTGCCGGGCTGCTGGGCTGAAAGCACTGGATTTCCACGGCGGGCGCGGGTACTCTGGTCTCCCGGCTTTTGCCAGAACCACAGCAATGCGACAGGACATGAACCGACTTCTTGCATATTTCGACGCCGAACTGCCCGGCGTAAACGAATTCCTCGACGCGGAAACCGCCAAGCTCAACGGCCTGGTACGCGAAGTGTCGCGCCACGTCCTGCTTGGTCCGGGCAAGCGTATCCGCCCGGTGCTGACCATCTGTACGGCGCGCGCCCTGGGATACCGGGGCGACATCCGGCCTCTGGCCTGCGCCTTGGAGATGCTGCACTCGGCCACGCTGATCCACGACGACATCCTGGACGGCGCGGAACTGCGCCGGGGCAAGGCCGCCGCGCACGTGGCTTTCGGGACCACGGAATCGGTGCTGGCGGGCGACCTGCTTTTGGCCCTGGCCAACAAGCTCGGGGCCGACTACGAGACCCCGCGCGTGAGCTGGCTGCTGGCCGACGGCATCATGGCCACGGCCGAGGGCGAGGTGCTGGAAATGGCCAGCCTTTCCGAGCCGGTGGTGAACCGCGACCTGTACATGCGGATCATCATCGGCAAGACCGCACGGCTTATTGAGACGGCCTGCCGCTGCGGGGCGGCGGTGGCTTCGCCGGACCGGACCGTGGAGGACATCGCGGGCGCGTATGGTTTGAACCTGGGCATCGCCTTCCAGCTTGTGGACGACGCCCTGGATTATGTTTCGCCCTCGGACACAATGGGCAAGCCCGAAGGCGGCGACCTGCGGGAGGGCAAGATCACCCTGCCGCTGATCCATCTTTTTGAGGATCTCGGCCCGGAGCGGGCCGAATCCCTGCTGGCGGAAATCCGTTCCGGTCGCCTGGACGAGGCCGGTCAGAAGCGGATTCTCACACTGGTGCGGGAAGGAGGCTACGCGGCCCAAACCCGCGCCGCCGCCGCCGAGTATGTTGCCAAAGCGAAAGAGGCCCTGGCCGGGCTGCCGGATTGCGGGGAGCGGCTCGTGCTTTCTCTGGCCGCTGATTTCGTCCTTTCGCGCAAAAAATAATCGACTCAGAAAACCGGGGAGAGAGCAATGCTGTTCCGGGTGGAAGTGGGACTCAAGGGGCATGTCCGCGACGTGCATGGAGAAAAGGTCGCGCGCAAGGTGCGCGGCGAGCTGGGCCTGAGCGTGGACCAGGTGCGGACTATCAAGGTCTTCACCGTGGAGGGCCTGGACAAAGCGCAGATCAACGCGCTGCTTCAGGCGGGCGCGCTGCACGATCCGGTTCTGCATGAAATTTCGCTCACGCCGCTGGCCCAGGGCTTTGACTGGATTCTCGAAGTGGGCTTCCGCCCCGGCGTCACGGACAACGAGGGCCGCACCGCCAAGGAAACCACGGCCCTGGTGCTCGGGCTCGCAGGCGAAGCCGCCAAGGCGCTCAAGGTCTACACCTCCACCCAGTATCTGCTCAAAGGAGTGGCCGGCGAGAAGACCGTGCGCGGCATTGCCAAGGACCTGCTGGCCAACGAACTGATCCAGCGCTTCGAGTACAAGTCCGCCGCGCAATGGGCCAAGGAGCCGGGCTTTGAGGCCCGAGCCGCCCGCGTGACCGGCGAATCCTGCGACGAAGTGGCGGTGATCCCGCTTTCGACCATGAGCGACGCGGAGTTGGCCGCGTTCAGCCGGGCCAACACCCTGGCCCTCTCTCTGGAGGAACTGCACCGCATCCGCGACTACTACGCCGCGCCCGAGGTGCGCGCGGAGCGCGCTGCCAGGGGCTTGCCCGCCGATCCCACGGACGCGGAGCTGGAAGTGCTGGCCCAGACCTGGTCCGAACACTGCAAGCACAAAATTTTCACGGCCCGCATCGACTACGAAAACGCCGAGCAGGGCCGCAAGAGCGTTGTGGACTCGCTTTTCAAGACCTACATCCAGGGCAGCACCAAGGTCCTGCGCCAGGCCAAGGCCGAGAGCGGCCCCCATGGCGACTTTTGCCTTTCCGTGTTCAAGGACAACGCGGGCGTGATCAAGTTTTCTGACGCGCTCTCCGTGTGCGTGAAGATGGAGACCCACAACTCGCCCTCGGCCCTGGACCCGTATGGCGGAGCGCTCACGGGCATTGTGGGCGTGAACCGCGACCCCATGGGCACGGGCCTGGGCGCGAATCTGCTCTGCAACACGGACGTGTTCTGTTTCGCCTCGCCCTTCCATGAAGGCGAGCTGCCGCCCCGGCTGCTGCACCCGCGCCGAGTGTTCGAAGGCGTGCGCGAGGGCGTGGAGCACGGCGGCAACAAATCCGGCATTCCCACGGTGAATGGCTCCGTGGTCTTTGACGAGCGCTACCTGGGCAAGCCCCTGGTCTATTGCGGAACCATTGGAACCCTGCCCGCCACGGTCACAGGCCGTCCCAGCCATGAGAAAAAGGCCGAGGTCGGGGACATCATCGTCATGTCCGGCGGCCGCATCGGCAAGGACGGCATCCACGGCGCGACCTTTTCCTCCGAGGAACTGCACGAGGGTTCGCCCGCCACTGCCGTGCAGATCGGCGACCCCATCACCCAGCGCCGGATGTACGATTTCCTGATGCGCGCCCGCGACCTCGGGCTCTACAACGCTATCACCGATAACGGTGCGGGCGGTCTGTCCTCCTCCGTGGGCGAAATGGCCCAGGACAGCGGCGGGTTCGACATGGACCTGGCCAAGGCTCCGCTGAAGTACGACGGACTGCGGCCCTGGGAGATCCTCATTTCCGAGGCCCAGGAACGCATGACCATGGCTGTCCCGCCCGAAAAGCTGGACGAATTCCTGGCTCTTTCCGCGGAAATGGGCGTGGAGTCCACCCCTCTGGGCGTGTTCGACGACAAGGGCAAGTACCTTGTCCGCTACAACGACAAGCTCGTGACCTGCCTGGACATGGATTTCCTGCACGACGGCGTGCCCCAGATGCACTTGAACGCCCGCTGGGAACGGCCCGAGGTCGCGGATGAACCCGCGCCCGAGGTCGAGGATCACGGCGCGCTGCTTCGGTCCATGCTTGGCAGGCTGAACATCTGCTCCAAGGAATACCTCGTGCGCCAGTATGACCACGAGGTCCAGGGTCGCAGCGCCATCAAGCCCATGATCGGCGTCAAGGCGGACGGCCCGTCCGACGCGGGCGTGCTGCGTCCTGTGCTCGACTCGGAGCGTGGTCTGGTCGTGTCGCATGGCATCTGCCCGCGCTATTCCGATCTGGACGCCTACTGGATGATGGCCAACGCCATTGACGAGGCCATTCGCAACGCCGTGGCCGTTGGCGGCGACCTGCGCTACATGGCGGGCGTGGACAACTTCTGCTGGTGCGACCCGGTGGAGAGCGCCTCCACTCCGGACGGTCGCTACAAGCTGGCGCAGCTTGTGCGGGCCAACGAGGCCCTGGCGCACTTCTGCCAGGGATTTGGCGTGCCCTGCATCTCCGGCAAAGACTCCATGAAGAATGACTACAAGGGCGGCGGCGTAAAGATCTCCATCCCGCCCACTGTGCTCTATTCCATCATCGGCGTGATCCCGAACGTGAACAAGTGCCTGACCTCGGACTTCAAGCGGCCAGGCGAGCTGGTCTACGTCCTGGGCCTGACGCGCGGAGAGCTGGGCGCCTCGGAAGTCGCCGAGGAACTGGGCTTTACTTCCGCCAGAGTCCCGCAGGTGGACCTGCTTTCGGCCCGCGAGCGCTATCTGACTCTGTTCGAGGCGGCCCAGGCCGGCCTTGTGAGCGCCTGTCACGACTGTTCGGACGGCGGCCTGGGCGTGGCCCTGGCGGAAATGGCCCTGGCGGGCCGTGTGGGTGCGCAGCTCGACCTCACGGACGTTCCGGCGGAATCCGGCCTGAACGCCACGGCTCTGCTCTATTCGGAGTCGGCCAGCCGGCTGGTCGTGACCGTACGCAGGGAACAGCGCGACGCTTTTGAGGCGCTTTTCCGCGGACAGGCCCTGGCCTGTTTGGGCGAAACCGCCAGCGGCCCCCTGCGTGTGAGCCTTTCCGTCGGCGAACTTCTCTCTGAAAAAGTGGAGACTTTGGCTCAGGCGTTCAAATCAACACTGAATTGGTAGTAATAGTCTAAGAGTTTCGCGGATCGCCCCTTTACCGATGCTCCCAAAGGGGGTATGCTTGCGCATAATTTCACGTACCAGGAATTGTTCTCATCCTGAGCAGGGGATTGTGCACATGCATACGTACCGCAAAGTACTTTCCAGCGCGACAGCCCTTTGTGTCGCGCTGCTTTGTTTCTTGCTCCTCGACGCGGGCCAGGCCAACACCGAGTCCGCTACCTATGTCGGCTCCAAGGCATGTGCCGATTGTCACGATGTGGAGTATGAAAACTACTCCAAATTTTCCAAGAAAGCGCACTCCGGCGAATCCGTAAAAACCATGGCCAAAGACCTGACCCCCGGCGAGTTGCAGGAATGCTACGCCTGCCACGCAACGGGCTACGGCAAGCCCGGCGGCTTCGTCAGTTTCGAGAAAACGCCCGAGCTCGGAAACGCCGGATGCGAGGTCTGCCACGGCCCCGGCAGCATGCACGTCGAAGAGGGTGGGGACAAGGCCTTCATTAAGACCGACCTGGACATCAAGGACTGCGAGACCTGCCACAACCCCGAGCGCGTCGCCAGCTTCGGATTCAAGCCCATGCTCTACGGCGGCGCCCACTAAGGAGGGGACATGGACCTGCTGCACATCTTCCGACGCTCCCTCGGCATCAAGGTCATGTTCCTGACCACGGGGCTCATTCTCGCGGCGTTCATTGGTCTGTTCGTCTACAACTCCTTCTGGGAGTATGACATGATCGTGAACGACGTGCATCAGAGCGCCGCGAAAACCTCGGACCTGCTCCGCCTGGCTGTGGAAAAGCCCATGTCCATGGGCGACGACGCCGGAACCATGGCCCAGTTCAATGCGCTTGGTGGTCGCTACAACGACATCCGCGTGCATATGTTCGACTACCAGGGCGACATTGCCTACTCCACCCAGCCCGAGACCGCGCTCCGGAGCATCTACCAAGTGGAAGACCATGACGGTCTGGCCGCGCTGGTGCGCAAAAGCCTTCAGGACGACATCGCCGAGGGAAAGCTCATCGAGATGAACGGGGAACGGCTTTTCGTGCAGATCAACACGATCAAGAACGCGCCGGAGTGCTACCATTGCCACGGACGCAGCCGTGAGATTCTCGGCGGCATGGTCGTGGCCCAGCATGTGGATGACCAGTTCAGCAACCTGCGCAACAACCAGATCAAGGCCGCAGGCATTTCCCTGGTGGGCGGCCTGGCTCTGATCGCTGCCCTGCTGCTGTTCATCAAGCTCTCCGTGGTCAACAAGATCCGCAACATTGCCCAGGCCACGGAAAAGGTCAGCTCCGGCGACCTGGATGCCCATTTCCAGGTCACGGGCGCGGACGAGCTGGGCCGACTGGGCGACGACCTCGCGGAGATGGTCCGCCAGATCAAGGACCAGCTGCAATACAATCGTAGCGTGCTTTCCGGCATCATCGTGCCCATGTTCGTGGCCGATGCGCAGGAACGCATGGAATTCGTCAATGCCCCGCTCAAGGCAATTCTGGGCAAAGGCGACAAGGACGTGCTCGGTCGCACTGTTTCCGAAGTCTTTTTCGGCGAAGGCGGGGTCAGCGCCACCCACCATGTCATTGCAACGGGAATGGCCGACAGCGGCAACATGCGCTACACGCGGGACGACGGAGTGGACTTTCCTCTGCATTTCGAGGTCTCCCCCCTGCGCGACGCCAAGAATAAAGTGGTCGGCGCCATTGGCGTGCTCATCGACCTTTCCCAGGAGGAGCGCGACCGCCGCGACATCGAACAGCAGCAGGCCGCCCTGCTCCAGGTGGCCAACGAGGTCACCAGTGTGGCCATGTCCCTGGAAATGGCCTCGGACGAACTGCTGCGGCAGATGGACAGCCTGACCAGCGGCGTGGATTCCACGGCCGACCAGACCGGACGCGTGGCCACCGCCATGGAGCAGATGAACTCCACGGTGCTCGAAGTGGCCAGAAACGCCTCGGAAACAGCGGAAGCCGCTGACAAGGCCAACAAGGTCGCCCAGGACGGCGGCGGAGTGGTCCAGAGCACGGTCCTGGAAATCAACGGGGTCGCCCGCACCACTGAGGATACGGCCAAAACCTTGCACGAACTGACCCAGCGCGCTCAGAACATCGGCCAGGTCATGGCCGTGATCAACGACATCGCGGACCAGACCAACCTGCTGGCCCTCAACGCCGCCATTGAGGCCGCGCGGGCGGGCGATGCCGGACGCGGATTCGCCGTGGTCGCGGACGAGGTCCGCAAGCTCGCGGAAAAAACCATGCACGCCACCAAGGAAGTGGAGGACGCCGTGGCCCTGATCAGGGAATCCACGGCCGATGTGGTCAAGGAGATGGACACCACCCAGGGCCGCGTGGTGCGCACGGCCAAGATGGCCGAGGACGCAGGCAAGGTGCTGGGCGAGGTGGTCAGCCAGTCCGACCTGATTGCGGACATGGTTCGCAACATTGCCACCGCTGCGGAGGAACAGTCTGCCACCAGTGACGAAATCAACAATAACGTCAATGAAATCAGCAAATTGTCTCTAGAGGTCTCGCGGGGCATCCAGGATGCAAACTCCCGCATCCGGGGAGTGGCGGGCATGGCCACCCAACTGGCCGAGCTGGTTTCCGGCTTCCGAAAGTAGACGGCCAAAGATCGCATGCCAGCGGGCCCCCATGAACGCAGAAAATTTCTGCGCGCCTTCGGCTACCACCGCTCCTGCCGGATTCAGTCCGACTGGCAGTCCTGAACTGCCTCGCTCGTGGACATCCGCCGGGGCGGCATGCGCTTGCTCATGGTGCGGAAGGCGGAGACATCTTCTCCCTGCCTTTCCCTTGGAGCCCGCATCAGCGTCAGCACCCTTGACGCCGAACACGCAACTCTTGCGAATGGCCTGCGAAGTCCGCGGGCTGGACGGTTCGCAATTTGGCGTTGAGTTCGTCTCCCCGCGTCACCAGGGCATCGCCGAACTACAAGAACTGATTTACCCTGAACCGGACTGCGCGCATTCCCCGCTCTGGAGGAACCAGAACTAAAATCGTACCATCTTGACATGCACCTCAAAAGCTACTAGTAATGATTCTCACGACACTAACGAGGTGCAAAATGGAAGATCAAGCGCAATTTCGACTTTCCAAGCAACGCAAAGTCATTCTTGAAGAACTTCGCAAGGTGACATCGCACCCTACTGCCGACGAAGTTTACGACATGGTCCGAAAGATCATGCCCAGAATCAGTCTGGGGACGGTCTACCGCAATCTTGAATTCCTCTGTTCACAAGGTCTTGCCCGCAAGGTCGGCCCAGCAGGAGCGCAAAAACGCTTTGACGGCAACGCCATGCAGCATGCCCACATCCGTTGCAAGTCCTGCCACCGGGTCGAGGATGTCCCGGTCCATCTCGATGCGCCCCTTCTGGCCCCGGAGAACTGCATGGGATTTGAGATCGAGGAATGCAACATCGAGTTCGAAGGAATCTGCCCGGACTGCGCCGCCAAAACCTGTTGATTATTTACCTGGAAACGGTTTCCCCTCTCGCCGTCTTATGCTAAAAAGCATGGACGTTGAATCTGCACGCCCAAGGAGTACCCATGTCCCTCAAAGGATCCCGAACTGAAAAGAACCTCTTGACCGCGTTTGCCGGCGAATCCCAGGCCCGCAATCGCTACACCTACTACGCGAGTGTGGCCAAGAAGGAAGGATACGTCCAGATTTCCCATATATTCGAGGAAACCGCCGGCCACGAAAAAGAGCACGCCAAACGGCTGTTCAAATTCCTGGAAGGCGGCGAGGCTGAAATCACGGCCTCCTTCCCCGCCGGTAGAATCGGAACCACCCTGGAAAACCTCAAAGAAGCAGCCGGGGGCGAGCACGAGGAAAATTCCTGCATGTACCCGGAATTTTCCAAGATCGCACTCGAAGAAGGCTTCAAACACATCGCTGCTGTCTTCAAGAGCATCGGCCAGGCCGAAGTCTATCACGAGGAACGCTTCCGCGCCCTCATCGCCAACATTGAAAACGACCGCGTCTTCAAGAAGGACGAGCCGGTCGTCTGGCGCTGCCGCAACTGCGGCTACAACCATACCGGTACTTCCGCCCCTGACCGCTGCCCGGCCTGTGATCATCCGCAGGCCCATTTCGAGGTCAAGGCGACCAACTGGTAAACACAAGGAGCTCATTCATGGCTATCAAACTCGGTGAAGTCTACAAGTGTGAAGTGTGCGGCAACATGGTCATGGCCATTCACGCCGGAGACGGCGACCTGGTCTGCTGTGGTCAGAACATGAAGCTTATGACCGAAAACACCGTGGACGCGGCCAAGGAAAAGCACGTCCCTGTCATCGAAAAGGACGGCGACAAGGTTGTGGTCAAGGTCGGAAGTGTGGCCCATCCCATGGAGGAAAAGCACTGGATCGAATGGATCGAGTTGCAGGTCGGCAACGTGATCCTGACCAAACTGCTCAAGCCGGGAGACAAGCCCGAGGCCGAGTTCTGCATCTGCGGCCTTTCCGGACCGCTCAAGGCTCGGGAATACTGCAACATCCACGGCCTTTGGTCCGCAAGCAAATAAGACAACCTCTCTCCCCGTCGGAGCCGGCTCCGGGCCGGCTCCGGATTTCCGCCCCCTGCGGGCGATGGACAGGAGCATCTGCAATGCGTTACGTATGCGAAGTTTGCGGCTATGTGTATGATCCCGAAGTCGGCGACCCGGATTCCGGCGTCGCCCCCGGAACCACGTTCGAGAATCTGCCCGACGACTGGGTTTGCCCCATCTGCGGCGCTCCCAAGAGCAGCTTCAGTCCCGAGGAATAGGCTTCGAGCACATACGCCGTGACATGGTCACCGGCAATGAGGAGCTGCGCCCCAGGCCGGCTCCTTTTTTCATCTGTGAAAACATCTTGCAAAGGGAGCGAACATGAAACCCGTCGAACTCGTAAAAGATATTTTCTGGATCGGAGTCGTAGACTGGAACAAGCGGAATTTCCATGGATATTCCAAGTCCCCTTTGGGAACCACCTACAACAACTTTCTGATCAGGGACGAAAAGGTCACCCTCGTTGATACTGTGGAGCGCGAATTTCTGGAAGAAATGCTGTGCAGCATCGCCCAGGTCATCGGCAAGGAAGGGCGGATCGACTATGTGGTCGTCAACCATCTGGAACCGGACCACGCGGGCTGCCTCGATGAGATCGTGAAGCGCTTCAAGCCGGAAAAGATCCTGACTTCGCCCATGGGCGAAAAGTCCATGAAGGCCCACTTCCACTACTCGGACTGGCCCGTGCAGGTGGTCCCCACCGGGTCCGAGGTCTCCATCGGCAAACACACCCTGCAATTCATCGAAACCCGCATGCTGCACTGGCCGGATTCCATGCTGACCTATGTACCCGAGGCCAAGATCGCTTTTTCCAACGATGCGTTCGGCCAGAACTGGGCCACCAGCGAACGGTTCGTGGACCAGGTGGACCGGCACACCCTGGAAAAGCGCATGGCCGAATACTATGCCAACATTGTGCTGCCCTACTCCCCTGTGGTCCAGAAGACCCTGACCGCCATTGCCGAAAAGGAGCTGGACATCGAAGTGCTCTGCCCGGACCACGGTCTGTTCTTCCGGGGCGAGGATGTGGCCTTTGCCATGGACAAATACATGGAGTACGCCCGCCAGGAGCCGAAGAACAAAGCCGTGCTCGTCTATGACACCATGTGGCAGTCCACCGAGAAGATGGCCAAGGCCATTGCCACGGGGCTGGTGGACGAGGGCGTGAGCGTCCGGCTCATGAGCGTAAAGAGCAACCACCACAGCGAGATCATGACTGAGGTCTTCGACTCCGCCGCGGTGCTCGTGGGCTCTCCCACCCACAACAACGGCATCCTCCCCGGCATGGCCGACGTGCTGACCTACATGAAGGGACTGCGGCCCCAGAACAAAATCGGTGCGGCCTTCGGTTCCTTCGGTTGGAGCGGCGAATGCGTCAAGCAGCTCACCGAATGGCTGGAATCCATGAGCTTCCAGATCGTGGAGCCGGGTTCGGTCAAGGTCAAGCACATCCCGACCCACGAGGACTACGCGGAATGCTACGAGCTGGGCCGCAAGGTGGGTCAGGCCATTCGGGCCAAGCTCGGCCTGTAGCCCGCGCCTCGGCCGCTTCCGGTGGATCGTCCTGGACTGCGCCGGAACACGCCAGGCATCAAAAACACGAAAGCCCGGCCATATGGCCGGGCTTTTTCGCGGGTACGGCATTTGCCGGAGGACCCGGCAAGGCAGCGGACTATTTCCAGGCGCCGTTCTTGAACTGGAAGATTTCGGAAAAAGCGCGACCCGTTCCGGAAACAGGGACGAACTCACCTCCGGTGCAGTCCTCCCGAGTCTTGCCCACGCTCTCGTACAACGTATCCTGATAGCGCAGGATGCCGCAGTAGTGACCGGGCTGGGAAGGCGACTCGCGCACCACGCTGCTGCGTTTTTCGATGCGGTGGTAGCGTGCGCGAAACACCCCGCCGTCCTCGATGATGTTCATGTTATTGAAGCCGTTGGAATGACTCCGGTTCAGCCGGGCGATCCAGGAATCGGAAAAGCGGGCGAAATCGGAGTGCATTTTCAGCTGCTCCTCTTCCTTTTTCTTGGCTGCGAGTTCCTCCGGGGTCAGCTGGGCGGTATCTTTCGCTGCGGAAACCTGGCCTGCGGCATCTTCTTTTGCTGTTTCAGCAGCCGAATCCTGGGCAATGGCCGTTCCGACCACGCCAAGGAGGGCCATCAGGGCGCAGGCAGTGATGAGTCGGTGCAGACGCATGACGGTCCGTGATGTTTGGGGGTTGTCAAACACAATGAGGGTCCGGAGAATGGGAGATCCATCCCCCGGACCCTTGTTATCTAAATTACCACCCTTTCAGGCGGCCCGCAACTTTATTTGCTGCGGATCTCCACGCGGCGGTTCTGGTAGCGCCCGTCTTCGGTTTCGTTGTCGAACTTGGTGGATTCACCCTTGCCCACGGGCTCCAGGCGGCTGCCCGCGATGCCATGGCTGGTCAGCCAGGAAGTCACGGAGTCGGCGCGGCGCTTGGACAGGCCCAGGTTGTAGGCATCGGTGCCCCGGGAGTCGGTCCAGCCTTCCACGACGTAGTTCATCTCCGGGTTCTCCTGAAGCAGCATCTGGGCCTGCTCCATGATGGGGACCATCTCTTCCTTGATGTTGGACTTGTCGAAGTCGAAGTTCAGGCGAAAGACGATGGTCTCGTCCATGGCCTGGGGCGCAGCGCCCTCGGTGAAGAAGACATCCTCGACGAACTTGTCCATGACTGCGGCGTCGGCCACCAGGCCACTGCCCTCGGCGGGCACGGAGCAGGAGTTCAGGGCGCGGATCTCATCTATGATCATCCGACCCTTGTCCGTGTCCGCGTAGCTGATGACATGGAAGCAGACCTTGCCTTCGTACTTGGCATAGAGCGCCTGGGCCTGGGCGACCGGGTCGGCGCCGATGTTGGACGCGCCGTCCGTGACCATGATCACGGCGGTCTTGCCATCAAGGCTGGCCAGGACCGGGTCGAGGTCGATCAGGCCGTTGCCCATGGGGGTCCGGCGCATGAAGATCTCGTAATCCCCGTCAATGCCCGCAATGGCCTGACCGATCACGGCGGTCTGGTACGGAGCCGGAGTGGCGTAACCCGCGAAGGGCGCGAAGGTATACAGCGCACCGGTGTATCCCAGTTCGGGAATGGCGGCGTTGAGCTTATCCATCATGTCCTTGGCCAGATCGATCTTCTTGTCCCCGGTTCCCATGTATTTTTGGGCCATGGACCCGGAGTGGTCCACGAAGAGGATGAAGTTGTCCACTTTGGGGATCTTTTTGCCAGCGAATGCCGCGGTCGAGAAGAGCATCATCATTGCAAGAGCTGCCAAGGCGGCAGCCAGGGTGTACTTTTTAACATTTACCATGCTTCGCTCCTTGCGTTGGTCGATCTTTTTGTTCTTAACTTTGGTTGAAGGGGAATCAGCCTCATTCCAAGAGTATCGAATTAAAGGGTTCGTAGCAAGTATGTTTCTGTAAATTTTCACGCATCTCTTCAAGGTCCCGGAGTTGCCAGCGGCGGCGGAAATAAGTAAGAACCCTTGATTAGACGCGCACTGCGCCCTGAAATCTCAGCAACGAAAAGCACGAGGAGTGCCCCGATGCATATCGTCACTGGCGGAGCCGGGTTCATCGGCAGCGCCATGGTCTGGCAGCTCAACCGCATGGGCGTGGACGACATTCTGGTGGTGGACAATCTCTCCACCAGCGAAAAATGGAAAAACCTCGTCGGGCTGAAATATTCGGACTATCTGCACCGCGATGAATTCCATAAATATCTCGTGCGGGAACACGACCCTTTCCGCACGGACGCCATCATTCACATGGGCGCCTGCTCCTCCACAACGGAGCTGGATGCCGATTTCCTGATGGAGAACAACTATCGCTACACCCAACTGGTCTGCCGCTTCTGCCTCAACCACGGCGCGCGCTTCGTGAACGCCTCCTCCGCCGCCACCTACGGCGACGGCCGCCTCGGCTTCGCCGACGACCACACGGGGCTGCGGGCACTGCGCCCTCTGAACATGTACGGCTATTCCAAGCAGCTCTTCGATCTCTGGGCACAGGATTCGGGTCTGCTCGAACACATTGTCTGCCTGAAATTCTTCAATGTCTACGGACCCAACGAATACCACAAGGGGGACATGAAGAGCGTGATCTGCAAAGCCTACAAGCAGATCGGCGAAACCGGGAAGATGAAGCTCTTCAAGTCCTACCGCCCGGATTATCCCCACGGCGGCCAGAAGCGCGACTTCGTCTACATCAAGGACTGCGTGGACCTGATGTGGTGGTTGCTGGAGCACCCGGATGTGGGCGGGATCTTCAACGTGGGCACGGGGCAGGCCCGCCCCTGGGTCGATCTTGCCGGAGCCGTGTTCGCGGCCATGGGCAAGACCCCGGACATCGAATTCATCGAGATGCCCGAGGCGATTCGCGATAAATATCAGTATTTCACCCAGGCGGAGATGACCAAACTCCGCGCGGCCGGCTATGACAAGCCCTTCACCTCGCTGGAGGACGGCGTCGCCGACTACGTAAAGAACTACCTGGCGACGGACGATATCCACTTCACCAGCTAGCTGTCCGTTGAAACGAGCAAAAACACAGGCTGCTCAAAGGTGAACTGCACGGCGAAAAAAACTTCCAGATCGAAACGTACTTCTGGTACGTGATTATTTGAACTTTTCATAGCAACGCAGCAGATTGCCGGTTTTCCGCAGCCTGCGAAGGGTCCGATTTGAAGCGCCGCCTGGTTCCGATTCTCGTCTGCACGCTCGCGCTGACCTGCTTCTTCGCAGGCCAGCCCTGGCTGCTGTTCGGCGAGAAAACGCCCATGAGCATGGAACGGCGCTACGCCTCGGACCGCGACCTGACCTTCAATGAAGCGGATCAGACCCCGAGCGAACCCGGCCAGTGGACCTTCACGGCCGACCGTATCGCGGCGGAACACGACAGTCAGTACGTGGAGGCCGAAGGCAACGCCACCTTCACCGACGGCACGGAAACGCTCCGGGCCGACTTTGCCCGCTACTACCGCGAAACCGGCTGGCTCCTGCTGCGCGGCAATGTCCGGGCCATGTGGCAGGGGGATTTCCTCGAAGCCTCCGAGGCCGAATTCGATCTGAAGAAAAAAGAGGGCTGGCTCAAGGACGGCAAGGTCTTCATGGTCAAGCCGCACCTCTATTTCGAGTCCTCCTACATCCGCAAATACAGCGGGGCGAGCTACCGCTTCAAAAATGCCAAGGTCACCGCGTGCAGCGGGGAAAAACCCGCATGGTCCGTGCAGGCCCAGGAAGGGGACATCACTCTTGACGGATACGCCACGCTCTGGCACACCACCTTCCGCATCCGCGATACGCCCGTGGCTTACCTGCCCTACATGAAGCTCCCCGCCAGCGGCGGCAAGCGGCAGAGCGGCATGCTCATGCCCGAGGTGGGGTCCAGCTCCCGTTTCGGCTTCCGCCTGAACATGCCCTACTACTGGGCCGTCAGCGACGAGGTGGACGCCACCTTTTACCAGAACATCATGAGCAACCGTGGCTACATGCAGGGCCTGGAACTGCGCCATGCCAGCGACGCCTACACCAAGGGCTACTGGCGCTTCGACTGGCTCAACGATGCCGTGACCTACCGGGCGGATAACGCTGACGATGACCCGGTGGAAGACGACGGGCTTGCCCGGCCCAACAGCAACCGCTGGTGGTGGCGCAGCAAATTCAACGGCTACCTCGGCACGCCGTCCTGGCGGGCCATGGTGGACGTGGACCTGGTTTCCGACCAGGACTACCTGCGCGAGTTCGCGGAAGGATACAACGGCTACGAGACCAGCCGCGACGAAATGCTCAACCAGTTCGGCCGCGACATCAACGAGGCAGACGCCGACACCCGCACCAGCACGGCCATGCTCACCCGCGATTTTCAGTCCTTTGGCGTGGCCGGAAAAATCGAGTACAATCAGAACCCGGCTTACATGAACGGCAACGGCAAGACCGGGGACAACGATGCCCTGCAACGCCTGCCTGAACTGGACGCCTTCGCCTTCAAAGACACCCTCGGAAACACGCCTCTGGAATTCGAGGGACAGGCCAAATACGACTATTTCCAGCGCGAAAAAGGGACCACGGGCCAGCGACTCGATCTGCGGCCCCGGCTGAGCCTGCCCCTGCATACCGACGCCGTGACCGTGATCCCCTACGTAGGGGCGCGCAGCACCTTCTACTCCGTGGACAAGTGGGAGACCGACGGCAACACCACCATGGCCAATGGACAGGTCGAGGGCAACCACACCTCGGAAGACACCAATCCCATGAGCCTCACGGTGGAAGCGGGCGTCTCGCTTTTCTCCGAGGTCTATAAAACCTACAGCCTGGATTCCAACGCCCTGGCCCTGACCGCCGATAACGTGGGCAACGAGCGCTGGACCGACATCAAACACAGCCTCGTGCCGCGCATCGACTATTCCTACGTTCCGCGCAAGACCGGGCAGAGCGACCTGCCCTACTATGACGAACGGGACCGCGTCTTTGGCGAAGATATGGTCACCTACTCCCTGACCAATGTTTTCGACCGCAAACGCGAATACGTGACCCTGGGGCCGGACGGCGAAACACCCACCCTGGCCAACGACTATCTCGACTTCGCCCGCATCCGGGTCTCCCAGAGCTACGACCGCCTGGAAGCCTCGCGCAAGGACGAACTGGATGAATACGAACGTCGCCCCTTCTCGGACATCATGGCCGAGGTCTCGCTTCAGCCTTTCGGCGGCTGGGAGCTGACTTCCAAATCCTGGTATTCACCCTACCTCTCCAAGGTCACGGAGCATGAACACACCCTGCGCTACACCCGTGAGGGCGTGGGCGACGCCTTCGTGTCCTATGACCTGCTCCAGAAGGTGGACGAGTACAAACGCCGCCGCGACAACGACATGCAGATCCTGCATCTGGGCGGCAACATTTACGTGATGCAGAACCTGATGCTCGGCCTGGAATACCGCACCGATCTGGACGATGGCACGGACCTGGAGAAAACCTTGCGCCTGACATGGCTCGGGGACTGCTACGACGTGGGCCTCCAGTTCACCCGCACCGACGACGACACCCGCCTGGGCTTGCATTTCAACCTGCTCAAGTTCTAGGATGCCCAACCGACGCCCCATACGCATTCTTCCCCCCGCTCTGATGCACCAGATCGCAGCGGGTGAAGTGGTCGAGCGCCCGGCCAGCGTGGTCAAGGAGTTGGTGGAAAACAGCCTTGATGCCGGGGCCCGGCGTGTGGATGTGGACATTGAGCGCGGCGGGGCCGGATTGATCTCCGTGCGCGACGATGGCCACGGTATCCCCCCGGACGAGTTGGAGCTGGCCGTGACCCGGCACGCCACCAGCAAAATCGCGGAACTGGCCGACCTGGAACGGGTCGGATCCTTTGGCTTTCGCGGCGAAGCCCTGCCGAGCATCGCCTCGGTGTCCCGCTTCCAGATGAGTTCCCGCAGCGCGGATGCGGACATGGGCTGGCAAGCGCGCGTGACCCACGGCGAACTGGCCGGGTCCGGCCCGGCCGCCCTGGACAGGGGAACCCTGGTGGAGGTGCGGGACCTCTTCTCCAACGTTCCGGCCCGACTCAAATTCCTGAAGACCGAAAGTACCGAGGCCCGGCGCTGCCAGGACACAATCATGCGCATGGGCCTGGCCCGGACCGACGTGCGCTTCACCCTGCGGCTCAATGGTCGCGAGGCGTTGAACCTGCCTGAGGGACAGAGCCTGCGCGAACGGCTGGCCGTGTTCTGGCCCCCGGCGGTCATGGACGGGCTGCTGGATGTGGACGCGGAGTCGAACGGCGTACGCGTGCATGGACTGGCTGGGCTTCCGCGTACGGCCCAGGGCCGTGGCGACCGCATCCTGCTCTGGGTCCGGGGCCGTCCGGTGCAAGACAAGCTGCTGCTTTCCGCCCTGCGCCAAGCCTATGCGGGCCGCCTGCTCTCCAAGGAGTACCCCCAGGCCGTGCTTTTTCTGGAACTGGACCCGGAGCGGGTGGACGTGAACGTTCACCCGGCCAAGCTGGAGGTGCGCTTCGCAGAGGAGTCCGCCGTGTTTTCCGCCGTGCGCGGAGCGGTTCTCCGCGCGCTGGACCACGGCGGCGCGCTGCTGCGTCCGGGCGGGAGCGAGCATGCCCACAAGGACGCGGACACGCGCGACAACGTCCGCGTGGCCGACCATGCGGACCATCCCGACGCATACGTGGCTGGGCGGTGCGGATTTTCGCCGCGTGAGTCCGGTTCCCGTTTCCCGGGATCCGGCGCGGTCAGCCCGCCCCGGACGCCCGATGCGGCTCCCACGCCAGGCAAATTCCCCAGCTACGGTGAATACCGGCGCGGCCCGGAAAGTCTTTTCGATGCGGGCCAACAGAACGTGGCTCCCGGCTCCGCCGAGTCCGCAAGCCCGGCGCTCCGTCCCCGCGTGCAGGCCTCCGCGCCGGGCGCGTCCCTGTCTGGCGGATTCACCTACCTTGGCCAGATCTCCGACACCTATCTCGTGCTGGCCCAGGGCCGCGACATGCTCCTGGTGGACCAGCACGCCGCCCATGAGCGGGTGCTGCTCGAAGCCATGCGCAGCCAGCGCACTCGTGGCGATTCCCAGCCCCTGGCCCTGCCCCTGGAGCTGTCCCTGCACCCGGCCGAGGCCGAACGGCTGGCCGCACTCCGAAACGATCTGCTCCAGGCGGGTTTTCGGCTGGAACAGCCCGCGCCGGATCATCTTTTGCTTCTGGGCATCCCCCCCACGCTCGACAGCGGCAGGGCAAAGGAGTACCTTCGGGCCGCTTTGAATTCCGGGGCTTCCGGCCTGGAAGAGCTCTGGACCATGCTTTCCTGCAAATCGGCCATCAAGGCCGGCCAGGCCCTGGCCCATGACGAGGCCCTGGCCCTTCTGGAAACATGGCTGGCCTGCCCGGACCGGGAATACTGCCCGCACGGGCGTCCGGTGGTGCTGCGTTGGACGCCGCCCGAATTGGAGAAACTGTTCAAACGAAAGTGATCCCGCCCATGACCATTCTCTACAACAAGCTGCGCGTGCGTGTGTCCTTGGACGCCATCCGCGAAAATTACCGTCTTCTCAACGCCCGCAGCGGCAACGCCTTTGCCGTGGTCAAGGCCGACGCGTACGGCCACGGCCTGATCCGCGTGGCCGAGGCCCTGGCCGAGGATGGAGCCGACACCTTTGCCGTGGGCACGGTGGACGAAGCCGTGTTCCTGCGCAAATCCGGCTGCAAGGGGCGCATCGTCTCCCTGCTCGGCCCCATTGATGACCAAGACTACAAGGCCCTGGCTCCGCACCGGGTGATCCCTTTTGTGGGCAATTGGGAACAGCTGGCCCGACTGCGCGAGACCGCAGCCAAGGCCGAAGCTCCGCTGGAAATCAGCCTGAAGTTCGACACGGGCATGGCCCGGCTGGGCTTCCGGCTCTCGGACGTGCCCCGACTGCTTTCGGTGTTGGCCGACGATCCCCACATCCGCCCGGTCATGGCCAGTTCGCACCTGGCCACGGCGGACGAACCCGGCCACTGGTCTTTTGTGGAGGAGCAGGCCCGCATCTTTCAATCCGTGCTGGACGCCCTGCGCAGTGGCGGGGTGGAGGTCGAGGGCAATCTGGCCAACTCCGCCGGCATCCTGGCCCACAGCGCTCTGCACCACCAGGGCCAGCGCGCGGGCATCGGTCTCTACGGCTGCAATCCCTTTGCCGGGACCAGCCAGGAGCACCTTGGTCAGGGCCTGCGCCCGGCCATGGAGGTCAGCGCTCCGGTCATCGAGGTCCACCCGCTGCGCGCGGGCCAGAGCGTCAGCTATGGCTGCTCCTGGCGCGCGGAAGAGGACCGGGTCATCGCCATCGTGGCCGCCGGGTATGCCGACGCCTATTCGCGCAGCCAGTCCAACCGGGGCTGCATGTGTCTGCACGGCCAGCGCGTGCCCGTGGTGGGCCGGGTCTGCATGCAGCTCACCGCCGTGGATGTCACCGCCCTGGCCGAATCCGGCAAGAGCGTCCAGGTGGGCGACGAAGCCTTTCTGCTGGGCGGCGGAGGCCCGGGCCGCATCTCGCCCGAGGATCTGGCCGCATGGTGGGGAACCATCACCTACGAGGTTTTCTGTCTGCTCGGCCTGAACCGCAGGGAATACGTCTAAGAACGAGGAGAATGCCATGAGCTGGACCGTTGTTGAAAGCTATCCGCTCCACGAAATGGAGCACGAGGGTCTCACGCCCGAGAACCTCCAGGGCCGCTGGGAAGAGGTGGCCGACGACATGGCCCTGATCCCGGAGCGCAATGTCCGCGTGATTGAGGAAAAGGGCATCGTGCGGGTCGAAGTCTCGGAAGAGCTTTACGACTGCATGCGAGGGATCTGATTTCCCCCGGAGTTTTGGCCGAAAGGCATGGTCGGCGTATCCGCCGATTGCATGCGAAAGGGGCGGGCTTCGGTCCGCTCCTTTTCTTTGGATATTTATCACCCCGCCCCCCCTTGCTCCACACCCCGGCCCGTGGCATCCTCGCCAGGACCCTGGCCGAAGCCGGTGGGGGTCCGGCGGCGAGAAAGAGCTCGGCCCCGCGCGCATCCACCGGCCCCCGACCACCGCAACGCAAGGCCAAAAACGGCCCCGACGACGCGCATACTTTCCGGGAGGTCCCATGCTCTGGTTTCACCCGCTGCTGGCCGCAAGCACCACGCTGCTGGCGTTCTACGTCCTCTGTCTCGGCCTTGTCCGTCTGCATGGCCGCCATTTCGGCGGAACCCGCCATTTTCACTGGAAACGGCATGTCCGCCTCGGCAGTCTGGTCATGGCGCTCTGGCTGCTCAGTTTTGCCGGTGGCGCCCTGATGGTCTGGCTGCACTGGCCGGAATATTTCCTCAAAGGCGGCCACTCGAAAGGCGCCCTGAACATGCTCGCCCTGATGTTCCTCGGGCTGGGCACAGGCTGGTACATGGACCGCTGGCCCCGACAGCGGGTGCTTCTGCCCCTGCTGCATGCGGCCATCAACATCTGGCTGCTCGTGCTGGCCCTGGGCCAGGCCGTCAGCGGCTGGGGAATCGTGCAGAAAACCCTGCTCCACTAGTCCTCTGCGCCCGATTTGTTCAAACGCCCCGCAATCCCGGGGCTTTTTTTTGTTCACGTGCGATGTTTTCATCGTGTTACAATTCGGAAACAAACATGTTACAGACTTTCGCGAACGGCCAAAACCACCTAAGGGCATTGTCGCGCAAGGCGACTCCGCCTCGTCAAATCCGTATCCGCAAGGAACCACCATGAAGTCGCGTTCGGTGTTCACCCGCATGTTGCTCTGGGCCTGGGCCGTTCTGGCCGCCGCCCTGCTCGCCCTGTTCCTGGTCACGACCTACGAGGCCAAGGACGGAATCCTGCGCGACGCGGAACAACGAGCCAAACGTGAACTGAACACCGTCAAATGGCTCGTGGTCACCCATCCCCCCTTTGCGGACACCCAGACCTTCGACGGCTGGGCCAAGGAACTGGGCAGTCGCATGGGCCTGCGGGTGACCTTCATCGTGGACGGCACTGTCCGTGCCGACTCCATGGTTCCCTTTCCGGAACTGGGCAGTCTGGAGGACCATTCGGAACGGCCCGAGGTCCGCAAGGCCGAGGTCAACGTCGCAGTCACCAGCCGCCGCCACAGCGACACCCTGGACCGCGAGATGATCTACGCGGCCACCCTGCTGCCTCCGGTCAGCGGCCTGCCGCGCGGCGTGCTGCGTCTGGCCGTCCCCTTCTCCGAACTGCGCGAACGCCTTTCCATGATCCTCAGCCGGGCGCTGTGGACCATGGGTCTGGCCCTGGCCGCCAGCGGCATGCTGCTGCTCATGGGCATGCGCAATCTGGGCCGTTCCGTGTCCGCCTTTGTGGAACTGGCCCGCGACATCGGCAACGGTGACTTTTCCCAGCGCATCCGTGAAGTACCCGGGCGGGAATTCCAGCCCCTGGCCGAGGCGGTCAATGCCATGGCCCGGCGCATCGGTCGCCACGTGGGAACCATCGAGGAACAGGGAGGAAGGCTGCGGGCCATGTTCCAGGGCATGGGCGAGGGCGTGCTCGTACTCGACGAACAGGGGCGCATCGAGTCCTTTAACCGCGCGCTGGAGCACATCCTGCCCGACGCGGCCCAGGGTCTTGGACGCTCCCCCCTGGAGGCGGGGCTGCCTCTGGAAATCCAGGACGCGGCGGACCGTGGGCTGGGCATGCGCGCAACACCGGCCACAGCGACGGAACACCACGGAGACCGGCTGCGCGTTTCCCTGGAAACCGGGCGACACCTCGCGGTTTCCGTGCTGCCCTTCACCGGGTACAAGGGGGGCCAGAAGCTCATTCTCGTCTTTCGCGACGTGACCCCCGAAGTGGAGCACGAACGCGCCCTGCGAGACTTCGTGGCCAACGCCTCCCACCAGTTGCGCACCCCCCTGACCAGCATCAAGGGCTACGCCGAAACCCTGCTCGACTCCCCGCCCGAGGACCGAGAAGCTGTCTCGAAATTCCTGCGCATCATCCAGCGCAACGCGGACCACATGGACGGCGTGCTCAGCAGCATGCTCAAGCTGGCCCGCTCCGATAGCACAGCCCGCAGCGAGGACGGTCCCAGCGTGGTGGACGCCAAGGAAATCCTGGAAGCGGCTCTGGCGGACCTCGCGCCCCGAGCAGAAGAGGCCGGGATGCGCATCCAGACCGAACTTCCCGAGGGGCGGCTGCTTGTGCGGGCAGAACCCGAAGGCCTGCTGCACGTCTTCCACAACCTGATCACCAACGCCATGCTTTACGGCGGGGAGGGCGGCATCATCGACGTATGCGCACACGCTTTGCCCGAGGGCGTGGCCTTTTCCGTGCGCGACCACGGACCGGGCATCCCCTCCGGTCTGGAAGACAAGGTTTTCGAACGCTTTTTCCGGGGCGATCCCAACGCCATCGACGGACGCGGCGGTGCGGGCCTCGGTCTGGCCATCTGCCGCCAGATCGTCGAAAACTACGGAGGAAGCATCCGAGCCGAACGGCCAGAACAGGGCCGCGGCGCCCGTTTCACCTTCCAGCTGTTGCGAGACTGAGTGAGACTGACCAAACCCGTTTGCGGAGCCAACCCCCGCGAACCAGGAGCCTGATCCAACCGTTATGGACATTTACGATCTGTTTTTCTACATGTCTATCGGGGCCGGCTTTCTCATGGCCTTCAACCTCGGCGCCAACGACGTGGCCAACAGCATGGCCTCGGCCGTGGGCGCGCGCGCCATCACCGTGCGCCAGGCCGTGTTCATCGCCAGCATCCTCAACTTCGTGGGCGCTGTACTGCTCGGGTCCCACGTCACCGCCACCGTGAGCAAAGGCATCATCAACGCCTCGGAAATTTCGGACCCCAACGTGATCATGGTCGGCATGTTCGCGGCGCTGCTCGCGGCAGGACTTTGGGTGCTCGTATCAACACTCACATCCCTGCCCGTCAGTTCGACGCACTCCATCGTGGGCGCGATCATGGGCTTCGGCATTGTGGCGGGCGGGCCGGGCGTGGTCAACTGGATCAAAATGGGCGGCATCGTCATGTCCTGGATCATCTCGCCCTTTTTCGCCGCCGCCATCTCCTACTTCATTTTTACCCACATCCGACGAAACATCCTCTACAAAAAGCACTTCGTGAACCAGGCCCGCAAATGGGCCCCGCGCTGGGTGGCCCTGACCGTATCCCTGGTGATCTTCTCCTTTCTCTACAAGACTCCCCTGGGGAGCAGCCTGGGCCTGCACTGGACCGCCTCCCTGGCCCTGGCCGTGATCCTGTCCCTGCTGGTCTGGCAGGCCGGACGCGTGGTCATGCGCCGCATCATCATTGACCCCGAGGGCGGCGCCGAGGCCGTGGAAGGCGTGTTCCGCAAAATGCAGGTGGGCACGTCCTGCTACGTGGCCCTTTCTCAGGGCGCCAACGACGTGGCCAACGCCATCGGTCCGGTGGCGGCCATCTATCTCATCGCCAAGGAACACGTGCTGCTGCCCCAGACCGACGTGCCCATCGGCATCCTCATGCTCGGCGGCCTGGGCATCGCCTTCGGCATCACCATTCTCGGACACAAAGTCATGTCCACGGTGGGCGAAAAAATCACCGCCCTGACCAATACCCGCGGATTCGCCGTGGACTTCGGCGCGGCCAGCACCGTGCTCGTGGCCTCGAACCTGGGGCTGCCCGTGTCCACCACCCACGCGGCTGTGGGCGGCGTGGTCGGCGTGGGACTGGCGCGCGGCTTTTCCGCCGTGGACTTCCGGGTGCTGGGCAGGATCGTCGTCTACTGGGTGCTCACCGTGCCCATTGCGGCCTTCACGAGCATTGTTCTATACGTGCTCCTGAAGTGGATGTTCCTCTAGACCAATACCTTTTCAAGAAGGAGAGTACATATGTCCCTGCGTTTGCCGCTTTTCGGGCTGTTGTCCAAAAAGTCCCCGATGGAGGGGCTCGTCGAGCACTATGACAAGATCAACGAGTGCATCAACATCATCAATGAATCCATGGAGTGCTACATCACGGGCGGAAGCTGCCGCGAGATGGAGGAGCTGGCCGAGGCCATCGCCGAGGTGGAGCGGGAGGCCGACGCCATCAAGCGCCGCATTCGCAACCATCTGCCCCGCCAGTTGTTTATGGCCGTGGAAAAGGTGCTCTTCTTGAACTATACGAACAAGCAGGACAACATCCTCGACTCCGCCGAGGACGCCCTGGAATGGTTGGCCATCCGCAGGCTGGCCGTGCCCAACGCCTTTCAGAAGGACCTTGTGAACCTGCTGGACGGCATTGACCGCTCCACCTCCCTGCTCGGCCCGGCGCTCAAGGCCACCATTGATCTCGTGGAGGGCCGCTCCATTGACCGCGACGGAACCAAGGACACCTATCGCCAGGTCCGGGCCGTGCGCTCCGAGGTCCGGGAAATGGTCAAGAGCCTGACCCGGAAAATCTACAATTCCGACATGGAATTCAAGGACATCTACCAATTGGTCCACTTTGTGGACTGCCTGGGCGAAATGTCCCACAACTGCTCCAGTTGCGTGGACGGGCTGCGGGCCATGATCGCCCGGTAGGGAGAAGGGAGGCCCGGGCAAGCTCCAATGCGTCTACTCGGGGCAGCCATTCGGGGCATACGCTCGCAGCAGCGCTCAGATGACCGGGGGTCCACTGCCCCCGGTTTTCCATTTCCGGTTGCGCGCTCCTCTTCCGGCCTCCCTGCCGCTTTTTTTCGTCTACCTCCGGCCCGACCACGATCTTGTTTTCCGCGCGCCCCCTTGCAGCGCTCCGCAGATCCCACCACGACCACCTTGCGGACTTGCCACCTCGCCTTCCGCCCCAGTGCATGTACTGGCAGCTCCTTTCGCCTTCCCGCAAGGCATCGAGTTCCACTTCTCCGCATCTCGAATGACCTCCTCCCTTTTAGCCGTTTCCGTTTCCCTGTCATGCCCAACGGAGCGTCAGCGCACGCCTCGCTTAAATTTCTCTTGAAAATGAATCTCAAAATCATTAGATTCTTTTTGCCCGCTTCCGACGCCCAGCCGTGGCATGCCAAAACCGCGGGCCAAGCCGACACCGCACAAAGGAAGCCCCATGTTTCAAGAAGCACTGACCTGCGCCGCGCCCCAGACCGTGCGTGTCGTCACCAACGCCCTGCACGAATTCGCCGAATCCCTGGGCGCAGCCGTGGACGCCCGGGACCGCCACACCCGGCTGCACTCCGAGGAAGTGGCCCAGGTGGCCCATGCCCTGGCCCTGCGCCTGGGGCTGCCCGCCTCCCGGGCCGATGTGATCCACGTGGCCGCCCACCTGCACGATGTGGGCAAGATCGGCCTGCCCGATGCGGTGCTTTTCAAGCCCGGCCCCCTGGATGCGGCGGAATGGACGCTGCTCAAACGCCACCCCGAGATCGGCGCGGACATTGTCCGGCCCGTGCGCGCGCTGTGCGACTGCGGCGTACGGGAGATGATCCTGCACCACCACGAACGCTTCGACGGCACAGGCTATCCGCACGGACTGCGCGGAACGGAAATCCCTCTGGGCGCGCGGATCATCGCGGTGGCCGACAGTCTTTCCGCCATGATGCAAAACCGGCCCTACCGCTTGTCCCGACCCTTTTCCGAGGCCAGGGACGAGATTTTGCGCGGCGCAGGGACCCAGTTTGATCCGGGAGTGGTGGCAGTGTTTGAGCGCAGCGCCGCCATGATCGGTCAACTCATGGAGATGCTGGCGGAATAACGCAATTGAGATCCGACGAGCTCTTCCAGCGCCAGCGCCCGAAACGAGAACGGCCCGGCTCCCCCCCATGGGAAGCCGGGCCTTCAAGCGAGGAGGCGGGTAGCAACTCCTAGTGATCGCAGGTGTTGGTGCCGGTCTGGAGCGTACCGTCCAGCCAGCTCTGGAGAACCTTTTCCGGGTCCATGGACGGCGCGCCCACCAGCACCTGGACTCCCTCGTCCTTGAGCAGGGACTGGGCCTTGGCGCCCATGCCGCCCGCCAGGACCAGATCGACCTTCAGGCTCGCGATCCACTTGGGAAACACGCCCGGCTCGTGGGTCGGCGGGGTCTCGTCGGTCTTTGATACCACGCCCTTGGTCGCGGAATCAATGTCGTAGACCGCGAACTGCTGGCAATGCCCGAAATGCTGGCAGAGCTTGCCCTCGGCCACAGGCAGGGCCACGCGCAGGACACCGTTGCTCTTGGCGAGTTGCTCCGGGGTGGGCAACTGGCTCACAGGCTGCTCCTGGAGGCTGTCTGCCATCTTGAGCATGGGCTTGATGATCCGGTTGAAGGCCTGGGCCGCCGGGCTGTCATGCTCGACCTTGACGTAGGGGAAGCCCTCGTCCGCGGAACGGGTCACTTCCGGCTCAATGGGAATCCGGCCCAGGAAGGGCACGTGCATTTCCGCAGCCAGTTCCTCGCCGCCGCCGGAGTTGAAAATGTTGTAAACCTTGCCGCAGTCCGGGCAGGCGAATCCGGACATGTTTTCCACGATGCCCAGCACGGGGTTGCCCACCTGACGGCAGAAGGTCACGGAGCGGCGCACGTCGTCAATGGCCACGCCCTGGGGGGTGGTCACGATCACGGCGTAGGCATCGGGGCCGATGGTCTGGAGCGTGGAAAGCGGTTCGTCGCCCGTTCCCGGAGGGCAGTCAACCACAAGGAAATCCAGGTCGCCCCAGGCCACGTCGCGCAGGAACTGCTTGATCAGGCCCATCTTCACCGGGCCGCGCCAGATCACCGCGTCGTCGCGGCTGGGGAGCATGAAGCCCAGAGACATGACCCAGAGATTCTTGCTCCAGGAAATGGGTTCGATGATCTCGTGACCGATGTGGGGCTGCTTGTCCTGCATGCTCAGCAGACGGGGTATGCTCGGGCCATGCACGTCCACGTCGAGCAGGCCGACCTGCTTGCCCGCCAGGGACAGGCCCACGGCGATGTTCGTGGCCACGGTGGACTTGCCCACGCCGCCCTTGCCGGAAAGGACCACGATCTTGTGCTTGATGCGCGAAAGGGTCTTCTTCAGTTTCTGATCTTCCGGCTCGCAACCGGAGCAGCCGCCCGCACTCTGACTCGACGAGCAACTGCCGCAAGCTTCACTCATGATCTTCTCTCCCCTTGAAGTGTATTGCTGGTCCGCACAAGCACCAGAATATGGTTTTGTACGGATTACTTGAAATAATCACCCTGGGCCGGATGTCAACGCGCCGGAGCGCAACGCCCTACCAGTGGCCTTCCTTGTCCGGTCCGTCCGCCTGGCTCAGCTTGCCCGCCTTGTAGGCTTCGAGATTTTCACCCGCTGTGCCCTCGGCTCCGAGGTAGACCTTGATGCCGCCCTTTTCCAGGGCCAGAAAGGCCTTGGGACCCATGTGCCCGGTGACCACAGCCTTGGCTCCGGTATTGGCCACGGTCTGGGCCGACTGGATGCCCGCGCCCTGGGGCAGGCTGAGGTTCTGCTCGTTGTCCACGTATTCGGTGCTTCCGTCTTCCAGGTCGCAGATCAGAAATCCCGCCGCGCGGCCAAACCGGGGATCCAGACGACTGTCCAGTCCCGAACCTTCGCAGCTGATGGCAACTTTCATTCTCGATACTCCTTCGTCGTTGTCTTTGCGGCCCATTTCCCCGGCCAGCCGGCGGCAGCGCCGCCCCAGGCCCGGCTCCATTCCCGGCGCAAAACCTGGATGAGACCCTTCGGACTGCTCCTGGTCCCGGCAGGAACCCTGACCGCCGCGATGGCGACGGCAGCCCGGCATGGACAGGCGCTCCAACTCGTTGTCGCGCAGAGCGGCCAGGACCTCGTCCACTCCCCCGCGGAGCCAGGGCCGCAGATCCAGACCGCCGGACTCCAGGGTCTTGCGGACGCCGCCGCAGACCCCGCCGCAGACGAGAAGGTTTACCCCGCAGGCCAATATGGCGGATGTCCTGTCCGTTGGGTCCTTTGAGGGAAGGGATACGTGGCCCGCGGGGTAAATATTCTTCTCGTCATCAACGCGGTAGAGCCGGAACTCACTGGCGTTCTCAAAAACCGAAGCAAGTCGGTCCTGATAACAGGCAAGGCATACGATCATGGTTTCCGGCTCACAGGTTTGGAGCGGCTGGGCCGCTGTTTGGACAGAGCAAAGCATCTGGCGTGCCGCAATCAAATTCACTCAATATTTCAACGCAAAAAAAGAAAATGTCCGCAAGATGCGGACAGGAAACGGGGCAAAATGCGTCGGGGGGAATCAAGCCGGGGCGAATTATGCGCCCATTGTGCGACAGCGGTCGAGCATGCGGCGCAGGGTGTCCTTGGAGATGCCCAGTTCGCGGCAGGTGACCATTTTTCGGCCCTGGTTGCGCTTCAGCGCCCGGAGCACGGCGCGGCACTTGATCTCTTCCAGGCTGCCGCCCGGCTCGTAGATGCCGTCGTCAGACGGCCGGTGTGGCTGGAGGTTCTCGGGCAGGTGCTCCACCTGGATGAAGCCCTCCTGGCAAAGAATGAAAGCGTATTCAAGGATGTTTTCCAGCTCGCGCACGTTGCCGGGAAAGTCGTGACGCACAAAGATGGAAAGCACGTCCTCGCTGACGCCCTCCACATTGCGGCCAAGAATGGCGTTGTGACGCTGGATGAAATGGTCGATGAGCAGAGGCAGGTCCTCGCGACGCTCGCGCAGGGGCGGCAGGCGTAGCGTGACCACGTTCAGGCGGTAGAAGAGGTCCTGGCGGAACTCGCCGCTGGCCACGCGCTCCTCCAGGTTGCGGTTGGTGGCCGCCACGATGCGCACGTCGGTGGGTACGGTCTTGGTCCCGCCCAGGGGCTCGAAGGATTTCTCCTGGAGCACGCGCAGGAGCTTGACCTGGAGCTTGCCCGGCAGGTCGCCGATCTCGTCCAGGAAGATGGTTCCGCCAGCGGCCAGCTCGAACCGGCCCGGCTTGTCCTTCTTGGCATCCGTGAACGCGCCCGCTTTATAGCCGAAAAGCTCGCTTTCCAGCAGGGTGTCGGGCAGTGCCCCGCAGTTCACGGCCACAAACGGACCGTTGCGCCGCGAGCTGAGATTGTGGATGGCGCTGGCAAAGAGCTCCTTGCCCGTGCCCGACTCGCCGAGCAGCAGCACCGTGGCCTCGCTCTTGGCGATCTGGGGCATGATCTGGAAGACCTTGGTCAGGGCCTGGCTCTTGCCCACGATGTCTTCAAAGGTATAGAGATCGCTGACCTTCTTGCGCATCATGTGGATTTCGGTCAGGTCGCGGAAGGTCTCCACCCCGCCGATGTGACGGCCCTCGTTGTCATGCAGGGCCGAGGCGGAAATGGACACCGGAACCTTCTCCCCGTCCGAACGGAGAATGAACTTGGTCCGGTTGACCACGCGGGTCCCGTGCTCAATGCACTCGCCCAGCGCGCAATCTCCGTCGCACAGCCCGCTGCGCAGCACCTCCCAGCACTTGGCGCCCAGCGCGTCCTCCTGGTTCGTGCCCGTGATCCGGGCCGCCGCGCTGTTGAAGTAGGTGATGTTCCAGTCGTGGTCCACCGTGAACACACCGTCCGCAAGGGAGTCGAGCACGGCCTCGCAGGGCAGGTTTTTGGGAAAGGGCATGCGGTCACTCCGTCGGACCTCGCGGCCCGGTTTCATCATACGGACAAGCCCGGCTTGCGCCGTTCAGGCACGCGGCCCGGCTTCAAAGTAGATAAGTGCCCCTGGCGACTTGCGCAAGGCCCATGTCGGCGATTCTTAAAGAGCATAGCGGGGCGCGGGGTGGGAGTCTATGAGAATGGGGGGAGGCAACGCTCCACTAGGGAGGGAAACAACAAGGAGACAATTCAGCGAATAGTATCTTTGGAAATAGAAATCAAAAAACTTTTGGGCGTTTAAAAATGCCTTCATAGCTCTTTGTCAGGTCAGTACTGAACACAATCCAGTCCCCGGTTTCTCCGTCAATGTATGAAAAAAGATTGTAATAACTATTTGGCCCAATCCTCAGTAGACATTCAGGGGTTTCTGTAATGATAATATTTATAATCGCTGTGTTTTGCGCACATGCTCCAGAAATTTCGTATTTGGTCACCGTGTTGCTAGCAGCATTAGGAGATATATCCTGCTTGCCACCAAATAGACCGCCAGGAAATGGCATTTTCTCCTTATTGCTCCTCTCCCATTTTGCATACAAAGCACCACGTTTCTCAGTTACATCAAAAATGTCTCCATTTTGATCAATCCATTCTCCTACAAATGGACACGAGTCGTCTGGACGTATGGCATAATAGGCGTCTGTGTAACGACTAAGGTTCATATTTTGATCGCCACTTTTTCTTACGAACTTTTCCCACTTTTCTTCTTCTTCTTTTTGCTCCTTCTGTATTCTGCCCATCAAATGATAATTATTATTATGCGGTGGATCAAATTCCAGTCCTCGCTGAGCCATTCTCTTGGCTTCTTCTATGAAGCCAGCCCTTAGAAATGCGAATCCTAAATTTGCACATGCGAGAGACTCTTTGAGATCTGCGGATTTGGATTGAAACTCGACTGCCTTGATCTTCAGGCCCAACGTATTTGCTACCACTCCGATATTGTTGAGGGCTGTTCGGTGATTGGGATCTAGTCCAAGTAGCAGATCGTAATAGTGGAGCGAGAGAGACAACACGTTGGCTTGGTTCAATTGATACGCTGCATCGATGAGGATATTCGCATCTTCGGGTATCAATTCTGCTTTTTTTACAACGCACAGCGCAGCCATTTTTACATTGCCTTCTTTGGATTCGACCTCGGATAAGGCTTCATACAACCCTGCCCGTTCATGTCGATCTTCGCGCTCTTGGATTCTGCTATTTAAAATTGAAACAGCTTTGTCGTAGCCACTAGATTCATAAAAAGACTGAGCAAGTCGGGTTATAAGCATCGTTGACAGACTCTGATCGACAATATCGGAGATACCCATGCTCAAGATGCTTTGTGCTTTTTCATGCTGCTTGAGCCTTGAATAGCACGAGGCCCAAGAACAAACGATGATTTCACGGGATTTGTCGTCAGTAGCCTCTGCGTACATCTCCTTGTATTCGTCAAACGCTCTTTGGTAATTGCCGTCGAAGAGTAACCGGGAAAGGAAGTAGGTTCTCAATAGCAAAACAATTACTGGGTCACTGCTACTCTTGATGTTCTCTTCGAAAGCGGTTCTTGCAGCTTCAATACCATCTGTTTTAATTTGACTGACTATATCCGAGAGAGATCTCTTTTCTTCTTCATCAACAAGTTTTGAATCTTCTTCAACTTGGGGTATGGCTTTAGCTTGTTGTGGCTGATCAAGTGAAGAAGTGTTTACTTTAGCGTCCTCACATGAGGCATTAAATCTCAATCCATCCTTACCGACTTCGCTGTCAACTTTCTTCAACCTGGATATAAAATTATTAATTCCGCCTCGACACCAATACACGACGAAACAGAATAGCAGCCCTCCAACTATAGGGTATCTTAATTTGTCTACCAAATTGATCCAGTCTTGTGGAGTCCAGTCCATATACTTCCTTCTGTAACTTTATGCATATTGCATTAGTTTTTCTTTGGCAACAAATCGCTTCAAATTTTAGATGAAAGGTCTCCTCCCATCTAAACCCGATAGTCGGATTCGACAGCTGGCTGTCCCACAACCCGTCAATCGAACGTCGACACCAATATATTCGAACTAACGATTCCCGACAACTCACCCTCGCCTCACGATAACCAAAACCGCCCCCCGACGGAGCGATCCGAAGGGGGGCGGCCTGATGTGCGATGTGCGACGGGAGCTATTTCTTGCCGGCGCGGGCCTGGCGCAGCCAGTCGTACCACGGCTCCAGGCCTTCGCCTGTGCGGCAGGAGACCGGCAGCACAATGAGGTTCTTGTTCAGGGCCGAGGCGTGCTTTTTCGCGGTTTCCATGTCGAAGTCCACATAGGGCAGCAGGTCCACCTTGTTCAGAAGCATGACCGTGGAAATGTGGAACATCAGGGGATATTTTTCGGGCTTGTCGTCGCCTTCGGTCACGGAAAGCATGGTGATCTTGTAATCCTCGCCCACGTCGAACTCCGCCGGGCAGACCAGGTTGCCCACGTTCTCCACGAAGAGGATGTCCAGACCCGCGAGGTCCAGGGACTTGAGCGATTCCCGGATCTGGGCGGAATCCAGGTGGCAGCCGCCCTCGGTATTGACCTGCACGGCCTGGGCGCCAGTGGCGGCCACGCGGCGGGCGTCGTTGATGGTTTGGAGGTCGCCCTCGATCACGGCCATCTTGAATTCGCCCTTGAGGTCCGCGAGGGTCCGCTCCAGCAGCGAGGTCTTGCCCGCGCCCGGAGAGCTCATCAGGTTCAGGACGAGGATTTTCTTTTCGGCGAAGAGCGCCTTGAGTTCATCGGCCACGCGGTCGTTGGCCTCCAGCACATTGCGTACAACGGGAATTTCCATGGTATCCTCCTCGGGCTCGCGGCCCGCTTGGTGTCCTGTCCTGGCGCGGTTTCCGGGGTTATGCTTCCGGTTCCGGGTCCTCGACCTCGATATTCTCGATGAGGAATTCGCGCCCCGAGACCACGGAGTGC
Source organism: Desulfovibrio sp. (assembly GCA_050251775.1). Taxonomy (GTDB): domain Bacteria; phylum Desulfobacterota; class Desulfovibrionia; order Desulfovibrionales; family Desulfovibrionaceae; genus Paucidesulfovibrio. The sequence continues at coordinate 32,582 of JBFWMD010000013.1, forward strand.
CCGATTTCCTGTCCGCAATGGGGGCAGGCCGCGAGCATGGCGCTCTGGGCCTCGAACTCTTTCTTGCAGGAAAAGCAGGAGAGCACGAGCGGCGTATCATGGACCACGACCTCGCAGCCCTCGAACTGCGTGCCCGGAGTCAGTGCCTCCCAGGCGAAAAGGATCGAGTCCGTAACCACTCCGGCCAGGCGGCCGTTCTGGAGCGTGACCTTGGTGATTTTGCCGAGGCCTTTGCGGTCGCGTTCATCGGCGAGAATATTCATGATGCTTTCTATGAGCGACATTTCATGCATGGCAAACGGGCTTACCGCAAAAGACGCGATGCGGCAAGGCGTATGCGCCGGGAACCCGTCCGGGCGGAAAAGAAACGGGCATGGACATAGCGAACCAGCGGACCGGATCGGCACAACGGGTCAGTCCGATTCCCGTGGCTCCCCCCAAGCCTTCCAGGCCGCGACCAGGCCAGGACAGAGCGCCAGATTTGACTCCACCCCGCGAATGCGCAGCACCGTATCTCCGGCGTCCACCAGCACGTGAAATGCGGTTTGCAGCCGGATTATCGAAAAGCGGTCCAGGCCTGGATTCGTGGCGGAATGCAACAGCTCCAGCCGGATGTCGCGGATGTCGCGCCAGGCCACGGAATTCGGTTTTGCGTCCGTGACCAGGGTCAGGCGCTCCGGGTCCACAAGCACTCCGGAGTCTCCGAAAAAGTCGCAACCATGGAACACACCCTGTTCCCAAAGCCTGTCCGCAGCGTAGGCGAGCATTTTCACGGCATGGTCCGGCCGCCAGGGCAGCAGCAGATCGCCGGGCACGCCCCGCAGGAGCGTGCCATCCCGCAGCCGCGAGTCCCGCGCGCTGACCACTTCGTCCCAGCGCAGAGCGCGCATGCCGCTGCCGAATTCCACCACCGCGCCGATGGGGTCCAGATGCACGGCCCGATAAATGCCGTGGCGGCTGTACCAGCGCCCCAAAAAAAACAGGCACACGCTCGGCACGATCAGCAACAGCGCCTGAGCGGTCGAACCCAGGAGGAACAGCAGCCCGGCCAGGGGCAGCTGAATCATGCTCAGAACCACGCCGAGCAGAGGCAACGTATAGGAAGGCATGGGATTTTCAAAATGCAGCCAGTCCGGGCCTTCGGGCGGGCCGTAGGTTTCGCCCTCCGCGTCATCAGAGGGTTGCGGCCCTGGCGGAGCGAGGTCCGTAAAACCTACCGGATCATGGGGCTCGGCTTCTTCCGGCCCGTTCCCCGGTGCGGTTTCACCGCCGGCGGGATCCCTTGGGCTTGATGTCTCGTGGTCGGGCATGGCTTCCTCCCAAGAATGGCGCTTCACAACCGTACAGACGCGTCTTTCCCAGACTACAGGACAGTGCATGGCAAGGCAACGCCGCTCCAGCGATCCGGCGTCCCGCAGTCCCGGAAGGGGGCTGCTTCCGGTCGCCAGACAGCCGGAGGGAAAGAGCGCGTGCGGTCCACTCCCCCTCTTGACTTATAACGCGATTCCGGGTTCATAAGGGGTTAATGTGTCGTAAACGCCGTTCACAGGTCCGTTAACGCCGTTCACGGAAAAAGTGGTCACACTCCCCATGGGAAGTCAGTAATTTATAGGTCGCACTCACGCGCAAGGAGAATCGTCATGTACGTCGGACTCAAGATGCTTAAAAACTTCGTCACGGTCACTCCGAAGACCCTGGTCAAGGACGCCGAAAAGCTCCTGGAGGAAAACCGACTCTGGAAGCTCCTGGTGATGGAGGACGACAAGCTCGTCGGCTACGTGCGCAAGAACGACATCGCGCGGGCGCTTCCCAGCCTGGTCACTTCTCTGGACAGGCATGAACTCAACTACCTGCTTTCCAAACTGACCATCGACAAAATCATGCGCACGAACATCGAAGTCATCGCTCCGGATGTGGAGATCGAGGTTGCGGCAAAGCGCATGTCCGACGAAGACCTGGCCGGGTTGGCCGTGGTCGATGAGGCCGGGGAACTCCTAGGATACATCAACCGCAACATCATGCTCGACGTTTTTGTCGAGGAGATGGGCATGAACCAGGGCGGCTCGCGCATCACCTTCGAGGTCGAGGACCGCACCGGCGTTCTATGCGAGGTATCCGGCGTCATCAAGGACATGGGCATGAGCATCATCTCGACCGCGACCTTCTACCACGACGGCAAACGCATCGTGGTGCTTCGCGTGGACTCTCCGGACCCGAAACCCGTGGAGGAGGCCATCGCCGCCAGGGGATTCAGGATCGTGGGGGCGAAGGACTTTGAAAGCGAATGGCAACATTAGAAGACAAACGACCTCAGCTTGAAATAAAAGACATCACTCTCACCTTTCGCGGCATTGCCGCGCTGGTCGATGTGAGTTTCGCGGTCGAACGGGGGAGCATCTGCTCCCTCATCGGCCCGAACGGAGCGGGCAAGACCAGCATGCTCAACTGCATCAGCGGTCGCTACACTCCGGACAAAGGTCAGATCCTGCTCGACGGCAGGCCGCTCACCGGGGTTCCGGCCCACGCCCGAACCGCTCTCGGCCTTTCCCGCACCTTCCAGAACATCGCGCTCTTCCGGGGCCTCTCCGTGCTCGATAACCTCATGGTCGGTCGCCACAGCCGCATGCAGTACGGGTTGCTCGCGGCCCTGCTCTACTGGGGCCGCTGCTCCCGCCGGGAGGATGAGCACCGCCGGCGCGTGGAGGATGTCATCGACTTTCTCGGCCTCTCGCCCTACCGCCACACCCCAGCGGGCAAGCTGCCCTACGGTGTGCAGAAACGCGTGGAGCTGGGCCGCGCCCTGGCCGCGGAACCCGCCCTGATCCTGCTGGATGAGCCCATGGCGGGCATGAACCTGGAGGAGACCGAGGACATGGCCCGCTATATCCTGGACATCTGCGAGGAGTGGGGAACCACTGTCCTGCTCGTGGAGCACGACATGGGCGTGGTCATGGACATTTCTGACCACGTGGTGGTGCTCGATTTCGGGTCGGTGCTCGCTGCGGGCAGGCCCGAGGAGGTGCAGCGGGATGCGGGCGTCATCTCCGCCTACCTTGGGACCCAGGACGCCACGTTCGCGGGGAGATAGGCATGCGCAGCTACGAAACCACCCTTCCGGCCCTGCTGCTCCAACAGGCGAGCGAGCGTCCACACTCGGACGCCATGCGCGAAAAGCAGTGGGGCATCTGGCAGCCCTATTCCTGGACCGAATATGCCCAGGCAACCGCCGAATTTTCCGCGGGGCTGCGCGCCCTGGGCTTCGGCAAGGGCGACATCGTCATCTTCATCGGCGACAACCGGCCCGAATGGCTCTGGGGCGAGCTGGCCATCCAGTCCCTGGGCGGCATGGCCCTGGGCCTTTACCAGGACTCCACGGCCAAGGAAATCGCCTACGTCTTCCAGCTCACCGAGGCGCGCATGGTCGTGGCCGAGGACCAGGAGCAGGTGGACAAGGTGCTGGAGATGCGGCCCGACCTGCCGCACCTGGAACACATCATCTACCACGACCCCAAGGGCATGGCCGCGTACGAGGCGGACGTGCCCGGCCTGCGCTCCTTTGACGCGGTGCGCGATGCGGGCCGCACGGGCCGGGACGGCTCGCCCATCCTGGCCCTTTCCGAACGCGTGGCCGAGCTCTCGCCGGACGATCCCTGTCTCATCGCCACCACCTCCGGGACCACGGGCCGCCCCAAGCTGGCCATGCTCTCCCACAGGAACCTGCTGGCCATGGCCGCGAACCTGGGTCAGGCCGACCCCAAAAAGGCCTCGGACGAGTTCGTCTCCTTCCTGCCCCTGGCCTGGATGGGCGAGCAGATGATGGCCGTGGCCTCCAGCCTGCTCTTCGGCTTCTGCGTGAACTTCCCGGAGGAGCCGGACACCGTGCGCCTGGACATGCGCGAAATCGGCCCGCATCTGATCTTTTCGCCGCCGCGCGTCTGGGAAAACATGGCCGCGTCCGTGCAGGTCCGGATCATGGAGACCACCCGGCTCAAGCGCGCGCTCTACAACCTCTTCCTGCCCGTGGGCATCCGCCACGCGGACGCGCTCTTCCGGGGCGAGAAACCTGGCCTGGGTCTGCGGCTGGGAAAACTTCTGGCGGACCTCTGCCTCTTCCGCGCCCTGCGTGACCGGCTCGGATTCTCCCGGGTGCGCTCCGCCACCACGGGCGGCGCGGCCCTGGGGCCAGACACCTTCAAGTTCTTCCACGCCCTGGGCGTGGGGCTGAAGCAGATCTACGGCCAGACCGAAATCGCGGGCATCAGCTGCATCCATCGGGACGGCGAGGTGGACTTCGACTCCGTGGGCCACCCCATTGCCGAAACCGAGTTGCGCATCAGCGAGGAGGGGGAAATCCTCTCCCGAAGTCCGGCGGTCTTTCTCGGTTACTACAAAAACGAGGCCGCCACCGCCGAAACCGTGGAGGACGGCTGGTTGCGCTCCGGCGATGCCGGGCATTTCGACGCCCAGGGCCGCCTCGTGGTCATCGACCGGCTCAAGGATGTCATGCGTCTGGCGGGCGGTACGCGCTTCTCGCCCCAATTCCTGGAAAACAAGCTGAAGTTCTCGCCCTACGTGCGCGAGGCCGTGGTCCTCGGCCAGGAACAGCCCCACACCGCCGCGATCCTCTGCATCGACATGGACATTGTGGGCCGCTGGGCCGAATCCCAGATGATCACCTACACCACCTACCAGGATCTGGCGGCCAAGGACGCGGTTTACGCCCTGCTGCGCGGCGAGGTGGAAACCATCAACGCGGGCTTGCCGCCCGAAGTGCGTATCCGCCGCTTCGCCCTGCTTTTCAAGGAGCTGGACGCGGACGACGGAGAGCTGACGCGCACGCGCAAGGTCCGGCGCGGGGTCATTTCCCAGCGCTACGGCGCGCTGGTGGAGGCGCTCTACACCGACGACTGCGCCCTGAACCTGGAAACGGAAATCAAGTACCAGGACGGACGTTCCCGGAGCATGTGCGGCGAAATCCGCATCGAGGCAATAGGAGGCCGCGACTGATGGAACAGTATCTCCAACTCGTGATCAACGGCCTCGTGGTCGGCTCCATCTATTCCCTGGTGGCCCTCGGGTTCGTGATCATTTACAAGGCCACCAAGGTGGTCAACTTCGCCCAGGGCGAGCTGGTCATGGTCGGCGCGTACATCTGCTTCGCGCTCACCGTGCAGTTCCACATCCCCTTCTTCTGGTCCTTCCTGCTGACTCTTGGCTTTTCCGTGCTCCTGGGCATGTGCATCGAGCGCCTCGCGCTCCGGCCGCTCATCGGCGAATCCGGCATCAGCGTGATCATGGTCACCATCGGCCTCTCGTCCGTGCTGCGCTCCCTGGTACAGCTCGTCTGGGGCCACGACCTCCAGGTCTATCCGCAGGTGCTGCCCTCGGAGCCGGTGTTCATCGCGGGTCTGCCCGTGGCCCCGGTCTATCTGGCGGCCCTGGCGCTCTCGGCCCTGCTCTTCGCGGTCTTCACGCTGTTCTTCAAATACTCGCGCCTGGGCATCGCCATGCGCGCCACGGCCCATGACCAGCAGGCCGCCCAGTCCATGGGCATCAGCGTGAAGAACATCTTCGCGCTCTCCTGGTGCATCGCCGCCGTGGTTTCCAGCATCGGCGGGCTGATCCTCGGAAACATCAACGGCATCGACCCGCACCTGGGCCACCTGGGCCTGGCGGTCTTCCCGGCCGTGATCCTCGGCGGGCTGGACAGCCTGCTCGGCGCGGCCGTGGGAGGCCTTTTGATCGGCATCATTGAAAATGTCTGCGACGGCCTGGCCGTGAACCTCTTCGGCCTGGGGGGCTTCAAGGAAGTGGCAGCCTTCGTGGTTCTGGTGATCATCCTCATGATCCGGCCCTACGGCCTGTTCGGAACCGAAGAAATCGAGAGGGTCTGAGATGCGGGATAAATGCGGACTCTACTTCACGAGCTATGCGGGAGAGCGCGCGCTCTTCCCCACGTTCACCACACGCTTCTGGCTGGCGGCCCTGCTCCTGGCCCTGGTGGCGCTGCCCGCCTGCGTGGGCACGTACTACGTGACCATCGTGAACACGGTGCTCATCTCGGTCATGGCGGCGGCCTCCCTGAACCTGCTCACGGGCGTCTGCGGCCAGATCAGCCTGGGCCACGCCGCGTTCATGGGCGTGGGGGCCTACGGCGCGGCCTTTGCCCTGACCCGGGGTGTGCCTTTCATCCCCGGCATCCTTTTCGGCGGCTGCTGCGCCGCCGTGGTGGGCATGTTCTTCGGCATCCCCTCCCTGCGGCTCAAGGGCATCTACCTGGCCATCGCCACCCTGGCGGCCCAGCTCATCCTCCAGTTCGTGTTCCTGCACTGGGACGCGGTCACGGGCGGCTCCTCCGGCATTTTGCTCCAGGCGCCGAGCATCCTGGGCTACCAGTTCGACACCCACGAAAAGCGCTACTATCTCTTTCTCGCGGCCACGGTGCTGGTGCTGCTCCTGCTCGCCAACCTGATGCGCTCGCGCTTTGGCCGCGCCTTCGTGGCCATCCGGGACTACCACCTCTCCGCTGAGATCGCGGGCGTGAGCCTGTTCCGTTTCAAGCTCTACGCCTTCGCGGTCAGCTCCTTCCTGGCGGGCGTGGCCGGAGCCCTGCTGGTCCACCGGACCATGAAGGTCTCCCTGGACAACTTCACCATCGACATGTCCATCTCCTATCTGGCCATGATCATCGTAGGCGGCCTCGGCTCCCTCTCCGGCGCGGTCATGGGCGCGATCTTCCTGGCCCTGCTCCCCGTGGGCCTGGGCATGGCCGCCGGTTCCCTTTCCGGCGTCTTCCCGGACATCACCAGCCAGATCGCCGCGCTCAAGGAAGGCGTCTTCGGCCTCGTGGTCATCCTATTCCTGATCTTCGAGCCCGAGGGGCTGGCGCATCGCTGGCGTCTGGTCAAGGCCTATTGGAAACTCTACCCCTTCGCCCACTAAGGACGAAGAAAGAGATAACAACCAAGGCGGACCGGGCGAAAGACCCGACCGGTCCCCGCCCGCAACGATCCACGAAACCGAAATGATCGAATACCGCCGCAACACCCAACAAGAGGAGGCATCCATGCGTTCCATCTTCCAACGGACGGCCCTGGCCGTTCTCATCGCGGCAACCACCCTGCTCGCCGCCTGCGGCGGCGGGGATGACAAACCCGCGACTGTTTCCAACGCGGAAAAAGCCGCCGAGGTCCTGCCCATCAAGATCGGAGCCATGATCGACCTTTCCGGCCCCACCTCCGAGGTCGGCAACCCCTATGCCGACGGCATCAAGGCCTGCGCACAGTACCTCAACGACGCCGGCGGCATTGCCGGACGCCCCGTGGAACTGCTTCTGGAGGACACCGGATACAAGGCCGAACGCGGACAGGACATCTACAACCGTTTCGTGTTCCAGGAAAAGGTCGTGGCCATCCAGGGCTTCGGCACGGCCGTGACCCAGGACCTCAAGCAGTCCGTGGCCGGCGATAAGACCCCGAACTTCTCGGCCTCCTACTCCGCCGACCTCACGGACCCGAAGCAGGCTCCTTACAACTTCTTCATCGCCGCGGACTACTCCACCCAGCTCCGCGCCGCCCTGAAGTACTTCCACGACAACTGGACCGGTGACGCCGCGCCCAAGATCGCCTTTGTCTATCCCGACCACCCCTACGGCAAGACGCCCATCCCCGCGGGCAAGGAATACGCCGAGGAACTGGGCTTCAATATCGTGGCTGAGGAAAACGTCTCCCTGGGCGCCAAGGAGGCCGACGCCAACCCGGCCCTGATCCGGCTCAAGGAACTGGCCCCGGACTTCGTCTGGATCGGCGGCACGACCAAGTCCACAGCCGCCATCTGCAAGGCGGCCAAGGCCAACAACTTCGCCCCGACCTTCTTCGTGGACATCTGGGGTGCGGATGAGGACCTCGTGCGCCTGGCCGGCGACGCCGCCGAAGGCGTGATCTCGCTTCAGGCCGCCGCTGTCTACGGGCAGGACGTGCCCGGCATGGCGATCATCAAGAAATACACTAATGACCAGCCGAAGATGACCCACTTCGTGCGCGGTTTCGCTTCCATGCTCGTCATGGCCGAAGGTCTCAAGCTCGCCGCCGCCAACGGCGAAATCACCGGCGAATCGCTCAAGTCCGCCCTGGAAACCATGACGGACTTCGATCCCATGGGCCTGACCCCGAAGATCAGCTTCACCCCGGACGACCACCGGCCCAACATGGCCGTGTTCCTCTACCGCATCGAAGGGGGCAAACTGAACTTCCTGGCCGAGCAGATCCTCGAACGCCGGCCCGAGTGGCTCGGAAAGTAGCGCGGAGGCCATTGTGCAAAGCCGTACGGACGTGTTGCGGGTCGAGAACCTCGAAGTGATCTACAACGACGTGGTGCTCGTGCTCAAGGGGCTCTCCCTGGCCTGCCCCGAGGGCGAAATAACCGCCCTGCTCGGAGCCAACGGCGCGGGCAAGTCCACCACGCTCAAGGCCATCTCCGGGCTGCTCGCGGCTGAGGACGGCGAGGTCACGGACGGCGCGATCCACTACGATGGCCAGCCCATCCATGGACTCGCGCCCGAGCGCGTGGTTCGGCGCGGCGTGTTCCAGGTCATGGAGGGCCGCCGCATCTTCGAGGATCTCAGCGTGGAGGAAAACCTGCGCTGCGGCGCGTTCACCCGGCCTCGGAGCGCCTTTGCCGGAAACCTGGAAAAGGTCTACAGCTACTTCCCGCGCCTCAAGGAGCGCCGCAAGCAGCTCGCGGGCTACATGTCCGGCGGAGAGCAGCAAATGCTGGCCATCGGCAGGGCCGTCATGGCCGAACCCCGTCTGCTCCTGCTGGACGAGCCGTCCCTGGGCCTCGCGCCCCTGCTCGTGGAGGAAATCTTCAGCATCGTCCGCCGGATCAACGAACAGGAAAAGGTCACGGTGCTGCTCGTGGAACAAAACGCACGGGCCGCGCTCTCCGTGGCCGCCCAGGGCTACATCATGGAAAACGGGCGCATTGTGCTGGACGGACGGGCCGAGGACCTGCTGCACAACCCGGACGTGCAGGAGTTCTACCTCGGCATGGGCGGCCAGGGCAGCAAGCGCAGCTACCGCGACGTGAAGCACTACCGCCGTCGCAAGCGCTGGCTGGGGTAAAAGAGAAAATGCATTGGAGGGAACCTTTCTACAGAAAGGTTCCCTCCAAACCTCCCTCCAAAGACTTTCCCCGCTCGCGGCTGCCGCCGCTCGAAATCAGCATTTCTTTGAGCATATTGTGCGGAATGGGGCGGGGAATGCTTGTGTCAAAGCTCTTTTGCCGCGCAACGGCCAATCCTGCCCACAGCTTTGACCGGATCATCCCGGCAGGGGCGGTAATCCCCCCAAACAAGTCATCACCCTCGGACCAAAACCAGACGATAGGCCTCTTCGACAAGTCGAATCTTGTCCGCCGGAACTCCAGCCTCGGCATTCTCACGCTCCCATCCCCTTCTTACGACTTGCACCATGCCATCGACGATCTCCTTGGCAACCTCGGGACGGAGAGAGTAATCCCCGCATCTGGAAAGAGCGTTCTCGATGGTCGCCCGCGAGCCACGTTCACCTAGGGCAAGGGTCAATCTTTTCTCCTCTTCCCCCTCTCTCTGAGGTTGAGGAACGATGTCGTATGCGGGGGAAAGACGCCAATGGCCCGAACCAGGATCATAAAGAAAGCCGTGATTGCGAAGATGGTCATCCCAGTTGTTGACCAGCACGTTGAACACCATGCGGCGAAACAATTCTTCCAGGTCTTTCCTGATGAATCGGGCATCTCCATACTTGCGTATGGCCATGGCGATGTCTCCATACGCCCCTCTCTCGATGTGATCGGAACCGATGAGCGTCATCGCCGATAAAAAATGCTCCCGACCGCCACCTTCTGTTCGATCAAAACGCTCGGTCAAAAAGACATCGCGGCCGCCAACATCGAGAACTCGACAAAAGGGAACACGGATCCCGCACTTGGCCGCAAGCGACATGGCGGCAAGCTCAATCCGACAGGTTGGCCACAGCTCCAATTCTCTGGAGAACTTGGCAATCCACTTCTTGCCGTCATAATCCACGAGAGTCTTGGGCTGGGCCCCGCCAGCCGATGAACCACGAATGAAAAAGCGGCGTTGGGCGGGAGACAGCTTCTCGTGATTCAGAATCTTGTCCACAGTCTCGACCATCTCGGCGAAATCGACCCTTTCTCCCGAAATCTCCTCCGGCCTCCATGAAGGTTTTGTAGGACGTGGCCCATCAAGGTCCGGACCAAAAGCAATGGCGCCGATACGATTCTCCTGATCCTGCACGGTCAGGTACTCGAATTCGGTGGGTACGACACCCTCATCTTCCGCGGCTCGATCCAGCAGATGTCGCCCCCACGCATCGGGACTCGCATCCTGAAAGGCACGGAACACGCCACTGGTCTGAAATTCGGATCGGATGAGCGGCAACTGCAAAGGGTCGAGGGGGGCGGCATTTTCACGTTCAAGGTATCTTCGGCCATACGCGAACTCGGAAACGACCTTGTCATTGGTCTGATGCAAGGTCAGCAAGCCGGCAGGGACAAACTCTCCCGCAAGGTGCAGGTAGACATAGGTCTCATCAACAGGCATGCCCTGCTCCCTTAAAACTCAAGATCCTTGGACTTCTTCCTGGTCCAAATTTTCTTTGGACGTGCATCCTCAAGGGTCTTGCCGATCTCGTCGTTGTCCGGATGGGCCACCAAGGCAATGTCGTCAACGAGGTCCATCACATCCAAAGCCATAAGCAACACGCTCAGCCCCACGGACGGATCGCCCTTTTCCAGTTTGGCAACCGTGACCGGGCTGACCGACATGCGCTCGGCAAGATCCTTCTGCGTGATCCGACGGCGAAGCCGTGCGAGTCTGACATTGGAACCCAACGCCCGAAGGGCGTCTTCGGCTTTGCGCGTGATTGCGTTGATTGCATTCGACCGTCTGCCCATATCGCCCTCCAAAAAGAACAGTATACTGTCTCTAAAACTATCAACAACTACTTTATAGTGTATTTTTTCCACAAAAACAAGCTGTGAACACGATGGACGGAAGCGCACGGCAAAATCCAATCCCAATACACATGACCCAGCTGATCAACCGAGAATGCAGAATCATGAGACACCAAAACCAAACTCCGGGATCACTTTTCCCAACAAAGAGCGCCAGGTTGGTCTTGGAAAGCCTCCTTTTCAAATTTTGTGGTCTTTTCGATTTCAACCAAAAAAAAGACAGGACTTCAGAGGATCTAAAAAACACCTCTAAAGTCCTGATTTTAATCTGGTACCGGGAGCGAGACTCGAACTCGCAAGGGCGTGAACCCGGCGGATTTTGAGTCCGCTGCGTCTACCAATTCCGCCATCCCGGCCTGGGAGTGGTTTTATTTAGGAGAATGCGACCGGCCTGTCAACAGCGCGAGCCGGGCAACCGCGTAAGCCGGGCAACAAAAAGGCCCGCCGGAGCGGGCCTTGATCGCAAAAGCGCGGACGCGCAGGCCGAAGCCTAGTAGCGCGGACGGCTCTCGCGGGGTTTGGCCTCATTGACCTTCAGGTCGCGGCCCTGGAAGTTCTTGCCGTTGAGGGCGGAAATGGCCTCAGCAGCGCCGTTGTCGTCCATCTCCACAAAGCCGAAGCCACGGGGGCGGCCGGTTTCGCGATCCTCGACGAGCTTGACGGAAATGACTTCACCGTACGCCTCGAAGGCGGCGCGAACATCGTTCTCGGTGGAGCTCCAGGGCAAGTTGCCAACATAAATGTTCTTGGACAAGATAATAACCTCGAAAAAAGAAAGGAAGGAGAGCCGCACGCGACGAACAGGCCCCTGCTCCGTGCAGGGAGTGCCGCGCCGTTCTCTCCCAAGACAGGCCACATATATACCTTACTAAAACAGAGTCAAGTATTTCCTGCAACCGATTTCATTTTATTCCTGCCCGAATTTCAACGGGTTCCGCTCTTTTTCCCCTTTCGGCGCACTTGCGCGCGTCCCACCAAAGGGATATTCCACCCGGACCTCCCCCCTTTTGGCTGATGCTGAAAAGACGCCACTCGGGCTGTTCCGGCAAGGGAACGAGAGGCGAAGCGCAAAAATAAAAACCCGGCAATGCGCCGCTTCCAGTCGGCAATATTTGATTTTTTTGGTGACAAATTTCCGGCGTGATCTTGTACCCCCCGAAGGCATGCCTGCGAGCAGTCAGCGCGCCGGATTGCCGCCTTCAACAGCTTGTTCAGCACGGAGATGCGGATGATTCTGCCTGTCGGCTCCCTGGTCAACGCCCTGGCCATCATTATCGGCTCCATTTGCGGCCTGTTGCTGCACAACCGCTTTCCGGACCGCATCCGGATCATCGTCTTTCAGGGGCTGGGCCTCTGCGTCCTGGTCATCGGTTTTCAGATGGCCTTCAAGGCCGTGGACATGCTCGTGGTCATCTTTTCCGTGCTGCTCGGCGGCATCGCGGGCGAGCTGCTGCGCATCGACCGCCACCTGGACAGCCTGGGCGACCGGCTCAAGATCCTGGTGCGCTCCAAGAACGAGCGTTTCACCGAGGGGCTGGTCACGGCCTCGCTGATCTTCTGCATCGGGGCCATGGCCATTGTGGGCTCCTTTGACGAAGCCATTCGCGGCGACCGCACCCTGCTCTACACCAAATCCGTGCTCGACGGCTTCGCCTCCATCGCCCTTTCCGCATCCTACGGCCTGGGCGTGCTCTTCTCCTTCATCGCGGTGCTCGTCTACCAGGGTCTGTTCACCATCTTCGCGGGCTATCTCCAGAACTGGTTCTCCCCGACCATGATCGCCCAACTCACAGGCACGGGCGGCGTGCTGATCATCGGCATCGGCATCAGCCTGCTCGACCTCAAGTCCATCAAGCTGGCCAACCTGCTGCCCGCCCTGGTCTTCATCGTGCTCCTGACCCTGGGCAAGAGCCTGTGCTTCGGCGCGTAATCTTTCTTGAATAAAAAAGGCCCGGCAAAAACCGGGCCTTGTGCAAAACGCGTACTGCCGGCAGTTCGCCGAAGACCTAGCCTTTTTTCTTTTCAGCGTATTCCAGCAGTTCCTCGTAGACGTGCTGCACCTCGGCCACGGGCATGAATTCCGCGATGCGCATGCCTGCGACATAGCCGCGCCCGAACTTCGCGGCCCAGGGCCGCTGCGAGAGCTCTTCCCAGGCGCCCTTGCCCGGTGTGTCGATGAACGGCGCGTTGTCCTGGGAGATGGTCACCTCAAAGGCCTCGTAATCGAACGGGTCTTCCAGGATCGCCTCGGGGATGCTGGCGTGGTTGTCGCTGGCCTGCACCGAAAAGGTGAACACGCCCTTGATCTTGATCTCCTTGAAGCTCCGGCCCCAGCCTTCCGGGGAGCGGTACTCCTCCACGAGCAATTTTCTGAAGTCTTCAGCCATGACGGTGCGTATCCTTGTGCGTAGGAGGTTTCGCGCCTTTTCCGGGCGCGGTGTGCGCGGTGCTATTCGATGGTCTCCATGGCCGCGAAGCGCGGCTCGTGCAGCGGCAGGACCCGGTCGGCCAGGCTGCGCGCCCGAAGCAGGATGTCGTAGGCGTCCTTGACATTCAGGTGCGTGCCCGGCGGGATGACCTCCATCTCCATGCCCCGGATGGCGGGCGGCGGATTGAGGTTCTCGTCGATGGTGCAGAACCCGCAGATGAGCACCTTGCCGCCGGGCGTGTCCACGAGCACGGACATGCCGCCCTCGGTGTGGGCCGGGGTGTGCAGCATGGTGATGCCCGGCAGGACCTCGGTATCCCCGCTCAGCGGCACGATCTGTCCGGCCTCTTCCACGTCCTCCACGAAATCGGCAAGATACCGATAATCGAGCGGATGGGGATCGTGGATGTTCACCAGCTCCTTCTCATGCACGTAGATCTTGGCGTTCACGCACTTGTAGTCGTTTTCGCAATGATCGTTGTGCAGGTGGGTATGCAGGATCACGTCCACGTCCTCGGGCTGGAGCCCGAATTGGGCCAGCCCGTCCTCAAAGGTGTGGATCTTGCCGCCAAGGGCCTTCTCGCGCTCCACGGACTGGATTGGGTGCATCTCGCCCGTGTCCACGAGAATGGTCTTGTCGCCACCCTCAAGATACCAGACATACAGCGGAATCACGAATTCCTTCCCCTGGTTGTACTGGTAGGTCATCATACTCTTGTCGAACACCTTGGTTCCGACCACGATGGGATGTATCTTGTACGTCATTTCTTGACCTCCGCGTTTCGAGTATGCCTCTTCGCGCCGGGAACGTCCACGAGCCGACCCGGTCAGTAGAGAATGCCCACCACCGCGCCTGTGAGCAGGGTCGCGAACACGCCGGCCACGATGGAGCGCGGACCCAGTGCCACGATCTCATCGCGCCGTTCCGGAATCATGGCCCCGATACCGCCGACCATGATGCCGAGGCTCCCCAGGTTGGCGAACCCGCACATGGCATAGGTCATGATCATGCGGCTGCGCGGGCTGAGCGCCTCGGCAGGCAGGTGGGCCATGTCCAGGTAGGCCACCAATTCGTTGAGCACCACTTTGGTTCCCATGAGGCTTCCGGCAGGGCGGGCTTCGGTCCAGGGCACGCCCGTCAGCCAGACCAGGGGAGCCATGGCCCAGCCAAGCACCCGTTGCAGGGTCAGGGGCTCCCCGCCCAGCACGGGCAACCCGGCCAGCAACCTGTTGGCCAGGGCCACCAGGGCCACGAAGACCACGAGCATGGCCGTGACGTTGATCAGCAGGGCCACACCGTCCGAAGTGCCCTTGACCACGGCGTCCATGCTGCTCAGGGCGGTCTGGGGCGGCTGGACCCGGCCCACGGTGAGCGGCCCCGTTTCCGGGATCATCATCCGGGAAACCATGATCGCCGCGGGCGCACTGATGATGCTGGCCACGAGGATGTGCCCCAGCGCGCCCGGAACCACGGACTCCAGGATGCTGGCGTAGAGCACAAGCATGGTTCCGGCGATGGTGGCCATGCCCGAGGTCATCAGCGTGAACAGCTCGCTGCGGGTCATGCGCGCGAGGTAGGGCCGGATGAACAGCGGGGCCTCGATCATGCCCACGAAAATATTGGCGGAAACGGAAATTCCCAGCGCCCCGCCCACGTTCATGGTCTTTTCCAGGCAAAAGGAAAACGCCCGCACCAGCACCGGAATGATCCGCCAGTAGTAGAGCAGGGCGGAAAGCGCGCTGATGACCAGAATCAGGGGCAGAGCCTTGAAGGCGAGGATGAAGGACGCACCGGGAAAGGATTCGCCGAAGGGCAGCGCCGCGCCGCCGAGATAGCCAAAGACAAAGCCCGTGCCCGCGTTGGTGGCCTCCTGGAGCGCCGTGACCAGGGCGTTGAGCCCGAGCATGGCGTCCTTGAACATCGGGGCCTTGAGCAGCAGAGCCAGACCGAATTGCAGGCCCAGGCCCACGAACACCTGGCGCGCACTGATTTGACGCCTATTTTCACCGCAAAGCCAGATCAGCGCCACCAGCCCGGCCATTTTCAGAAGTCCTGACGCCAGTTCCATGGCTCCTCCGCTGTAATCGAACAACGTCCCTCGGGCGCGGCCCGATCCCGCTCCGGACCAGCAACACAGCCTTTGCTCAGCTCCTTGGACGGGCGAGCACCAGACAACAGCCTGCCGTTACGGGGTTTTGCCCACTGATGCAAGCCCTTGCGCGCGGCGCGTACCTCGGGATTTGGTCTTTTTTCAGGACACGGCGCTCCGGGCGACGGGACGGGGCAGCCGCAGGATTCCCACCGCTGGCAGGCCCAGAAGGGTCAGCACGCCGAGCAGCATGAAGCCGGTTCCGAATCCACCCCAGGGTCCCGCAAGATCGCCGAACGTGCCGATGACCGTGGGCATGATCCCGATGCCGAAGAGCATGGCCAGGGGCAGGATCATGGAAATGGCCGTGGAGCGTATCCGGGGTTCGTAGGTCTGGGAGAGGGCCACGAAGCCCACCGCGAAAAAGCCCTGGCCGAACATGGGTTGCAGAGCCGCAGGCGCGGCCACCCACTCCGGACCGGCCTGCCCGAGGATCACGGACAGCGTGCCGGAACAACCCAGAGCCGCATAGAGCACGCGGCGCACGCCAAAGCGGTCCGCAAGCCAGCCCGTAAGAAAGGGGACGCAGAAAGCCCCGATCCGGCTGACCGAAAGCAGCCCGTTGGCCGCCTCCCGGCTCATGCCCATGTCCATGAGATGCAGCGGAAGCATGGTATAGGGGCCAAAGCCCCCGGCGATGCCCAGGCAAAAGAGCATGGTCAGCAGCGGAAAGTTACGCCGCCCGATCACTTCGCGCACGCTCTCGCGGCCAGGAGCTTTGCCCCGGAAACGTCCGCCCTGCCCGAAGCGCAGAAAGGCCAGTCCGAGCAGGATCTGGGCGACGCCCAGCAGCAGCAGCGCCTCGCGCCAGCCCGCCACCAGCAGCACGGCCTCGGCCAGGAGCGGCGCCAGGATGAAGCTGGCGTTGGGAGCCATCTCGTGCAGGGCCAGGGCCTTGCCCCAGTCGCCGGGCCGGGTCAGGGAGGTCACGCTGGCCACGCCCGAGGGCAGATACAGCCCCGCGCCCACCCCCACCAGCACCGTGGCGGGCAAAAGCACGGCCAGACTGCTGGAAAAAGCAGCCACGAGCAGCATGGCCCCCATGAGCAGCGCGGAACAGCCGATACCCTCACGGTGGGTCAGGCGCGAGGTCACAAAGGCATTGCCCACTAATCCGATGCAGTTGCCCGTGGCAATGCAGAGGAAAACCGCGCCGCTTTGGGCATGGTTCAGCCCCAGCTCCAAAGCCAGCTCGGGCATCAGGGGAGCCGGAATCACCCGTGTCAAAAAATTCAGCAAAAAAACAGCGACAATGAACAAAAGGGGTGCGAGCGCATCCCGAAGGTTCAGGGACGGCTCCAGATCAGGCTTCATACGTACTCCGGCGTTTTCCGGATTCCTACCCGGAACGTCCCTTCTTCGCAACAACCGTGCGCCCCCACTTGACCTTTGTAGCTGCTGGAAGGTAGATGTTACAGACTTGTTTTGAATTTCCTGCTCAGGGAAATGGTGCTGCAAGGGATCGCGCGGTGGGTCCGAACCGAGTTTTCACGCTGAAGAGAGGCTTCGAATGGATGTAGAACTGGCAAAACCCTTTATCAAGGCGGCGGTGGACGTGCTGTCCACCATGGCCATGATCACACCGGTGGCCGGGCGGCCCTATGTCAAGAAAAACAACGTCGCCCAGGGTGACGTGACGGGTCTTGTCGGCTTTACCGGTGAAAAAAATGGCAGCGTTTCCATCACGTTCGACAAAAAACTCGCCGTGGCCATCGTCAAGAACATGCTCGGCGACGACGTGCAAAATATTCTTGAAGACGTGAAAGACGCCGTGGGCGAGATCGTGAACATGGTCTCGGGACAGGCCCGTGCGGGACTCTCCCAGCAGGGCTATTCCTTTCAGGGCTCGACGCCCACGGTGATCATGGGCGACAACCACACCATCTCCCACGTTTCCACGGGGATGATCATGGCCATCCCGTTCACGGCCGAGATGGGGGCTTTCACCATTGAATTCTGTATCGAATAGCCCTGTAAAGGTCGTAGCGGTCCAATGAGCATCCTGAAGGGATTCCGAGGCAAAGACTTTTTGGAGCAGATCACGCTGCTCAACGACATTGCGGCCAACCGCCCGGCCGAGGTCCTTTCCGACCTCCTGGAGCTGTTCGCCGTCCCCTTGTCCGACACCTCCGTGGATTCCATGGTCGTCATCGCCCTCAACGCGCTGCTGGCGGAAAATGAACCTTATGCCGTGCAATGCCTGGAGAACGACGACCCCAAGCTGCGACTGCTCTGCATCCGCTCCTCCGGCGAGCACCGGTTTGCCTCGGCCGTGGCTCCCCTGAGTCGTCTGGCCCAGGAAACGGACGATGCCGACCTCGTCCTGGACTGCCTCACGGCCCTGGCGCGCATCGGCGACGAGGCGGCCCTGCCCGCCTTCCGCAAGCATCTTTCCTCCACCGACCCGCTGGTCGCGGGCTTGAGCATTGAAATGTGCGGGCACTTCAAGGACGTTTCCGCCCTGCCCTGGCTCAAGGAAGTGGTCCGCCGCAGCCTCACTGGCGACCGCTACCAGACCTGCGACGTGCCTACCTGGAAGGCCATCCAGGCCCTGGGCGACCTGGGAACCGAGGACGCCATCCAGTTTCTGGCCTCGCATCTGCACCACAAAAATCCCATTGCCCGCCGCCTGATCACCGACGTGATGGTCGATCTGGGCGAAAAAAGCATCCCCGCGCTCCTGGACGCCCTGCACTCCAAGGATGAGGACGTGCGCATCCTCGCAGCCAACGTTGTCGGCTTCACGGGCCTGCGCAGCGGCGGCAACGGGCTGGTCACGGCTTTCGACAGGGGCCATGCCGATACGCCCAACGTGCGCTACGCCTTTTACGAAGCCATGGGCCGCATCGGAACCATGAAAAATTTGGTCTGCCTCATGGACGGTCTCAATGAGGCGGACGAACTGCTGCTCATGGCCGTGGTCGGCGGGCTGGAACACCACTCCAATCCCGGCATTATCCGCAATCTTTCAGAACGACTGCATCGCAATGACGACCAGACCGCGCGGCTGGCCAAGGCCGTGATCAACTCCAAAGCCGTGAACATTTTCAGCGCACTGCACGGCGACGCCGTGGCCGCCAGGGCGCTCATGGTGCATCTGCTCCCGTCCGGTGACGAGGAGATTCTCCAAACCTTCCGGGAAGCTCTGAAAAAGATCGGTACGGAGCGGGCCGCCACCGACCTCCTGCACCTCGCCCAAGCCGCCGCGGGCAGGAGTTCCGGCCACCGTGCGCTGGCTGTGGACGATTCCCGCTCCATGCTCGCCCTGCACCGCGCCCTGCTCACGGAGCTCGGCTTTGAGGTGCTCCTGGCCTCCAACGGACAGGAGGCCCTGGAACTGCTTCAGGAACAGGGTCCCGTGGATCTCGTGGTCACGGACATGAACATGCCCGTGATGGACGGCATGCAGTTGGTGGAGCAGCTTCGGGACGACCCGGACATGGAAGCCGCCACCATCGTCATGGTCACCACGGAGAAGGAAGCCTCCCAGCGCGGCCTGGCCGAAAACGCCGGGGTCAACGCCTTCATTACCAAGCCGTTCCGACCGGAACAGCTCAAGGAGATGCTCATGGGGCTTCTCGGTCTTTGATGCCCGCTGCGTCACCAAATCATTCTTCAAACGCATAACGGCCGGCCTCCGCAAAGAGACCGGCCGTTATGCGTTGTCGGCTCGAACTGTCGCCGAATTTCCGGCTCAGGATTGCGCTTTGGGTTGCGGGGGCACGACCCGGGCCTCTGCTTCACGGAAAAAACCGGCCACACGCCTGGCCAGGGGACGGCAATAGATCATGCCCACGTGGCTGATCTTCAGAGGCAACCGCTCCTGCCGCCAGCTCAACCCACGGGGCCGCAGGCAGTCTTCGGGCATGACCATGTTGTCCAGCGGGGCAAAGAGCGCCAGACAGGGCACACCTTCCGGTTCCGGCAGGGCGGCGAGGCGTTCGAAGAGCGGATGGCGGGGGTCCAGGCTGCGGCCGAGCCGTCCCAGGGCAATGCGCGCCAGGACGCTGCCCCGGTGGGGCGTGGCCAGAGTCGCGACCCCGGCAATGCGCCCGGCAAAACGCTCCTCGGCCAGAAGCGCTCGGCAGACCAAACCGCCCAGGCTGTGCCCGCAGAGCAGCGCCTTTTGTCCCGGATTTTCCGCCAGGGCGCGCTCCAGGGTCCGCCCGGCCTCCTGCACAACTTCCGGAAAGACCCGCGTGAAGCTGCCGTAGGATACGGTGTACAGATTCGCATAGCCCTCCCACGCCAACCAGCGGCCAAAGAACAGCCAGGCCGCCGGGTTGTGGTACAGGCCATGGATCAGCACCACAGGCGCTCCTCGGCCCGTGCCCGTGCGGACCAGGAGGCGGTGGAAAGGAAAGGTCGCACCGATGATCAAGGTGGAGCGGACCGCGTTGAGCCAGCCCGCCAGCGTTCCCGAAGCCAGGCTCCCAGAGGTTCTGCGGATGCGACCAAGATTGCCGTTGGCCGCGTTCACGGCTATGCTCACGGCGTAGAGCGCGCCGGGCAGAATCAGAAAGAAAAACAGGAG
Organism: Desulfovibrio sp.; assembly: GCA_050251775.1. Taxonomy (GTDB): domain Bacteria; phylum Desulfobacterota; class Desulfovibrionia; order Desulfovibrionales; family Desulfovibrionaceae; genus Paucidesulfovibrio. Next base: position 52,710 of record JBFWMD010000013.1, read on the forward strand.
CAGGCCCGTCATGATCATCATGGCCGGAAGATGCTCCTGCCCGGTGCGCCCGTCAAGTTACCGTTGGGCAACGCCGTGCGGTCTGGGCCGCGAACACGCGCCGCTGATCAGCGCGCAGAATCCATGACTTCCGGGGACGGAAATGAGTGAAATCAGCTTTGACGATTTTTTGAAGGTGGACATCCGCGTGGGCATGATCCTGCGCGCGGAACCATTTCCCAAAGCGCGCAAGCCCGCCTACAAGCTTTGGATCGACTTCGGCGACGAACTGGGCGTGAAGAAATCCAGCGCCCAGATCACAAACCACTACCGTCCCGAAGACCTGGAAAACCAACTTGTGCTGGCCGTGGTCAATTTCCCGCCGCGCCAGATTGCGGACTTCCGCTCCGAGGTCCTGACCCTGGGCCTGGATGGCCATGGAGACAGCGGCGTGGTCCTGGTCCAGCCCGAGCGGGACGTACCCCTGGGAACCCGGCTCTATTGACCGGGGCACTACTGAACCACATTCACCCTCGCCGACCATTGCCTTGGTTTCTTGCGATTTTCGCCGGATGCCGTTAGGTTCGGTATCCTTATGCGCCGCAGGGCGTCACAAATTTCAGGAGGGATTCATGAAACGCATCGTCATCTTGCTGGCCCTGGCCGCACTGCTCTGCGCCAGCGTGGCCCAGGCCGGAACCCCGGTGAAAATTGCCCACGCCACCTGGGTCGGCTACGGCCCGTTGTACATCGCCAAGACCAAGGGCATGTTTGATAAATACGGCCTGGACGTGGATTTGCTGATCATCGAGGATGAATCGCAGTATGCCGCCGCCCTGGCCTCCGGCAACATCGACGGCCTCGGCAACGTGCTCGACCGCGAGGTCATCCACAATGCCAAGGGAACCGAGGAAACCGTGCTCTTCGCCATGGACGAATCCTCGGGCGGCGACGGCATTGTGGCCGGCCCGGACATCACCTCCCTGCACGACCTCCAGGGCAAGACCGTGGGCCTGGACAAGTCCTCCACCTCGTATTTCTTCTTTCTGACCGCACTCCAGACCGCCGGCGTCAAGGAAGAGGACGTGAACATCATGGAAATGGGCGCTTCCGACGCGGGCGCCGCGTTCGTGGCTGGCAACCTCGACGCCGCCGTGACCTGGGAGCCCTGGCTCTCCAATGTGAGCCAGCGCGAAGGCGGCCACGTGCTGGTCAGTTCCAAGGACTTCCCGCGCACCATCGTGGACGTGCTCGTGCTGCGCAACGCCTTCGTTGCCGAACACCCCGAGGTTCCCGTGGCCCTGACCAAGGCCTGGTACGAGGCCGTGGCCTGGTACACGGCCAACCCTGCGGAAGGCAACGAGATCATGGGCAAGGCCATGGGGCTGCCCGCCGCTGAAATGGCGGACATGGCCTCGGGCGTGACCTTCTTCGGCAAGAAGGGCAATCTGGCCTTCTTCGACAAGACAGAAGTCAACGACATCTTCGAAGTGGCGGAGCGCGCCGGAACCTTCTGGCAAATCAAGGGCATCCTGACCGCGCCGCTGGACGTGAACGCCCTGGTCACGGACCAGTACGTCAAGGCCGCCGCCGAGTAGCATGGGCGCACAAAGCCGTTACAACAGGCCGGGCCTGCGTGCCGGGCTCGGCCTGTTCACATTTCTGTTTTTCGGACTGCTCTGGTGCGGCCTGAGCTATTCGGGCGCGGTCAAGCCGCTCTTCCTGCCCCGGCCCGACGCTGTGCTGCGTGCCTTTGGAGCCATGCACGGGGAGGGCATCCTCTGGCAATACACCTGGGACTCCACCTACCGGGTCATGGTCGGTTGGGCACTGGCCGCCGTCACGGCCATCCCCCTGGGCGCGGCCATCGCCACTTCCCGGCGCGCCGCCGCCACCCTCGGCCCGCTCATGGAATTCGCTCGCTACCTGCCTGTGGTGGCCCTGGTTCCGCTGACCCTGCTCTACTTCGGCATCGGCGACGCCCAGAAGTTCGCAATCATCTTCCTCGGGACCTTTTTCCAGCTGGTGCTCATGGTGGCGGACACGGTTTCCCGCGTGCCCCGCGACCTGCTCCGCGCGGCCTACACCCTGGGCGCGAGCCGGGCGCAGGCCTACCGCCTTGTGCTCCTGCCCGGCGCCCTGCCCGGTATTCTCGACGACCTGCGCATCACCATCGGCTGGGCCTGGACCTACCTTGTGGTGGCCGAACTCGTGGCGGCCAATTCCGGCCTGGGATACATGATCCTGCGCGCCCAGCGCTTCCTGGCCATTGACCGGATCTTTGCCGGGTTGATCATCATCGGGTTGCTTGGCCTGCTTACGGACTGGAGCTTCAAGCTGCTCACCCGGCTGACCGTGCCCTGGAGCGAAAAGGCGGGAAAGTAGGCATGCTGATCATCGAAAATCTGACCAAGACTTACGGCGCGGGCGAAGCCGCCGTCACCGCCCTGGACAATGCCCGCATGGACGTGCGCGATGGGGAGTTCGCCGTGGTGGTCGGACCTTCGGGCTGCGGCAAGTCCACCCTGCTGAACATCGTGGCCGGGCTGGAGCATCAGACTTCGGGGCGGGTGGAACTGGACGGAAGCCCCATCACCGCTCCCGGAGCGGAACGCGGCATGGTCTTCCAGTCCTATACGCTCTTCCCCTGGCTCACAGTACGCAAGAACGTGGAATTCGGCCTGCGCATCAAGGGCCTGCCCCCGACGGAACGGGCCGAAATCGCCCGGCGCTACGTGGACCTGGTGGGCCTCTCGGAATTCGAGAACGCCCTGCCCAAGGCCCTTTCCGGCGGCATGAAACAGCGCGTGGCCATTGCCCGCGTCCTGGCCAACAAGCCACGCATGCTGCTCATGGACGAACCCTTTGGCGCGCTGGACGCCCAGACCCGGCTGCTGCTCCAGGAGCTGCTGCTCACGGTCTGGCGCAAGGAGCGGGCCACGGTCCTGTTCATCACCCATGACATCGACGAGGCCATTTTGCTCGGCGACCGCGTCTTTGTGATGTCCAAACGCCCGGGCCGCATTGTCGAGGAAATCCCCGTTGATCTGGAACGCCCCCGCGACCATACCCTGACCGTTTCCCCGCGCTTTGCCGCCCTGAAAAAACGTGTTATGGACCGCCTCTTCCTCGAACTGACCTGATTCCGCGCACTTTCCGGAGGTTTTTGATGCCCGGTTCTCTTTCCGGCCCCTCGTTCGGTCCCACCCTGATTCTGGACATCGGTTCCGGAACGCAGGACGTGCTCTATCATTTTCCCAATCTGGAGATCGAAAACTGCCCCAAATTCGTGCTGCCCGCTCCAGCCCGACGCGTGGCCGCGCGCATTGCGGAGCTGGCGGGCCGCCCCGTCTGGCTGCATGGCCGGAACATGGGCGGCGGCTTTTTCCGGACGCTCAAGGCACACCTGGAACAGGGCGGAAAAGTGGCGGCCGAGCCTTCCGCGGCGCTTTCCCTTGGCGACGACCTGGACCGGGTCCAGTCCATGGGCGTGGAAATCCGCCACGACTGTCCCGCCGGATATGCGCCCTTGCTTCTTACGGATTATGACCCCCACTTTTGGGAGCAAATGCTCGACCTTGCCGGGCTGCCGCAGCCTCAGACGGTCATGGCCTGCGCCCAGGACCACGGTTTTCATCCCGGCACATCCAACCGCCTGGGCCGGTTCAAGCTCTGGGAACGCCTGCTGCTCGAGTCCCACGGAAGGCCCGAGGCCCTGCTCTACGACGCCGTGCCCGCCGAGCTGACACGGCTGGCCGACCTGCAACGCAGCATGGGCAAAGGTCTCGTGGCCGACACCGGCGCTGCCGCCGTGCTCGGCGCGCTCTATGTGGACGAGATCGCGGCCCTGAGCCGCGAACAGGGCATTACCGTGGTCAACCTCGGCAACAGCCACCTCATCGCCTTCCTGATCTACCAGGAGCGCATCTGGGGGGTCTACGAACAGCATACCGGGATTGTGAATGCGGACCAACTGCGCTCCGACCTGCACCTGTTCCGGCGCGGCGAACTGGCTTTCGAGCAGGTCTTCGAGAACCGGGGCCACGGCTGCCTGACCCTGGACCTGCCGCCCGAGGCGCGCGGATTCGCTCCCACCTTTGTGCTCGGGCCGCAACGCGGCCTGCTCAAGGGCGACGACATGTCCTTCCCGGCTCCGGGCGGAGACATGATGCTCGCCGGCTGTTTCGGCATGCTCAAGGGCCGCGCACTCCGGCTCGGCTGACTCGAATCCTCCACCCGCCGCACCGCCCTCGGTGGCTTTTTCTGTCTCCCCTGGAGGGCTTGCTCGTGACGGACCCGCAGAATATAACTGTTCGCGAACACCGTTTCCGATAATCTGTTCGCTCTTCGACCTTTTACGGAGAAACCAATGCTGCGCGCTCTGTCCATGAAGTGGAAAATTCTTGCTGTCGCCCTTTCCGGCCCGATCCTCGTGGCCCTGATACTGGCCGTGCAGAATTCCCTGCTGGTGTCGGAAAATGCGGACGAGGCTGTGCTCGCCAAAAGCAGGGCCATTCTGCTCATGGCGGAGGCTGGTCGGGAAGAAATGTCCCGAAAAATCGAATCCGGGGTCATCAGGCCTTTTGACGAGCTGCCTCCGGAAACCCTCCTGCAGGCCGTCCCGATCATCACGGCCATCAACATGGCCAGGACCAATGCCGACGAAGGGAATTACGTTTTCCGCGTGCCCAAGATCTCGCCACGCAATCCAGCCAATACGCCCACGGAATCGGAAAGGATGGTTCTGGATAAGATGCGCGCCGAGAATCTCCAGGAGTACATCCTGCGCGAACCGGGCAGCATCAGCTATTTCCGGGCCATCCGCCTGACCAGGGAATGCCTCTACTGCCATGGCGACCCCAAAGGGGCCAAGGATCCCACGGGCGGGATCAAGGAAGGCTGGGCCGAGGGCGAAATGCACGGCGCCTTTGTCCTGACCACCTCGCTCACCCGGATTCAGGAAGCGCTGCACCGTTCGCAATGGCTCATGGTGCTCCAGATTCTGGGCATTCTTTGCGTTGTGGGAGCTGGGCTCTGGATCTTGCTCTCCCGACTCGTCTTCCGCCCTCTGCTGCAAATCAGTGAACTCGCCCGTCGCATGGGCGCGGGAAACTTCACAAGCCGGCTGGATCTGGACCGGGGCGACGAGATGGGGCTGGTGGCGGACTCCCTGGATAACATGGCCGCCTGCATTGCCGAAGTCGTCGGCGAAGTGGATCAAGCTTCAGAGCGGCTATCCTCCGGCAGTGCGGAACTTTCCTCCGCGGCGCAAAGTCTGGCGGATGGAGCTCTGCGGCAGGCCAGCAGCGTCGAGCAGGTTTCCGCGTCCATGGAGGAGATGACCGGCAGCATCAGCCAGACAGCGGACAATGCCGAGGAAACGGAAAAAATCTCACTCAAGGCCGCAGAAGATGCCCGACAGAGCGGAAATGCCGTGGGCGAGGCTGTCCAGGCACTCAAGAACATAGCGGATCGAACAGGAATCATCGAAGAAATCGCTCGGCAAACCAACCTGTTGGCCTTGAACGCCGCCATCGAGGCGGCCCGAGCTGGCGAGCATGGCAAGGGATTCGCCGTGGTGGCCTCGGAAGTGCGCAAGCTGGCCGAACGCAGCGGACAGGCCGCCGCCGAGATCAGCCAGCTGTCTTCCTCCAGCGTGAAGATCGCGGACCAGGCCGGAAACATGCTCGCCGAACTCGTTCCGCACATCTCGCGGAACGCCGAACTGGTGCAGGACATCTCTGCGGCATGCAACGAGCAGTCCACTGGCGCGGCACAGGTGAACAAGGCCCTCCAGGAACTGGACGCTGTGATCCAGCAAAACGCCTCCTCTTCCGAGGAGACGGCCGCCACCTCCGCGACCATCAACCAGCAGGCCCGACACTTGCGGGAATCCATAGCCTTCTTTCAGGTCAGCCGGCAGAACGTGGAGGCGGATACGGCAAGAACGCACCAGCTCAAAGGACTTCCGAACGGGTCCGCGGACGAAGATACGTTCTAGCGTGGGGCGCGTAAGCGGGGAAGGACCGTTCAGCTTTTCTCGATCGCCAACTCCACAAAAAAGATCGTGCCAAGGCCTTCGGCGGATTCAAAATCGACCCGACCGCCAAGGTAGCGCTCTCCGAGCAGCTTCATGCTGTGCGTGCCAAGGCCGCGCCCCTTGCCTTTCGTGCTGAAACTGTTGTGGAAGATCTGGTTGCGGACCTTCTTGGGCAGCACGTCCTCATTGCGTACCCAAAGCCGCACTCCGTCCTTGTTCCGGGTACAGCCGAGGGTCACGACCTGATCCCGGGCGGAAGCCTCGGCAGCATTTTTGATCATGTTGCCCAGAACCCGCTCCAGCAGGGCGCGATCCGTTTCCAACACCACCCGCTCAAACCCAGCGTCCATTTCGATGCGCGGGCCATTGGGCCAGTAGCCCTGATACAGCCAGACCAGATCCTCGCCCATCCGTTCGCTGCGCACCTGTTCCGAGGTGGTGGCGAGTTCGTCCCGCAGGCCCTCGGATAATTTACGCTGCACCACGATCTCGTCCACCAGGCGGTTGGTGGCTCGCTTCAGGGTCTGTGCCACCGCATCACCGGCATGGGCCAATTGGGGCGTCATGATTTCCAACATGCTGCGCACGCCGCCCGCAAGATTGAGCACGTCGTGAAAGAAAAAGCGCTCCAGCGCCAGCAATTCCTTGCGCTCCGTCTGGTCTTGAACCGAAAAAACACAATAGCATTCGCCGTGGGATTCCACACGTACAGCTAAAACTTCCAAGCAAAGGCTTTCAAGATTCTCACCAATCTGCCGGATCAGATTGCACTCCTCGTGTCCCTCGCCATGCTTATCGCTGTTGCGCAAGGCCTTGGCCGATCCGCAATACGTGCAAAAACGGCTGGTGTTGCAACCCTCTTTGCCCAAATGCGCGTTCACGCATCCCAAGGCTTCGCCCATGCGCATCCCAAGGCAGTCGTTGATATTTTCGTGGGGCACCAGGCTTTTGCTGCGCGGGTGCAGATACTCGATCTCGCGATTGGCATTGAGGACAAAGATTCCGCCAGGCAAGGCCTCGAAGAAGGCGAAGCAGACATGCTGCTCGAACATCCGATGCTGCTGCAAAATAATATTTTTTGAAGTCCTGCTCATGAATTTGACCACATTTTGATGTTCATTTTCGGCTTGTTATGTGCGCCGAGGTGCAAACGATGCCGCATGGTCTCCTCCCTCTCGGGCGTCTCCAAGAGCGAGTTATCGTCTACATCGATCGAAATCAAGTTATCCATTGAGATTATTGACTCTCTCCACATATTCCTCGACCATAGCCTTGCGACGCCTGCTCCGCAATAGGTCCCCAGACGTATTCCGGAGGCTGCCGTACGAATGGCAGTGGAATGGCGGCGAAAAGCGGTTTTTTGAGGGCCTGGCGGGCCAGGCGCGCGTTGAGCGTTTGGGGGAGAAGGGGGAGGAAAGGCCGCAAGCCGTCTACGAAGCGCGGAGGGACGCGGAGCGATCGAGAATGCAGGCGGAAAACCGCACGTAAGCCCGGTGGAGGTCGGCGGAGAGGCACGAAGACCAGCGCAAACCGACTGAGATTTGGGATGATCGGCGAAGATTGACGAAACTCAGCGAAGAGAAAGGAATCGTAGGAATCCCTTGGCGGGGAACGATCGAAAATGCTGGCGGGTGGAAGCTGTGGAGATTCGCGGCGATACGTTGACGTTGCACAGGGGCGCGGAGAGGGGATGAAACATAACAAAACAGGAGCGCCGCAACGGTTGTTGCGGCGCTCCTGAAATGAAAAGTCCTGGCGACGACCTACTTTCCCACAATTAAAATTGCAGTATCATCGGCGATGTAGGGCTTAACTTCCGAGTTCGGAATGGGATCGGGTGTACCCCCTAC
>JBFWMD010000014.1:0-59369 GCA_050251775.1 Desulfovibrio sp.
AATGGGGTTCCAAGGGGCCGCGGGCCCCTTGGCCGCCGGAGGCCTGCCTTTTTCTTCTTTTACTCTTTCCAGTAGGGATGTGAGATGTCTTCGAACGCGGTGATGGCGGCCACGGATCCTTCGCCGATGGCGGTGACGATCTGCTGCACGCCTCCGGTGAGGTCGCCGCAGGCGTAGATCATCCGCTGGCTGGTGCGCATGTTTTTGTCCACTTTCACGAATCCGGCCTTGTCCAGTTCCAGGCCCAGTTGTTTGGCCAATTCATTGTGCGGCGTGTAGCCGATGGCGATGAACACGCCATCGAGTGCGAGTTCGCTGGTTTGATTCGTGTTCAGGTCGCGCAGGGTGATGCCGGTGGCCCGTCCTTTTTCGCCGAGCACGTTTGTGACCTCGGTATTCCAGATCACGGGGATGTTTTCGCGTTCCAGGGAATCCTGGAGATGTTTTTGGGCGCGGAAGCTGTGCCGCCGGTGGATCAAGGTCACGTCGATACCGAGATTCTTGAGGTGCAGGGCATCGGTCAAGGCGGTGTTTCCGCCGCCGACCACGGCGATCTTTTTGCTTTTGTAGAGGTAGCCGTCGCAGGAGGCGCAGTAGTTCACACCCGCGCCGAAGTATTCGTCCTCGCCGGGGATGCCGAGTTTGCGGTAGGTGGCTCCGGTGGAGAGGATCACGGCCTTGGCGCTGTAGGTCCCGCGCGGGGTTTCGCAGATCAGGCGTTGGCCTTCGCGCCGCACGGCGTTCACGCCCTCGCCTTCCTGGATGGCGGCGTAGCGCCGGGCGTGGTCGGTCATGATTTCCATGAGCGCCTTGCCGGGCACGGATTTGAAGCCGGGGTAGTTTTCGACCACGGGCGTGAGCGTGACCTGTCCACCGATGATGCTTTTTTCCAGGACCACGGTCTTCAGGCCGCTGCGCACGGCGTAGATGGCGGCGGTGAGTCCGGCGGGTCCGGCTCCGGCGATGACGAGGTCGTATTCGCCGGGTTCGGCCTGGGGCAGGTCCAGGTCGGAATTTTCGAGGAACTGTTCGGCGTCCTTGAGCGCGAGCAATTCCAGGGCGAAGCGTTCTTCGGGCATCAGGCCGAGCTGTTCGTGTTCGCCGTTGTTGAAAACGGTGTGGGGCACGGAGCCCACGTTGTATTTGGTTGCCAGTTCGGGGTTTTCGCTGGATTCCACGCATTCTGCGGCCACGAGTTCGGGTTTTTCAATGGCGCAGCGCACGGCGTTGAGCACCTGTCCGGGGCAATAGGGGCAGGAGGGCGTGACAAAGACTTGGGCCTTGCGGGGCTGATCGAGTTTTTCGAGGATTTGGCGTGACACGTCGGAAAGGCCGCTCGCCCCGGCGGAAACGAGCAGGATCGCGGTGAGGAAGGAGCGTCCTTCCTCGCCCACGGGCGCACCCCGGAAGCGGATGTTGTACCTTTCCGGTGCGAGCAGGACCACGGGTGAGGAATCCACCTGGTATTTTTTCGCGGCATCACTGTCCAGGCCGTGGAACGCGGGCCGGATGCGCTGGTCGAGCCGCGCCAGGTCGTTGACCAGTTTGGTCACGTATTCGTTGTAGGGGTCGTTCAGTCCTGGGGCCGTGAACACGGCCACCTCGACTTCATTGACCAGATTTTGAAAGAGGTCCTTCAGGCGCGTGCGGGCCTCCTCGGGCAAAAACCAATCTTCTTCGGGGTGTTGCCGCGATTCCTGGCTGGTGGTGTCGGGCGTGTCGCTCATGGTCGTCTCCGGGGATGGGGTTCGGGTCCTGTCCGGGGGCCTGCCTGCGGGGGCTATTTTGGGATAAAGGATACCGCATTCGATTTGAAACGCAACCGCGCAAGATTACATTCCCTACCCGCAGGCGGAAATACGAATGTAAGCGGCTACCGCTTGATTATGAAAGGAATTTACACAAGTAAACCGGTGGTTTGAATTGTTGGGAAGATACTAAGCAACCATCCGGATATAAAGGTTATTTTCTGGAAATACCTATTTACAGAGCAAAGGGCGTTGGAGTATGAAGATGATAACTTTTTTCATCTGGAATCCCGTCCATGAAGATATTTTACACGCTGCTCTTTGTCGGAGCGCTCTTGACGGTAGGGCTGATGACCTACAAATGGGGATTCGATTTCAAGGCTCTTGGATCGAATCGCGCCACTGTGCCCGTGAAATGGACCGCCCCGGCCACCCTGCCCGGAGGCGAGGCCCTGGAACTTAAGCAAATGCACAATACGCAAAGGATTCTGAGCGAGCAGGCCCTGCATCTCAACGGCGCTGAGCTTTACATTGACGGTAATTCTCGTTCGCGGGAAGAGGTCTATGGTGCGCCGAAGCCCAAGGACGCCCGTTACACGGTCTGCCTCGTGCTCGCGGATGGAACCCGGCTGGAAGCGCGTCCCCGCCAGGCGGACTGGGCGCGGCTGGATCAGGATATGGCCGATACTATTATGGATTGTCTGAACAAATACCGCGAATTGCGCAAACGTCACGGCCTGCGCGGCACGGTTCGGGAAATCACCAATTTTTAGTTCCCGGCGCGGCTTAGAGCGCGCCGTGGCAAAAAAGCAGCCAGGCGTCGCGCAGGAGCAGCAGGCCGAATCCGGCCAGGGCGAGACTCAGAAGCTTGAGCAGCAGGGCATAGGCCCGGCCACGCAAAAAGGCGCGGGAGCGGGCCGTGAGCAGGGCGATGACGACCTTGGCGCCCACGAGGCAGACGTAGAAGCAGGCCAGGAAAAGCACGGGATCCGCAGGACCGTTCTGGTGATAGCCGCGTACCAGCAGAGGCGCGCCCACGCCGAGCCAGAAAAGATAGGGATGCGGGTTGAGCAGGTTGGTGATCACGCCCTTGCGCAGCGAGAAGCTGCGCACCGGACTTGTGCCGGGCTGGGGCGGTTCGGCCTTCCAGGTGTCCACGGCCAGCCGGAAGATGACCAGCCCCCCCACCAGTGAAACAAGTGAAAGCACCCAACTGAAGCGGCTCAGTTCGGCCAGGAGCAGGGCGCAGGCCAGGATGATCGGCGGGTCCGAGAGCAGAGGGGCCGCAGCGACCCGGATTCCGGCCCGGAAGCCGGAGGTCAGGGTTTCGGTGATCACGAGGGTCAGCAGCGGACCAGGCGCGGCCCCGGACGAGAGGCCGAGTACGGCCCCAGCCGCCATGCTGGCGAGAAGAACTTCGGGCATCGGCGCTCTATGCCTCGGATCGCCGCCGATGGCAAGCCAGGACCCAGCGGTCTCCGCTATTGCCGGGGCATGGCCTTGAGCAGCGCATAGCAGAGGTGGTCCATGTCCACGGGCTTGGAGAGATAGTCGTCCATGCCCGCGTCCAGGAAGACTTCCCGGTCGCCCAGCATGGCATGGGCCGTGAGCGCGATGATGTGCGTGCTCTCGTTGTCTCCGGCCTGTCCTTCGCGAATCATGCGCGTCAGTTCGAGCCCGTTGAGCAGGGGCATCTGGATGTCCATGAGCACGGCGTCGAAGCGCTCCTTGCGGAGCAGTTCCAGCGCCTCGCGGCCGTTGGACGCGGTCATGGGGGTATGGCCCAGCTTGCGCAGGAAGCGCTTCATGGCCAGCCCGCTGACCCGGTCGTCCTCGGCCAGCAGAATGCGCAGAGAGCTTTCCTTGATCATTCTGCAGAGCACGTCGCCGGTTTCGCAGTCCTTTCGTTCCCGTTGCAGCGGCAGGGAGAGCAGGATGCTGGTCCCGACGCCCACCTCGGAGTCCACGGCAATGCTGCCGCCCATCAGCATCACGAGGCGTTTGACAATGCCGAGTCCGAGTCCTGTTCCGCCGTAGTTCCGGGTGAAAGAACCGTCCAGCTGAGTGAAGTTCTGGAAGATCCGGTCGATCTGGTCTTCCGGGATGCCGATGCCCGAGTCCCGGACCGTGAGCAAAACATTGACCTGTTCTGGTTTTGGGGAAAACGGCAGGGCCATGGCCGAGACTTCCACGTTGCCCTCGGGCGTGAACTTTACGGCGTTGCCCACCAGATTGAAGAGCACCTGGCGGATGCGGGCGTCGTCGCCCACGAGCACAGGGGGCACGTTCTGGTTGACCACGGAATCGAGCCGCAGGTTTTTGATCTGGGCCTGCACCGAGAAGTTGCCGAGCACGGTGCGCAGGCTGTCGCGCAGGTCAAAGGGGCCGGAACGCAGCCGCATTTTCCCCGTCTCCATGCGCGAGAGTTCGAGCAGGTCGTCGAGAATGGTTTTGAGGTTGCGCGCTGTGGACATGGCCGTGGACACGTATTCCGAGAGTTCGGGTTCCAACTGGGCGGTCTGGGCGAGCTGGAGCATGCCGAAGATGCCGTTGAGCGGGGTGCGGATTTCATGGCTCATGTTGGCCAGGAATTCATCCTTGGCCTTGTTGGCCTGCTCCGCCTGCTCCTTGGCTGCGATAATCCGCTTTTCCTGCTCCTTGCGTTCGGTAATGTCCTGGACGTTGGCCACGCGGTAGAGAATCCGGCCGTCGTCGTCCCGGATGTTGGTCACGTCGATCTGGGCCGGAAACGTGCTGCCGTCCTTGCGGATGTGCGGCATTTCATAGATGTAGCGGTCGTGCTCCTGCATGGCCTTGAAATGCTCGCTCAGGGGCTGGCTGTAACCCGGCGGGTAGACCGCGTCCACGGGCTGGCCTTGCAACTCCTCGGGGGCATAGCCATGCATGGCGGCGTAGGTCGGGTTGACCATGGAGAGTTTGAATCCATCGCTGCTCACGGCAACGCCCCAACCCGTGTGTTTGAAGATCTGGCCCCAGCGCTCCAGTTCGCTTTCGGATTCCTTGCGTTTGGAAATGTCCGTGGAAAGGGTCAGATGCACGCGGCGCTCCCCTTCCCAGTTCAGAAAGCGGGCCTGATGCTGAAACCAGCGTTCGGATTGGGCATGTTGCGATTCCCAGACCACGGGTTTTTCTTCAGGGGTCTTGCCCTCCTGGAGCGGGCAGTTGGGGCAGGGGGTCTGGCGACCGGCCAGAGCCTCCCAGCATTTGCGGCCCAGGAGTTCCGGTCCCAGTTCGCGGCGCATGCATTCGTTGACGAAGAGAACCTCGTGCGTCTCGGAATCCGCCACGTAGACGTGCCCGTCAATGGCGTCCAGGGTCTTGCGTATCTGGTCGTGGACCGGAAAGCATTCGTTCTGGTGCTTTTCCGCATCGAACAGGGCCTTGGCATGCACCTCCGCAAGGAGCCGTGCCTGTTCCTCGCGTTCGAGCAACACGGCCAGAACATCCATGGTGCTGTGTACGAGGGGCAGTTCGTCTTCGGCCATGTTTTCTTCCACAGCACCTTCCACAGCCATGCACCCGTATTCGCCGCTGACCGTGCGCAGCGGAAACCAGGTGCATTCGGGAGGCTCGCTCTCGGGCGGATGATAACGAAACCGGAGTTCCGGGAAAATTTCGTCCATGCTCCCACAGAAGGAAGTGACGATTCTCTCCCTGTCATTGAGGCAGGAAAGATTGTGCATCAAGGTAAATAGGTCGGTAGCGAGTCCTTGGCTCATGTTCCTTCCTTGCTCTGCTCCGCCGGTTCCCGGAGGGAGGGATCGAAGAGATCTTCCGGTGGTGGTTCCGAGGGCTGCGGTTCGGTGCGGCGCGTTTCCTCTTCCGACCTGGACCAATGGCGGGTCATGTCCCAGTATATTCCAAGAAATGTATAGAATGTCAATGCTGGTAGGAAGCGCATCGTCTTGACATCCCGGCGCGGAATCCGCATTTTCCCAGCCAGCCGCCGGTGATCCGGCAAATCGCGGGAGTCGCTGAACATGAAGCGGGAACAGGGATATGTGGCGGGTGTGGACACGGGCGGAACTTTCACGGACGCCGTGATTCTCGACCCGGAGGGCCGCGTGGCCGCCAGGGCCAAGCGCCCCACGCGCCACGACGACCTGGAGGCGGGCATTGTCGAATCCCTGGGCGCGGCCCTGGCCTCGGCAAAAATCCGGGGAGGTTCCCTGGTCCGCGTCGGGGTTTCCACAACCCTGGCCACCAATTCCATCGTGGAGGGACGCGGCGCGCGCGTGGGTCTTTTCCAGATCGGCGTGCGCAAGCCCGTGCGTCTGCCCGTGGTTTCCGTGGAGTTTGTGCAGGGAGGCCACAGCGTGGGCGGCGGCGAGGACGCGCCCCTGGATCTCCAGGCTTTGCTGGGCGGCGTGGGCCGTTTCAAGGGCCATGTGGACTCCTACGCCGTGGCCGCGTCCGGAAGCTGTTTCAATCCCGCGCACGAACTGGTGGCGCAAAAGGCCATCGCCATGCTCGACCCGAAACCCGTGTCCTGTGCGCATCAGGTCAGCGAGCTGCCGTCTCACGAGGAGCGGCTGGCCACGGTGGCCCTGAACGCGGGCCTGCTTCCGGTGATGGAATATTTTCTGGAGCGACTGCAATCCGGACTGGCGCGTCTGGGAGCCACCGCCCCGGTGCTGGTGGCCTGCGGAGACGGCGGGGCCCTGACTCCGGAACAGGCGCGGCAAAAGCCGCTCTCGACCTTTGCGGCCGGGCCGGCTGCCTCGGCGCTCTACGGTGCGCAGCAGGCGGGCCTGCGGGGAGCCGGGAACGCCGTGGTCGTGGACGTGGGCGGAACCACCACGGACCTGATCACCGTGCGCGACGGCGGGCTTCCGGTGCGTTCCGGGGGCGCGTTCATTGGCGGCTGGGAAACCCATGTCCGCACCGTGGAGTTGCGCACCGTGGGCATCGGTGGCGACAGCCACGTGCGCGTCAATCCCCTGCCGGGGCGGATCATGCAGGTCGGCCCCCGGCGGGTGCGGCCCCTGGCCCTGGCCGGATTGAGCACGGCAGCCGGCCCGGCCCGCGATGTTTCCGGCGGCCTGCTGGACCGTCTGCTGCAAGGCGATGCGGACCGCGTCGTGTTCATCGCGCCCCAGGCCCGGGAACGCGCCCAAAGTCTGGCCGCAACGAGCCGCCTGCTGGCGTTGCTGCTGGAACGCGGCGTCGCCACACTGGAGGAACTGGCCCGGAATCTGGGCCGGAACATGATCGAGCTGGAGCGGCGGCTGGGCGAGCTTTCGCGTGCGCGACTGCTGGTGGAGGCGGGGTTCACGCCCTCGGACGCCTTGCACGTGCTCGGTCAGGCCCATTTCGGCGATGCGGACGCGGCCAAACGCGGCGCCGCCATTCTGGCCGCGCGTTGCGGACTGGATGCGGAGGCCTTTTGCCGCCGGGTGCTGGACGAGGCCTCGCGTGGAGTGGAGGAGGCCCTGGTGGAGCATTTGCTGCGCTGCGAGCTGGGGCATGACATGGCCGGGCTGGTGCGCCGCCGGAGCGAACTGAAATTTTTGCGCCTGGAGATCCGGCCCACGGTTCCGGTGGTGGCCCTGGGCGCGGCCGGACCCGCACTGCTGGCCGGGCTGGGCGAGCGCCTGGGCGCGGAGTTGATTTTTCCCGAGGAGTACGAGGTGGGCAACGCCTGTGGCGCGGCCCTGGTGGCGGCGCGGGCCGTCCAAGACAATAAGGAGCGGGCATGACGCAACGTCACGGAGAGAACAACGGACACGGGGAACACGGACCGGATTGCGGCTGTGGCTGCCATGACCACGATCATGGCCACGACCATGGCCACGATCACGATCATGGCGGGGAGCACAAGCATTACCGCCCGGCGAGCTTCGAAGCCCTGCTGGAGGTGGTCAGCGAGAACGAGAGCGCCGAAGCCGTGCATGGCTGGATTTTCAACGGCCGGGAGTGGTACGTGCATGGCTGGGCCGAACTGGAGGGCTATGTTTTTGACCTGACCGAAACCCGGCGGCCCCTGGACCGTGCCGCCTACTACGCGGACAACCACGTGCGCGAGGCGGCCCTGCGCCGCTATGACCGTGTGGAGTTTTTCACCAGAATGGCGGAGGCTGGCCACGTCGGCCCCTTTGACACGGAATTTTTCTTCACCACAGTGACGAAAACCGACCCGCTCGACGGATAGCGGCGCGTCGCACGTGGCGGCCTGCCGCTTGCGCGGCGGAACAAGGACCGGATTCCCGTGCGAACGCGCGCGGGGTCCGGTTTTTTGGTTGCGGCCAGGGAGCTCAGGAAACGCGCACGGTGTTGAAATCGCTGATGTGGGCCACGGCGTTCAGTTCGGGATTGCGGTAGGCCCAGAAGGGGATGCCCGCGTTGCGGGCGGTTTCCTCGTCCACATGGGAGTCGCCCACGTACACGGCCTGGTCCGGTCGCAGCGCAAAGCGTTCCAGAATCATGGCGCAGCCGTCGGGCCAGGGCTTGCCGCGCGGGGCATCCTCGGCAGTGATCATCAGATCGAAGCGTTGGAGCAGGTCCAGGTGCTTGAGGATCACGTGCTGCTCGGCCCCGCCGTTGGTGCAGACGGCCAGGCCGCGCCCGGCCCGGCGCAGACGGTCCAGCAGGGCGGGAACACCCGCGTGCGCCTGGATCAGCCCGAGGAGTTCCCCGAGGTCGAAGGCCTCCCAGGCGCGCTGGGCCTCGGCCCGCAGCGGCGCGGGAATGATCACGTCCAGGCTTTCCGGGATGGTCCGCACGAAGCAGTCGCGTTCCTCCTCGGGGTTCATGGGGCCGAGGCCCACGGCGGCGCGCATACTGTTGAAGAAGTGCAGGGCCGCGTGCCAGGAGTCGATGAGCACGCCGTCGCAGTCGAAAATTACCGCGCGGGTTTCCGGAGGAAGAAAGAGGGTCGGCATGCCAAGGGTTTGGCCCGATTCCGTCCCGCTGTCAACGTTGCCGGAAATCCGGGCGGGCAGGGGACGGAACCGGGCCTGGTGCTTTTCAGCACGGGTCGGGTTTGGGTAGATATGGTTAAATTTCGGGCTGGGAGAGCACCTTGACCAGGGTGACCTTGTGGTCGCCCGTGGCGTAGAAATCCTTTTGCAGCGCATCCACAATGTAGCCGCTGCGCTCGTAGAGCGCCCTGGCCGGGATGTATTCGTCCCTGGAGGAGGTCTCCACGTAGGCGCGCACGCCGTTGAGACGGCGGATGTTGGCCTCGCAGGAGCGCAGCAGTTCCTTGCCGATGCCCCGGCCATGGAACGCAGGGGAGACCGCGATCCAGTAGATGTCGAAGCGGGCGGGCGCGCAGCCGATGGGGCCGTAGCAGCCGAAGCCCACCAGCCCGTCATTCGAATCCGCGAACAGAAAGTAATAGCCGCTCTCCAGCCCGCGCTCCAGGCGCTCCCGCACCAGGGAGACGCCCACGCCCACTTCCTCGGCGGTGAAGACCCCGGTGTCTTCCAGCAACTCGCCTACGGCCTGCGCATCGGACGGGCGGGGTTCGTGCCGGAACGTCAGTCCCACGATGGGCCGGCAGCAGTCGGTTTCCAGATCCAGATCCTGATTCATGGGTACTCGCTTCATTGCCGGCTTCAGGCCGGATCCTGCATGGCGGCCCGGACCACGGCTCCCACCAGGGAGGCGTAGTCCATGCCCACCCGTTCCGCGGCGGCGGCAAGGCCCGCGTCCGGAGCGATGCAGGGGTTGGGGTTCACGTCGATGACAAAGGGCCGCCCGCCCGCGTCCACACGCAGGTCCACGCGGGCGTAGCCGCGCATCTCGAAGAGCACCCAGCAGGCCAGGGCCAGAGATTTGATGTCGCGCAGCAGCACATTGTCCCCTTCGCTGAATTCAAAGGTCCGGGGCGTGTGGCCGTAGGCATAGGAATCCTTGTCCCACTTGGCTTCGTAGCCCAGGATGCGCTGGCGATCCGCGCCGAAGCCCTCGAAGAGAATTTCCGCCGGGGGCAGTACGCGGGGTCTGCCGTCGGTTTCCAGCAGGGCCACGTTGAATTCCCGGCCCTCCACATAGCCTTCCGCGAAGTAGTCCAGGCCGGTGGCCGCGCGCCGTTCGCGCAGCAGGCCCAGCAGCTCGGCCCGGCTGCGGGTTTCGACCACGGCGTCCTCGTTCAGGCCCACAGAGCCGTGCTCGTAGATCGGCTTGACAATGAAGGTTCCGGAAACCTCGCGTTCCTCGCGAACCAGCCGCCGGACCGTGTACCACGGAGGCGAGGGCACGCCCGCGATGCGCAGCAGCTCCTTGACCCGGAGTTTGTCCGCGGCCACGAAAACCGGGTAGCTGCCGCAGCCCGTGAGGCGCAGGTCCAGCGCCTCCAACAGGGAGGGGGCCAGATGCGCCAGCCGGGCCTGGCCGCCGCAGGATTCCACCAGGTTGAAGACCAGGTCCGGCGGCGTGCCGCGCAGGTTGTTGGCCACGGCGTCGAGGTCCAGGCCCAGGGCGGTCTCGCGCACCTCGTGTCCCAGACTGCGCAGGGCGCCGCCCACGGCGCGCGCCTGGACAAGGTTGTCCAGCTCGTCCTCGCGCGCGTCGCCGTGGGGGTTCCCGGAAAGGAGGTCGTGCAGGACCTCGACGATCATGCGCATCTCCAGAGCAGGTCGGAGCGGGCCGGAGTCTTCTGGATGCGCTCCCTGGCCGAGGCCAGGATGCGTCCGATGAGTTCCCGGAAGGGCATGCCGTTCATCTCGGCCAGGATGGGCAGGTCCGAGTAGCCCGGATGCAGCCCGGCCAGGGGGTTGATCTCAATGATGTTGGCCTCGCCATTTTCGTCCAGGCGCACATCCACCCGTCCGCCGTCGCGGCAGCCAATGCCCCGCCAGGCGGCCAGGGCCACGGCCTCGGCGGCGCGGGCATCCTCGTCCGTGCGCAGGAAGTAGTCCACGCGCGATTCCCAGCCTTCCTTGTTCACGAAGGAGTAGACGCCCTGCTCGGCCTCGTCGCGCAGGAGCACCTCCATGACACCGCAGGATTCGGCTTTGTCGCCCGTGCCCACGATGCCCACGGTGAACTCGCGGCCCGGCAGGTAGGTTTCCACCAGCACGGGCTGATGGAAGCGCTCCAGCAGGCGTCCGCAGACCTCTTCCAGCTCGGAGCGCGAGCGGATCACGGACTTGCCGTCAATGCCCTTGCCCGTGCCCTCGCTGATGGGTTTGGCGAACAGCGGAAAGGTCATGTTCAGATTTTCCAGGTCGGCCACGCGTTCCACCACGGCGAAGTCCGGCGTGGCGATGCCCTGGTCGCGGAAGACGTGTTTGGCCATGCCCTTGTTCAGGGTCAGGCACATGACCAGCGGGTCCGAGAAGGTATAGGGCACGCCATAGGCTTCGAGCAGCGCGGGCACAAGGGCCTCGCGGCCCATGCCGCAGAGGCCTTCCGCGATGTTGAAGACCATGTCCCAGCGTTCCCCGGCGGCCAGGCGCTGGACCAGCCGCTGGGCATTGCCGATCAACTCGGCCTGGTTGCCGAGTTCCTCAATGGTGGTTCGCAGGGCCTGGATGGTTTCGGGCGAATCGAACTCGGCCGAGTCCTCGTGGGAGAGGCCCATGGCCAGGTAGTCCTCGCGCAGGTCGTAGGTGATGCCGATGCGCATGGGATTCGTCCTCATTGGGTCGGGCCGCCCTGGGGGGCGGAGTCGGGGTAGCGGAAGGTCCGGCCCTGATAGTTGGTCAGGATCAGGTCGTTGCCTTCCCTGCCGGTCACGTATTCGGGCAGCAGGGGGATCTTGCCGCCGCCGCCGGGCGCGTCGATGACGAACTGGGGCACGGCGTAGCCCGAGGTGTGGCCGCGCAGGCCCGCGATGATCTCCAGGCCCTTGGACACGGGCGTGCGGAAATGGCCCGAACCCGGAACCGGGTCGCATTGGTAGAGATAGTACGGACGCACGCGCTGCTTGAGCAGGCCCTGGAAGAGTTTGGTCATCACGGCGGGGTCGTCGTTGATCCCCTTGAGCAGCACGGTCTGGCTGCCCAGGGGAATACCCGCGTCGGCCAGCCGGGCGCAGGCCCGGGCCGATTCCGGGGTCAGTTCGTCCGGATGCGCGAAATGCACGCTCATGAACAGCGGGTGGTAGCGTTTGAGCATCCGCACCAGGGCCGGGGTCACCCGCTGGGGCAGCACGGCCGGCACCTTGGTCCCGATACGGACCATCTCCACATGGGGGATGTCGCGCAGGCGGGAGAGCAGCCACTCCAGGGCCGAATCCTCCAGGGTCAGCGGGTCGCCGCCGGAGAGCAGCACGTCGCGCACGGCGGGCGTGGCCGCGATGTAGTCCAGTCCGGCCTGCCAGCGGCGCGGCGTGGTCTGGTTGGCCTCCCTGCGGCCCACGGCGCGCGAGCGCGTGCAGTAGCGGCAGTAGGTCGAGCAGAAGTCCGTGACCAGAAACAGGGTCCGGTCCGGATAGCGATGGACCACACCGGGCACGGGCATGTCGTGGTCTTCGGCCAGGGGGTCGGCGCATTCGCCGGCGGACATCATGGCCTCGGCCCGGGTGGGGATGACGCAACGGCGCAGGGCCTGACTTGCGTCAGCCGGGTCCAGCAGCGAGGCGTAGTAGGGGGTCACGGCAAAGGGCAGAGCACCGCCCTGGCCCGAGAGAGCCAGCCGTTCCTCCAGGGAAAGATTGAGAATTTCCGCTATGCGCTCCGGCGAGGAGATGCGGTTGGCCAGCTGCCAGCGCCAGTCGTTCCACTGGCTCAGGCCGGCGCCGGGAAAATGTCTGCGCATAAAAGAAGCCACGTCACCGTGGCGGATGGGGGCGGTGTGTCTGCGGCGCGTGGGTCCTTCGACCATGGCCTCGCAGGATTCCACCGGCGTGGTCGCGATCAGGGAGGCTACGCCAGGGTCGGGAGGGACGGAATCCTCAAGATCCAGGTGCGTTTTGCTCATTTTTCTGCTCCGTTTTGTGTTCCGGATGGCGGATTGCCGCTGTTCCGGGTGAAGGTTGTGTGCCTGCGTCCGCGCTCCCCAAAGAGCCTCGCGGCATTGTGCGCTGTTCGTTATTCCTGATTCTGAATTTCCTCGATGTCGTCCACGTCCAGCACGGGAATTTCGGATTCGCCGTTCTCCAGGTCGCCGGAAACCCAGACCCGTTTGCCCACCAGGGACTCCAGGTTTTCACCGCGCAACTCCACGGCGCCCCGGGTCCTGTCCAGAACCAGATAGCGTCCGTCCAGCTCGGTGAGCCGACCGGTCAGGGTCGCCAGCTCCGCCATTGCCGGGCCAAACCCGAGCAGCAGGAGCAGGACGCTTCCCGCCAGAATCGCAGCCTTGCGCGGCATGGCCTGTTCCCCGCTAGTCCAGGTAGGTCATGTATTCGTCGTCCTCGCCCCCGACCACGTCGTCATAGTAGCGGCTGACGATGCGGTATTCCTGCACTTCGATGGTCTTCATGCCGTTCTGGCTGCCGACCTTGCCGCGCAGGGAGACTTCCTCCTGGCAGAGGTTTACGAGGTCGTCGATGTACTTGTCCGAGACCACGAGATATTCGCTTTCGTCGATGCCCGAGAGCACGACCCCGCTGATGTTCTCATAGTCGCCGTCATAGACCGGGTAGAGAATGCCCGTGACCGTTACGGTCTTCTTGCTTTCAGCCATGACCACTCCCCAGGCGGAACTTTCCGCCGTTTGTGTTGATCCATACGTCCTCTAGGGCATACCCTGTGCCACGATTATAATTGCATGTATTTCAAATAGTTATAGACAAAATCGCGGTGTTAGAATCGGAATTTCAGGTTCTGGTTTGTGGGATGGGTGTTGGTCGGCAGGAAGGTGAAGGCAATAAACAGCATGAAATCAATATGATGAAAATTAAGAACAGCCGGTTCCGATGGGGGAGAAACAGGAATAGGGAATTCTTCAACACCGCTGTCAGGCCATGCGGGCCGTGGGTCAGGGAGGCGGAAAACCGGTGTGGGATCGCGGAAAAAAAGAAAAGGGTGCGAAAAAGGCAGGAAGGGATAGGATGCTTGGTCAGCGTGACTTGTCGCGCCGTTCCTTGAAATCTTCCTTGTGCAGTCCGTGCTTGGTCATCAGCTTGTGCAACTGGCGGGTGGTGATGCCCGCGTGGGAGGCGCTGCGGTCGATGCGGCCGTTGAAGCGGTCCAGAATCTGGCGCAGGTAGGCCTGTTCGACCTCTTCCACGGCGTGGCGGCGGACTTCCTCCAGGGGCAGGTCGCTGTCCAGCAGGACCACGGGAACCAGGCCCTCGGACTGGAAAATTTCAGCCGGAAAGCTCTCTCGCGAGAGTTTTTCCCCGGTTTCCAGGATCAGGGCGCGTTCCAGGAGATTTTCCAGTTCGCGCACGTTGCCGGGCCAGTCGTAAGCGGTCAGGGCCTCCAGCACCTCGGGCTCCACTTCCAGGATGGGCTCGGCCTCGCCGGGCTGGAGCCGCACGAGCAACGATTCCACCAGGGCGGGCAGGTCGGCCGCGCGTTCACGCAGGGGCGGGATGTCCAGGGTGAAGACGTTGATGCGGTAGAAGAGGTCCTTGCGAAAGCGGCCCTCGCGGCAGAGTGCCTCCAGGTCGTCGTTGGTGGCGGCCACCACGCGGATGTCCACCTCGATGTCGTGCGTGCCGCCCACGCGCTGGAAGGTCCGGCTCTGGAGCACGTCGAGCAGCTTGATCTGCGAGGAGGGGGGCAGCGTGCCCACCTCGTCCAGGAAGACGGTCCCGCCGTGGGCCACCTCGAATTTTCCGGGCTTTTGGCGCACCGCGCCGGTGAACGCGCCTTTCTCATGGCCGAAGAGTTCGCTTTCCACTAGGTTTTCAGGAATGGCTCCGCAGTGGATGGAGACAAAGGGCTTGCCCGCGCGGTTGGAAAGGGCGTGGATCAGCCGGGCCACCGTGCTCTTGCCCACGCCCGTCTCCCCGGTGAGCAGCACCGTGGTCCGGGTGGGGGCCACGCGGCCCGCCTTGGTGAAAACTTCCTGCATGGCCGGGGTGCGGGTGCGCGTGAGTTTTTGCAGGTCCGGAGCATGCTCCGAACCGCAGGGAAAGGCGGTCCGGCCGTGGTCGGTCCGGGCGCGACCATGGGGAGGCAGTACGGGAAAGGCTTCGGGACGATCCATGCAGAGCACATCCCTCAAAGCCGCAGAGCTGTCAATGGCCCCTTGGGGAGAACATTCATGCTGGTCGCGATCCGAATTTCAAGAAGTTGTCAAGTGTATGATTTGAAAGCGAATGGTCGACGTAAAAGCGAATCAGGCTTCGCCGGGACCTTGCGTTTCGCGCATGGAGCCGAAAACCCGGCCCGACAGGACTCTTTTTTTGCCTTGAGAAAGTTGTTCCAATGCCTCGTCACCCTGTTCGAATTTTCACAATTTGCTTGCCAAAAACAGGGGAACGGCGTAAAGCCGCAAGGGTTTCCAGAACCGTCTGCGGGGGGCAGACGGCAGGTTTTATTCGCCTCCGATAGGTTCGACTCATCTGCTTGCAGCGGCTCTCAGGGCCACTCCCCGAACGGCTTCGGAATATACGACGGCTGAGGCTTTGTGCGCGCGATTTCGGCTCCGGTCGCCGGCGTCGCCACGCACCCAGGCATTCATCCTGAAGCGAGGTGTCCATGTCCAACCTGCTTTTGATCCTCATTCTTCTGCCTGTGCTGGCTGCGCTGGTCTGCCTGCTCGTGCCTTTGGGCGCGGTGCGGCGGCTGGCCGTGCCTGTGACGGGCGGCGCACTCGCTGCCGCGTCCGTGGCCCTGCTGGTGCAAGGGCCGTTCGCGGCGTGGTCTCCAGGCGTGCTCCTGGGCCTGAACTGGGATCTGATCATCACCGTGCTCGACTTCGCCCTGCTCGGTGTGATTCTTTTCTATGGCTTCAAGCTCAAAAGCGTGCTCATCCAGCTCTTCACCCTGGGGCAGGTGGTGCTTCTGGCCGTGTTCGAATTCGTCATGGTCGAGCATGTGGCTGTTCCCGCCTTTGCGGCGGACAACCTTTCCCTGATCATGGTGCTGATCATCTCCATCATCGGCTCCCTGATCTGCGTCTTCGGCCTGCCCTACATGAAGAACCACGAGGAACATCTGCATCTTGAAAAATCCAGGCAGCCTCAGTTCTTCTTTTATCTGGTGCTCTTCCTGGGCGCCATGAACGGGCTGGTCCTGGCCAACAACATTCTCTGGCTTTATTTCTTCTTCGAGGTGACCACCTTCTGTTCCTGCTCATCGGGCACGATGGCACGGAGATCGCCACCAAGAACGCCACGCGCGCCTTGTGGATGAACAGTCTGGGCGGCCTGGCCTTTGTGGTCGGCATGATGCTGGCCTACAACGGCCTGGGCACGCTCTCCCTGGCCGCGATTCTTACCGCCGGTCCGCAGGGCGCGTTGGTTCTGACGGGCATTGCCCTGATGTGCTTTGCGGGCTTCACCAAGGCGGCCCAGGTCCCCTTCCAGAGCTGGCTCCTGGGGGCCATGGTCGCGCCCACCCCGGTTTCCGCGCTGCTGCATTCGTCCACCATGGTCAAGGCGGGCGTGTACCTGATTCTGCGTCTGGCTCCGGCCTATCAGGGCACGCTGCTCTCGGAAACCATCGCGGTCTGCGGCGCGTTCACCTTCCTGGCCTGCGCGGCCCTGGCCATTGGCCAGAGCAACGGCAAGAAGATTCTGGCCTACTCGACCATCTCCAACCTGGGGCTGATCATCGCCTGCGCGGGCCTGAACACCCCGCTGGCCATCACCGCCGCCATCATGCTGATCATCTTCCACGCGGTGTCCAAGTCCCTGCTCTTCCTCTGCGTCGGAACCATCGAACAGGAGATCGGCAGCCGGGACATCGAGGACATGCGCGGCCTGTATGAGCGCATGCCCCGGACAACGCTCATCGCCGTCATCGGCGTGCTGACCATGCTCCTGCCGCCCTTTGGCGTGCTGCTGGGCAAGTGGATGGCCATCGAGGCCGCAGCCAATTCCCTCTGGGTGATCGTGATGCTCGCCCTGGGCTCGGCCCTGACCGTGGTCTATTGGGCGCGCTGGGGCGGTGGGCTTCTGGGTTCGCGCGAGCCGGGCCAGCCCTCGGAGCGTCTGCCCCTGCTCACGAACCTGCCCCTGGTGCTGCTCTGCGCAGGAGCCGTGGTGCTCTCCGCAACCACGCCGTTCATCTATAAAGAACTCATTCAGCCCATGCTCTCGGGCGCGGCCCTGGCCGTGAACCTCGGCATCGGCTCCCTGGGCGCGTTCGAGGTCTACGGGCTGTATATCGCCCTGGGCGCGGGTCTGGCCGTGGCTCTGCTCGCGGGCCGCCGCGCGCCCAAGCTGCGCCGGGTCGCCCCGTACATGGGCGGCGTGGACATGGGCAGGGAGGACGGATCGTTCAACGGTCCCATGAATCTGTCCGTGGCCTTTGGCGCGGGCAACCTCTACCTTGCCGGAATTTTCGGCGAGGAGCGCCTGACCCTGTGGGTCAACATTCTGGGCGCGGCATTGACCGTGCTGATGATCGGAGGGGGGCTGTAAGATGAAATACCTGATTTTCGCTCTGATCGGCCTCATTGCGGCGTCGCTGGCCGGCGGTTTGATCGCGGGCCTGGACCGCCGCGTCACGGCGCGGTTCCAGTCGCGTCAGGGGCCGCCGATTTTGCAGCCTTTCTATGACGTGCTCAAGCTCTTCGGCAAGGAGCCGCTGGCCCTGAACCAGTGGCAGATCATCTGCTCCTGGGTCTACCTTATCGGTGCGGCCACGGCCTGCGTGCTCTTCTTCCTGCGCTCCGACCTGCTGCTGATCTTCTTTGTCCAGGCCGTGGGTGCGGTCTTCCTGGTCATGGGCGCCCTGGCCGGCCGTTCGCCGTACAGCCAGGTGGGCGCGCAGCGCGAGTTGATCCAGATCCTGACCTACGAGCCGCTGCTCGTGCTGGTCTTTGTCTGCTTCTACCTGGCCACCGGGAGTTTCAACGTCGGGGAGATCCTCGCCGTGGACAAGCCGCTCCTGGCCCGGCTGCCCCTGGCCTACATCGTGCTGACCTACGCGCTGACCATCAAGCTGCGCAAATCGCCCTTTGACTTCTCCACCTCGCACCACGGCCACCAGGAACTGGTCAAGGGCGTGCTTACCGAGTACTCCGGCCCCTACCTCGCCCTGGTGGAGGTGGCCCACTGGTACGAAACCGTGCTGCTGCTCGGCATCTGCGCGCTGTTCTGGACCACGAGCTGGTACTGGATGGCCCTGCTGCTCGTCTGCACGTACTTCCTGGAAATCGTCATCGACAACACCATGGCCCGCATGACCTGGCGCTGGATGCTCAAGTACGTCTGGGGCGTGGGCCTGGCCATGTCGGTCGTGAACCTCATCTGGCTCTACGCGGGGTAGGGATATGTTCAAATCGCTCATCAAGAATTCACGCGCCAAGTCCCCGTGGATCATGCATTTCGACTGCGGGAGCTGCAACGGCTGCGACATCGAGGTCCTGGCCTGCCTGACCCCCATGTACGATGTGGAACGGTTCGGCGTGGTCAACGTCGGCAACCCCAAGCACGCCGACGTGCTGCTGGTCACTGGCACGGTGAACCACCGCAACAAGAAGGTGCTCAAGAACATCTACGAGCAGATGCCCGACCCCAAGGCCGTCATCGCCATCGGCGCGTGCGGTTCCACGGGCGGCATCTTCCGCGACGCGTACAACGTGGTCGGCGGCGTGGACAAGGTCATCCCGGTGGACGTGTACGTTCCGGGCTGCCCGGCCAAGCCCGAGGCGATCATCGACGGCGTCGTGGAAGGCCTCAAGAAATTCCAGCAAAAAGTGGAGCAGGCCGGCTAGGCGGCTCCGCAAGGGGATAGCGACGTGAAAGGTATTGAAATCGGCGTGACCCGCGACAATCTGGTCAGCGAGGTCATGAACCTGAAGAACGAGGGGTATCGCCTGATCACCTTGTCCACAGCCCTCACGGGCGAGGACACGGTGGATGTGCTCTACCATTTCGACAAGGAGTTCGAGGTGACCCACCTTCGGCTCCCGGCCCAGTTGTCCCAGCCCGTGCCCAGCATTTCCGGCGTGTATTTCGGCGCCCTGCTGGCCGAGAACGAACTTCAGGACCTCTTCGGCATGAAATTCGCCGGGCTCGTGCTCGACTTCAAACGCACCTTGTACCTGGAAGAGGAGGTCACCATCGTGCCCCTCGTGAACAACTGCAAGGTCGCGGACAAAAACTAAAAGGGGGACGAACATGGCTCGTACTATCATTCCCTTCGGCCCCCAGCATCCGGTTCTGCCGGAGCCGATCCACCTCAAGCTGGTGGTCGAGGATGAAATCGTCAAAGAGGCCGTGCCCGCCCTGGGCTATGTCCACCGGGGCCTGGAAATGCTGGTGGCCAAGCGCGACTTCCACCAGATGATCCAGGTCTGCGAACGGGTCTGCGGCATCTGCTCCATGATCCATGCGGTCTGCTACTCGCAGTGCATTGAGGAGATGATGGGCATCGAGGTCCCGAAACGCGCCCAGATCCTGCGCGTGATCTGGTCCGAGTTGCACCGCATGCATTCCCATCTGCTCTGGCTCGGGCTCTTTGCCGACGCTTTCGGCTTCGAGGCGCTGTTCATGCAGCTCTGGAAGATCCGCGAGCGGATCATGGACATCAACGAGGCCACCGCGGGCAACCGCGTCATCGTCTCGGTGAACGTCATCGGCGGCGTGCGCGCCGACCTGAGCCTGGAACAGCGTGAGTGGATCGAGGGTGAGCTGAAGATCATCGAAAAGGAGATCAAGGCCATCCAGTCCACCATGCTGGGTGACTACACCGTCAAGTCCCGCACCGTGGGCAAGGGCGTCCTGACCTACGAGCAGGCCTACGAGTTGGGCGCGGCCGGTCCGACCCTGCGCGGCTCCGGCGTCAAGTCGGACATGCGCATGCTCAAGTACGGCGGCTACAAGTTCCTGGACTTCGCGCCGGTCGTTGAAACCAGCGGCGACAGTTGGGCGCGCGGTGCGGTCCGCTTCCGCGAAGTGCTCCAGTCCATTGATCTGGTGCGCCAGGCCATGGCCAAGGTCCCCCGGGGCGACCGCGAACTGGCCGCCAAGGTCAAGGGCAATCCCGAGGGCGAGGGCTTCATGCGCGTGGAACAGCCGCGCGGCGAGTGCGTGTACTACATCAAAGCCAGCGGCAAGAAGAATCTGGACCGCCTGCGCATCCGCACGCCCACCTTCGCCAACGTGCCGCCGCTGCTGGCCATGGTTCCGAACTGCGAACTGGCGGACGTGCCGGTCATCGTGCTGTCCATCGACCCGTGCATCTCCTGCACGGAAAGGTAAGGAGGCCAAGATGCTCTTCCTCACGCCCACCGTTCTGAAAAACCTCGCGGCCCGGCCCGCCACCCGCAACTACCCCTTTGTGGTCCGCGCGCCTTTTGACAAGTACCGCGGCGAACTGGTCATCAACGCCGCGGACTGCATTCTCTGCGGCTCCTGCATGCGCAAGTGCCCGTCCTTGTGCATCACCGTGGACAAGACCGCCGAGACCTGGGAATGCGATCCCTATGCCTGCATCTATTGCGGGCACTGCGTCTCGGTCTGCCCGACCCACTGCCTGAGCATGAGGAATGTCCACCGCGCTCCGGCTGTCACCAAGGTGAACATCAAGGAACAGGGCCAACCGCCCAAGAAAAAGGCCAGGACCGAAGACGCGGACTGATCACTTCCGCGTTGATCATGCCCATTCCGGGAGGGGAGCTTCGGCCCCCTCCCTTTTTCATGCGCGCAATTTTGGTGCTGCCGCGCCCCGGCCGCCCCGGCATTGTGGACGTACTTCCCGCAGAAGATTGCAGAAACGTGCTTTCTGCGGCGTCTTTCGCCCCGCGCGC
Organism: Desulfovibrio sp.; assembly: GCA_050251775.1. Lineage (GTDB taxonomy): Bacteria > Desulfobacterota > Desulfovibrionia > Desulfovibrionales > Desulfovibrionaceae > Paucidesulfovibrio. Next base: position 20,538 of record JBFWMD010000014.1, read on the forward strand.
ATCTGCGGAGAAATCGCTTTCCTGCCAGCGCACGGAAGCAGCCAGTGGCTCTTGTCTGCCTCCGCACCGGCCGCATTTTTTCTCGCAGCGCCCGGAGTGGCACTGGGGCGCATGCCCAAAAGAGCAACCCGGTGCAAGCCACTCACTGACGCCGTGGCCAAGTTTCGATCGAAATGACGGCTTGTTGTGCGTTTCGTTTGTCCGAGCATGCTTCCTGCGCGCAAAATCGTCACGCTCCCGCCGCGAATAATCCTTCCATAATCCTTGCGGTTCCCGTATCTCTGGATTAGTGAAACTCTTCACGTTCTTTCCTACTAAATCAGTATAGAATAGGAACACATTGATAATGCAGATGAAATTTTATCCGGAAACCAACCGGATCGTTTGCCGTTGGACCGAGCAAGTCCCGTTCGTCATGGGCGAGAAGCGCGGAACCCTGGAAAAGGTGCGCAGCATCAACCTGCGGGTGAACAAGGGCGGGAGCCTGCGCTCCAAGGATGTGCAGCGACACGGAGCGCATCCGTTGTTCCAGGTGGTGCAGAATTTTTGCCTGGAATTGCGGCGGTGCGGCGTGCTCCAGGGGGAACCCGAGGAGCAGCCCTGCGTGCATTGCGGCGCGCTCACGGACGTGGTTCCGTTCTACGATTCCAAGCGGGGCCGGATGGTCTGGGCTTGCGCCGAGCCGGACACCTGCGGCCACGGCAGGCAGTAAGCGGGCTCTGGGTTGCCTGGGGCATCGTTTCCAGCAGGGAGGATGCCGTCCGATCTTCTCCCGAAGTCTGGCCCGAAGTCTGGCCCGGCGTTTTGCCCGCGATCTGGTCCCGATATTTGGCCCCGCTATGGGGTCGAGTGTCTTGCTTCGCGTCTTGCTCCCCGGCGCGCGCTGGGGCAGAATGCCGCCTGGCCGACAGAGCCGGGCCGACAGAGCCAGGGCGCATGCCTGGGAAGCGCCGGGCCCGGCCATAACCCAACGGAGTAAGCATGAGCGACCACCGGATCATGGATCAGGCATCCCGTCCGCCGCGTCTCCAGGCCGATCCCGACCTGGAATACATCTATTATGATGCCTTCAACGTCTTTGTGGGGCCGGAGGAAGTCGTGCTGGAGCTGGGCAACCGCCAGCGTTCCCAGCCCGAGGCCGGGATCGTGCACCAGCGCGTGGTGCTTTCGCCGGGCACTGCCCGCCGCCTGGCCCAGACCCTGACGCAGGGGCTGCAAGCCATGGAGGAGCAGGTGCGCACCGCCCTGGCCGAGGCCTCGCGCGGCAATCCGAATTAACAGAAATAAAAACAAAAGATGAAAGGTCGCAGGCGGTTGTCTGCGACCTTTTTTAATCGAATTCGGGATTCTGAGCGGGCATGCCGCGATCGGGCCGACCACCCGAATCGCGGCATGGTTAGAGTGTGTATGGCTGAAGCTATTTGCCCGCTCAGCCCTCCAGGGGCGGTTCGGTGTGCCCGGAGTCGGAGGTTGCCGCTTCCTCGCCCGGAATAAGGGCGATGTGGAAGTTGTGCTTGATGGGCAGGGCGCGACTCACCAGTGTGGCGGAATATTCGGCCCGTACCTCCAGCGCCTGCACGAAATCCACATGGTCCAGGTTATCGTCCAGCAGGGCCAGTCGGTCTCCCTGGCGGACTCCTTGATTTGATCCGAGACCAAAAACCACCTCCCACTCCTCGCCGCGCCGGGCGAGTTTGTAAATGGAGCCGATTCCCTGGCTCCGGAGCATCGCGTCCTCGCGGTTCGAGACCACGAAGGACAGGGCCAGGAGTGCGACGCAAACGGGCAGGAGTGCCGCCGCGACCCACCAGGCCTTGATGCCCAGAAGGCGGCGGAACAAGGAGTGGAAGCTGGCTTCATACGATGATTTGTCGGCAAAGACCGTCAGTGCGCAGGATTCGGCTTCCTGCCCGGGGGGCACGAGACGTTCGTGGACCCAGAACACGCGCAGGCCCGGCAGGGCCTGCGGAGACACGTCGATGCGCGCCCGCCAGATGATTCCGACCACTTCCTCGAAATGAAAGAACAGGTCCTGGGTATCGCCGGAAGCTTCGAGCAGCGTGTTCGGGTCGTAGGCCGCGTCGGCCGGGCCGCTGGAGGTCTGGCCACCGAGAACCGGATTTTCCAGGACGCCGGACGCCTGGACACTGGTTCCGGGCAGGGCGCTGTATTCCGTGTCCGAGGTCAGCAGCCGGGAAACCGTGGCGTCGATCACGGCCGCAGCCAGGATCACCATCAGCGGCACAGCCAGGAGATTCAGTTTTCGGCGGGCGTTCATGCCGGATTCCGGATCAGGCGTTGCGGGCGGCCTTGCGGGCCTCCCGCCGATTGCGCAACGCGCGGGTGAGCATGGCCCCGAAGGCCAGACCAAGGATGCAACTCATGATGAACATCGCGATGGCCATGGAAATCTCCTTATTACATATCCTGGAGGATGCTGCCGGACATGTCGCCCGCTGGGGCGGGATCGCGGAAGCGCCGCGCCATGTACACGCCGCCGACGAGTGTGACCAGGAACATGGGCAGATAGAACTTCAGGAACGTGATGGTCAGATTGTCCGGATCGCGATACCCGAGCCAGAAGCAAAATGTCAATTCGGCCAGAAGCAACACGTCCATGACGAGGAGCACAAGCTTCTGGCGGATGTTGAAACCGGAGTTGTTGGCTTCGATGGCGTTGAAATCGGGTCCGATCATTTTCTTTCTCCTGGGTTGGTGCATCCATCGGTTGCCCGCCCGGAGCGGGAGGTTTGCTCCGGACGGGTGTCGAGGGATGGACCTATTTCTTGCTGAGGTCCTGCTTGGATACGTTCATGACCTTGATGGCGTGCTTGGCATTGTCCTTGACATCGTAGGCGATGCGCAGGATGTCGCCCGGCTCGGGCGGAATGCCGATCTTGGCCGTGGCCAGGTCAAAGGACGTTTCGATGCCGGTCGGGTTGCCGTAGTTCTTGTTTTCCGGGGTCTTATTGGTATCGAACTCCTCAATGACGAGGGTCGAGGCATCAATGCTCTTGCAGACGCCCTGGGCCACTTCCGCAGCCAGAGCCGAGCCGGCAAAGGCGGCCAGGAGCAGCAGGGTGGTGATGGTGGCGATGATCTTTTTCATAGCGATTATTCTCCTTGTCTCGTGTCCGCAGCCTATGACTGGTTCTGCTTCTTATCGCGCAATTCCTTCGCCGCACCCTGGATCATGATCTTGCAGATATACAGGCAGATCAGACCGATGGTGGAGAGGATCAGCACGGCGGAGGCCGCAGTGAACTTGTACTGCTTGAGGATGATGGAGATCATGCAGCAGAGCACCGCGATGCCGAAGGCGACGCGGATGCCGTAGCCCTTGGAGTACTTGGTGGCGACGGTTCCGATCTGGGCGCCGATGGCCGCGCCGGTGAGCATCACGAACACGGCCACGAGTTCGATGCGTCCCTTCATGGAGTAGGTGAACGCGCCGTACAGGCCGGAGATCATGACCTCGAAGAGGTCCGTGCCCACGGACACGTGGGTCGGAGCGCCGATCAGGTAGACCAGGGCGGGCATGCGCAGCAGGCCGCCGCCGATGCCCAGGAAGCCGGCCAGGATACCGGTCATCAAGCTGACGAGAATCGGCAGCCACGCGGAGCAGGTGATGCCCGCGCGGTGGAAGTGCATCATGGGCGGGATGTTGATCTTGTGCAGGGTCTTGTACCAGGTGATGCCCTCTGTTCCGTGCTCGCCGGTAATGCCCTTCTTCTTGTTGGACACGGCCTTGGCGTAGTCATAGAAGACCATGAAGGCGATCAGAGCCAGGAAGACCACGTAGACCCAGCGTACAACCGAGCCGACGATGCCGAGTCGTTCTAGTTGCATGACGATCTGGGCACCGATTTCAATACCCACCATGGTTCCAACGAGCATGACGATGCCGAGCTTGTAGTCCACGTTGCCGAACTTGGAGTGGCGGATCGTGGAGATCATGGACTTGCCCGCGATGTGTGCCATGTCCGTGCCGATGGCGAAGGCCATGGGGAAGCCGAGGATGTTCAGGCCGGGCGTGACCATCCACGCGCCGCCCATGCCGAAGAAGCCGCCGATGACGCCCACCGAGAAGCCGATGAGCACCAGGCCGGGCCAAAATACTTTGACGCCCGCGATGGGCATGTACATGTACAGAAATTCCATCTCTCTTCTCCTTTTGTGGCGCGGTCTAGTGTTCCACGATCTTGCGCGAGGTCAGGTCCAGTCCGGTGCGGCTCATGATGAAGTCCATCAGGAAGCCGAGGAATGCACCGTACATGGCGGTGAGCACTGTGGCCCAGAGCGCGAAGAGCACGATGTTGGTATTGTACAGGTCCGCGAAGTACAGCATCCAGCCGCTGAGTACGCGGGTGTCGGCCACGACCACGAGTTCGCTGGACTTGCCGCCTGCGGCCAGCGCCAATCCAGGCAGGAGCACCAGCCCCAGGATCGTCGCCAGTAAGAACATCTTCCTTTTCATCGTCATCCTCCTTTTCCGTTTCCGTTCTTCCGGTCCTTGCCACCCGCCCGGCGGGTGCAGACCGGTTTGCTCGCTCACTCTCGTGAAAAAGAGAGCAACCGCCGTGCCGAGTTCAGAACTGCGTAATCGTTTTCGCGATTATTTCAGAATAACGATGGAACACCCTGGGATGATAATGATTGACAGCTATCACGAAATATCATCTCTCGTGTACGAGATCGGGAAAATACCGTTCCGGATGCCGCAGGGGAGATTTCGCGATGAAGATTTTCTGGAATGATTTCAGACGCAAAAAGAGCAGCAGTGCACAGAAGTCGCTTTCGCGAAGTTCCTTGCGAACCAAATTGCTCCTGACGTTGATTCCTTTGGCGGTTTTCATCGTCATGGTCACGGGTATGACCACCTACTCCTTCTCCAGAATGTTCCTGGAAACGGCGCAGGAGCGCGCTCTGAGCGTCACGGCCTATGGCATGGCCCGCGAAATCGAGAGCGCATTAGAAAGTGCAAGGCGGAGTCTGCTCTTTGCCGCTGCCGGCCCCCTCGATGAAACCTCGATGCGTGATTTCCTGAAACGTTCGGACCACAGCGGCCGAATTCCCTTTCGTGAATTCGCGTTGATTTCTCCCATTCCAGGGCGATCAATCTTCATGGTGGCCAGCGGAGATGATGTCTTCAGGATAAATATGCCGGAAATTCCCTCTGCAGAGATGCTGTTTCGGCATGGTGACAGTAATGTTGCCCTGCGGCCCGGAGACGCTTCCCTGTCCGGAATCGAGAAGGCCGAATACGTTCTGCCGATCGGCAACACTACGCACAATAAAGTCTTTTCCCGTGTGATCCGGGTGGTTTCCCCGGCAATAGACTACGCAGGCACCTATGTAATGTTGTCCATCGACGCCACGGCATTGCGCAATATCCTGTCCAAGGCCAATTCCGCGCGTTCCCCACTTTGGACCACATCGCCGGTTTCGGACGCACGGTTCAGTTTTTTCTTTGATCTCAGCGGCTGGATGCTCTTCCAGTCCAACAGCCCGGACGAGCCCGAAGCGCCGTTGATGACCAGTCTTGCACGGGCGGGCATGGACGGAACCTTGGGGCGGCCCGGGCTTCCCGAGGCGTTTCAGCCTTCTGCCGCCGCAGGGAAGTTCTGGAGCATGCTTTCCGAGGTACAAAAGGGCCACCATGGCGTGTTGCTGGCAAATGATGTCCTGGCGTCCAGTTTTGCCGGTAAAAGCCAACATTCCCTGGCCTATTGGCCTGTGACCTTCCGGCATCGCCAGGATGCTCCGCCAAGTGTTTACGGCGGGTTGGCCTTCATGGACTATTCGAGCCTTTCCCTGCGGGCGGGTTACAAGCAGGTGGACATCATCTTTGTGATCTCTCTGGCGGCCACGGCGCTGCTTTCCCTGGCCATTTTCCTGGTCAGCCGGACCCTGACCCGGCCCCTGCGCCTGCTGGCCCGGCGCGTCGACGCACTGCGTGACAAAGGCACTCTGGAACCCTTGAATCTGCGCCTGGGTGACAGCGAGACCCGCGCCGTGGGCGAGGCCATCAACAGCCTCATCGAGACGGTGTGCAGGCAGATGAACGAAATCCGGACCAAGGACGAGGTCATCCTCACGGCCGCGATGCAGGAACGGGCCAGCCTGGAGGATATTTTTGACGGTCTGCCGCCGGGGTCGTTAAACCACATCATCCCGGAAATCTTCGGTACGGGTCCGCGCATCGAAAAGCTCAAGTCCGAGATCATCAAGGCATCGGGCGTAGCTGTGGACGTGCTCATCGAGGGCGAGACCGGAACAGGCAAGCAGCTCACTGCCGAGGCCATCCACAGCCACAGCTCCAGGGCGAGCAAGCCGTTCATCTCTATCAACTGTGGGGAGCTGGACGAAAACCTGCTTTTGGACACCTTGTTTGGTCATATCAAAGGTGCGTTCACCGAAGCGCGCAACGAGCGCAAGGGCGCATTCGTCGAGGCGCACGGCGGAACGCTTTTCTTGGATGAGATCCAGTCCGCCTCGGCCAAGGTGCAGCAGGCGCTGTTGCGCGCTCTGGCCATGCGCGTTGTCCGGCCGCTGGGCAGCGATAAGGACGTGGACGTGGACGTGCGCATCGTGGCTGCATCCAATGTCAATCTCATGGAGCTGGCCGAGGCGGGACGGTTTCGCAGCGACCTGTATTACCGGCTCCGGGTGTTGATGATCCGCACCCCGGCCCTGCGCGACCACCGGGAGAATATTCCCCGGCTGGCGCGTCATTTTATGGACCATGCCGAAGCTCTGACCGGGCGCGGTCGGGTGGACCTCAGCCGTGGAGCCCTTGATCGGCTGATGAATTACGATTGGCCCGGCAACGTGCGCGAACTTCAGAATTGTATGATCATGACCGTGACCATGTGTGAGAGCGATATCATTCAGATATCGGACTTGCATCTTGAGGGCGCTTCGGTCCGGCGGACAGAGAATGCCTTGATCGCACTCCAGGCGCTGCGGGAGGCGGTTGTCAGGAATACCGAGGGCGAGCAGGCGGAATCCGGCGCGGATCGGCGGGAAAAGGACCGCAGGTCCGAGTCCGTGCGTGAGATGCCGGCGGGCATGACCACGGAATCCGGCTGGAATCAATCCGCTGATTCTGCGAAGAAACTTGCCAACAATGCGGAGGATGCTTCAGGCCAAGCCTTGAGCGGGGAAGTGGACCGGGAAATGGACGTGCAATCGAGCCTGTTGGTCGATGACAAAGAGCGCAATGACCCGGTGGAGACCGCTCCCCCTCCTGAGGGGCTGAATGCCCGGCAGGCCGGAGCCTGGGAGCAGATTCTCGCCGAGGGCGAGATCAGCCGTTCCCGCTATGAGGAGATCATCGGCGGGGATGTCTCGTCGCGGACGGCGATCAACGATCTTCAGGATCTGGTGGACCGGGGCGTTCTGCGCAAGGTGGGGCGTGGCCCGTCCACGCGATATGTGGTTGTCTTCCGAAAACGTGATCAAGCCTGATCCTGATCAGGAGGCGGCATGGACTTCTTTGGTTTGTTCGAAGGGCGTCGGCGTCGGCGTCGCGAGGTGCGGGAAAAGGCTCTGGAGGTCTTCCGCCAGCGCTACGTGAGCTTTCTTGAGCTGCTGGAATCCAATTCAGACCTGCTCGGGATCATCGGGGACATGGAGGAGAAGCTGCGCGGGGATGAGCTTTTCGGCATGTCCTACGTGCGCTCGCGGGTCACGCGCGCCCTGTTTCATGCCCAGCGCATGGCTCGCAGCTTCGACGCGCTTTCCGGGGGCAGGGGCGGCAACGTGCTCGCGGCCCTGGAGTCCATCCGCGCGCGCATCCTGCCGCTCTTGGAGGACAAGGTCGGCAGCGAGCCTGTGGAGCTGATTTTGCGCTACTCGGATGTGCGGGCTGAAATGCTTGACTATGTGGGCGGTAAGAGCGCGCACCTGGGCGAAATGGTCCGGGCCGGGGTCCCGGTCCCGCCGGGATTCGCCGTGACCACGACAGCGTTCCGGGAGCTGCTGGCCGCCCCCTTGCCCGGCGGCGGGGAACTGCACGGGGAAATCCGCCGCCACCTGCTGGCCGTGGATCCGGCCCGGCCCGCCACAGTGAACGAGACCGCCCGGGAGATTGCTCTGCTTTTCGAGCAGGTGGCCCTGCCCGCGAGCGTGGCCCAGGCCTTGGACCAGGCCTGCGCCGAACTGGAAGCGGAGGCGGGCGGCCCGGTGCTGCTGGCCCTGCGCTCCAGCGCCGTGGGCGAGGACAGCGAACTGAGTTTCGCGGGCCAGTACCTCACGCTGCTCGGCGTGCGTCGGGCCGAGGTGGGCCGGGCCTGGCTGCGCGTGGTCGCCAGTCTGTTCAGCCCCCACGCTCTGACCTACCGCCTGCACAAGGGCGTGCCCTTTGAGGATACGGCCATGGCCGTGGCCTGCCTGGTCATGGTTCCCTCGGTGTGCAGTGGCGTGCTCTACACGCGTCATCCCTTCAACCCCACGGACCCGCGTCTGCGCGTGGACGGGGTCTGGGGCCTGGGACCGTACGCCGTGGACGGCGTGGTGGAACCGGACAGCTGGCATCTCGGCCGCGACCCGTTGCGCGTGGAGGAGGTCCAGCCGGGCGACAAGCATGCAAGGCTGATCCTGGGGGCGGACGGCCACCCGGTGGAAGAGCCTGTTGCCGATGCGGACCGGTGTCGGCTCTGCCTGGAGGAGGGGCCGCTTCTGGAACTGGCCCGGCTCGGGCTGGAGCTGGAGGAATATTTCGGCACGCCCCAGGACATCGAGTGGGCGCTGCATCCGGACGGCAGGCTGATGATCCTGCAATCCCGGCCTTTGCGCACCGGAGACGGCGGCGTTGCGGCTTCCCCGCCTGTGCCGGGGCACGAGGTGCTGCTTTCGGGCGGGCGCACGGCCTGTCCGGGCGTGGGTTGCGGCTTGGTTCGCCATGTGCGCGAGGGCGAGAACCTGCTCGATTTTCCCGAGGGTGGTGTTCTCGTGGCCGAGCGCTCCTCGCCGGGCTACGTGCTCGTGTTTCAGCGCGCCCAGGCCGTGGTCACGGACGCGGGCAGTGTCACCGGGCACATGGCCTCGCTCTGCCGCGAGTTCGACGTTCCGGCCGTGCTGGGCATGAAGGGTGCAACCACGACCCTGGCCGAGGGTGCGGAGGTCACGGTGGATGCGTTTTCCGGCCGGGTCTACGCGGGCCGGGTGGACGAACTGCTGGCCCTGCAACGGGAGCGGCCCGTGCTCATGACCGGCTCGCCCGTGCATGAGATCCTGCGCACCCTGGCCGGGTTGATCACGCCGCTGCACCTCACGGACCCCAAATCTCCGGATTTCGTGCCCGAGGCCTGCCAAAGCCTGCACGACATCATGCGCCTGATCCACGAACGCTGCTACGAGCAGATGTTCCTGGTCAGTGATCAGGCCTCGGACGTTTCCGGGCTTTCCGTGAAGCTGGCCGCGCAACTTCCCCTGGACCTGCACGTCATCGACCTGGGCGGCGGCCTGGACGACCCGGATGTCTCCGAGGTGGTCGTGACGGACCAGGTCACGTCGGCCCCGTTCCAGGCGCTGCTCGCGGGCATGCTCGACGGCAACCTCCGGGGCGGCGAGCCCCGGCCCGTGAGCCTTTCTGGCTTTCTGTCGGTGATGAGCAGCCAGCTTTTAACCCCGCCCGAGGCCGGAGGCCAGCGCTTCGGCGACCGCAGCTACGCGATCATCTCAGACAGGTATCTGAATTTCAGCTCACGGGTGGGCTATCATTATTCCATTCTGGACTCGTACTCCGGCCAGAACGTGAACAAGAACTACATCACCTTCGAGTTCAAGGGCGGAGCCGCGGCCGAGGAACTGCGCATCCGCAGGGTGCGGGCCATTGCCCGGATTTTGTCGGCGCTGGGGTTTGTCACGGAGGTGCGCGGCGACCGCGTGGTGGCCCGCCTGCTCAAGCGGGAGCGGGAAGTGATCCTGGATCGGCTCGAAGCCGTGGGCAGGCTGCTGATCTTCACCCGGCAGATGGACATGCTTATGACCAGCGAGGAGCGCGTGGAACTGCTGGCCGAGAGCTTCCTCAACGGGGACTACCACTGCGCCCAACTGCGCCAGGAAACCTGCCCGCCGGAATAAGGCTACAGCAACCGGCGCAGGGCTCTGGCCCGTTCGATGACGGACTCGATGCGCGCCGCGATCTCGTCCGGCTCCACGGGCTTGAGCAGGTAATCGCTGACGCCCTCGCCCGCGAGGTCCGCGGGCAGCTCGGGCAGGGCGTGCCCCGTGAGCACAATGACCTCGGTCCGCACGCCGTTCTTGCGCAGCCCGCGCAGCACGTCCAGACCGGAGTCCTCGCCAAGGCGCATGTCCAGGAGCACCGCGTCGAACTTTTCTCCGGCGGCGGCTCGGAGGGCCTCCTCGGCATTGGCCGCGCCTTGGGCGTCGATGCCCTTGAGCCGCAGAATCTTGATCATGGTGGACCGGAAGCGGTCCTCGTCGTCCACGAGCAGCACCCGGGGACGGTTCGTCTCGGTCATGGGGCGTTCTCCTTTTCCTGCATTTCCCGGCTTTTTCCCAATTGTCAATCATGCGGTCGGGCGCGGAAAAAAACAAGACCTGGAGAAAAAGAGACGCCCCTACGCCTCGCGAAGAACGGACCACGCGGGGCGGGTCGCCGGGACTACTCCGACGAAAGCGCGGCCACGGGGTCGAGCCGGGCGGCCTTGCGCGCGGGCAGGTAGCCGAAGAGCAGGCCCGTGCCCACGGAGCAGAGGAAGGCCAGGACCGCCGGAGCGGTGGAAAAGGCCACATTGGCGCCCATGAACCGCGCCACCAGGGCCGTGGCGAACCCGAGCCCCACTCCGATGATCCCGCCCGCGCCGCAGACCACCAGGGCCTCGGTATTGAACTGGAGCATGATGTCACGCATGCGCGCGCCCGTGGCCATGCGGATGCCGATCTCGCGGGTGCGCTCCGTGACGCTCACGAGCATGATGTTCATGACCCCGATGCCGCCCACGAGCAGGGAGATGGCGGCCACGGTCCCGAGGAGCATGGTCAGCGTGTTTTGGGTCTCCTCGGCCATGGCCATGAGCGAGGCCGTATTACGCAGCTGGAAGTCCTCGGTGCGGTGGCGCTTGAGCAGCAGCTGGCGCACCGCCTCCTGGGTCTCGGAGATGTGCTCCTTGTCCTTGACCTTGATCATCAAGTGGTTCGCGTACTGCTGGCCGAAGAGGCGCATGAACCCGGTGGTGATGGGCAGCAGGACCACGTCGTCCTGGTCCGAACCCATGGCGTTGGCGCCCTGCTCGGCAAGCACGCCGATGACCTCGAAGGGCACGTTCTTGAGCAGGATGTACTTGCCGATGGGGTTGCCGCCGTCCGGAAAGAGGCTTTCCTTCACGGTGTCGCCGATCACCACCACGGGCGCGTAGCCCTTGAGGTCCGCCTCGGTGAAGAAGGTCCCCTGGGCCATGTCCCATTCCTTGAGCTCCAGGAAGGAGGGCCAGACGCCGTTCAGGGAGGTCTGGTAGTCGATGCTCCGGTAGCGCACGGTCTGCTGGGAACTGCGCTCGGGTGTGACGCATTCCACGTTGGGCAGGGCGGCGATGGCCGTGGCGTCGTCCGTGGTCAGGGTGGCGATTTCGCCCGAGGGGCGCATGCCGGGCGCTCCGGGCATGACGATCATCAGCCGTGTGCCCATGGATTCGATGCGTTCCATGACCGAAGCCTTGCTCCCGTTGCCCACGGCGAGCATGGCCACCACCGCGCCCACGCCGATGACCACGCCGAGCAGAGTCAGGGCCGTGCGGAAGATGTTTGCGCGCAGGGAACGCCAGGCCATTTTCACGGCCTCCATGCCCTGGGCTGTCATGACCTTGCGCTCCGGGCCGTCTTGCGCAGGCAGCGCGTGGGTCACTGCTTCGGCTTCCGTCCCGTTGCGGCGTACGTCCGAGAGGATTTTCCCGTCGCTGATGGAGACGATGCGTTCCGCATGTTCGGCCACGGACGCGTCGTGAGTGATCAGGATGATGGTCCGGCCCTGGGCGTGCAGTTCCTTGAGCAGGGCCAGGACCTCCTGGCCGCTTTTGCTGTCCAGGGCGCCCGTGGGTTCGTCCGCCAGGACCACGGCGGCGTCGTTCATCAAGGCGCGGGCGATGGAGACGCGCTGCTGCTGGCCGCCGGAAAGCTCGCCGGGCCGGTGGTCGGCCCGTTCGCCCAGGCCCAGGGAACGGAGCAGTTCGTGGGCGCGGCGGCTGCGCTCGGCCTTGCCGATGCCCGCGTAGATCGCGGGGATTTCCACGTTTTCCGCGGCGGAGACAGCGCTGAGCAGGTTGTAGCGCTGGAACACGAAGCCGAAGGTGTCGCGCCGCAGCGCGGCCAACTCGTCCGGGTTCAGTTCGGAAACGTCCCGGCCCCGCACGCGGTAGCTCCCCTCACTGGGGCGGTCCAGACAGCCGAGGATGTTCATCAGCGTGGATTTGCCCGAGCCGGACGTTCCCATAATGGCCAGGAATTCGCCGCGCTCCACGGTCAGATCCACACTGTCCAGGGCTCGCAGCTCCTGTTCGCCGTATCCGTAGATCCGGCTCACGCTGTGCAGCGCGAGCAACGGGGTGTTGGGCGACCCGGTCATATTCCCGGCCCCATCATGCCCGGAGGGCCTTGTTCGCCGGTAGGCTTGCCGCCCTCCTGGCTCTGACCCGTGACGATCAGGTCTCCCTCCTGCGCGCCGGAAACAATTTCGACCTCGGTGCGGCCCTCCACGCCGGTCTGGACCTCCACCAGGCGCATCTCTCCGTCCCGCAGCAGCGGCAGATAGGTTTTGCCATTCTGCTGCTTCAGTGCGGTGGCCGGGGCGCGGAGCGCGTCCCTGGCCTCGGAGAGGACAAAGAAGACCTGGGCGGTCATTTCGGTCATGAGCACGCCGTCCTCGTTGGGCACGTCGATGAGCACATGATAGAGCACCACGTCGTTTTCGGTTTCAGGTGTGGGCAGCACCTGCCGGACCGTGCCTTGCCAGCGGCGGTCGGGCAGGCCCAGTGTGGTGAACCAGGCGGTCATGCCCGCGTGGATCTTGACCACGTCCGCCTCGGTGACCTCGGCTTCCACGGTCATGGTCTGCACGTCGGCGATGCGCAGGATTTCCGGCGCGGACTGGTTGGCGTTCAGGGTTTCACCCTCGAGAGCAGTCTGGTCGATGACCGTGCCGGACATGGGCGCGTAAATGCGCGTATATTCAAGGTTGGTCATGGCACTGGAAAGGCTCGACTCGGCCTTGCGGATCTGGGCCTTGAGCGCGTTGATCTTGGCCTCGGCCACGCGCAGTTCGCTCTGGTAGGTGTCCAGATCGCTCTGGCTCACGGCGTCCACCTGGCGCAGCTTGGCGTTGCGCTTGTATTGCAGCTGGGCCAGCTCCAGTTCGGCCTGTTCCTGGGCCAGTTGGGCGTTGAGGTTGGCCAGCTCGGCCCGGTCGCCTTCCACCTCGGACTGGTAGGTGGAGTCGTCAATCACGGCCAGAAGCTGGCCCTTTTCCACTTGGTCGCCGATGTCCACAAGGACTTGATTGAGCTGGCCGCTGACCTGCGCGCCCACGTCCACGTAGTCCTTGGGCTGGAGCGAGCCCAGGCAGGTTACGGTGTTTTCCACGTCGCCCCGGGTGACCGGGGTGGTCTCCCAGCGGGGGCCGTCCGCTCCGGGCCGAAAGCCGAAGCCGAGCCCGGCCACAAGGGTCAGCAAAAGTACGGCGAGAACGCCGAATCCGATTCTCTTTCTTTGCGTTTTGGTCATCCTATCTCCGGTAAATGCCGCCGGCCATGGCCGGGTGTGGCGTATGAGCGTGGTGGTTACGCAGGTTAGAACGGGTCAGCGGAAACATTCCGTCGTGCTCTTGCCGGTGATATCGACTGCGACGGAATCCGTGAGCCAGGGCGTATCAGCAATGAGTGCGACCCGGAACGGCAGGCGGCAGGCTGGCAGAATCGGGTGGAATGGAATAGGATGGGCTTGCCGTTTTGCGGAGCGCGCGGTGTGCGCCCTGGCGGCCTGGAAAATCGGAGCGAAATGCCGAGCGAATTGCAGCAGGGCGCCCGGCGGGCGGACCCGGATCTGGAGATTGTCCGCCGCGTGGCTCAGGGAGACGGCGCGGCCTGCGCCGAACTGGTGGACCGGCATCTTGGCCGGATCACGGGCTTTGCCGCGCGCATGCTCGGGGAGCATGCCGAGGCCGAGGAAGTGGCCCAGGAGGTGTTCTTGCGGGTCTGGAAGCACGCGGAGAACTGGGAGCCGGGACGGGCGCTCTTCAGCACCTGGTTGCACAAGGTGGCCCTGAACCTCTGCTACGACAGGCTGCGCCGCCGACGCGAAGTGACCATGCCCGAAGGGTTTGATCCGGAAGGACGGGAGGACTCGCCGGAAAAAGCCCTGCGCCGCAAGGAACGGACCCATCAGGTGGCCCGGGCCGTGGCTTCCCTGCCGGAGCGCCAGCGCGCGGCCATCGCGCTCTGCCACTATCAGGAACTCGGAAACATCGAGGCGGCGGGGATCATGAACGTCTCCGTGGAGGCGTTGGAATCGCTGCTCGCGCGGGGGCGGCGCAGGCTGCGGGAACTGCTTGAGGAAGAATATGTCTCGATGGCGTCGGATTGACGCACGCGGCGCAGGGAACGCGCTGCACAGGATGGAGGGAGCCATGAACGGACGGATGGACGGGAATCGTTTCAAGAGAATTCTGGATGCCTACGGGGCGAATCCCCGGCGTTGGCCCGAGACCGAGCGCGACGCGGCCCTGGCCTATATGCGGACATCTCCCGAGGCCGAGGCTCTGCGCGAGCGGGCCATGGACCTGGACCTGCTGCTGGACGCGGTTCCGGCGGCGCAGCCGAGCGAAGTCCTGCGCCGGGGGGTGCTGGCTGGTCGGGCGGATGCGGGCGGTTCCGTCGGGTCCTGGGGGAGATGGCTCGCCGATCTGCTGGGCGACGCCCTGGGCGGACTTCCGGCCCGGCGCATGGCCGCCACGGTGCTGGCCGCCTCCTTCCTCGGAGGCGTGGCCCTGGGCGTGTTCGGCCCGACCACGACGGCAACCGCGACCGCGAACGCCTCGGAGCTCTGGTCTGGAGCCTTCATCGCGGAAATCTATACGGGCTATTGAGCGGGAGCCACCATGCATGAAGGCAAACGAACCCTGACCGGATATCTTCTGGTGGCCTCCCTGGCCCTGAACATGCTTCTCGGTGGATATTTTATGGCGGGCATGCTGCGGCATCCCTTTCATCCGCCGGATCCCTTTGCCGGACTGCCCAATCCGCAGCGCATCCGTGAGGTTCTGCCCGACAGCCGGCGGGAGTTGCTCCACACCGTGCTGGAAATCCACCTCCCCGAGGTCCGTAAGGCCATGGACGCCTTGTTTGCGACCCAGAAGGAGGTGGCCGAAGCCATTCGCGCCGAGCCTTTTGACGCGGCTGCGTTGCAGAAGATACTGGACATCTATGCCGCTCGGCAGCAGGAGCTGATTCTTGTACACCAGGCCACGGTGAGCGATCTGATACGCAGACTGGACGCCGGGGACAGGGCGCGCGTGGCCGAGTTGCTCAAGCTGCCGCCGCGTCCCAAGGGCAAGGGCGGATTCCCCCCGCCAGGGGATTAAGCATACTTTAGAAGCGGTTTCCGACGGTTCGGACCAAGTTCCGCGTTTTACTTCTCGACAACGCGCATTTCGCGCCTGCAAACGAGAAGGAGAACAGTATGAAGATCGGAAAACGTCTCGGCGCAGCCCTGATTCCGCTGATTTCAGCGGCAGGGCTGTTCCTTTTTGTGCCCATGACCCAGGCGGGCCAGCCCGGCCCGGGTGGGCCCGGCGGTCCCGGAGGTCATGGTCCCGGTTTCGGTCCCGGCATCGCCGTGGAGGAACTGGACACCAACAACGATGGCCAGATCAGCCATGCGGAGATCGATGCCTACATCGAGAAGGAGAGCCTGGAGATCGACGCGGACAAGAACGGCAAGGTGAGCATCAAGGAACTCCGCGAGCTTGAGGAGCGCCGGCGCGAGGCCATGCTGGAGAAGCGCTACCGCGCCATGGACAAGAACAACGACGGCGTGGTCAGCGTGGAGGAGTATCAGGCGGCGCTCAAGGAACGCTTTGAGCAGGGTCCGGGCAAGCCCGGCGGCCCCGCTCCGCAATAACCTGTCGCGGGATCATCAAAGAATGGGACGGCTGATGCGGATCACACTCGCGTCAGCCGTCTTTGTTTGTAGCGGCTTCGCAACGTTCTGGAGTGGAGCCGCTGGAAGCGTCCGGTTCCGGCGAGAGAGGAGTGGACGGCGTTTCCGTCTGGACGGGAAAGGCCACCGTGAGCACGGTTCCACGCTGTTTTCCGGTGCGCACGGTGATGGAGGCGCCGTGGGTCCGGGCGATGAGCGCTGCGGAGTAAGTTCCAAGCCCTGTGCCGTCCTTTTTGCCGTGGGTCACGTATTTTTCGAAGAACCGCTTGCGCACGGGGTCGGGCACGGGCTGGCTGTTGCAGATGGAGATGCGGGTCCGAGTGCCGTGGCGCAGATGGATTTCCACCACATCGCCGGGGAGCGAGGCCTCGATGCCGTTGACGAGCAGATTCCGGAACATGGTGCAGAGCAGGCCTTCCTCGCCGTGGAGCAGCACCTGCTCCGTGCCCAGGACCTCGTGTCCGTCCAGGCGCATGCTCAGCCGTACCTCCTGTTTGAGCAGCAGGGGACGGAGTTCGTCCTCCAGGCCGCAGAGCAGTTGCACCGCGTCCAGCCGCGTGGCCCGCAGCCGGTAGATGCCTTTTTCCATCTTGAAGAGGTCGAGCTGGTAGCGGATCATGTCCAGCATGCGGTATCCGGCGGCCTCGATGCGGTGCAGGCACTCCCGGTGCTCCTCGCTCAGGCCGCCCATGCGCAGCATCAGTTCGGGGTAGCCGATGACGAGATTCAGGGAGGATTTCAGATCGTGGCGGTTGATGCGTTCGACCTCCTCGCGGATCATTTCGGCCTCGCGTCGCACAACCACCTCCTCGGCCAGCCTGCGGTTCTTTTCGGCCAGTTCCGCGCGCTTGTTCTCCAGCTGGTGGGTGCGGGTGGCCACCATCTGCTCCAGCAGTTCGCGGTGCGAGCGCAGCCACTGGTCCCGCTTTTCCACCTCTTCGAGCATGGCGTTGAACATGCCCACCAGCGCGCCGATCTCGTCGTCCGCCGCGTAGCGGACCCGTCCGGAATAGTCCTTGCCGTCGGCGATGGATTTCATGGCCCCGTGCAGCCTTTGCAGGGGGAAGGTGATCCGGCGCTGGGAAAAACGTACCAGCAGCAGGCTCAGTCCCATGGTGGCCAGGAGGATGGGCACGGACACGCCGAGCTGTCTCCCCAGGATCAGCCATTGCCCGTCCAGGCTGCAACCGAGGGTCAGTTCGCCCGTGGTCTCCTCCCCGGAACGTATTTTGCGCTGGACCACAAGGCGGGACAGGGTCACTTCATATCCGTTCGCAAGGTTCCCACCGGGGAATTCCAGGGAGGCGGGAGGGTTGCCGTAGACCGCGAAGGTAGTGCCATCGGAGTCGCGGACCTCGGCCCAGGAGACGTGCGGCACCAACCGCAGGGCCGCGAGGTTTTCCGTGGCGGTCTGGGGGTCGTGGAAATCCAGGGACGCGGCCGTGGACGCGGCCATGAGCTCGGCCAGGGCCTGGGTCTTTTGCAGCGTGTCCTCGCGGTAGCCGTGCATCTGGAAGAGCGTGTTCAGAATCAGGGCCAGCACCAGGGTCAGTCCGGTGATGCCGAGGACGACCGCGCCCAGCTTGCGGCTCAGGGGCATGCGCGCAAAGCGGGTCATGGCCGCTCCTCCGGGGCTGCCGAGGCCTGGGGCCGGATGTTGGAGTGTGACTCCGCGCGGTGCGCCGGTCCGCGCACAATGGCCAACTCCAGCAGACGGGCGCTCAGGCCGAGCCCGGCGTGCGCAGCCGCGTCCGGATTGGCCAAAAGGCGCAGGCGGCTGCCCGAGGGCACGAAACTGATGATTCCCCCCAGATCCACGAAGGCCGCGCCCTCGCCCACGGTGAGAATCGGGCGGTCTGTGACCTGTTGCAGCACAGCGGCGGCTTCGCGGTGGTTGTCGGTGTTCAGGTAGAGCACCTGGCAGTGTTCCGTGGGCCAGGATACGAGCTGAAATTTTTCCGGATTCGCGTCCTGGAACCAGGGACGCAACGCTTCCGGGTCCGCCGCCGCAATGATGAACGCCCTGCCCGGTTCCGGAAGTGTTCCGTCGGGCCAATGCACGTATTTGACGAGGCGTTGCAGAAAGAGGGCGCGCAGTTGGGCCGGAGCCATGGAGGGGCCGGCCCAGGCCGGAGCGCAGAGGAGCAGGGCAAAGGCGAGGAATGGCAGACAGCGCCTCAGAAATCCCATGTGATCCTCAGGGTTGCCGAGGGGTCCTCCTCCAGCAGTCCGAATCCCTGTTCCGCGCCGAGCAGGTTCTTGCCGATGAGTTCCATGCGCAGATGTTCGGAGGCTCTCCAGGACAGGGCCGCGTCCAGGTTGAACCCTTCGGACGGGGGACCGGGAGGGTCGCTCTGGTAGAAAAGGGTGGCGTCAAAGGTCAGATTGGAGCTCAGGCGGGTCAGGGCCTGGAGCCGCGCCTCCAGGGATTCGCTTTCCAGAACCTGGTTGTCGCCGCGCGGCTCGACCCAGCCGCCGTTGAAGTCCTGGGCGATCCAGGCCAGGGAGGGACGCAGGGAGAGGAAGGAGAGCGCATCCCATTCCAGGGCCGCCTCCAGGCCCCAGGTGTGTCCGTCGAGCACGTTGGCCAGGGTGGCCTGGTTGGACGCGGCCGTCAGATCGATGCCCACGATGTCGTGGTAGTCATTATAATACAGGGAAACATCCAGATCGAGGTCCCGGTTCAGGTCGCTGCGCCAGCCCGCTTCCCAGGAAATCAGCTCCTCGGGCCGCAAGTCGCCGTTTTCGGAGACGCGGATGGAGCGTCCGCCATAATGCACCTCGTAGTTTCCGCCGCGCCGCCAGTTTTCCGGGGAGCGCACCGAGCGGGACACGGCGGCCCAGAGCAGATCGTCGCCCAGACACCAGCTCATACGCAGGGTGGGCTGGAGTTCGAGGCCTGCGTTGGAGCCGTCCAGTTTGAGTCCCAGCACCACTAGCAGGCGGTCGTCAAGCAGCCCGATCTGATCCTGGCCAAAGGCGCTCCATTGCGTGGTGTCGCTGGAGCGCTTGTCCGTGCGCATGAAATTCGTTTCTTCGATCTCGTCCCAGATTTGTCGCGCGCCAAAGCCCCACATCAGGGCGTGCGCCCCCAGGGGGGTGACAAGATGTTGGATTTCCAGATCAAGGACATTGACATGGCTGTCCAGTCCGCCCAATCCCTGGAGCGAGCGGGTGTAGGAACTGCGGACCTTCCAGCCGGAATTGAGGCCGGTGGCCCGGTCCCAGACGAACTGTCCGTAGCCTGAATTGCTTTCGCGCGTCTGAGAAAAGCCCGGCTGGTTCAGGGCGCCGAAGCGCTCCTCCACGGCGGAGGCGGTGTAGGCCGCCTGGATGGAATATTCGTCCGTGGGCGCGCCAGTCCAGTCCACGCGGGTGGAGACCATGCCGCGCCGCCATTGGCGGGAGCCATCCTGCCCCGGTCCCGGTCCGGGCGCGGAAAAGCCTCCGCCGTCCACGTAGTTGCCGCCCAGGACCGCGCGCCAGGCGAGATCGTCGCCCGTTCCTCGGGTGGCGTTGCCGTCCGCGAGCCGCGCCGCTTCATCCGTCTGGTTCAGCGTGGTTCCGCCGATGCGCAGGGTCTGCCCGGCTTCGCCGTTGCTGCCCACCGTGCTGACGCCCTGGACGCCCTGGGTGTCCCGGGCGCTCTTGGTCACGATGCTGACCACGCCGTTGAAGGAGTCCAGGCCCCAGAGACTGGTGCTCGGCCCGCGCACGACCTCGATGCGGGCGATGTCGTCCAGGGGCAGGTCCAGGCTGGACCAGAACACGCCCGAGTAGGTGGGAGAGGTCACGGGGCGGCCGTCCAGGAGCACGAGCAGGTTGTTGGAGAGCAGACCGTTGAATCCGCGCGCGCCCACGGCCCACTTGTCCGCGTCCATGTGCGAGACGTGCAGGCCCGGCACGAGGCGGAGCACGTCCGGCACGGAGAGGGCTCCGGAACGTCGGATGTCCTCCTCGTCCAGCACGGTCACGGCGGCGGCCACGCGGTTCAGGGGTTCGGGGCGGCGCATGGCCGAGACCATTTCCACTTCGAGGAGATCCTCGAGATCCAGGTCCGCATCGGAGGCGTCCGCCGCCAGGGAGGCGGAGACGAACAGAAACAGCGCGCCCGAAAGCAGCGCGCAAAGGAGCATCAGCAGCAGGGCGGGGCGGGGACGCCTCGCCCTCACCGCACTTCCTCCGGCAGGGCCAGAAGGTAACCCCGGCCGCGAATGGTCTTGATGCAGACGCTCTCACCGAGTTTCTTGCGCAGGTTGCTCATGTGGACGTTGAGCACGTAGTCGTCGAAATCCGGCCCCCGGCCCAGGGCGCGGCTCATGAGCGCCTCGCGCTCCACCACCATGCCCGCGCTCTGAAGCAGCAGCTCCAGGATGCAGAACTCCGCCGCGGTGAGCCGGAGCGGGCAGCCGTTGAGCAGGGCGCTCTGGGCGCCGGGAATCAGCTCCAGGGTCCCGAGGCGGAGCCGTTCAGCGGGGCGGGTCTTGCCCGAGGGGGCGTCGGCACTGCGCGAGCTGCGGCGCAGCACCGCACGGATGCGCGCCACGAGTTCGCGCAGGGGAAACGGCTTGGGAATGTAGTCGTCCGCGCCCATTTCCAGACCCACGACGCGGTCGATCTCCTCGCCGCGGCCGGTGAGCATGATCACGGGCAGGGAAGAATCGTTACGGATTTTGGCCAGCACATCGAAGCCGTTCTGGTCGGGGAGCATGACATCCAGAACGGCCAGGGCGTATTCTCCGCCGCGCACCTTGCGCAGTCCGGCGGCGGCTGTGTGGGCCATATCCAGTGTGAACCCCTCGGACCGGAGGTAATTGTCCAGCAGTCCGCAGAGTTCGGCGTCGTCGTCGATGATCAGAATCCTGTCCATAACGTTCCCTTTTTCAGTCAATATATACGTTTTGCAGGCCTATAAAAACAAAAACAGCATCAAGTAGTATTCTTCAATATTAAGAAACATTGAGAAAAAAGAAGGGAAACCGTTTCATCAGCGATGGAACATGTTTCCTCCATGCACGCGGTGACCTCCTGATGCGTATACGTGGGCAGAAGGGACTTCCGTCGGATGCGGATGACCCGAATGCAAGGATGCATAAATCATCAAGGAGGACGAACATGTCTTTGGTAGTCAACAACAACCTGATGGCGAACTCGGCGTCCCGGTATCTCACCGATGCTTACAGCTCTCTGAGCTCCTCGACCGAGAAGCTCTCCTCGGGCCTGCGCATCAACTCGGCATCGGACGACGCGGCTGGTCTGGCAGTCCGCGAACTGATGCGCTCGGACATCTCCACCCTCAGCCAGGGCGTGCGCAACGCCAACGACGGCATCTCCATGATCCAGACGGCGGACGGCTCCCTTTCGGTGGTTGACGAGAAGCTTATCCGCATGAAGGAACTTGCCGAGCAGGCCGCCACGGGAACCTACACCTCGTCGCAGCGTGCGATCATTGACAACGAGTATCAGGCCATGGCCTCGGAAATCACCCGAATCGCCAACTCCACGGACTTCAACGGCATTCACCTGCTCAACGGCAACCTTTCCGCAGACGGTCTGACCGTCCACTTCGGCACGGGCAACGACTCCGCCGAGGACAAGTACGCCGTGATCATCGGCGACTGCACCGCTTCGGCTCTGGGCATCGGCAACTCCAGCTCCCTGGGCGCGGGCTACACTGTCTCCACCCAGGCGCAGGCGCAGGCCGCCCTGACCGCGCTGGACGCGGCCATCACCTCCAAGGACAAGATCCGGGCCAACCTCGGCGCCATGGAAAACCGGCTTTCCGCCACCATCTCCAACCTGGAGATCCAGGCCGAAAACCTCCAGGCTGCCGAGTCCCGCATCTCCGACGTGGACGTGGCCACGGAGATGACCAACTATACCAAGACCCAGATCATCACCCAGTCGGCAGTGGCCATGCTCTCCCAGGCCAACTCCCTGCCGCAGATGGCGCTTTCGCTCATCCAGGGTTAACCGCAGGACACTCCGCTTCGGGCCCCTTCCCCAATACGCCCGTTGCGACTCCTTAGTCACCAGAGGCCCGGCTTCCCCCGGGCCTCTCTCTTTTGTCGTTCTGGTCGTTGCGTGGCTCCGGAAAAAACTGCCCGCCCTCTCCAAGGAAAGTTTTTCCCCGGAGGAAGGCGCAGGAATTTTGAGCTGTGAGCCGCTGAAAACTATTAAATATCATTTAGATGCAAGCAGCTTTCTTTGTGTTGACACGTAAAACTAGATGTACCCTTTGTGAACGTCGAATGTTGATGAATTAAAACATACTTTCTTTAATACAATATTAACATGCGAAGGAACCCATGTTGCTTCTGTCCTGACAGCAGGAGAAAGCCATGCAACAAATCGCAAGTAAAGATTGTATCAGGAAAGAGAAGAGTGCTGATACGGCACTCTTTGAGAAGTATACTGATCATATAAAGCGCTGCATATCCTCATTTTACAGATCAATCGGACGTAAGTGTCAGCAGAGCGAGATCGACGAGATCTTCCAGCAGGCCGCGTATAAGATCATAAGAAACGGCTATGCCGCCCGCTACGATTCCGATCTCAGCTCCATGCCCACATGGCTCGGGCTCATCGCCCGCACATCGGCCATCGACTATCTCCGCCGGGGCCGTGAAACTGTGGATTTTGACGTGGAACTTCTCGCTGTGGACGAGGATTTCGACGGGGCCTTGGAGCCGCTGCCCATTCCGCCGGGCATCCTCACGGACCGCCAGCGAGAGATTTTGGACCTCTACTTTTGCGAAGGGCTGGAGGCCGCCGAGATCGGTCAGCGGCTGGGCATCGACCAGCGCACGGCACGCAGCATCAAGCACCAGGCGCTCAAGCGTCTGCGCCGCCAGATGCGCATCGACACCGAGTTCAACGACCAGATCCAGATGAGGAGGAGATTCTCATGAGCCTGGACGCCATCATCAGCAGCACCAGCGGCACGAGCACGACCACGGACAGCAGCAGTTCGAGCCTGGACTCCGACGCGTTTCTCCAGCTTCTGCTTACGGAGATCGAGTACCAAGACCCTCTCGATCCCATGGACAACACCGAATACGTGTCGCAGCTCGCCCAGCTTTCCTCTCTGGAGCAGCTTACGACCATTTCCGCAAGCGTGGACGACGTGCTCGACGCCGTGAGCCAACAGACCTCGACCACGGCCCTGTTCTACCTCGGGGCCACGGTGGAGGCCGAGGGCGACAGCATCACCATGGAAGACGGCGAGGCCGGAACCATGAACTTCACCCTGGACTCCGACGCCGCCTCGGTCACGGCCAATGTCTACGACTCGGACGGGAACATCGTCAGTTCCGAAGCTCTGGGAGAGCTGGATGCGGGGGCCTACACCTTTGCCTGGGACGGCCAGAGCACCAGCGGCAGCACCGCGGATGACGGCGAATACACCGTGGTCTTCACGGCCCTGGACGAGGACGGCGCCGCCGTGGACGTGAGCACCACCATCAGCGGCGTGGTCAACGGCGTGGAAACCAGCTCCTCGGGAGTGGAGCTGACCCTTACCGACGGGCGCACAGTCAGCCTTTCCGACATCACCAGCGTTTCGGTCTGACCGGAACGGACCTCAGGAGCAGCATCATGAGCATCACCGGTTCCATGTACGCGGGTGTGAGCGGCCTGCGCGCCCAAAGCGAGGCGGTTTCCGTGATCAGCAACAACCTGGCCAACGCCAGCACCACGGGCTACAAGTCCTCGGTCACCAACTTCGAGGACGTGTTCTACTCCAGCCTGTCCACGGGCGGATCCACGGACCAGATCGGCCACGGCGTGACCGTCTCCAGCGTGGACGTGAACTTCGAGCAGGGCTCCTACGAGGATTCCAGTTCGGTCACGGACATGGCCATCGACGGAGACGGTTTCTTCATTGTGGTCGACCCGGACACCGGGGACACCTACTACACCCGGGCGGGCGATTTCGAACTCAACGAGGACGGCTACCTCTGCGATTCCAGCGGCAACATCGTCCAGGGTTGGGTCGCGGACAGCG
The DNA here is from genome assembly GCA_050251775.1 of Desulfovibrio sp. Classification (GTDB taxonomy): domain Bacteria; phylum Desulfobacterota; class Desulfovibrionia; order Desulfovibrionales; family Desulfovibrionaceae; genus Paucidesulfovibrio. The sequence goes on from JBFWMD010000014.1 coordinate 44,719, forward strand.
ACGGGGACGCCACGGGCGTGCTCACGGACATCCAGATCCAGGAGTCCCAGTCCGCACCCAGCGCCACCACGGAAATCTCCTTCCCGTCCATGAACATCGACTCGGACAGCGAGGACAATTGCGTGGCGTCCAATGCCTACACCGCGCTGTTCAATGCCTACGACGGCACGGCGGACACGCCTCTGGCCGAATCCCTCTCCGCCTACGATACCTCGATTACCGTCTATGATGAAAACGGCACGGCCCACGCCCTGACCCTGACCCTGGACGCGGCCGGAACCAACGACAGCGGCGAACTGGTCTACGAATACACCATCACCTGTGATCCGGACGAGGACCAGCGCGTGGTGGACGGTGTGGACCTGAGCGGGACCGAGGCCGCGGGCCTGCTGATGACCGGCACGCTGACCTTCAGCACCAGCGGGCAGCTGACCTCCATGACCGCGTACACCCTGGACGACACCCTGAGCAACTCGGCGGACCTGACGGACGCGTCCAACTGGGTGCTGGCCGACTTCGGGGACGACGGCTATCCCCTGATCTCGGCCAACTTCACCGGCGGCGAGGACCAGGACATCGAACTCAACCTCGGGCTTTCCAACGATCTGGCCTCCACGGGCACAGGCTGGGACACCACGGCCCTCGGCTCCGACTCCCTGGCGGACATCACCGCGACCACGGATCTTTCGGATCTGCCCGAGTTCAACCAGATATCCCGTTCGTCTTCGGCCATCACCAGCTACGACTCCAGCTCGGCCACCTACAGTGTGTCCCAGGACGGCTACGCCGCCGGCACGCTGCAAAGCCTGATCATTGACGAACACGGGACGATCAGCGGCCTGTATTCCAACGGCCAGACCGAGGAACTCTATGTGGTGGCCCTGGCGGACTTCACCAACGAGAACGGGCTCTATGCCGAGGGTTCCAACCTCTGGTCCGCCACCACGGAGTCGGGCCAGCCCGTGATCGGCACGGCGGGCAGCGCCGGATTCGGCGAAATCGCCTCCAGTACGCTGGAAAGCTCCAACGTGGACACGGCCACGGAAATGACCCGGCTGATCATTGCCCAGTCCGTGTTCCAGGCCAACTCCAAGGTCATCACCACGGCGAACACGCTGCTGGAAACCGTCATCGGTCTGAAGCGTTAGGCACGGGCGAAAAGCGAGGCAACAGGGAGGCGGGGCATGCTCTACAACATCTACAATATCGGTTCGACATCGCTGTCCAACGCCCAGGTCGGGATCAGCAACGCCTCCAACAACATCGCCAACGCGGACACCGAGGGCTACGCACGCACCGAGCTGGTCACCAGCACCTCCTCGACCATCACCATCAACGGGCTGGCCACGGGAACAGGGGCGGACATCGTGGCCATCCAGGCCCAGATCGATTCCTTCATCGAGGCCCAGTACCTGGACGCCACCTCGGAATACGAGGCCTACAGCGCCATCTACGAACAGCTCTCCCAGGCCGAGAGCATCCTGAGCACGGACGAGGACAGCGGACTCAGCACGGTTCTGGACCAGTTCTGGAGTGCCTGGAACGACCTCGCCGAGGATCCCTCCTCGGAGTCGGCGCGCGAGGCCCTGCTCGGAGTGTCCGAGACCCTGGTCTATGCGCTCCAGTCCGCAGCTGAGGAATTGGACGAACTCCAGCGCGGCATTGAGGACGAAATCGTTGATCAGGTCGCGGAGGCCAATTCCCTGCTCGAAACCATCGCCACGCTGAACCTCACGGTGGCCGCCGATTCCACGGATCTGGACGCGCTCTACGCGCGCAACCTGGCCGTGGAGCAACTCGCGGAGCTGATGGACATCACGGTCTGCGAAAGCAACAACGGCATGGTCTCCATTTATACGGGAGGCGGCACGCAGCTGCTTCAGGACGGCGAATACAACGAGCTGGCCTACCTTTCGTCGTACACCACCGAGTCCCAGGTGAGCGGCTCCACCTGGGACGGGGACCTGAGCTTTTCCGGCGAGTCCTCCGAAGAAATCCTCATCGAGTTTGTTTCGAGCGGCGCGGACGACACGGCCCAGTTCAAGGTTTCCTATGACGGCGGCTCCACCTGGGAGACGGACGAGAACGGCGACCTGCTGCTCTACACGGCCTCGGCCACGGATCCCGCTGTGGTGGACGGGGTGGAGATCAGCTTTTCCGGCACGGGCGACCATGCCGCTGGCGACCGCTACACCGTGGTGGCCAAGTCCGGCCTGTACCTGACCGCGAACGATGGCGAGACCTACAAGACCCTCACGCCCCTGACCGATGCTTCCGGCGAGAACAAGAGCGGGCGCATTGCCGGGGGCAGTCTGGCCGGGCTGTTCACGGCCAGGGACGACACCCTGGGTTCGCTTCAGGACGAGTTGGACGAACTGGCCGAATCCCTGATCTGGGAGGTCAACCTGCTGCACTCCCAGGGCGCGGGCCTGGAACATCAAAGCTCTCTCAGCGGCAGCTACAAGGCCGAGGATTCCACTGTGGCGCTGGCCGAATCCGGCCTGAACTATGCGGACCGGATCGAATCGGGAGATCTTTCCTTTGTGACCTACGACGCGGACGGCAATGTCCTGTCCCAGGCAAGCGTGAGCATCGACCCGACCACGGATTCTTTGGACGACGTGGTCTCGGCCCTGAATACGGCCTTTGGCGGGGAGCTGACCTTTACCGTGGAGTCGGACGGCACGGTCTCCATCCAGACCGGCACGGCGGATTCCTTTGAAGTCGCCTCGGACGAGACCGGACTGCTGGCCGCCCTCGGGCTGAACACCTATTTTTCGGGCTCGGACGCGGGCAGTCTGGCACTCGACTCCGCCGTGACCACGGACGTGTCGCATATCAATTGCCAGGTGGTGGAGTCCGACGGGACCGTTTCCTCCGGCAGCAACGACACGGCCACAGCCCTTTCCGAGCTGGCCACCACCAGCGTGGAAGTGGGCGGGAACAGCAGCACCCTGGGCGATTACCTGGCCGCGACCATCTCCGAGGTGGGGTCCGCCGTGGCCTCGGCCGAGCTGAAGCAGACCTACGCCGAGGCTTCCTACACTTACTATCAGGAGCAGAAGGCGTCCGTCTCGGGTGTGAACACGGACGAGGAACTCATCAGCCTGACCAAATACCAGCAGCAGTATGAGGCCGCCGCCCGGATCATCGAGGCCGCACAGAACATGTTCGACATCATTCTGGATATGGGTTGATCCCAAAGAGGGCGTCATGCGCATCAGCACATCGCAAATTTACGACATGTCCATCAGGAATCTGACGACCACTTTGTCGGATTACGTGGCCATGAACGAAAAAAACAGTTCGCTTCTGGAAGTCGCCAAGGCTTCGGACGATCCCTCGGCCATGTCCGACATCCTGGGCCTGCGCGGCGAGGCCTCGTCCATTCAGGCCTGGCTCGACAACTGCGGCACGGCCTCGGACCTGCTCTCTCTTGCGGACTCAACGCTCCAGTCCGCCACCGAGGCGGTCACCTCCTGCCTGGAGCTGGCCGAGCAGGGCGCCACCGAGACCTATTCCACAGAGCAGCTCTCCATGCTGGCCATCGAGGCCCGCGAAGCCCTGGAAAATCTGCTGGAGGCGGCCAACGCCAAGCTGGGCGACCAGGCCGCCTTTGCCGGCAACGACATGACCTCGGACGCCTACGAGTTGAGCCTGGGCCTGACCATGGTGGACGACGCCGTTGTCGCCTCCAACGCGGCCACCATCACCGGGGAGACCGACGAGACCATCTGGGTCCAGTTCGACGAGTCCGGAGAGATCGGCACGGACGAACTGGACTACCGCTACTCCACGGACGGAGGCACGACCTGGACTTCGGCCACCCTGGCAGCGGGGGACACCGTGCTCGACCTGGGCGACGTGACCGTGGAGTTCGCGGCGGGCAGCCAGGCCACGGCGGCGGACGACGAGGGCGAGGGCGCCGGGTTCATGGTCCGTCCGGCCATGACCTACATTGGTTCGACCCGGAATACCGAGTTGAGCATCAGCGAAGGGTCGGACGTGGCCATCACCACGGTTGGCAGCGAGATATTCGGCGGTCTGGATTCGTCGGGGGAGGCCTACGAGGACCCCAATCTCTTCGAAACCCTTGGCGACCTTGTGGCCTACCTGGAGACGGGAAACTACGACGGCGCGGCTGAGTGCCTGGAGGCCCTGGACAGTTGTCAGGTCAACCTGCAGGACAAGCTGGCCAACGTGGGCGCGCGCGAAACCCGCACCGCCTTTACCGAGGACCGGCTGACCATCCTTGCGGATCAGGTCACGGCGTCCAAGAGCGGCAAGGAGGATGCCGAGGAAACCGCGCTGCTCGTGGAGTTGGCCCAGTCCAAGTACGTTTATGAGTCCGTGCTTTCCACAACCACGAACCTCATCAGCATGAGCCTGCTTGACTACCTCTAAAGGAGGCCCCCGATGACATACATTTCCACGAGCAGCAGTGAAGTCACCACCTACGAGTCCGTCTCGGGCGACATCAGCTTCGACGGTCTGGGCAACGGCACGGACTTTTCCGAGATCATCGACGCGACCATCGATGCCGAGAGTTATCTCAAGGAGGCGTATGAAACGCAGCTTGAGGAGCAGGAATACATCGTGGACATGCTCGACCAGCTTTCGGACGAGTTCGACGCACTGGAGGAGATCCTGGAAGAATTCAACACCACGGCGGAGTTCATGGAATTCAGCGTGACCAGCACGGACGACGCGATTTCCGCCGTGGCGGACACAAGCACAGTGCCCACGTCCGGCACGCACACCCTGGAAGTGGGGCAACTCGCGGAAAGCGACATCTGGATCAATACGAGCACCGCGTTCGACGCCACGGATGATGTGGTGACTACGACAGCCACCTCGCTGACGCTCTCCTACGCAGGCGAGGAGACCTCGGTGGACGTGCCCGCCGGAACCACGGCCGAGGAGTTGGTGGACCTGATCAACGCCGCCTTTGACGAGCAGATCGAGGCCAGCCTGCTCAACGACGGCAGCCAGTATCTGCTGACCCTCAGCGGCGTGGACACGGGCGCGGACAATGCCATCTCCATCGTGGACACCGGCGACCTGACCCTGACCGCCGACGGTTTTGAAAACACGCAGACCGCCTGCGACGCCTGGCTCAAGGTGGACGGCTACCCCTCGGATGCGGACGAATGGATCACCCGCTCCAGCAACGAGATCGAGGACCTGATCACCGGGCTGGACCTGACCCTGACGGATGTCACGGATGGAGCCGTGCGTCTTACGGTGGGCTACGACACGGACGCCATGACCGAGAAGATCGAGACCTTCGTGGAGTCGGTCAACCAGATCATTCTGGACATCCAGACCGTCACGGGCCGGATCACGACCTACGTGGAGAACGACGACGGCGAGGAGGAAGAGGCTCCGGCCGTGAAGAGTTACGCGCTGGACATCATCTACGCGGAACTGAAGAACGTGCTTGCCAGCTCGGCCAACGGTTCCACGGACAGCGACACCTATTCCGTATTCTCGCAGATCGGAATCAGCACGGATTCGGACGAGGATTCGGAGACCTTTGGCCAGCTCCTGCTGGATTCGGACGAATTGGCCGAGGCCCTGGACAACGATCCCAAGTCCGTGGCCGAGCTTTTCGCCGCCACGGACGAGGCTGTCTGCGAAGACGGCCAGGTCGCCTATGAGTCCATGGTCGAGGGCATCACGGAAACCGGCGACCATGACATTTCTTACGTGGTCGAAAACGGTGTGCTGGTTTCCGCCACCATCGACGGCGAAGAGGCGCTCATTGACGGCTGGAGCATTGAGGGTTCTGCCGACACGGACGCCCAGGGTCTGCGCGTGTCCGTGCTGGACCAGGCGGACGGCACGCACGATACCTCGCTGAGCATCAAGCAGGGCAAGGTTTCGGAGTTGATAGACGCCCTGGAAAAGTGGACCGATTCCGAAAACGGCACGCTGACCATCCTGATAACCTACTGCGAAGAGAACATCGATTCGCTTGAAGACCAGATCGACAGCGAGACGACGCGATTAAGCGCTCTGGAGACGAGTCTGAACCGCCGGTATTCCAGCCTGGATGCCACACTGGCCGAGTACGAGGCGCTTTCGGACACGCTGGAGTCGTTGATCGACGAGTTGAAGAGCAGCGACTAGTCGGCTGGCCAGGACAAGGAGCCGCTTTTGGAGTGCAGGCGGCTTGAGTTTTCCTTCGGAGCGCAGTAGCGTGGGCGGGTACTTCCGCGCACAGCGTTCCGAGGGGGCAGTGTTGGTTTTTCCGCATGATTTCCGTCGAGTCGCGGCGGGGCTCGCTCTGGTTTCCCTGGCTTTGCTGGGGCTTTGGGCGCTGGCCGGCTGCGAGGGGGGGGGCGCGCCCGGGGACGCGGTCGCCCAGTCCCAGGGCGTGACCGACTCGGAAATCGTGCTCGGCTCCTCCCTGGCGCTCACCGGGCACGCGGGCTACCTGGGAACCCAGACCTTGCGGGGCGCCCAGGCCTACCTGCGCGGCATCAACGAGCAGGGCGGGGTCTACGGCCGCCGCATCCGGATCATCGCCCGCGACGACGCCTATGACCCGCCGCGTTGTCTGGCCAATACCCAGCGGTTCATCGTGGACGGAAACGTCTTCGCCCTGTTCTGCTACGTGGGTACGCCCACCACGGTGAAGGTCCTGCCCATGGTCCGCGAGGCGGGCATCCCCCTGCTGGGCATGTTCACCGGGGCCAACGCCCTGCGCGTGCCCTTCAACCGCTGCATCATCAACATCCGCGCCTCCTATTACGAAGAGACCGAGGCCGCGGTGCGCCATCTGGTCCACGATCTCGGCCTGACGCGCATCGCGGTGTTCTACCAGTACGATGCCTACGGCTTTGACGGACTGGTGGGCACGGAGCTGGCCCTGAAGAATTTCGGGCTGGAACCCGTGGCGCGCGGCTCCTACATCCGGGGAACCCAGGACGTGGAGGAGGGCCTCGCGCGCATCCACGATTCCGGAGCCCAGGCCGTGGTCATGATCGGAACCTACGGCGCGTGCGCCCAGTTCATCCTCCGCTCCGGGGAGGAGAATTTTGACCCTGTGTTCTACAACGTCTCCTTTGTGGGCGCGGAGGAACTGGCCCGTCGGCTTGGGCCGGACTCGCCGAGCCGGGTGATCATGTCCCAGGTGGTTCCGCCGGTCAGCGGAGACATGGGGCCGCGGGGCGGCCCACGCGTGGACGCGGAATATGTGGAGGCCCTGCGCCGCTGGTTCCCGGGCGAGCCGCCCAGCTTTGCCGGGCTGGAGGGCTACCTCAACGCGCGTATTCTTGTGGAGGGGTTGCTCCGGGCCGGGCCGGGCCTGACCCGCAACGGGTTCATCGACGCCATCGAGTCCATCCGTGATTTCCGGCTGGCCCCGGGACTGGATTTCACCTTCGGTCCCGAAGATCATCAGGGCATGGATCAGGTCTATTTCACCCGGCTCAAGGGTGGCCGGTTCGTCCTTTTCGACGACTGGGCGTTTCTGCGGCGATGAGGCAAAGGAGCATGGACCTGCAAAAACGCATCGGGGCGGCCTTTGCCCGGCTCAGCCTGCGCAACAAACTGCTTTTCTCCACGCTGCTGGCCGTGCTGTTCATCAGCGTGACCATCGCCTTTGTGGCGCGCTGGATTCTGGTCTCCTCCCTGACCAACGAGCTGGAGATGCGCGGCAGCGCCATTGCACATTCCGTGGCCGAGCGCGGCGCCAGCCACATCCTGGACAACAACATCCCCCCCCTGCTCAGCCTGATCTTCGACGAGGTCCGGCTGCACGAGCGGCGCGACCTGATCACCTACATCTTCATCGAGAACCAGCAGGGCGAGGTCCTGGCCCACACCCTGACCCGGCCCCTGCCCGATGTGCTGCGCGGCAACCGCCTGCCCGCCGGAGCCGACGAGAGCACGCGGCTCATGGAGGACGGCGATCGTTCGGTCTACGACATCGCCGTGCCCATCAACGAGGGGCTCTACCGCATCGGGGCCGTCCACGTGGGCCTGAACAAGGACCACATCGACAGCCTTGTGGGTAAGCTGCGTCTGACCTTCCTGGGCTTCATCTCCGGCGTGGTCGTGATCACGCTGTTTCTCAGCGGCTATCTGACCCGGCACATCGCCCAGCCCGTGACCCGGCTGACCCGGCTGGCCGACGAGATCAGCCAGGGCAACTTCGACGTGCCCCTGGCCGTGGAAGGGGACGAGGACTGGGACAACCGCTCCTGCCCGGCCTTCAAGAACACGGACCTGCCCTGCTGGCATCTGGACCAGTCCAGCATGGGCTACGACGGGACCCTGCGCCGTTGCGCCCACTGTGCCTTCTACCACGAGGTGGAGGGCGATGAACTGGTGCAACTCGGCAATTCCTTCCGGAACATGGTCTGGAGCATCCGGCTCTACCGCCACCGCCTGCGGGAGTCCGAGGAAAAGTACCGTTCCCTCTTTGACAGCGGTCCGGACCCTATTTTTGTGGTGGACCTGAACAGCGGGGAAATCCGCGACGCCAATCCGCGCGCCGAGGAGCTCTACGGTTACGGGCGCGGCGAGCTGTTGGGCCGGCCCTTCGTGAGCCTGGGACCGGAGCACAACGCCGACTGCCTGAGCCATTTCCGCGAGGAAAAGGGCGGCGCGGGCTGCATCTACTATCCCAAACTGATCCATTTCCGCCGGGACAACGAGCCGTTCTTCGTAAACATGCACGCCTGCCCCATCTCCTATCGCGGCAGGGCGGCCATCATCGTGGCCGCGGCGGACATCACCGAGATGATCGAGAAGGACGCTCAACTCATCCAGGCCGCCAAGATGAAGACCCTGGGCGAAATGAGCGCGGGCGTGGCCCACGAACTGAATCAGCCCCTGAACGCCATCAAGATGGGCAGCGAGTATCTGGCCCTGGCCGAGGAAGGGGTGCAGATCGATGCGAACCAGCGGTGCGAGGTCCTGGCGGAGATCAGCACCCAGGTGGACCGCGCCTCCGAGATCATCAACACCCTGCGGGCCTTTGGCCGCAAGTCCGAGCTGATCACGGAGAAGGTCAACCTCAACGCCCCGGTGCGGGCCGTGCTGTCCATGATCCGGCGGCAGTTCGAGCTGGAGAACATCCGTTTCGAATTGGACCTGACCGAAGGCCTGCCGCTCCTGTTGGGCCACAGCAACCGTCTCCAGCAGGTCTTTTTCAATCTCTTCACCAATGCGCGCGACGCCATCGACGCGTTTGCGCCTGAAAGCGGCGACAATCCCCGGCGAATTTTCATCCGCACAGGCGGAACGGGCGGCAGGGTTTTCGCGGAGGTGGGGGACACGGGCGGCGGCATCCCGGAAAACGTGCGTGCCAAGATCTTCGAACCGTTCTTCACCACCAAGGAAACGGGCCAGGGCATGGGGCTCGGCCTGGCCATCAGCTACGGAATCGTAAAAGACTATGGCGGGGAAATCAGCATCCGGAGCGATCCGGGCCAGGGCACGGTTTTCCGCCTGGAGTTCCCCGCCATCACCCCTGGAGGGGGCGCATGAACAAACGGATTCTGGTCATCGACGACGAAAAACCCACGCTGCGCATCTTCCGGCTGTTGCTTTCCGCCTACGGCTACGAGGTCCACACGGCGGAGAACGGCCAGGAGGGGCTGGAGGTCTTCGAGACCGTACGGCCCGACATTGTGCTCACGGACATCAAGATGCCGATCATGGACGGCATCGAAGTGCTCAAGAACATCAAGCGGATCAGCCCCTATGCCGAGGTGGTGGTCATCACCGGGCACGGGGACATCGATCTGGCGCTTCAGGCCCTGCATTTCGACGCCACGGACTTCATCAACAAGCCCGTGCGCCGCGAGGTGTTGGAAATGGCCCTGGAGCGCGCCCAAGAGCGGCTGACCATTTCCCGCCGCGAGGAGGAGCAGATCGGCGTGGCCCTGGAGAACGGGGAGGCCGTGGTCCGGGTGCGCGGCAACGTTTCGAATCTGACTGTGCCCCGTCTGCGGGAGGCCTTTTCCGAAGCCTGCGGCCTGGGTGCGCAGCGGGTCTGCATCCGCTTTGAAAAGAGCGTATCCATCAATGGCGCGGGCATTTCTGCCCTGGCGGAATGCCTCCAAGAATGCCGCAAACAGGGAATTTCCGCAAGCATTCAGGGCCTTTCTAAGAATTTCCGCACGGTCTTCCAGATGGTGGGGATTGCCCAGCTCGCTGAAATCGCGCCTGAGGAGTTCGGGGAATAAAACGGCCCCGGCCGGAGCGAACCGGGAGCCGGGGCCGTGGGAACTCCGAGGTCCGGGCGGGAACCGCTCCCGCCCGAAGTCTTCGGAGGTGTTCTGCGTATCCGGTTACATCAGGCCCTGGTCATGCGGCGCATGGGACTGCCGAGCCTGGCCAGGAATTCCTTCCGGGTCATGGGGCCGCGCTTCACGGGCGAGGCGTCGCTGTAGGCCGAAAGGGTCTGGTGGTACTTCTCCGGCGGGAAAGCCGCCAGGAAGATCACGCGGACATCCTCGGGGTCCACGAGTTGGGCTTCGGGGAAGCGCTTTTTGGCCTCGGCCAGCCGCTCTTCCGCGAGTTTGAGCATTTCGTCGCGCTCGCCGAAGTTCATGGTCCCGGTGGGGCAGCTCTGCACGCAGGAGGGCAGCTTGCCCAGGCGCACCCGGTCGATGCACATGTCGCACTTGTGGATGATCCCGGTTTCCGGGTCCTGGCGCGGGATGTCGTAGGGACAGGCGTCGCGGATGTCCTGGAAGACTTCCTTGGCCGTGAGCGGGGTATAGACCACCGCGCCTGTGGCTTCGTCGTGCAGGATGGCCCCTTCGTTCTCCGTGGCCATCTGGCAGGGCGGCTGGACGCAGTGGCGGCACTGGTCGGGCAGAAACAGCCACTGGAGCTTGCCGTCGATGATCTGCTCCGAGAAGCGGACCAGCCGGATGGTCTTGCCCGAGAGGTCCTCGGGATTCTGGTGCGAGCCCCGGTTCACGGTCTTTTCCGCGGGCAGCTTCTTCCATTGCTTGCAGGCGATCTGACACCCCCGGCAGGCGGTACACTTGGTCAGGTCCACAAAGAAGGTCTTTCCGTCCATGTCTCCTCCTTTACGCCTTGCGGACGTTGACCATGAAGGCCTTGGTTTCGGGGATGCCCGTGTTCGGGTCGCCCACGGACGGGGTCAGCAGGTTGGCAGAGTCGCCGCCGTCCTTGGGCCAGGTCCAGCCGAAGTGCCAGGGCAGGCCCACCTGGTGGACTTCCACGCCCTGAATCTCAAAGGGCCGGATGCGCGGGGTGACGATGGCGATGGCCCAGATGGAGCCGCGCAGGCTTTCCACGGTGACGCGCTCGCCGTTGTCGATGCCGCGCAGCTTGGCCAGCTGCGGGCTGAGCTCCACGAAAACCTGCGGCTCCGTCTCAATCAGCCAGTCCTGGTTGCGGGTCATGACGCCGGTCTGCCAATGTTCGGTGACGCGGTAGGTCGTGCCCACAAAGGGATAGCGCGGATCGCACACGGCCTTTTCCTCGTCGGCGAAGCTGATGGCCGTGGGGTTGTGCAGCTGGTCGGAGAAGGGATGGGCCTTTACCGGGCATTCCAGCGGCTCGTAGTATTCGGGGAAGGGACCGTCGGCGCGCCCCGGTCCGAAGATCTGACCGTAGCCATGCTTGCGCATGATGAAGGCGTGCTTGGTTCCGGGCGCCCAGCCACCGTCCGGCACGTCGCCGATCCACTTCTCGCCGTTCCATTCGATGACCGGCTTCTGCGGAGCATAGGGCTTGCCCTTGAGGTCCACGGAGGCGCGGTTGTAGAGGATGCGGCGGTTCACGGGCCAGCACCAGCTCCAGTTCGGGAACAGGCCGATGTTGGCCTGCTCCGGCGTCTGGGTCAGGTCGCGGCGCGCGGCCATGTTGCCCTTGTCCGTGTAGGAGTGGCAGTAGAGCCAGTTACCGGAGAGGGTCGAGCCGTCCGCCTGGAGGAAGGCGAAGCTCGGGACCTGTTCGCCCTTTTTGTAGAGCTTGCCCTTGATTTCGATGTCCCGGGTGAAGGAACCGTTGATCAGCCGGGCGGTTTTGTTCGCGTCGAACACGCCCTTTTCCGCGATGGCGTCCCAGGTCAGCCGGGTGATGGGCTCGGGGAAGACGCCGCCCTTTTTGGCGTACAGGTGGCGGATCTTCTCCATCAGCTCATACATGATGTCGCCGTCCGGGCGCTGCTCGCCCGGAGCGTCCGGACCCTTGTAGCGCCACTGCATCCAGCGGCCCGAGTTGGTCACGGAGCCTTCCTTCTCCACGGAGACCACGCAGGGCAGGAAGAAGACCTCGGTATTGATCTTCTTGGGATCCATGCCCGGCCCTTCCCAGAACCAGCCGGTCTCGTTGGGGAAGATGTTCACGTTCACCAGCCAGTCCAGCTTGGTCAGGGCCTGGCGGGTCTTGTTCGAGTTGGCGCCCGAGCAGGCCGGGTTCATGCCCCAGGCGAAGAGCCCCTTGAACTGGCCCTCGTCCATCTTGTCGAAGAGGCTCAGCCATGCGTACTCGCTGGCCTTGCGGTTTTCGAGCTTGGGCAGCCAGCGGTAGGACGTGGCCGGATCGTCTTCCTGCCACATGGACTTGAGCAGGCTGGCGATGTACTTCGGGTAGTTCTGCCACCAGTTGGCCGATTCCGGGTCCTTGGACACTGGGGTGTACTTGGTGTTGTGCGCTTCCAGGGTGTCCTCGCCCGCGAGCGGGGTCTGGAGGTAGCCGGGCAGGATGTGGTAGAGCAGGCAATGGTCCGTGGAGCCCTGGACGTTGGATTCGCCGCGTAGCGCGTTCACACCGCCGCCGGCAACGCCGATGTTGCCCAGGAGCAGCTGGATCATGGCCATGCTGCGGATGTTCTGCACGCCCACCGTGTGCTGGGTCCAGCCCATGGCGTACATGATGGTTCCGGCCTTGTCCGGCTTGCCCGTGGCCGCGTAGGTCTCGTAGAGCTTGACCAGATCGTCCTTGCCCATGCCGGAAATGGCCGTGACCTTGTCCATGCTGTAGCGCGCATAGTGCTTTTTGAGCAGCTGGTACACGCAATTCGGGTCCTTGAGGGAATCGTCGCGCCGGGGCACGCCGTTCTCGTCCAGTTGGAAGGCCCAGGTCTTCTTGTCGTAGGCCCGGGTCTTGGGATCAAAGCCTGAGAACAGGCCGTCGTCGAAGGTGAACTCCGGGCTCACCAGGAAGGCGGCGTTGGTGTAGTTGACGACGTATTCCTTGAAGATCAGGTCGTGGTCGAGAATGTACTTGATCATCCCGCCGAGCACGGCGATGTCCGAGCCGGAGCGGATGCCCGCGTAGATGTCGGCCTTGGCCGAGGTGCGCGTGAAGCGCGGGTCCACATGGATCAGGGTCGCGCCCCGCTCCTGGGCCCGGGTCACCCACTTGAAGGAAATGGGATGATTTTCGGCAGCGTTGCTGCCCATGATCAGAATGCAATCACTGTTCTTGAGGTCCGCCCAGTGGTTGGTCATCGCGCCGCGTCCGAACGACTCTGCCAGAGCCGCAACAGTGGCGCTGTGTCAGATACGTGCCTGGTGCTCGATGTACACCAGGCCGAGGGAGCGAAGCATGGTCTGGAAGGCCCAGCACTCCTCGTTGTCCAGGGCTGCGGAACCGAGCGACGCGATGGCGTCGGTGCGGTTGACTTCCTGGCCCTTGGCGTTGTGGGTCTTGAAGCTCGCGTCGCGCGTCTTCTTCACGCGGTCCGCGATCTGGTCAAGCGCCCACTCCCAGGAAACTTCCTTGAACTTGGTCGCGCCCGGCGCGCGGTAGAGCGGCTTTTCCGGGCGGCGCGGGCTGTCCCCGAGCTGCCAGATGCTTGCGCCCTTGGCGCAGAGCGCGCCTTCGTTGATGGGATGGTCCGGGTCACCCTCGATGTTCACGGCCCTTTTCGTCTTCAGGGACGTGTTCACGATCAGGCCGCAGCCCACGGCGCAGTAGCAGCAAACCGTGGTGCTCTGTCTGCTCCACTCGGGCGACATCATGGTGGCGCGGTCCGCGACCGGCACGGTGTGCCTGCACCCGAGGCCTCCGAAGGCCGTGACAGCGGCGGCGGTCGCGGAGAGCTTCAGGAAATGCCTTCGATTCATGCTCATTCAAATCCTCCTTTGCCTGATAGTGTGGAACCGGTCAGCGGCCACGAATCTCGCGGCCAAGCGCCACGAGCAGTCCATAGCCGGATACGGACCGGGGAGCCTCGGGGCCGCGCACGAACACGGCGCTCTCCTTCCGGCGCACCGCCGGACAGAGCGTCATATTCCGTGCGGCCCAGGAGACACCCGCAAGCGCATGCCCCAGCCCGGCAAAGGGCAGAGCGGTCGCTTGGGCTCGGGCCGGTTCCACGGTTTTGGGAGATCTACACATTGAGAAAACCTCTCCTTGTCTGATCATCCCTTCGGAGGATTTCGATACGAATACAAATCAGGGCATCATTCGCCGGATTTCACACTGCTTTTTTGAGCATAATAAAAACAGGCTGTGGGAAAGGTTGCAAAGAAAAGTGTGTGGCTTCATACGCAGGTGGCATATTTCGCGGCGGATTGTATATTTACATTTTGATTCGTTTGGCCTACCCTATGTATTCACGAGCAATATATTCGGGAAGGTTTAGTTTAATACTTTAGCAACCATCGATAACTAGAAATTATGGTTTTCGACATCGTACAAGAGCA
>JBFWMD010000015.1:0-58742 GCA_050251775.1 Desulfovibrio sp.
GAGACGTGTTCCCAGACCATTCTGGTGCTCGGCGGCGGCTTCACCGGCATGACCGCTGCGCTTGAGGCGGCCAAGGCTGGCAAGGACGTGGTCCTGGTCGAGAAGCAGGCCGAACTCGGCGGCGCCATGAAGAACATGTACAAGACCTTCCCGCTGAGCTATCCGCACACGGCCCTGGAAGACACCGGCCTTGCCGGGATGATCTCCGCCGTGACCTCCAACGGGAAGATCACGGTGAAGACCTCGGCCAATCTGGAGCAGCTCAAGGGCGCTCCCGGCCACTACACCGCCGTGGTCAACGGCGAGGAACTCGCCATCGGCGCCGTGGTTCTGGCCACCGGCTGGACCGCTGGCGACGGCAAGTACCTGGCTCCGCTGGGCTACGGCCAGTTCAAGAACGTGGTCACCACGGCCGAACTGGAAAAAATGGCCAAGAACGGCGGCATCAAGCGCCCCTCGGACAGCAAGGCCCCCAAGAGCGTGGCCTTTATTCTCGATGTCGAGAAGTTCATGGAAGGCGTGAAGTACGGCCCGTGCAGTGTCTGCGAGGGACCGGAAGAACTGGAGGCCCCGGCCGAGGGCGAAGAGGCCGAGAAGTTCCACTACGAGGACAAGGAAAGCGCCAAGCACCTGGCCTACAGCTCGGAAATCTCCAGCCTTGTGGCTCTGAAGCAGGCTGCCTACGTCCGGGAGGACGCCGAGGCCACCGCCTTCATTCTCTACGACCACATGATGGTCCCGGGCTTGAACGAACGCTTCTACAAAGCCGCCCAGGACGATCCGGGCGTGATGCTCGCCAAGGCCCACGTCACCGAGATCAAGGAAGGTTCCGGCGGCTCCCTGATCATCACAGCCAAGAACACCCTGCTCGGCGAGGACATCGAAATCATGGCCGACATGGTCGTCCTGCCCACGGCGCTTGTGCCCGGCACGGCCCATGAGCCGACCATGAACTTCCAGTACCGCCAGGGCCCGGCCTTCCCGGATCTGGAACTCTTCGACGGCTTCACCGATTCGAACTACATCTGCTTTCCGTACGAAACCCGCCGCACCGGCGTGTACGCCGCAGGTTGCGTGCGCCAGCCCATGCCCATGAGCCTGGCCGCGGACGACGCCGCGGGCGCCGCCCTGAAGGCCATCCAGTGCGTGGTCAGCGCGGATCACGGCGTCGCGGTTCATCCGCGCTCCGGCGACCGTTCCTACCCGGTGTTCAACTTCGTGCGCTGCACCCAGTGCAAACGCTGCACCGAGGAATGCCCGTTCGGCGCCCTGGACGACGATGAAAAGGGAACGCCGATGCCGAACCCGACCCGCTGCCGCCGCTGCGGTACGTGCATGGGCGCCTGCCCCGAGCGTGTCATCGGCTTCGACAACTACAACATCGACCAGATGGGTTCCGCCATCAAGCAGGTCCAGGTTCCGGACAACATGGACGAGGGCGGCCCCCGCGTCATCATTCTCGCCTGCGAGAACGACGCCTACCCCGCGCTGGACATGGCGGCCTTCCGAGGCCATGCCTGGAGCCCCTACGTGCGCGTGCTTCCGGTGCGCTGCCTCGGCTCCGTGAACGCCATCTGGGTCGCCGATGCCATGAGTAAGGGCATTGACGGCGTGATGCTCCTCGGCTGCAAATATGGTGATGACTATCAGTGCCACTTCATGAAGGGCTCCGAACTCTGCAACCGCAGAAAGGAGAACATCGCCGAATCGCTCAAGCGTCTGGGTGTTGAACCCGAGCGCGTCGAGCAGTATGAAGTCGCCATTGACGAGTACGACAAGGTCCCGGGACTGATCGAAAAGTTCATGACCGAAGTCGTCGCCAAGTTTGGCCCCAACCCCTTCAAGGGCTACTAGGAGGATTTGGACCATGTCGAACCCCGTCAAGGTTCAGCCGGACCTTAAATTCGTAAAGGAACTGCAAGCCGTTGGGGGCGAGTCCCTCAAGAAGTGCTATCAGTGCGCCACCTGCTCGGTGGTCTGCCCCCTCTCGCCCCAGGACGATCCGTATCCGAGAAAGGAGATGGTCTGGGCGCAGTGGGGCCTGAAGGACAAGCTTGTCAACGATATCGACATCTGGCTCTGCCACAACTGCGGAACCTGCTCCGACCTCTGCCCGCGCGGCGCCAAACCCGGCGACCTGCTCGGCGCGCTGCGCAACATGGCCTACCGGAGCCTCGCCGCTCCGCAGATCATCGGCAAGTGGATGAGTTCCTCCAAGTTCCTCCCGCTGCTGGTGGCCATTCCCGCCGCGCTCTGGATGCTCATCTGGGTCATCCGCGCCGGCCAGCTCGGCACGGCCTTCCCGCTGTTCGAGCAGGTCGGACACCACTGGGAAGTGGCTGAGAACGGCGTCATCGCCTACGGCGGCCTGTTCCCCGGCGACTTCACCATCGACCCGATCTTCGTGCTGACCTTCTTCACCATGGTCGGCATCTTTGTGGGCGGCGTGCGCAAGCTCCTGGCCTCCTTCGCCGACCTGCCCAAGGTCTACGTCCTGGGCCAGAAGGAGACCCCCAGCTTCCTCTGCGCGTTCATCGACACGCTGAAGTACGAAGTGCTCCAGAACAGCCAGCTCAACGAATGCGGCGCGGAACCCAAGGATCAGACCCGGTTCAAGGGCCACCTGCTGCTGATGTACGCCTTCATCGCCCTGGCCGTGGTCACCGGCATCGTGGCCGCCACCCACTGGGGCGGGTACATCCTGGGCTGGATCGGCGCTCCCGAAGGCCTGACCGACTTCGTGGCCATGGTGGGACATACCCCCATGAACCTGATGAACCCGGTCAAGCTCCTGGCCAACGTCGGCTTCTTCGCCGGTCTGCTCGGTCTGGTCTGGCTGACCGGCCGCCGCATGAGCCTGGACAAGGCCAAGCAGGGTTCTTCCTGGTACGACTGGTATCTGCTGACCGTCATCTGGGTCGTGTTCCTGACCGGCTTCGGCGCGGAAGTCCTCCGCCTGACCGGCGAGAAGTTCCTCGCCTACCCCACGTACTACGTACACCTGGTGGCGGTGTGGATGCTCTTCGCGTACCTGCCCTGGTCCAAGCTCGGTCACCTCGTGTACCGTACCGCGGCCCTGGCCTACGCCAAGAAGATCGGCAGGATTTCCATGGGACCGCGCCGCTAGCGCGAGCCGGGCGAAATTAGCAAGGTAACAACGTTTCTACCTTTTTTAGGAGGCATACAATGTCCGACGTCAAGGAAACCCCCGTCCAGGAAGTGCAGGAAAAGGTGTTCCCCATCAGCACGTTCGTGAACGCGCTGCGCGGCGCCGACCAGATCGACGCTGAAATTCTGGAATTCCTTTCCTTCGTGACCCAGTCCGACGTGAACGCCGATCTGGCCCCCGTGGCCGCCGGCCTTTCCAAAGGCTATATCTACGAAGTCGAGCCGAGCCTGACCAAGCAGGCCGCCGGTGACCTCACAGCCCTGGGCAACAAGGTCAAGCTGGCCCCCCTGGCCGGTGTGGAGCTGTCCCAGGCCCAGGCCGCTCTGGGCAAACTCACCGAGCTCCAGGCCGAAAACGCCGCGCTCAAGGCCGAAGTGGCCAAGCTGATCTCCGAGAAGTCCGATCTGGACGCCCAGGTCAAGTCTCTGGCAGCCAAGGTCAAGGTCGTGGACGACGCCAACAAGGCGGGTGAGTCCAAGATCTCCCTGGCCTCCACCAAGATCGACGACATGGTCAAGAAGCTCAACGCGCTGATGGAAGAAGTCAACAAGGTCAAGGAACAGGGCGTGGTCGTGGCCGGCGCTGCCGGCGGCGCGGCTGCCGACGGCGGAGCCGCCGCTGGTGGCGATGCTCCGGCCACGGGCGGCGAGCCCGAAGCCGACTTCGGTTTCGGCTCCAACCCCTTTGCCGATTCCGAGTGGTAGACCACTCCCCCCTCCCGCGATCATAGCTGGTACTCAGGCCCCTGCTTCGGCAGGGGCCTTTTCGTTAGGCAAGGAAAAGGCAGGCCTCCGGCGGCTCAGGGGCCCGCGGCCCCTGAGAACCCCGTCCTCTCGCACGCGCTTCGCGCGGCGGGGGCGATCTGCCAGGACCTGGAGCAGCTGCGGAAAGATGTGCGTGTCGTAGCGGCGTGGTCATCTGCTGCGCGGTCTTACCGGACCTGCGGTCCGCGCAATCCCGCGCAGCGGTGCGCTCCCTGGATCAGGCTGCGCCTGATCCAGGGAAAAAGACAGCAAAAGGCGGCATTGCTAATCATGCTGAACGCCGTGAGGCGTTCAGCCCATGAAAGGTCTTTGGGAAGGGGGCGCGGGGGAAACACTTTCTGCAAGAAAGGGTTTCCCCCGATTTGCTTTTCTTTGTTTCGCTAATCCGGGCGTCTGTCGGCAAAGCGGCAGACGAGGCGGGCCATGACCGGTCCGAGGAGGATCACGGCGAAGAGGCGCAGGGTCTGGAGTGCGAGCACGAAGGAGACATCGCAGTTGCTGCCCAGGGCAATGGCGGCCACGGTGTCCAGGCCGCCCGGGCTGGTGGCGAGGTAGGCCGTGAGCATGTCCGCGCCGAGGCTGTGCATCAGCAGCCAGGCCGCGCCGCAGCAGAACAGAATGAGCAGGGCTGTGGCCAGCAGCATTTGCGGAATGGCCCGCAGGGCGTAGCGGACCATGTCAGGAGTGAAGCGCAGGCCCACGTACCAGCCCAGGGCCGCGTAGGCGACCCAGAGAATCCAGGAGGGCAGGGTGATGGTCAGCAGGCCTGTGGAGTTCAGCGCAGCGCCGATGAACATGGGCAGGAGCATGTCCGCGGCGGGGATGCGGATCCACCGGGCCAGGAGCAGGGCGGCGGCGAGCATCAGCAGTGTCAGGAGCGTGGGGACCAGCGGGGTCGTAAAAATGGGTAGCCAGGCCTGCTGGATCGAAGGTTCCATTTCGTGGCCGATCAGAAAGCGCGAGACCACGGAGGCTGTTAGCACCACCAGGGACATGCGCAGGTATTGCATGAAGGCCACCATGCGCACGTCCGCGCCGTAGGCCTGGGCCAGGGCGGTCATGGCGGCGGCTCCGCCGGGAGTCGTGCCCCAGGCGGCCGTGCTGCCCGGCAGGCTGCCGAAGCGCAGCAGAAGCAGCCCCACGACAGCGCCCGAGGCGATGATCATGGCGACCACGAGCAGCATGATGTGCCAGTCCTGCCCCATGGTGGCCAGGGTGGAGGGCGTGATGGCCCTGGCCACCAAGCAGCCGATCACGGCCTTGGCCAGGGTGAAGCCCCAGGCCGGGACGCGGAGGTTTGCGCCGCGCAGGGCGAACAGGGTTCCGGCGAGCATGGGACCGAGCAGCAGGGCGGCGGGGAAGGCCGCGAGGTGCAGGACGAGCGCGAAGAGCACGGAAACCAGGGCGAGGCAAGCCCAGGGGGCGAGGGCAAGGATGGATGCGAACATGAATGAGGACTCCGGAGGGTCAACGCGGGTCGCGGAGGCGGGGGCCGGGGCGGGCGGCGTTGCCAGAGGGGTTCTACGTTCTCGAAGCTGGATTGTACAGTCGTGAAGAACAGATTTCCGCGCGGAGCGCCTGTGTCAGGAGGCTTGCAAAGCCAACAGCGCCTGAGCTTGCAAAGCGAACGGCCCTGCCGGAGCAGGGCCGTTGCGAGGCTGATGATCTGATCAACGCTTGATCGTGGTCGGATCGGGGTTGCGATGCGCAAACCCCGGATGGCTATTCCACGGTGACGCTCTTGGCCAGGTTGCGGGGCTGGTCCACGTCCTTGCCGAGGTAGTCGGCCACCTCGTAGGCGAAGAGCTGGAGCGCGGGCAGGGTCAGGAAGGTGCTCAGCGGGCCGGAGGCGCGCGGCACGTCCCAGCGGTGGTCCACGTCGAGATCCAGGCCCACGTTGGTCAGGGCGATGATCTCGCCCCGGCGGGCCTGCACTTCCACGAGGTTGGACTTGACCTTGGGGAACAGCTCGTCGTCGGGGGCGATGGCGAAGCTCGGGAACTGCGGGTCGATGAGCGCGATGGGACCGTGCTTCATTTCGCCGGCGGCATAGCCCTCGGCGTGGATGTAGGAGATTTCCTTGAGCTTCAGCGCGCCTTCCAGGGCCAGCGGGTAATTCAGCCCGCGTCCGAGGTAGAGGAAGCTCTTGGCGGCGGAGTATTTCTGGGCAAGGTCGCTGGCGCGGTCGCGCAGATCGGGCAGGGTCTTGTCCAGCAGGTCGGGCATATTGCGCAGGCCGCGCAGGGTCTCGGCGTAGATTTTAGGGTCCAGGCGGCCGTTCTTGTGGCCCCAATAGAGGGTCAACAGGAGCAGGGCCGTGAGCTGGGAGCACATGGCCTTGGTCGAGGCCACGCTGATTTCCGGTCCGGCCTGGGTGTAGAGCACATAGTCGGATTCGCGGGCCACGGAGGAGCCGACCACGTTGCAGAGGCCCAGGACCTTGAGGCCCTGCTGCTTGGCCAGCTTGATGCCCGCCAGGGTGTCTGCGGTTTCGCCAGACTGGGAAATGGCGATGATCAGGGTGTCCGGGTCCAGAATGGGGTCGCGGTAGCGGAATTCGGAAGCGATCTCCACCTGCACGGGGATGCGCGCCCACTGCTCCAGCAGGTACATGCCCCAGAGACCGGCATGGAAGGACGTGCCACAGGCCACGATGTGGATGCGTTTGGGCGTGCCTTCGAGCTTGTCCAGCTCGCTCAGGCGGACCTCGTCCAGGTCCGTGCCCAGACGGCCGCAGAGGCAGTCCCGGATGACCTTGGGCTGTTCGAAGATCTCCTTGATCATGAAATGCTTGTGGCCGCCCTTCTGGGCCGCCTGCACGTCCCAGGTGATGGTGTCCACCTTCTTCTCCACCGGGGAGAGGTCCTTGACGCGCATGACCTGCCAGGAGGCGGCATCAATGCGCACCAGCTCCCCGTCCTCCAGGAAGACCACGTCGCGGGTGTAGGGCAGAAAGGCCGGGATGTCCGAGGCGAGGAAGTTCTCGCCCGTGCCCACGCCGAGCACCAGCGGGCTGGACACGCGCGCCGCGTGGACCACGCCGGGGTTCTGGGAGTCGAACACGGCAATGGCGTAGGCGCCTTCCACGCGGTTCAGGGCGCGGGAGAGCGCGGGCAGCATTTCGCCGTCTTCCTGGAGATATTTGGAGATCAGGTTCAGGAGCACCTCGGTGTCCGTCTCGGACTTGAAGGTCACGCCCTCGGCCTGAAGTTCCTTTTTGATTTCCTGGTAGTTCTCAATGATTCCGTTGTGGATCATGGCCAGGCGGCCCGTGTAGTCCACATGGGGATGCGCGTTGGGTTCGTTGGGTTCGCCGTGGGTGGCCCAGCGGGTGTGGCCGATGCCCGAGGTGGCGTTGAAAACGTTTTCCTTGTCGAGCTTCTTGTCCAGCTCGCAGAGCTTGCCCTTGGCCTTGATGACTTTGAGGCCGTCGGTATCCAGAAATCCGACTCCGGCGGAGTCGTAGCCGCGATATTCGAGGCGGCGGAGCCCCTCAACAAGAACGGGAACGGCCGGACGGTGGCCGCAATAACCGATAATGCCGCACATGGTCTCACTCCGGTTTCGTCAGCGGTTGGAAGCGCAAAGGCGCTATCGATTCATAGGGGGTCACGTGGCACAAATCAAGTGCGCCGTAAAGCGGGGAGATAGCGGGCAAGCGGGACAAGACAAAGGCAAGAAGCGAGAAGGAGAGGGCAAATACGTCAGGCCGGAAGCTGTGGAGCAATCTTGGCGCGCAGCCAGGCCAGCAGACGCTCTCCAGCTTTGCCGTCGTGGTGGGCAAAGGCCAATTCAGCGATTTTTTGGCGCTGCTCCGCGTGGCTGTCGCGGCCCTCGGCCACGTCGCGCAGGCAGTCCAGAAGGCCTTGCTGGTCCATAGCTTTGGGTCCGGGTGTGATCCAGTCGTAGTCGAATTGCAGTTCGCGGTTCAGCGCGGTGTACTGCTCCCGGTCGTAGGGAAAGAAGATCTGCGGTTTGTCCAGCAGCAAGTGGTCCGTGAAGATGGAGGAATAGTCCGTGATCATGCAGTGGAACAGGGGCATGAGTGGATAGATGTCCAGATGGTTGGGGCAGTGCAGGATGTTGCGGAAAGTGAAGCCCTTGTAGTGGTTGCTGAAGCTGTGCATCTTGACCACCAGGGCCGCGTTGATCCGCTCCAGCTCGGCGTCCATGCGGGGCAGGTCCAGCGCGCCCTGGGTGAGAAAATCGCCGCCGCCGTCCCGGAAGGTGGGCACGAACAGGCCCACGGTGCGCGTTTTGGCCAGTCTGCGCACGACGCCGTAAAGCTGCGGGTCCGAGGCGACCATGTCGTGTTTGGTGGGCGGGCGGAAAAAGACATCGTTGCGCGGGTAGCCCGCCTCGATGATCTCCCCGGCCCCGAAGGAAGTGGAAAAAAGATGTTCGGTGTAAAAGGGCGAAGTGGAGAGCACGGCGTCGTAGCCTGAATACATCCGCCGGAGATAGGTGCGGCGATCCTCGGGCAGGTCAATGCCGGACTCGGCTTCGAGAAAGCCGATTTTCTTGAAGCCCACGCCGTGCCAGAGCTGGACCACGCGCGCTCCGTCCACGAGCGGGGCCAGGGGCGAGTCTTTGTAATGAAAATCGTCGGCCACGAGCGTTCCGGCGGAAGCCACGCGGCGCACGCTGTCCCCTTCGGGAAACAGTTCGCAGGGCAGGCCCGCCGAGCGCAGTTCGCGATGCACGGCCGGGTTCAGGGTCAGAAAGAAGCAGTCCAGTTCCGGGGCGTGGGCGCGGCAGTGCAGGAAGAAGTATTTGGCGTTGCCGCCGAAAAGACCACTGGCGCGGCCCACCACGGCCACGGTGCGCGGCGCTTTGGGCGTGAGCGCGCGGATGCGCGCCAGCATGGCCAGGGTCTTGGGGTCGATGTCCATGAGAGCTTCCAGTGGCGGGCAGCGGTTACAGGGCGGCGGACTTGCGGCGCACGTCCACCACGGTTCCGGAAAAATCCGCGAAAAGGGTCTTGATGGTGGCTTCGGCCACGGCCTGGGCCGTGAGCAGGGATTCGGGCGGCTCCGGGCCGAAGTTCTCCACGCGCATGGGCGTGGCCGTGCGCTCAGGGTTGATGGCGTTGATGCGCACGCCAAGCGGCGCGGCCTCCTCGGCCACCCCCTGGACCAGATTGACGATGGCGGCCTTGGACGAGGAGTAGACCGTGTACAGGCTGCGGCCCCGGGTGAACGAGCTGGAGGTGAACAGGCAGATGCCGCCGCGCGTGGCTTCCAAAAGAGGCAGGGCCGCTCGGACCACGTTGATGGAGCCGAGATAGTTCACGGCGATTTCCCGTTCGATGTCCGCTGGCGCGCGGTCCACAAGGCGGCCCGAGCGCAGGACCCCGGCGGTGTTGACCACGGCGTCGATATGGCCCTCGGTCTCGACCACCTGCGCCAGGGCGCGCTCCACCGAGGCGGCGTCGGCAACGTCGCAGCCCTGGGACGCGGCGAATCCATGCATGCGCCCGCCATACTCGCGGCCCAGGTGCATCAGGGCTTCGCCAATGCCCTTGGTGGCGCCGAACACGGCCACGACCTTGTTCTGGATGCGGCGCAGGGGCGGTCCGTCCTCCAGGGCTGAGGAATTGACCTGGAAGATCTTGTCCGCCAGGAAGAGGTCCTCGGGATAGGTGATCTTGATGTTCTTTTCCTCGCCGCGCACCACGTAGATGTCGCCGAGGCCGTAGTTCAGGATCAGCTTGCAGTCGTCCGTGACCTGGCAGTGCGGGTCGCTCATGGACAGCTCGTGGGCCTTCTTGAGCACGGCGGCGCGAAAACCCTGGGGCGTCTGGCCCCGGCGCAGGGCGGAACGGTCCGGGATGTCGCGAATGAAGCTTTCGCCGTCCACGGAGATGATCGTGTCCACGGCGGGCACGGCCACGTCCACAGCCGCGTGGCGGGCCAGGGCCTCGACGGTCTCGGTGATGATTCTGCGGGTTACGAAAGGGCGCACCGCGTCGTGCATCAGGATGTTGGCCCCAGCCAGCCGGTCGGCGGGCACGGCGCAGATGCCGGCCCAGGAGCTGTCCTTACGCGTGGCGCCGCCGCGGAGCAGCTTGGTCACCTTGGGCACGGGGTTTTTGAGCAGCAGCTCTTCGAGGTAGAGGCGGTCCTTGGGCGAGACCACGATGAAAATTTCGTGGATCAGGGGATGGGCCTGGAACACGGCCAGGGTGTGCTCGATGACCGTGCGGCCCGCGAGCTTAAGGAATTGCTTGGGGGTGGAGAAGCCCATGCGCTCGCCGCTGCCCGCGGCAAGGATCACGGCGTAATTGGTTACGGCGTGATTGGTTACGCCGGAGTTGGTCGTGGCGTTGGTGCTGGTCGGATTGCTCATGCGCGTCCTCCGGCGTGCCCGGCGGGCTTCCGTGCGCGAAAGAAAACGGCGCGGGAAGCGGGCAAGGCGCGGCGATAAAAATGACGTTAAAGAGCCCCTGGGGGCGTCAAAAACATGCCTTTGGTCGCCTCTCAAACCCGACCTGCATTCGCCGAGGCGCAATCCGGTGTCGGTGCAAAAAACGCATGGGGCTGAAAGACGAAGAGCCATGCGGGTTACGACTGAACGGGAATGCGCGAAGGCGCGAGCCGTCCAGGGCGACCGTATCTCCAATGCATGGAGTAATGCAAAACCCAGGCCGGGAACGGCGCGCATGGAGCGCCGCGCCATGGCGCGATGGTTCGGGCCGGAATCAGCCGGGCAGCCGGGCCAGGAATGCAGGCCAGGCCTCGCGCAACCGGCCCAAGGCCTTGCCCCGATGAGAACGGGCGTTCTTGACTTCCAGGGCCATCTCCGCAGCGGTGCAGCCCAGTTCCGGGTCGAAAAAGATCGGATCGTAGCCAAAGCCGCTCTTGCCTTTGTAACCGTGGGCGATGACCCCTTCCCAGGAGTCCTGGGCATGGATGCTTTCGCCCGTGGGCGCTGCCGCCACCATGCAGCAGATGAACCGGGCCGTGCGTTTCTCGTCCGGAACGTTGGCCAGGGCCTGGAGCAGCTTGGCGTTGTTGGCGTCGGAGTCGCCGTGCTCGCCCGCATAGCGTGCGGAATAGACGCCGGGTGCGCCGTCCAGGGCGTCCACAGCCAGACCCGAGTCATCGGCCACAGCCACCAGTCCGGTGGACTCGGCCACGGCCACGGCCTTGAGCCGGGCGTTTTCCAGAAAGGTTTCGCCAGTCTCAGGAATGTCCTCGATGTCGGGGAACTGGTCCAGCCCCTTGACCTCCACGTCGAAGTCCCGGAGCAGAGCGGAGAATTCGCGGATTTTGCCTTGGTTGCGGGTCGCCAGAACAACAGCGCGCAAGGGGCCTCCCTGGTTGCGGTTAGCAGTGGAAAAGATGGAAGGTTTTTACCCGTTCGGTTCGCTTTGCGCAACCGCGAGCACCGGCGGCAAAAGCAGTGTCACGCAGGTTCCCTGGCCTTCGCGGCTGGTCAGCTCCACGTCTCCGCCAATGTCGTCCATGATCTTGCGGATCATGGCCAGGCCGAGACCCGAGCCTTTGCCCTTGGTGCTGAAAAAGGGGCTGAAGATCCGGTCCCGGATTTCCGCGGGGATGCCCGGTCCGGTGTCGCGGACTTCCAGGGCCGCCAGTTCGTCGCGCAGCAGGGTGCAAACACGCAGTTCCCCGCCATCGGGCATGGCTTCCAGCGCGTTCTTGATCAGGTTGATCAGACATTGCTTGATCAGTTCCGGATCGGCCTGGACGCGCGGCAGACTTCCCGAAGTCTCCAGAAACACGCGTACATCTTGGGAACGGGCCGGAATGCGCATGACTTCCACGGTCTCGTCCGTCACCTCGTTCAGGTCGCATTGTCCTTCGCGCTGCTCCGTGGGCCGGGTAAAATTCAGGATGCTTTTGAGGATTTCATCCAGCCGGCGGGATTCCGAAAGGATGATGTCCAGTTTTTCGCGCGCGGCGTCGTCCAGGTTTTCGGAGCGCAGCAGCGAGTTGGCGAATCCGGAAATGGCGAAGAGCGGATTGCGGATTTCATGGGCGATGTACGTGGAAAGCTCTCCGATGGAGGCCAGCTTTTCTGATTGCTGGAGCCTGTTTTCCATTTCCGTGCGGCTGGTGATGTCACGGCGCATGGCCACCACCCGGGCGAGGCGGTCATTCTCGTAAATGGGATAGGTGTAGATGCGGAAGTAATGCATGCGCCCAAAGGGGTCCACTTTGGTGGCCAGGGCTTCGGAGGGTTCGCCCGTGCGCAGGGTGGTGGTGAAGGGGTTGTCGCAGGTCGCGCAGCCGCGTTGGGCCCGCAGCTCCATGTCTTCAAAGATTTCGTCCAGCCTGCGCCCTGCCAGTTCACGTCGCTCCAGCCCGGTGCGGCGGCAGACAGAGCTGTTGGCCCCAAGCACGCGGCCCTCCATGTCCAGGAAGAGGATGTCCTCATGGAGCTGGTCGATGACGGTTGTGAGCATGGACTGGGTGGCTGTGAGATCCACCCGGCAGGCCTTCCACATCTCCCCTGTGGAGAGCAGGTCCAGGAAAAAGCTGGCGGCGGCCCGCTCCACCAGGATCACGTGGGGCGGCAGGGCGCGGCGCAGCTCTGTGATCTGACGGGGGATGCCGCTGGTCTCCACCACCAGATTGATTTCCGGATGCATGTAGAGCATCTCCCGAAAGGTGGGGAAAAGAGGGATGTCGGGCAGCGAGCTGTCCGCTTGCTCCGGACTGTCCGACAGCGCGGCGGCCACCAGAGTCACGCGGGAAAAGCTTCCCGCGCGCGAGCCGCTGCCCAGCAGTTCCCAAAATGCCTCAAGGGAACTCCAATCACCCACAATTCCGACTTGATACGGATGTTCTTGGAAAACAGGATCCATGCCGTTCACTGGTCCCTTTTTTAGGAATAATGATCAGTATACGCCTGTGCGGACGAAGCGCAAGCCAGTACGAATTGTTGGCGGGCTTTTCAGCCGCGCGGCTTTGGAGTAGACGGTGTTGCATGAACAGTGAATCCCTGAAAGTACATGCCGTGAGTCTGGGTTGCCCCAAAAACCGCGTGGATACGGAGCGGCTGCTCGGCTCGCTCGGGCCATCCGTGGTTCCGGCGGGCAACCCCGAGTTCGCCGATCTGGTGCTCATCAATACCTGCGGCTTTATCCGCCCGGCTGTGGAGGAATCCGTGGATGCCATCCTGGCCGTGCAGGAAAACATCGCAAACCTGGACCCCAAGCCGGTGCTGGCCGTGGCCGGTTGCCTTGTGAGCCGCTACGGCGAAGACCTGATGCGCGAGATGCCCGAGGTGGACATCTGGCTGAACACCCGCGAGTTGCACCGCTGGCCCGAGCTGGTGCGCGAGGCCCTGGCCAGGGAGGCGGATCCGGACCTGCCCCGCCGTTTGTCCACGGGACCCGCCTATGCCTATCTCAAGATCGGGGAAGGTTGCTCCCACAACTGCGCTTTTTGCACCATTCCGGGCATTCGCGGTCCGCACGTCAGCTTCGGGCTGGAAACCCTGGTCCTGGAAGCCGAGGATCTGGTGGCCCAGGGCGTGCCCGAGCTGGTGCTCGTGGGCCAGGACGTGACCGCCTACGGCAGCGACCTGCCCAAGAATTCGCAGTGGGACTTGCGCGCCCTGGTGGACCGGCTCCTGCCCCTCCAGGGGCTGGAATGGCTGCGGCTGATGTATCTCTATCCTGCCGGGCTCACGGATGAACTGCTTGCGTTCCTGGCTTCGGCGGGCCGCCCGCTGCTGCCCTATTTCGACATTCCGCTTCAGCACGCCCACCCGGACGTGCTCAAGAGCATGGGCCGTCCCTTTGCGCGCGACCCGCGTCGGGTTTTGGACCGGGTCCGCAGCCATTTTGATGATCCGGCCTTGCGCACCACCATCATCGTGGGCTATCCCGGCGAAACGGACGTACATTTCGACGCGCTCTGCGATTTCGTGCGCGAGACGCGCTTCACGCATCTGGGTGTTTTCGCCTACGAGGCCGAGGAAGGCACGCCCGCTGCGGAACTGCCGGATCAGGTCCCGTCCGGGGTCATGGAGGCGCGGCGCGAGGAGCTCATGCGCATCCAGGCGGAAATCAGCGCGGAGAATCTGGAGCGCTACGTGGGCGAGAGCATCGAGGTGCTTGTGGAGGCTCCGCACGAGGACTGGCCTGGGCTCTACACGGGCCGGGCCTGGTTCCAGGCCCCGGAGGTGGACGGCGTGGTCTACGTCAGCGCCGAGCCGGGCGATGTGTTCCTGCCGGGTCGCATTGTCCGGGCCGAGGTCCAGGAGGCCAAGACCTACGATCTCGTGGCGTTGGTTTAGAAAGTTGTAAAGACGCAAGGCAAGTCCCTGGATCAGCCCGGATTCAACAGAAAATCCGGGCTGTTCTGCGTAAACGGGGGAGGCTGGACGTTGCGAAAAGGAACATGTCGTGTCGCTTTCCGAGCCGCTGCGAATCTGATAGGAAAAGGCAGGGTAGGGTACTGGGGGCGGTCGGTTCCCGTTGCTTGGCCTTCAAAGCAAGTAGAAAAACCTAAGGCAAGGGAACTGCCCAAATCGGAGAACGGCAGTGAAGAAAGGCATCATTGTTATGGCCGCCGTGTGGCTGGTGATCGCGTTGTGTGGCCAGTCCCGGGCGGGTGAGGTCTGGAGGCTGGCTTCTCTCGAATGGCCGCCTTACGCGGGCCGCAATCTGGCGGGCCAGGGCAGTGCTGTCAGCACCTTGCGCGCGCTGCTGGAGAAGCAAGGAATCGGGTTGGAGGTCGAGTTTTTTCCCTGGGCCAGGGCCAAGGAGTTCGCGACAACAAGCGCGTTCGACGGCTACTATCCGGCATGGCCCGAGGAGGTGGAGGACGGTTTCGTGGCCTCGGATCCGGTGGCCTCCTCGCAACTGGCGGTCATGACCTTCACGGATTCCGGAGTGCTCTGGAAGGACCTGGAAACCCTGTTCGCGGAGCAGAGCGTGGGACTGGTGCGCACCTACGTCTATCCCCAGCCCGTTCCGGTACTGGCCGAGCAGTGGAGAAGAAACGTGCTCCTGCTTCCCGACGAGGAATCCCTGATCAAGAAGCTCTCGCGCAGGCACATGACCGTCGCCATCACCGACCCGCAGGTGATGTTGTATCTTGCCGGGATACTCGGCATCGACAATGTGCGTCCGCTGGTAGAATTGGAACGGAAGCCGCTGGTGGTCGCTTTTCGCGCCTCGCAGGAAAACCTGCGGCGCGGGAAGCTGCTAAACGAACTTTTAAACCGGGCAAAGAGCGAAACTTCAACCCCGTAACACAATCGGCAGGGAACACCCTTGCCTCCGTTGTTTCGCCCTGCTCCGGCCCGCAAAAATGAGGAAGCGGCCTTGGTTCCCGCCAGAACCTTGGCCGCTTCCTGCTTCTAGGTGGGAAATATCACCGGTGGATGCGACTGCGCAGGGGTACGGAATGCAGGGCCGGAAAAATCGACACGGGCAGAAGCCTCCGGGCAACTCGATGGTCAAGGGTTTGGATCCTGGTCCACGGTCCTGTAATCATGGCGTTTCCCTTCATGATGAATTCTCACCTCTACAGTAGGGCAATGAAGGGCGGAAAAAAATCGAGCAAAAGTATGGTTTCGCTGCTTCAGGCCAAGAATGTCACAAAAAACGGGTAACCGCCTGTTGTCCTGAAAGAAGAACGCACACCGGGACAGACGTAACCATAGGCGGCATCGATACGCATTCAGGCAAAGGCATGACTGGGCCAATGCGAACCAGCGGTTTTTGGGTCAGGCACATTTTTCCGGTATGAACGGGTGTGCAGGGGACGTGCCGGGGCGGAGATCGACCCTCTTGTCAATAGGGGAAATTCGTCTTTTTGCTTTCCATTTCCTATCCATTTTCATCCTGGCCCCCAAAACCGGAGTGAGTCTTGCGGAAATCCCGTCGCAGTGAACATTCGACATTGCGCGGCGGGCAATCAACCGCACGGATCGGCATACCTTCCCGCCACAAGACAGACTGACGGCAGAAGGGCATTTTGCGGCATCCGCGCTGAAGCGCCGAAGCGCAGCATAGCGCGTCGGCGCAGAATGGGGTCCGGGGCCGTGGGCCCCGGCCGCCGGAGGCAAATCCTACAGGGCCGCCGGGCCGAGGACTACGTGCCTCTGCGCGGGCAAATGGGCCAGATCTTCCGCTACGGCCCGGACAATCGCCTGCTCCAGGCGGGCGACGCGCGCTACGAACATGACGACAGGGGCTTCCGCAGCCGCAAGGTCACGCCCCAGGGCGAGACGCGTTACCACTATGCGCCCGACTAGCGGCTTCTGGCCGTGGAACTGCCCGATGGCCGGACCGTGGAATACACCCACGACGACCAGGGCCGGCGCAACGCCAAGTATGTGGACGGCAGGCTGACGGAGTGGTTCCGCTGGCATGACCGTGCGCATCTGGCGACCTGGTCCCATGTGGATTTGGCGGGCGGGCGATGGTGGGAAGTCGTCTGGCCAGAATGGGGGGCGTGCAGGCCGACCCATGGGCTTGGTTTCACAAGATCAAGGGCAAGGCCAGGAACAAGGTCAGGAACAAGCCAGCCAAATCCTTTTGCATACCGATCAGATCGGCAGCGTCGGATGGTTGAGTTCCCAACCGAAGGCGGGCTAAAGGAAATCCTGTATGACGCGTTCGGCGACGTGGTGAAGAACAACAACCCGTATCTGCGCTCGCCGTTTGGCTTTGCGGGGGGCCTGTACGACTGGAATACGGGTTCCTCACGACCGGAAGGGCGCTTCGGCTGGCGGGACTACGACCCGGACACGGGGAGCTTCACGGCCCAGGACCCCATCGGCGCTGCGGGCGGAGATCCGGACTGGTATGGCTACCGCCTGGATGATCCGGTGAATGGGGAGGGGACCCGGAGGGGCGGTTCATGTATCCGGAGTGGGGGGAGTAAACCCGGCCCCGTTCCTATTCTCCGCCCAGCTCCTTGAGTCGCGCTTCAGCCTCTTCCCAGCGGGCAAAGATCGTTTCCAGCTCGGCTTCCAGCGCAACGAGAGCGTCCTGGGCCTGGGTGATCTCCAGTGCCGGACGTTTGTAGAATTCCGGTGTGGACATGTCCGCGTGGGCTTTTTCGATGCGCGCTTCCAGGTCCTCGATACGGCCTGGCAGCGCGGCCAGTTCCTCGGCCAGGGCGGACTTTTCGCGCTGTTCCTTGAAGCTCAGCTTGCGGGGTTTGGCATCGTCCTGGCCCGCGTGGTCGGGCCTTGCCGCCGCCTTGCTTCCGGCCCTGGCCGAGCGTGCCTTGCTCTTGTCGGCTTCCGGCGCGGGGCGCTGTCGCAGCCAGTCGTCATATCCGCCCACGTATTCCACCACGCGGCCCTGGCCCTCAAAGGCCAGGGTGCTGGTGACCACGTTGTTCAGAAAGGCGCGGTCGTGGCTGACCAGGATCACGGTCCCCTGAAACTCCAGGAGCCGGTCCTCGAGCATCTCCAGGGTTTCGGCGTCCAGGTCGTTGGTGGGCTCGTCCATGATCAGCAGGTTGGCGGGCCGGGTGAACAGCCGGGCCAGGAGCAGGCGGTTGCGCTCGCCGCCGGAGAGCAGCCGCACCGGGCAGTTGGCCCGGTCCGGCTCAAAGAGAAAGCTTTTCAGATAGCCCATGACGTGGCGCTGGTTGCCCGCGATGGTCACCACGTCGTTGCCGTCGGCCACGCTGTCGCGCACGGTCTTGTCCGGGTCCAGTTCCTCGCGGTGCTGGTCGAAGTAGGCGATTTCCAGCCCCGTGCCCAGGCGCACAGTTCCGGCGGTGGGCTGGAGTCTGCCCAGCAGCACCTGGATCAGTGTGGTCTTGCCAGCGCCGTTGGGGCCGATGAGCCCCACGCGGTCGCCGCGCATGATCGTGGTGGTCAGGTTCTCGAATACGGGCGCGCCGCCCCAGCCAAAGGTCACGTATTCGGCCTTGGCCACCACCTTGCCGGAGCGGCCAGCCTCCTGCACCTGGATGTCGGCCCGGCCCAGGCGTTCGCGGCGCTGGCTGCGCTCGCGGCGAAGTTGTTCCAGTTCGCGGACCCGGCCTTCATTGCGGGTGCGCCGGGCTTTGATGCCCTGGCGGATCCAGGCTTCCTCCCGGGCCAGCTTCTTGTCGAATTCGGCGCGCTGCTTTTCCTCAATCTCCAGGAGCGCGTCGCGCCGCTCCAGAAAGGTGTCGTAGTCGCAGGTCCAGTCCGCAAGACGGCCCCGGTCCAGCTCAATGATGCGCGAGGCCACGCGGCGCAGGAACATGCGGTCGTGGGTGATGAAGACCAGGGTGCGCACGTGGCGGAGCAGGAATTCCTCCAGCCAGGCAATGGATTCGATGTCCAGGTGGTTGGTGGGTTCGTCCAGCAGGAGCACGTCCGGCGCGCCCGCCAGACAACGGGCCAGGAGGGTGCGGCGCTTGAGCCCGCCGGAGAGGGTCTCGAACCTGGGCGCGGGGTCCAGGCTCAGGCGCGAGAGCACCGCGTCCACTGTGGAGAGCGCTTCCCAGCCGCCGAGCCGCTCCAGTTGGGATTCGATTTCCGGCAGCCGGGCCAGGGCCTGTTCGCGGGTGCGTTCGGAGGCGTTCGGGTCGGCGATGCACTCGCTCGCGGCATGGTGCGCGGCCAGGGTCGCGCCCAGTTCGCCCAGGCCGCCCGTGACCACCTCGTAGACCGTGCCCGTGACGTTTTCCGGGACCTTCTGGGAGAGTCGGGCCACGCTCACGCCCTGGGAGCGGACGATTTCACCGCTGTCCGGGGTCAGGTCGCCCGAGAGCAGCCGCAGCAGGGTGGATTTGCCCTGCCCGTTGCGGCCCACGATGCAGACACGCTGGCCTTCCTCGATCTGGAACGAAACGCCGTCCAGAAGCAGGGGGCCGCCAAAGGAGATGCTGAGATTCTTCGCGCTGAGCAATGCCATGCGCGAGTCGTATGCTGCCGGACCGAAGCGGTCAAGCCCGCGCGCGGAGCGGCAGCCAAAGGAAAAGGGCCGGGGAGCGCTTCCCGGCCCTGATGATTTCGTTCTGGCGCGGTGCGCGTGGGTGCACTATTTGGGTTCGATGGCTTCCAGCCCGCCCATGTACGGACGGAGCACGTCGGGGATGACGATGGCGCCGTCGGCCCGCTGGTAGTTCTCCAGCACGGCCACCAGGGTGCGGCCCACAGCCAGGCCCGAGCCGTTCAGGGTATGCACGAATTCCTTTTTCTTGGAGCCCTTGGGCTGGAACTTGATGTTCGCGCGCCGGGCCTGGAAGTCCTCGGTGTTCGAGCAGGAAGAGATTTCGCGGTATTTGTCCTGGCCGGGCAGCCAGACTTCCAGGTCGTAGGTCTTGGCGGCGGAAAAGCCCACGTCCCCGGTGCAAAGGGTGATGACCCGGTAGGGCAGGTTCAGTCGCTCCAAAAGGCTCCCGGCCTGGGCGGTCATCTTTTCCAGCACCTCGTAGGAGTTGTCCGGGTGGGCGAAGTAGACCATCTCCACCTTGTGGAACTGGTGCAGGCGGATCAGGCCCTTGGTGTCCTTGCCGTAGGAGCCCGCCTCGGAGCGGAAGCAGGGGGTCCAGGCGCAGAAGCCCTTGGGCAGGTCGGCCTCGTCCAGGACCTCGCCCGCATAGAGGTTGGTCAGGGGCACTTCGGCCGTGGGGATGAGGTAGTGGTCTTTGAAGTCGAGGCGGAAAAGGTCCTCCTCGAACTTGGGGAGCTGGCCCGTGCCCAGCATGGCGGCGCTGTTGACCATCAGCGGTGGCAGGGCCTCGGTCAGCCCGTTTTCGGTCACATGCACATCGAGCATCCACATGGCCAGGGAGCGCTCCAGCCGCGCCAGCGCGCCGTAGCTCAGAGCGAACCGGGCGCCCGCGAGCTTGGCTGCGCGTTCGAAATCCAGCAGGCCCAGGTCCGCGCCCAGCTCCCAGTGCTCCTTGATGGGGAAGTCAAACGCGCGGGGCGCACCCCAGCGGCGCACTTCCGGGTTGTCCTCCTCGCTCGCGCCCAGGGGGGTGGATTCGTGGGGGATGTTCGGGCAGCTCAGCAGCCACTGGGTTTCCAGCTCTTCCACCTCGGCCAGGGCCGCATCCAGTTCCTTGATGCGCTCGCCCACAACGGACATGCTCTCGATCAGGGCGGAAGCATCTTCCTTGGCGCGTTTTTTTTGGGCCACCTCGGCGGAGGTCTGGTTGCGCTCGGCCTTGAGGGTCTCGACCTCCTGGGTCAGGGCGCGGCGCTTCTCGTCCAGGGTCGCGAACGCCTGCACGTCGATCTTGGCATTGCGCCGCTTCAGGGCCTCGCGCACGGTGTCCAGATTATTGCGAACAAATTTCAGGTCCAGCATGGTCCACTCCTCGATAATCGTCGTTCCCAGCAGCAACTACCGGATTTCGTCCTGGCTGGCAAAGGGGAAGCGGGGTCGGGTCTTGATTCGGTTCAGGGGTCGATGCCCGCTTCCTTGTTGGCGGCACGCACGCGCAAGAGCACAAAGATGCCCACGAGCAGGCCCAGACCGGGCAGGCTGTCGAGCCAGAGCGTCGTGAGTACAAGCAGTGCGCCCAGAAGCAGCAGGACCATGGCGACCCACTTGCGGCGGTCCCAGGGTCGGTTGATCCAGACCACCTCGGCCTGGATCATACGCCGGACCAGACGGGCCATAAAAGTTTTTTCCGGAAACGGCGGCAAATGGAAATCCAAAACCCCGGCCAGGAGCAGGCCGATCCCGGCCCAGGCCTCCACCCCACTGCGCAGCCAGACCGCGAAAAGCAGCAGGAACGCGCCCAGGGCCTGGACCAGCCAGTTCCAGGGAATCTGATGCCGTCTCCAGACGAGCCGGGCGAATTCCGTTCGCGGTTTCATAGGGGCAATTTGTAGGCGCGACGGACTTCAATTGCAACACCGGGGCAGGGTTGGTATGATGCTCCCAAGGCGAGGTGCAAGATGAATGTCAACCTGATGGAAACGGTCGCTGAAATCGGCGACACGCTGCGCTCGAAGCGCTGGAAACTGGCCACTGCCGAGTCCTGCACGGGCGGACTCGTGGCGGCGCATTGTACGGACGTGCCGGGAAGCTCGGACTGGTTCGCCGGTTCCGTGGTGGCCTATTCCAATAACGTCAAGATGGCCCTGCTCGGTGTGGCCGGGGACCTGCTCAGCCGGGTGGGGGCGGTCAGCGAGGAAGTGGTCACGATCATGGCTCCGGCCGTAATGCGCACTGTGGGGGCGCACGTTTCCGTGGCCGTGTCCGGCATTGCCGGACCGGGCGGAGGTACGGAGGACAAGCCCGTGGGCACAGTCTGGATGGCCTGGGCCGACCAGGAAGGGCAACTACGGACCGAGCTGTTCCACTTCGAGGGGGACAGGCAGGCCGTGCGGAAGCAGGCCGTGGTCGCGGCCCTGGAGGGGCTGCGCTCTTTCCTGCGATAAGTCTTGTGCGGCCAGCGTGGTCCCCGCGTGGTCGACCCGCTGAAGCCGCGCGGATGAGCCCAGGGAAGAGCGGTGCGCAAGCGCCGCCACCAGGCGAAAATCGCAGCCGGACCCAGGAAACCGTCAGATGCGTTCCGGGTCCGGTTTTTTCATGCCCTCCGACCCGCACCCCGGAGCGGGAAAGCGCGGAGCCGGGCCACTGGCCATGAACACGAGGGGGAAAGATGTCCAATCCTGCTTTCATGCTGCGGACTTTTGTGGGTGTGCCCCTGTCCGGGGAATGCCGTGCCGTGTCAACGGAGCTGCTGCGCGTTTTGCGCGGGCCGCGCGGGCCGCTGGGCAGCGAAGCCGCGCGGGGCGCACGGATATCCTGTCCGCCGCCGGAGCGCCAGCACCTGACACTGAAGTTCCTCGGGGACACGGATCCGGACGCAGTTCCTGTCCTGGCGGCGGCCCTGGCGAAGATTTCGTTTCCACCTTTTTTGCTGCAACTGGAAGGCGCGGGTTATTTCCCGAATGTGGCCCGGCCCTCGGTGCTCTGGGCCGGAGTGGGCCAGGGGGCGGACGCGCTGGCCACGCTGGCCGGCCAGGTCAATGCGGCGCTTGCGCCCCAGGGGCATGTTCCGGAAACCCGGCCCTATCACCCGCATCTGACCCTGGGCCGCGTGCGCGCGGCAGGCGGAGCGGACTGGAACGCGGTGCAACAACTGGTCGCGGGATGCTCCTGGCCGGAAATGCGCGTCTCGCGTTTTGTGTTCTGGAAGTCCGAATTGAAGCCGGGGGGAGCGGTGTATACCCCGCTGGGGGAAGTCGATGCCTCCCTCGGGCAGGCATAGGCAAGGGAACTCCAAAAGTCGCAAAAAAAGCCGCTGGTTCCTGTTTGGAGCAGCGGCTTTTTTTGCCTCTCGAGGGCGGGGGGCCCTGCTAAACCAGGTAGTCCCCCCTGTTGAACTTGAACTGCTCGGTACGCGCCAGCACATCCAGTTCGTTGACGATGCTTTGCAGCTCGGGCTGCTGGTCGGCCACGGCCTTGAGCCCGTCCACCTGTCCCTGCATGTCCTGGAGCGCGGCGTGGGCCTCGCGCAGGCCGCTGCCGTCCGGGGCAACGTCGCGCAGCTTGGCCGCGTAGTCCTCGACCTGGTCGAGCACGGCGTCCACCTTGGTGGCGGCCTGTCCGGTGTCCATGCCTTGGACTTCCTGCACGGCCTGGACTTCCTGCGCGGCCTGAACGTTCAGGAGCGCATTGACGCCTCCGAGCGGAGCCACGGAGAGGACTCCGGAAGCTGTGGAGTTCTCGCCGGTCCTGGCAACTTCCTGCCCGAGCACATCTCCGAACGCCTTGCTGCTCTGCCTGGCCTTGTCCGCCTGCTGCTGTTGCGACTGGCGAACGCCCTCGATCTGATCAGGATGGATCTTCATTCTCGTACTCCTATCCTGGGGTTTGCAAATAATCTGCAAGGAGTCTGCCAAGATGTTAATTTATGTTAACATACTGTTCTTTTAGCATATTGCCTGAAAGCCGACGGCATTTTTTGCCGCCTGTGTATCCGGCGCAAGCGGAGAATACGCCAACCCGGCGCAAGGCGCAAATGCCCTGGGGTTCGTGCGTTCGAAACAGCGATTTCCGCTTTTTCCCATGGGAAAATCATGGCCCGTCGGCCGCAGGTGTGCTAAAAGTAAAATCAAGCATTGGTACATGTTGCTTAAAGGAGGAAACCATGCCCGACATCAAGAAGATTATGTGCGCGGTCGATTTTTCCGAGCACAGCGGCAATGTGGCCGCCTATGCCCGCACCCTTGCCGAAGCGTTCGACGCGGACGTTGTCTGCCTCTATGTGGCCCCGAGCCTGAGCCAGTACGTGGGCTTCAAGGTCCCGGCCAGTTCCATCGACGAGTTCGTGGGAGAGATCGTTTCCGGAGCGGAATCGACCATGGAAGAGTTCCTCGGCAAGCACTTTGCCGGGCTGAACGTCACGGGCAAGGTCGCCACGGGCTACGCCGCCGAGGAAGTGTTGCAGTATGCCCAGGAAGAGAAGGTGGACATGATCGTCATGGGAACCCATGGCCGCAAGGGCATCGACCGCATTCTCTTCGGCTCCGTGGCTGAAAAGGTGGTCAAGTCCGCCAAGTGCCCGGTGGTTACGGTTCGCCCGAACTGAGGCCCGCGACGGCTTTCCGGGAGGCTGCGCGAACGCCCTGAGCGTGCGCGGCTTTACGCTGCGCCCGAAAGATTATATGAGATACGGCCCGATCAGGGCCGTATTTTTTTGTCTCATCCGCCAACGGGCGGCAGCAAGGAACAAGAACATGAAAGAGCGTGTGCGCAGGCAGATTCTGGATTTCAAGCCGTATGCGCCGGGACTGACTCTGGAGGACATCCGGGAAAAGTACGGCGTGGAGCAAGTGGTCAAGCTGGCCAGCAACGAGAACCCCCTCGGGGTCTCCCCGGTGGTGCAAAAGGTCCTGGGCCGCAAGGCCGCCGAGGCCTTCCGCTATCCGCAGAACCATTCGCCACGCCTTTGCGCGGCCCTGGCCGCGCTGCACGGCGTGGACCCGGAGATGGTCGTTGTCGGCAACGGCTCGGACGAGATCATCGACATGCTCTTCCGAGTGGTGGCCGAGCCGGGTCGGGACAACGTGATCTGTTACGAGCACTGCTTCAGCATGTATCGCATGTGCGCCAAGCTCTGCGGCCTGGAATACCGCGAGGTTCCCCGAGCCAGAGACCTGGCTCTGCCCTTGGACGCCCTGGCCGAGGCCGCGGACGAGAACACCGCCCTGGTCATCGTGACCAGCCCGGACAACCCCACGGGTCTGGCCGCCACGATTGAAGAACTGGCCCGGCTGGCCCGTGCCCTGCCGGACGGAACCCTGCTCGTGGTGGACGGGGCCTATGTCGAATTCGCGCGTCCCGCCGAGGAGTACGAACTGGCCGGGCAATTGTCCGATCCATTGGCCGGGCTGGAAAACGTGGTGCTTCTGCGGACCTTTTCCAAGGCCTATGGTCTGGCCGGGCTGCGCCTGGGCTACGGGATCATGCCCGTGTGGCTGGCCTCCTACCTGCGCCGCGCGCGCATTCCCTTTACCGTGAACCTGCCCGCCGAGGCCGCCGGACTGGCCGCCCTGGAGGACAACGTCTTTCTGAGCGAAACCCTGCGCGTGGTCTTCGAGGGCCGGGAATATCTTCAGGCCGAGCTGACCGCCCTGGGCTGCGAGATCACGCCCTCCCAGTCCAATTTCCTGATGTTCCGGCCTCCGAGCGATGCGGGCGCACTTTTCGAGGGGCTGCTCAAGCGCGGCATCATTGTGCGGCCTTTGAAAAGCTTCGGCCTGCCCGAACACATCCGCGTCAACGTGGGCACGGACCAGGAGAACCGAATTTTCGTGGCCACGCTGAAGGAGCTGCTGTGAGCGCGCGCAACGCACAGGACCGGATCATCGTGACCCTGGACGGGCCCGCGGGCGTGGGCAAGTCCAGCATGGCCAGGGAGCTTTCCGAGGCCCTGGGAATTCCTTATCTGGACACCGGGGCTATGTTCCGGGGCGTGGCCTGGAAGCTGGGCGAAAACGCCTGGGAATGGGACGAGGCGTGGCTTTCCCAGGCCCTGGACACGATTTCCTTTGAGCTGCACGGCTCGGGCGCGGATTCCGGCCTGAGCCTGGACAACGTGCCCCTGGGCGAGGAGATCCGCAACGAGCGGGTCGGCATGTGGGCTTCGAATCTGGCCAAACTGCCCGTGATCCGCGAGTTCCTGAAAAAGGCCCAACGGGACATCGGCGAGCGCTCCTCCCTGGTGGCCGAGGGGCGCGACATGGGCAGCGTGGTCTTTCCCCAGGCCACGGTGAAGTTTTTCCTGGACGCGGACGTGCGCGAGCGCGCCCGCAGGCGCTATGAACAGCTTCGCGAGAAGAACGAGCCCGCGGACATGGAAGAGCTGGCCGAGAGCATCCGCGCCCGGGACGACCAGGACCGCAATCGGGCGGTGGCTCCGCTGCGTCCGGCCGAGGACGCCGTGCTCGTGGACACTACGCATCTGAACCGGGAGCAGGTCGCGGCCCTGTTGATTGGGACCGTTCGGGAGCGCATCAACGGCTGAGCGGGCTCGTTCCCGGCGCACGAACGCAACAGAGGCGGAAGGACGAATATCCTTCCGCCTCTGTTGCGTGGCAAACCTGGGGGCGGCTCTGGAAATGCGGGTAAGGGGAGGAACTCAGACCGTGTTTGCCAGCACGGTCACGCCGCGCGCGTGGTTGCCGTTCATGGTCGTGAAGGTCTGCTCGGTCCAGTCGAGGATTTCGAAGTCGCGGAGCAGAGCGCGCAGGTGCTCGGGCGCGTGGTGGCGCATGACGCCGCCGCCCGGAATCTCGAAGACTCCGAACGTGCCATAGTCCGGGGCGAAGCGAGCGTAGCGTTCCTGGTTGCGCTGGTCCGGCGCGAGCAGAAAGTCGTTGACCAGGAGCAGGCCGCCGGGCCGCAGCACGCGGCGCAGCTCGGCCAGGAGCGCGGTTTGGTCGGCGTCGTGGCGGATGCAGGTCAGCACGGCCAGGAGCAGGACCGCGTCCATTTCGTCGTCCGGCAGGGGCAGTTTGGTTTGTCCCTTTCCTTCCGGGCCACAGACTTCGAGACGCAGGTCGGGCCAGAGCGCCCGGCCCCGTTCGATCATCCTTTGAGAAAAATCCAGGCCCAGGCCGTTTTCAAAGCCCGCGTCCCTGAGCACGCGTAGGGTGCGTCCATAGCCGCAGCCGTAGTCCAGGATGCGGGCGTCCGGCGCGAGCCGCTGTTGCAGGGCCTCCAGGGGCAGGGGCGTGGTGAAGTTTTTCTCCTGGGCAACCCGGTTCCAGTAGTCGCGGGCCGTGTGGATCGCCTCGGGATCCGGCATGTTGTTCACGGGGTTACTCCCATTTTGACGTAATACAGGCCGTTGCCGCGCTGCACGCGCATGAGCAGGGTGTGTTGGAGCCGGTAGTGCAGGAATGCCGTGCCATAGTCCCGAGCCTCGCGCACGAGCACGTTGCCCATGCGCAGGATCACGTCGCCTTCCTGGAGTCCGAGCCGGGCTGCCGGGCTGTCCGGCAGGACCATGCTCACGAGCACGCCTCCGCGCGGACCAGCGGGCTGCAACGCGATCTGGATGCCCCAGTGTTGTTCGGCCAGTTCCAGCACCCGGGGCAGCTCCAGGGCCTGGGGCCGGAGCTGCACAGTGCGCTCCTGGCCCTGGCGCAGCAGGGTCAGGGTCAGGGATTCGGCGCGGGTGTGGTTGCGCAGCAGGTCCAGATACGCGCGCCGGTCCGCCACGGCGTTGCTGTTCATGCGCAGGATCACGTCGCCGGGCCGGAGACCGGCGGCCTGTGCCGGGGTGTTCGCCTGGACCTCGGTCACCAGCAGGCCGTCCAGGCTCTTGAGGCTCAGGGCGCTGGCGGTCTGCGGGTCCAGATCCGTGCCGAACACGCCGAGCCAGATGGGCGCGACATAGCCCGTGAGCAGCAGTTCATCCACCACGCGCCGGGCCTTGTTGATGGGAATGGCAAAGCCGATGCCCTCGCCCTTGGCCAGAATGGCGGTGTTGATGCCGATGAGCTGGCCCAGGATGTTCAGCAGCGGTCCGCCGGAGTTGCCGGGGTTGATGGCCGCGTCGGTCTGGACGAAATCCGTGAGCGTGCCCGATTCGGTCTTGATCGAGCGGTTCAGGGCCGAAACCACACCCGTGGTCACGGTGTGGGCGTAGCCAAAGGGGTTGCCGATGGCGATGACCAGTTCGCCGATGAGGATGTCCGAGGAATCCCCCATCTCAATCTGCGGCAGGTCGTGGGCATCCTGAAGCTTGAGCACGGCCAGATCGAAATCCGGATCCGCGCCCACCAGATCGGCCTTGAATTCCCGCCCGTCCAGCAGCCGGACCACAATGTCCGAGGCGTTGTCGATGACATGGGCATTGGTCAGCACCAGGGCCTTGACGCCGTCGATGATCACGCCGGAGCCCATGCTGCCGCCGGAGCGGGGCGGTTCGAGCATGAAGCCGGTGCGGGAGCGCCCGCGCTGCTGGCGTGTGGCCGTGATGTTCACGACAGCCGGGGCCGCCGCCTCCACGGCGCGGACCACGGGGGTGCGGCGCGGGTCGTTGTCCTGGGTGGCTTGCAAGCCCGGGTTCGTCTGGGCCAGGGCCGCGCCGCAGGCCAGGAGCAGGGCCGCCGCCAGGAGAGCCGCTGCAAGGGCGAATCGGGGCCGGAAAAG
The DNA here is from genome assembly GCA_050251775.1 of Desulfovibrio sp. Classification (GTDB taxonomy): domain Bacteria; phylum Desulfobacterota; class Desulfovibrionia; order Desulfovibrionales; family Desulfovibrionaceae; genus Paucidesulfovibrio. The sequence continues at coordinate 27,500 of JBFWMD010000015.1, forward strand.
GGGAAAAAGCAGGAGTCGGATCATGAAAACATCCAGGTTCGAGGTCGCGGTTTCGGTATGCGGCCGGGTTACATCTGGGCGGCGAGTTCCCGGAGGCGGGCAATGCGCTCCTCCACGGGCGGGTGGGTGCTGAACAGCCCGGACAGGCCGCGCCCTGAGAGCGGGTTGACGATGAACATGTTCTCCGTGGCCGGGTTGCCCTGCAGGGGAACCTGCTCCGCGCCGCGCTGGAGCTTGGCCAGGGCCGAGGCCAGGGACAGAGGCTGGCCCGAGATGCGCGCGCCCGTGGCGTCAGCCAGGAATTCGCGCGAGCGCGAAATGGCCATCTGGATGAGCATGGCCGCAACGGGCGCGAGAATGGAGAGCAGAATCGCGGCCAGAGGGTTGCTGTTGCCCTCGTTGTCGCGCATGCCCCCGCCGAAGAACGCGGCAAATCGCATCATGTTGGCTACGAACATGATAGCCGTGGCCAGTACGGCTGCCACGGACTGGATCAGGATGTCGCGGTTGGCCACGTGGCCGATCTCGTGGGCCAGGACTCCGCGCAGTTCGTCGGTTTTGAGGATGCGCAAAATGCCGCTGGTCACGGCCACCACGGCGTGCTCGGGGTCGCGGCCCGTGGCGAATGCATTGGGGGCCTCCTGGGGAATCAACGCCACGCGGGGCTTGGGAATGCCTGCGTTGCGCGCCAGATCCTCGACAATGGCGTGCAGTTCCGGGGCCTCGTGCGGCTCCAGCATTTGCGCCTTGTACATGCGCAGCACGACCTTGTCCGAATACCAGTAGCTGAAGAAGTTCATGCCCAGGGCCAGGACCAGGGCGAACATCAGGCCCGCGCGTCCGCCCATGGCCGCGCCCAGAAAGAGAATGATGGCGGAAAGGGCCGCCAGGAGCACAAGGGTTTTGATCTGGCTGCTCATGGAGATTCCTTTGAGGCGTCGCTCCGGTTGCCTCCGGCCCGCATGGAGCGGTCGGAGAAAAGGGGATGGGGAAACGTGTAAAAGATAGCGACTCCGCACCGGGAGTCAAGAGCGGGCTATTCCGGCTGGATGCGCCGCGCGGGCCTGCTCCGGCGCTGGACCGTGAGGGTCAGGATGCCGTCTTTGAGCAGGGCGGAAAAACTGTCCGGCTCCGCGTCCGAGGGAAGCATGAAGCTGCGGCTGAACGGACCGTAGGTCAGCTCCAGGGCGTGGTAGGCCACGTCGCCGCCAGGAAAGGGCCGTTCGCCATGGACCACAAGAGCGCCGCCCCGTACCTCCACGTGGATCCGCTCCAGGGGCACGCCGGGCAGCTCCATGCGGAAGACCAGCCCGTGCTCATCCTCGAAGACATCGCTGGGCGGCGTCCAGACATAAGCTTTTCCGGCCCGTTCCTGGCCGGAACCAGTCTCCATCAGCCGGTCAAGGGCCTCCTGCGGGTCTCCCAGATGGACCCACGGCTTCCAGTTCCTGTTGCCCATGCGCTCCGTTCTTTCCCGAGGTTCTCACGGCCTTGTCAACCGGACTGCCGCAAGGTATAAAATCAAGTTCCAGATCGTCCATACATCTTTTTCCCGACCATGAAAAGGAGCCTTCAGGTGCATGTGAGACACTTTGATTTTCAACCCTTGCGCAACGAAGACACGCACATCTCCACCCTGGGGCCGGCCACCGTGGACTCGCCGCTGATGCTGGACCGCTTCATCGACGAGAAAGATTCCATTTTCGTGGAGGTTTACAAGGACGCCCGCTATTGCAACGTTGGCGAGGAAGGCGTCCCCGAGCCCGTGGTTTTCGAGCACGCCGGGCCGCGCGCCAAGCTTTTCTTCGACCCCAGCAAGACCAAATGCGCCGTGGTCACCTGCGGCGGGCTCTGCCCCGGCCTGAACAACGTGATCCGCTCCATCGTGCTGGAGGCGCACCATTTCTACAATGTGCCCGCCGTGTTCGGCGTGCGTTACGGTCTGGCCGGGTTCATCCCGGAGCACGGCTACAACTTCGACGAACTGACCCCTGCGAGCGTGCGCAACATCCACGAGTTCGGCGGGACCGTCCTCGGAACCTCACGCGGGCCGCAGGCCCCGGAGGAGATCGTGGACGCGCTGGAGCGCATGAACATCGGCATTCTCTTCATGATCGGCGGGGACGGGACCATGCGTGCCGCTTCCAAGGTGCAGGACGAGATTTCCCGGCGCAAGGCGCGCATCGCCGTGGTGGGCGTGCCCAAAACCATCGACAACGACATCAGTTTCGTGGCCAAAACCTTTGGGTTCGATACGGCTGTGGCCAAGGCCACCGAGGCGATTCGCTGCGCCCATACCGAGGCCCTGGGCGCGCCCGGCGGCATCGGCGTGGTCAAGCTCATGGGCCGCAACGCCGGATTCATCGCGGCGGAGGCCTGTCTGGCTCTGCGGGACGTGAACTTCGTGCTCGTGCCCGAGGAGCGCTTCGACCTGCACGGCGAGCACGGCTTTCTCAACGCCCTCAAGTGCCGCATCAAGGACCGGGGCCACGCGGTCATCGTGGTGGCCGAAGGCGCGGGCCAGGATCTCTTTACGGAGATTTCCGGCACGGACGCGTCGGGAAACACCAAGCTCGGCGACATCGGCGCGCTGCTCTGCTCCGAGATCAAAATGTTCTTCAAGCAGGAAGGCGTGGAGATCAACCTCAAATACATCGATCCGAGCTACATCATCCGCTCCGTGCCCGCCAACAGCGCGGACGCCATCTACTGCGGTTTCCTCGGCGCCCACTCCGTGCATGCGGCCATGAGCGGTCGTACCGGCATGGTGGTCAGCAAATGGAACGGCCGCTTTGTCCACATTCCCTTCTCGCTGATCAAGCGGGGCAAGAAGAACATCAACACGCACTCCAACTACTGGCGCGCCGTGCTCGAAGCAACGGGGCAGCCGAGAAAGCTCTGCGCCCCGAAGCCGGACTAGGCACACACGAGTCCTGTATGTGGAGCGGTCAGGAGTCCCTGGCTGCTCCGCATGCGTGCGGCATCGCTCCGCCCGCTCTCCCCGCCGATCACGTCTGACGATTCCCCACAATCCCTATGCTTTCCTGAAACGCAAACCTGCGCAGGTCAGGGCTTGGGGAGTGCGGTTGCTCCCTCTCGTTGAAATCCAGGGCACACCCTTCTGCACTAGCTTTAGGACAAACCGCGATTTAATGCCCTGTATTGCTCGGTTTTAGCCACTTTTTGCAATGGAATGGCAATTTTAAGGGTTTTCCCTTGCCGGAAAACCCGATATTGCGCTATGATTTTCTCGGAGAAATAAGAATGATAATTCTTATTGATTTTTCCGACGCCTTTGGTATCTTCGCGAAAACTCGAAGCATGCCGAGGCAATAACAAAGGGGGTTTAGGAGTATGGACGTTATCCTGTTGTCCAGGCTGCAATTTGCCGCAGCAACCATGTTTCACTTCATTTTTGTCCCGCTGACGCTGGGCCTTTCGGTCCTCATCGCGGTCATGGAGACCATGTACGTACGCTCCGGAAACGAGGCCTACAAACGCATGGCCAAATTCTGGGGAAAGATTTTCCTGATCAACTTCGCCGTGGGCGTGGTCACGGGAATCACGCTCGAATTCCAGTTCGGCACGAACTGGTCCAAGTATTCCACCTACGTGGGTGACATCTTCGGCTCGCTGCTGGCCATCGAGGCCACGGCGGCCTTCTTCCTGGAGTCCACCTTTGTGGCGGTCTGGGCCTTTGGCTGGAAGAAGCTTTCCGCGAAGATGCACTGTGTCGCGGCCTGGCTTGTGGCGGGCGCGAGCAACCTTTCCGCTGTCTGGATTCTCATCGCCAACGGCTTCATGCAGAATCCGCTCGGCTACCAGATCGTGGAGACGCCCAACGGTCCCCGGGCCGAACTGACCGACTTCTTCGCCGTGGTTTTCAACCCCTTCGCCTGGAACGAGTTCGTACACACCGTGTCCGGCTCGCTGGCCCTGGCGGCGTTCTTCGTGCTCGGCGTCAGCGCCTGGCATCTGCTGCGCAAGAGCGAGCTGGATCTTTTCCGCCGCTCCTTCCGCATTGCCGCCGCCTTCGCCATTATCGCCTCCCTCGTGGTGGCGGGCCAGGGACACCTGCACGGCAACCACGTGGCCAAGATTCAGCCTGCCAAGCTGGCGGCCATGGAGGGTCACTTCGAGACCCAGGCCAACGCGCCCTTGTACCTGCTCCAGATTCCGGGACAGGACGGCAACGTGCTGGAGGCTCTGCCGATCCCGTCGCTGCTCTCCTTCCTGGCCTTCAATGACCCCAACGCCGTGGTCACGGGGCTCAACGATTTCCCCGAGGACCAGCGTCCGCCCGTGGCCATCACCTTCTGGAGCTTCCGGATCATGGTCGGCATCGGGACGCTGATGATTCTCGTGGCGGGCATCTCCTGGCTCAAGCGCAACAACATTGACGATCAGGCGTTGCTGCTCAAGTCCTTGCCGTACATGATCCCGCTGCCCTACATCGCGCTCCAGGCCGGTTGGATCGTGGCCGAGGTGGGCCGCCAGCCCTGGATTGTCTATGGCCTGATGCGCACCTCGGACGCGGTCTCCCCGGTGCAGCCCGCCCAGGTGGGCACTTCCCTGGTGGCCATGGTCCTGATCTACACGCTTCTCGGCGCAGCGGGCATCTATCTGATGATCCGCGCCGCCAAGAAGGGACCGGCCCAGGCCTAACCGCGCACGGCGAACACAAGGAGAAACGCAATGCTTGAAAGCACGCATCTTTATCTTGCGAGCATCTGGTTCATTCTGTGGGGCGTCCTTTGGGCGGTCTACTTCGCCCTGGACGGTTTCGATCTGGGCGTGGGCACTCTGGCGCCCTTCCTGGCCAAGAACGACGAGGAAAAACGTATCCTGCTCAATGCGGTCGGCCCGGTCTGGGACGGCAACGAGGTCTGGCTGATCTCGGCGGGCGGCGTGACCTTCGCGGCCTTCCCCTTTGCCTATGCCGTGATGTTCAGCTGGCTCTATACGCCGCTGCTGCTCCTGCTCTTCGCGCTGATCCTGCGCGGCGTGTCCTTCGAGTTCCGCAGCAAGATTGAAAATCCCAGCTGGAGAAAGCTCTGGGACACCTGTCAGTTCCTCGGCAGCGCCGTGCCCGCCATTCTGCTGGGCGTGGCCTTTGCCAACATCTTCCAGGGACTGCCTTTCAACGCGGACTACGTGAACCCCGGCGGAACCCTGCAATTGCTCAACCCGTACGGCCTTGCCGGCGGCGTGCTCTTCCTGGTCATCTTCCTGACCCACGGCGCGCTCTGGCTGGCCATCCGCACCCGGGGCGAGCTCCAGGCGCGGGCCATCAAGACCGCCAAGGCGCTCTGGCCCGTACTGCTGGTGCTCGTGCTGGTCTTCCTGGCCTGGAGCTACGTCGGCACGCAGCTCTTCGGCAACTACTTCCAGTATCCGGTCCTGCTGGCGCTGCTGCTTCTGCCCGTGGGCGGACTGCTGGCCATGCGCTGGTTCATGGCTTCGGAAAGCTGGTGGAAGGCGTGGTTCTCTTCCATGGCCTTCATCATCGGCACGACCCTGTTCGGCGTGATCGGCCTGTTCCCGGCGCTGATGCCGGCCAGCCCGGACCCGCAGTTCAGCGTGACCATCCACAACGCGTCCTCTTCCCAGTTGACCCTGTCCATCATGCTCGGCGTGGCCCTGGTCTTCGTGCCCATCGTCATCGCCTACCAGGCCTGGGCCTACAAGACCTTTACGGCCGAACCCGTGGGCAAGGACGAAATGGAATACTAGCCGGTCCCGGACCGGAAGAATGCAAGGGGAGCCTCTCGGGGCTCCCCCTTTTTTGTGGTGGAACAAGGAAGGGCAAGTGCTGCGGATCAGTAGCGGCCAAGCTTGAGCGTGGCGCTGTCGAGTTCGTCCCAATCCTTGCCGTCGGGCTCGGTGATCTTCACGGCCAGCACCCGTACGTCATAGGTATTGCCGCGCCCGCCCGAGCAGGGGGGCAGGTAGGCGCCGGCGGCGTGGCCCCACTGCGTGCCCTTGTGCGCGCGGATGGAGTAGAAGCCCTCGGGCAGGTCAAAGGTCTGGCCGGGCATGGGAGGAACCGTGATTTCCGTGGTTCCTGGAGCGATGTGGTAGCCCACGACCCCGTGTCCGCCACCGCTCATCTTCATGAAGGTCCGGTCTCCGTATTTGAAGACCAGGGCGTCGGCCTCCGGCGGAATTCCCGCCACGGACAGTGCCGGTGTGGAACCCTGGCCCCCGTAGGATTTGCACCACTGCCCCTGGGGAATGGTGGCTCCATTCCATGCCGGGTCGGCCAGGGAAATCTGTAAATCTCCCGCCATCGCGGGCAAAGACAGAAGAACGATAATCAGGGCAAGTGGCACGGCCCGCAACGGCAGGGCGCGCAAAAGCATTTCGCGTTGATGCATGGGAGTCCCTCCATGTTGGGTGGATGATGGAGGGACGATATCCGAAAGCGCGTGGCAGGGGCAAGGAGAACTGGTTCCCGCCGAAGAGCGGGAAAAGCCGCGCTGATCGCCCCGCCAAGGGGAGGGCGATCAGCGTCCGCATCCCGACGCCTCGAAGCGGGGACGGAACTTCGGGATCAGACCGAACCGGGGGAGCGCTTGTGGCGGATGTAGTGGCGGTAATACCCGGCGAGGTTGCTGCACAGGAAGAGGCTCTCCAAGACCACGCCGCCCGGCGTCTTGGCCAGGATATTGTGAGCGATCCAGAAAAGCGTTCCCACGATCATGGTCAGGCGCAGATGGCGGTCGTCGCGGCAGAAAGCTCCCGCAGTGTGGATCACCGAGCCTGTGCAACTGAGGATGCTGAGCAGGCCGTTATAGGTCAGGGCCGTGGTCGCGATGCACAGACCGATGAATGCGCCCATGGTGCGGCGCGAGGTGGAGTGGACTCCGGCCAGGTAGCGCCCGGCCGCCAGGAGCATGAGCAGCGCCGCAGTGGGCTGCTTGAGCAGGAAGAAATGGATTGCGGTGAGCGCGACCGAGACGAAGAGGCAGAGCAGGATTTTTTTGCGATCCCTGAACTGAAAGGAGATCGCGTCGGAAACAATGGCAAGCAAGACGAGCAGTTGCGAAAGCGTGTAGGCGGACAAGGGGACATCTCCAGAGGGCTGCGCCCAAACGGTTTATGGCGCGCAGGCTGCGATGGGGGCCGTTCCGAAAATAGCGGATTCGGCGTTGAAAGATGTTCGGAAGCAAAGAAAAAAGAATCTTCTGCGATTCCTTGCCGCTTGGCAAGAAAGAAACGCCGTTCACGGTGTCGCGGAAAGCAGTTTTGCAAAAGTGAACGAAATCAGGCGAACTGCGCGGCGGCATGGGCCGAGGCCCAAGCCCAGTGGAGGTTGTAGCCGCCGAGCTGGCCGGTCACGTCCAGGGTTTCCCCGATGACAAACAGGCCGGGCAGAGCGTCGGCCTGCATGGTCTTGGAGGAGATTTGGCGGGTGTCCACGCCTCCGGCCGTGACTTCGGCCTTGCCAAGGCCTTCGGTGCGGGTGGGCCGCAATCGCAGGGCGAGGAGCCGCTGAGTGGCGGCGTCCAGCTCCGCGTTGGAAAGATCGCAGAGAGGCTTTTCCGCCAGCTCCGGCGGCAGCAGCACCCCAGGGAGGCGGCTGGGCAGCAGTCCGGCCAGATGGTTGCGCAGCAGCGTCTTGCGGCGGCGTTCGCCTTGCAGATGCGCGGCAAGGTCCAAACCGGGCAGCAGGTCCGCCAGGATCTCCTGGCCGCGCTCCCAGTGCAGGGAGAGTTGCAGCGCGGCCGGGCCGCTGATGCCCTTATGGGTGAAAAGCAGGTCGTCCTCAATGACGGCAGTGCCCGCGCAAAGCCGCGCGCGCAGGCTCACTCCCGCCAAGGCGCTGCAAAGTCGCTGGCCTGCAGGGTCGAGCACAAAAGGAGCCAGGGCCGGGCGGGGCGGCACGATGCGCAGGCCAAAGCGCCTGGCCAGGCTGAATCCGAGGTCCGTGGCTCCGGCCGTGGACCAGGACGGACCGCCCAGGGCCAGGACCAGGGAGTGGCAGAGCAGTTCGTCCTGGTCGGTGCGGACGAGAAAGCCTTCGCCGCAACGCTCCGCGCCGAGAATATGCGAGCGCAGCCGGATGCGGACTCCGGCGTCGAGGCAGGCGTCTTCCAGGGCGCGGGCCAGGGCAGGCGCACCCTGGGAGCAGAAGAGCTGACCAGGGTTCTTTTCCTCGTAGCCCAGGCCCAGTTCCGAAAAGAGGGATACGGCGTCCCAGGGCGAGAAGCGCGCGAGAGCGGACTTGGCGAAATGGGGATTTTCAGAAAGATAATGCTCGGGGCGGGCGTCCAGATGCGTGAAATTGCAGCGTCCGCCGCCGGAAATACGCAGCTTGCGGGCGGTCACGGGCCCGTGGTCCAGGAGCAGGACGCCGCGCCCGCGCCGCGCGGCAAAGAGCGCGCAGCAGAGGCCGGACGCGCCGGCTCCGAGGATGACCACCTGACTTTGCACCATGCCGGGGGCTGTACCCGATGGGTCGGCGGCTGTCCAGGGCTATTCCCTTTGCCAGGGGAATCTGATACGCAGCCCAAAGCCGCTCCTGCCGGGGGCGGCACTGGGAGCAGAATGAGGAGAAGGAGGAACCCATGGATTATTTTTGGTTTTTCATCGGTCTTGTGATGACCATGGCAGTGATCGGCTTCATCAAGTGTTCCAGCCTGGAAGACTAGCGAAGCGTTGAACCGTTCGCCAAGACGCTACCACGGCTGAAACGGTTCGGTTTGGATTTGTAGCGTCCCCTGTGAGGGATGCGGAATTGCGGTTCAAACCAAATGCGAACGGATTGCGGCTTGCCGCTTGGCAGCACGCGGAAACGGCCCTTTCGGGGCCGTTTTTTGTACTGTTGCGGTCGGCTCCGGTCAGCTTGAGGTGTGTTCTTGTAGCTGATAGCCTGCGGTTTTCCAAGCAAGGCCCCGGGCAATCCCGGAAGCGACGCACAACGCGGAGGATGGATGCGCATACTTTCCTGGAACGTGAACGGTTTTCGGGCCGTGCTCGGCAAGGGCTTTCCGGAATGGCTGGAGAACTGCGGCGCGGACGTGGTCATGCTTCAGGAGACCAAGGCCCACCCCGACCAGATCCCGGACGAGCACCGCACGCCCGCAGGCTGGCAGAGCTGGTGGAACTGGTCCAGGGTCAAGAAGGGCTATTCGGGCACAGCGGTCTTTTCGCGCCGCGCGCCCCTGAGCATGGACACCGGCCTGCCGGACGAGCGCTTCCAGGGCGAGGGCCGGGTCCAGCACCTGGAATTCGACGCTTTCCATCTTTTCAACATCTATTTCCCCAACGGCCAGATGAGCGACGAACGTCTGGAGTTCAAGATGGCCTTTTACGACGAGTTTCTGCGCTACGCCGAGGAGTTGCGCCAAGGCAAGCCCATCGTGGTTGGTGGCGACTTCAACACCGCGCACAAGGAAATCGACCTCAAGAATCCCAAGGCCAACGAAGAGCGCTCCGGATTCCTGCCTGTGGAGCGAGCCTGGATCGACAAGTTCATCGCCGCTGGCTACGTGGACACCTTCCGGCTCTTCGACCAGGGGCCGCACAACTATTCCTGGTGGTCGTACCGCTTCAACGCGCGCAAGAACAATGCGGGGTGGCGCATCGACTATTTCTTCGTCTCCGAGGAGCTGCGCGACCGCGTCCAGGACGCCTGGATCGATGCGGACGTGCTTGGCTCGGACCACTGTCCCATCGGCGTGGAAATCCGCGAGCAATAGCATCCCCCGGAACAGCGCACCGCCAGTGAGAGGCCGTCCTTTGGGGCGGCCTCTTCTCGTTTTGGAGCACTCGGCAAAGGCGCATCAAAAACAGCCCGAGTGGATGATTTTCAGCTCAATTGGCAATGGGAACGCCGCATCAAAAGAAAAAACGAACTGTCATTCAGCAGGAATGCCTTTTGTGTTGCATTCTTGCCTGGTCTGCCTTATTGCAATTCACTTTTCTTTAATAAGCTAGTTTTTAACACTTTTCATTGAGAGGTTGTTCATGCGTCCCTTTGCGTCGCGGCTGCTCTTTCCGATCCTGCTGCTCCTGTTCCACTCCGCTCCCGCCCTGGCCGGGGATTCCTCCCTGGGGCCGGCCAATGCCGAACTGTTCGGCTTCTGGACCCTGGTTCCGCCCCTGGTGGCCATTTCCCTGGCCTTTCTGACCAAGAACGTGATCCTTTCGTTGTTTATTGGCGTATTTTCCGGCACGTTCATGCTCGAAGCCAAGGGGTTCCAGCTCTACGACGGTTTCGTACATGGCTTTCTGCGCCTGACCGGCGAAATTCTTTCCTCTCTGGCCGACCCGTGGAACGCGGGCATCGTGCTCCAGTGTCTGGCCATTGGCGGGCTCATCGCCCTGGTCTCGCGCATGGGCGGAGCCAAGGCCATTGCGGAAGCCCTGGCCAAGCGGGCCAGGACCCCGCGCAGTTCCCAGTTCGTGACCTGGGTGCTGGGCCTGCTGATCTTTTTCGACGACTACGCCAACTCCCTGACCGTGGGGCCGATCATGCGGCCCGTGACGGACAGGATGCGTGTTTCCCGCGAGAAGCTGGCCTTCATCATCGACGCCACGGCCGCGCCCATTGCGGGCATCGCGCTCATTTCCACCTGGGTGGCCTATGAGATCGGCCTGATCCGCGACGGCTTCCTGAACATCGGCATCGAGACCAACGCCTACGGCGTGTTCGTGGAAACCATTCCCTACCGGTTCTACAACATCTTCATCCTGGTCTTCATTCTGGCCACCATCTTTTTGCTGCGCGAGTTCGGCCCCATGCAGGGAGCCGAGCACCGCGCCCGGACCACGGGCAAGCTCCTGGCGGACAACGCCAAGCCCATGATCGCGGACGAGGCCACCGGGCTGGAGCCGGAGCCGGACGTGCGCCTGAGCATCTGGAACGCCATCATTCCCATTGGCACGCTCATCGCGGCCGCGTTTCTCGGGTTCTACTTCAACGGATACAACGGAATCATGGCCGGGGACGACGCCGGACTTCAGGCCCTGCTCAACGACGCACCCATGAGCTTCACGGCCATCCGCGAGGCATTCGGCGCGTCCGACGCCTCGGTGGTGCTCTTCCAGGCCGCGCTCATCGCGGGGCTGGTCGCCATGTTCATGGCCGTGACCAAGCGGATCCTCACGCTGGAAAAAGCGCTGGGCGTCTGGGTCCAGGGCGTGAAGTCCCTGAACATCACCGCCGTGATCCTGCTTTTGGCCTGGTCCCTCTCCGGGGTGATCAAGGAGCTGGGAACCGCGTCTTACCTCGTGGCCGTGCTCTCGGAAGCCATTCCGAGCTGGCTGCTGCCGAGCATCATCTTCGTGCTCGGTTCGCTGATCTCCTTTGCCACGGGAACCTCCTACGGAACCATGGGCATTCTCATGCCCCTGGCCATTCCCCTGGCCTTTGCCGTGGACCCGACCCACGGCTATGTCGTGCTCAATGTGGGCGCGGTGCTCACAGGCGCCATTTTCGGCGACCATTGCTCGCCCATTTCAGACACCACGATCCTCTCGTCCATGGGTGCGGCCTGCGACCACATCGACCACACCAAGACCCAGTTGATCTACGCGGTGACCGTGGCGCTTCTCTCCGTGTTCTGCGGGTACATTCCGGCGGGCCTGGGCCTGCCCGTGCTGCTGGTTCTGCCCCTGGGCATCCTCGCGGTCTTTGCCGTGGTGCGTGTTCTGGGTAAACGGGTCTGACGGGCCGAACCTGTCTTTGATCTCCTGACAACAGAGCGCCCCCGGCAATCAACTGCCGGGGGCGTTTTACGCAAGGAGTAGACTGTCAAAATGAAACTGTCGGATTAGAGGAACAACTCCATGCTGTAATTTCGCGTCCGATCATTTCCCATAACACGCGGAGGTGTTTTGAGTTGTTACTGTGTTCTAGAAATGATTGTAAAGAGATGTTTAGTCGATTGAGTGCGACGTTAGATTTTGGGATAAAGCTATATTTGCAGTCTGCTGATTTTTCGCAAGATACACAGTCTTTATCACCGCATTCGAGTTCCTGGTTTAGAATTTGTATTTTAGTGCGAAAAGCGAAACGAAGCCAAAAATGCTTACTACTATTCCTATCGCATTTACGGACAATGCTATCAATGGCCATCCCTGTTTTTAGATCTGCAAACCGGTGGTGACGTTTGCATGTCTGCAAAATTCTTAAGATAATTTTATGTTCATCTGATATTCCGCCATTTTTGCTACGATAATCAATGACTATATCTACAGGAAGAAGGTTCTCCACTTCATGAACAGGTATAACAATGACTTTTGCTAGTCTGCTGGGAGACTCCACCGAAGTGATTTTATAGGCCGTGCTCTTGCTGTTTGGTTTGCTATAAGGAGATGTTTTATCGCTATCAACAATGCAAAGGCATGGGATAGTGTTGTCAAACATTTTGTATGTATCAACAATTTGTCCTCCGTTGCCGTTCTCTGGGTGGTAGTTTATTTTACATTGAAGCCTCTGGTTGTGGCAATATAACTCAGCAATAGTTCTATACAAAGGCTCATCTGACAGATTTTCGAGTAATAGATGCGTCTTAGATAAAATGAATACATCAGCTTCTTGTGGAGATAGGCAGATATGACGATGTTCAACTGTCTGAGAATTTTGAACAAAAATAAATCTGTGTATTGTGTTATAGTTGCTATATTCCCTGATGGTTAAGCGTGTGATTTGCTTGAACAGCTGTCTCGTACGATTGTCTAAATTGTTTGATTTGGATATCTCAAGCAATGTTTTTGGCATTCCCGTGATAATGTGCAAGCCTCTTCGCCATGCTTCTGCTGCACTACGAAGAAAAGTGATGACGTTATTGTCATTAGCTTGCAAGGCATCAGACAAATCGTTGCATATATAGAATAGCATGGCTTCTACATGTCCGCGGAAAGGAATCCAGCTGGCCAGTCCCGGAGAAAGCCATCCTCTGTGTATGACGTTTCAGTGACTGTTGTCGCCGTCGAAGGACTTTCCTTTTCGAATAATATTATTGTTACGTCGTTAGGGTCAGTTTTTCCTTGAGCAATGTTGGCTCCTAATGTGTCTACAACCGTTGTACTATGTGTTTCTAGAATGAATAGGTTGTTTTGCTCTAATCGCTTGTTTGCTTCAATGATGCCACAAATGGATTCCGTTAGCTTCCCGATCATGTGTGGATGAAGGTGTAATTCAGGTTGCTCGACAGCGTATATATTTGTGATTGTATTATTTTGTCTGTTTTTCTTGTTCTTACGTTGTGTCTCCCAAAGGTGTATTAAAATTGGAAGAAGCTGAGAGTATCCAAAGCCTGTGTCAGCTAGATTTACTTCCTCGTGGCCGTCATTTACGGTAATTGAAAGATGTCCAAATTTTGATCTTGCATGAAATTCGAATCCAAAGTGCGTATTTGTCCATTCTCGAAATGATTTTCTCTCTGTCTCAGACATGCTATATAGATACATTGAAACATTGCTGCCCAAAGGGTCGATCTCACTTACTGAGGAATCATTAAATCTATAATAGCGTTGAGCACTCGCTCTTATTGGGGCGATGTATTTTACTGCCGCAGTTTCTTGTCTGAGGCACTCATTGATATAGCTTAGTATCGCAGGGATTCTAGAGGCGATAACTGCCTTATACAAGTCAAAAAAATCCTGGGATTCAGTTGTCCACTGACTAGTATTTTTTTCCCACGTCTTCCCGAAATCGCTTTTTAGGAAATGTTTTAATACTCTTTCCTTTTCGTTAAATCTGCAGAAATAAATTTGTCGCAGGATTTTGCCATCTGAAAGTCGTCCATGTGTATGCTTTTTAATTAGATCAATAATAATTTTCATTAAACTATTAGTGTTAGGTATGAATGCAAAATGTTCATCATATGGAAAACTCGGAATATAGCTATTTTGCCGTACTTTAACCTGCGAAAGGATCGAAGAAAGTTCAAGGTTATTGTACACACAGGTTTCAATAGCGCCGTCTTGTAGGAAAGAAATATCGAGAGAAGTATGCTCGGAAATAACGCGTATTGAGCGTACATAGTTGTCGCGCTCTCCAAGTGGGTAGAATTCGCTCTCAATTAAATAATCTTTCCCAAAATCGGGCACATGTGGAAAGAAAAAACGAGTGTTACCTTGTTCGGATGAAGTGGAAACATTGATAGTTAATTTTGTTGATTCGATTTCCGTATAAGATGAGCAGACTTGCTTGAGGTTGTCCATATCTATATATCGACCATTTAACACTAGGGGATTTTTATTCCCAGGCTCAAGGCTCTGCCTGAGAACAGGCAACATCCTTAATAGGCTACTTTTCCCAGAGCTGTTGCGACCCAACAGCAAGGTTATTGGTTTTAATTGGAGCAATCCTGTGTCTACGAGGCTTCTAAGCCCTTGGATCCGAATTTTGTCCATCAATTGATCCTCTTGCTCGAGGTTACGATCAGCATGGGCATAGTCAGTTCTTGGGCACGAGCCAGCGCAGGAACTGTTTCATGTCCTCGCCTTCGAGCATGTACTGGGCCGTGCGGCAGAGGTAGTTGACGTTCTGTGCAAAGGCCTTGGCCAGCTCCAGAGCGCTTTCCGGCACGTGTTCGCCGTAGCGGTAGCCGGTGTGGCCGATGCCGATGAGCACAAAGTTGACCTGTGAGCGGGAGATGGGCAGCCCCTTGGAGCGGCAGCGGTCGCGTACGTTCTTGGAGGTCCGCGTCAGGCTGAAGCCGTTTTCCGTGACCTCCTCGGCAATGGCGTCGAACAGGCCCCGGTAGTGCTCGGGCATCAGGTAGGGCGTGTCCGTGAGTTCGTGGACCTTGCGGGCAATGGCTGCGATGTCCGGGTAGGTCTCCTGGAGCGCGTCGAAGCGGCCCGTGGCGTTGAAGTCGTGGCGGGCCGGGTCGAAGACGTAGCCGGGGAAGGTCCAGTAGACCTGGAGGTCGCCCAGATCGAGCCGGGCGAGCAGGGAGGAAAACTTGTCGTGGCCGTACCAGTCGTTGGTGGCGCCGAAGGTTTCCTCCAGGGTGGTTTGAACCTCCTGGGCCAGGGGCGCAAAGGGCACGGGGTACTGATATTCGGTGACCATTTCGCGGATCACGCGCACGGCCTCGGGGTAGACCTTGTCCAGATCCGCCTCGCTCACGGGTTCGGGTTCGGCGTCCGTGTCCCCGAAGCCCAGGCCGCCGTTGACAAACCGCTCGCGGTCAATGAGGTGCGTGCTGGCCGAGATGTAGGCCAGGGAAGTGAAGCCCGTGGAGAGCACCGTGGTCATGCGGTCGTGCTCGCGCAGCTTGATCAGCACCGGGGTGAAGTCCGCGTCGCCCGAGAGGATGATGAATTCATCGAAATGGATCGGGAAATTCAGCGCCTCGATCATGTCCATGACCATGTGGATGTCCGTGCTGGTCTTGCCCCGTTGGGTCAGGGGCGGGCAGTCGATGACATCGAAGGCGGCCTTGATGAAGAATGGCCGGTACTCGTGATAGGCCTGGGGGTTGAGATAGCACTTGCGCACCAGGATGCGCCGGGCATCCCCCTGGACCTGGGCCGGGCCTGTGGCGTGGCGCATGAGCCAGGTCAGCCACTGGTTGGGATAGCGGGCAAAAACTTGCGCGTATTCCGGGTCCTGCTCGTTCAGGGAGGAAAAAATATTGTCGAAATCGACGAAAAGCGCGCTGCGGAGTTGTTCGGGGGGATAGGCGGGCATCAAGGCTCCCTTGAAACGGTGTTGCGACTAGTTGGCATTGATACGTATTTTTTCGGCTGTTGACAACGGGAGAATAAGAAAAAGGCCCCGGACCGAAACCCGGGGCCTGGAAGGCAGGGGAAAGCAGGGAGAGGAGCGGCTAGAAGCCGTAGTTGAAGGAGTCCACAACTCCGGCGGTGCGGGCGATGGAGGCGTCCATGCGGGCGCGCAGTTCCTTCTTGTACTGCTCCAGGTCGAGCTGCACCGTGGCCACGCCCGTATCCATGGCCGCCTTGGCCACGGCCGGAGCGACCCAGATCAGCACGCGCGGGTCGAGCGCCTTGGGAATGATGTAGTCGATGCCGAATTCCAGCTTGTCCACGCCGTAGGCCTCGGCGATTTCCTGGGAAGCGGGCTCCTTGGCCAGGGCGGCCAGGGCCTGGGCCGCGGCGATCTTCATTTCCTCGTTGATGGCCGTGGCGCGGCAGTCCAGGGCGCCCCGGAAGATGTACGGGAAGCCGAGCACGTTGTTGATCTGGTTCGGGTAGTCCGAGCGCCCCGTGGACATGATGCAGTCGGGCCGTGCGGCCTTGGCCACGTCGTAGGGAATCTCCGGGTCCGGGTTGGCGCAGGCGAAGATCATGGGGGAGGGGGCCATGGATTTGACCATCTCGGCGTTGATCTTGTCCTTGACCGAAAGACCCAGGAAGCAGTCCGCGCCCTTCATGACCTCTTCCAGGCTGCCGTGGTCCCTGTCCTGGGCGAAGTGCAGCTTGTGCTCGTTGAGGTCGGTGCGGCCCTTGTGGATCAGGCCCTTGGAGTCGAACATGAAAATGTTCTCTTTGCGCACGCCCATGGCCTCGTAGAAGCGCGTGCAGGCGATGGCGCCCGCGCCCGCGCCCGAGACCACGACCTTGATCTGGTCGATCTTCTTGCCGGCGATTTCCAGGGCGTTGAACAGGCCCGCGCCGGAGATGATGGCCGTGCCGTGCTGGTCGTCGTGGAAGACCGGGATATCCATTTCCTTGATCAGCCGGCGTTCGATCTCGAAGCACTCCGGAGCCTTGATGTCCTCAAGGTTGATGCCGCCGAAGGTCGGGCCGAGCATCTTGCAGAAGCTGACCACCTCGTCCGGGGTCTTGGCTTCGATGTTCAGGTCGTAGACATCGATGTCCGCGAAGATCTTGAAGAGCACTCCCTTGCCTTCCATGACGGGCTTGCCCGCCTTGGGTCCGATGTTGCCCAGGCCGAGCACGGCGGTTCCGTTGGAGACCACGGCCACGAGGTTGCCCTTGTTGGTGTACTCGTAGACTTTTTCCTCGTCCGCGTGGATGGCCCGGCAGGCCTCGGCCACGCCCGGGGAATAGGCCATGGAAAGATGTTTCTGGGTCTTGCAGGGCTTGATGGAAAAGACTTCGAGTTTTCCCTTGCGCTTTGCGCGGTGGTACTCAAGGGCTTCTTCTTTGGTGAACAGCGCCATTGGATGCGGCCTCCGTTGGAATATTGATTGTTGGAAACAAATGCTTCTGGGTAGTGCGCGGGGCTTCCCGCGTCAAGTGCGGATCAAGGATTGCGGAGGACCGGCCGATCCGGTCCTCCGCGCGGCTTGGAGGATCATACCGTTGCGAGCTTTGCCTCGCGAACGTTTTTCGCTTTTTGGATGGCGTAGACCCCGAGACAGATCCCGATGCCGAGCACGTCGGTGTAGCGGTTCGGGTGGTAGCACATGAACGTGCCCACGGCGAAGAGCAGCCATTCGTACCAGGTTGTCTTGCGGATCATGAAACCCATGGTCAGGGACGAGAAGGCGATGGTCCCGATGATGGCGCTGGCAAAGGTCATGCCCACGTCCATGGCCGACCCGTGCAGGAGCATGCCCGGCTCATAGGCGAAGAGGAAGGGGACCACGTAGAGCAGCTTGGCGAACTTGAACGAGGTCCAACCGGTCTTCCAAGGGTCGGCTCCGGCAATGGCCGCGCCCGCATAGGCCGCAACGCAAACTGGTGGAGTGATGTTCGAGTCCTGGCTGAACCAGTAGACGATCATGTGCGCGGCTATGAGTCCGTAGGCGATCTCTCCGGGCAGGGCCTCGGGGTAGACGCCGGAGAGCACGAAGAGCTCGTTCAGCGCGGGCACGGCGAGCACGGCCACGATCAGGTACGAGGCCGTGACCGGCACGCCCATGCCGAGCACAAGCGAAGCGATGCCGATGAGCAGAATGGCGATGGGCAGTTGCATCACGTCGGGCACGCTGGTGGCCATGGCGATGATGATGTCCGAGAACTTCAGTCCGATGCCGGTCTTGGCGATGGTCCCGACGATGATGCCGATGACGCCCACTGTGGCGCCGATGACCAGGGTGTTCTTGGCTCCGACCACAATGGCGTCCCAGATGTCCTTTGGGCCCATGCGGTATTCGGGGTCGAACCAGGAAATCACGATGCAGGCCACGGTTGCCCAGAACGCGGACGCGCCCGGCGAATAGCCCTTGAGCATCATGGCCACGATGATCACCAGCGGCAGGGATTTGTACCAGTGTTTTTTGAAGATGTCCCTGGCGCGGCCAAGGTCTTCGTTCTCAAGGCCCCGGATGTTGTGCTTTTTGGCCTCGAAGTGGATCATGGCGAATACCGAGAGGAAGTAGAGGAAGGCCGGAAAAATGGCCATCTTCATGATTTCCACATAGGGGGTGTTCGTCAGCTCGGCCATGAGGAAGCCGCCCGCGCCCATGATCGGAGGCATGAACATGACGCCGATGGAGGCGGCGGGTTCAATGGCGCCCGCCACGTGGGGCCGGAAGCCCGCGCGTTTCATCAGCGGGATGGTGAACGCGCCCGTGGAGACCGTGTTGGCAATGGCCGAGCCGGAGACCGAGCCGAAAAAGGCCGAGGCCACCACAGCCACTTTGGCCGGGCCGCCCGTGGTCTTGCCCGCCAGGGCCAGGGGCCAGTCGATGAAGAACTTGCCCACGCCCGACTTCTGCAGGAACGCACCGAAGAAGATGAAGAGAATCACGTAGGTTACGAGCACGTTGGCCATGATGCCGAATACGCCGTCCAGCGAGATGAACAGCGTGATGCCGATGTCGTGCAGGGTCAGGCCCCTGTGGGCCAGGGGGCCGGGGAAATACGGTCCGAAATAGCCGTAGAAGAGGAACAGCAGGCCCGCGATGGTCATGGACCAGCCCAGGACCCGGCGGCAGACTTCCAGGGAGATCACCAGGCCCACGAGGCTGACCGCAAGGTCAAGCTGGGTTTCCGCGCCCATGCGGTAGTTCAGGTCCGGGAATTCGATGATCCAGTAGCCGACGCAGCCCACGGCAACCAGGGCGAGCAGGATGTCGAGCGCCGTGGGTCGGTCGCGGTTGGAGCGGGCCAGCATGGGATAGCAGAGGAAGACCAGTACGTAGGTGATCAGGACGTAGATGCCGCGATAGTAGTTTGTGGCGGTGGATTGCACGCCGGCGTTGAAGTAGTAGAAGGCGACCATGCCCACGCCCAGCAGGCTGATGAACAGTCCCCAGGGACCGGTCAGCTTGCGCGCGGCCTTGGCGTCCTTTTCCATTATTTTCTTGAGCTGCTCTTTGTTCTCGGCGCTCAAACCTTTATCAGTCTTGATGGTCTCGGACATCATCCCTCCATAAAAGGGGATCAGGATGAAAAGATGGCGTAATTGATCCGCTGCGGCGGGTGCGCCGCGTCGACGACCGCCCCTTGCGGGCACGGCTGCAAACGCGGCATGCGAGCGTTCCCGCCCGGTTCCGCTGTGAATGGACCTTCCGACGAACGGCGTTCCGTCAAGGTCCGGGGCGCGCATGGGCCGCGCCCCGGATTCGAATCGCTACTTGAGTTTGGTCGGGATGGTCAGGCCCTTCTCCTCCCAGAACTTCAGCGCGCCGGGATGCAGGGGCACGGATACGCCGTCGATGCCGCTGGCGATGCTCATGGCCTTGGCGGCCTTGTGCGCGGTGGCCATGTCCTTGAGGCCCTGCTCTGCGTAGACCGCCGCAAGTGCGTCATAGACCACGTCGTCGGCTGTCTTGGCGTTGCTGCACCAGAGCGTGGAGTCCTGGAAGGTCTTCACGGCCTCGTCCTGGCCCTCGTAGGTTCCGGCCGGGATTTCCGTGGGGGTGTAGAAGGGGAAGACATCGTAGAAGCCGGACTTTTCAGCGTCCGCATTGAGGTTCAGCAGAATGACGGGAGTACGGGTGGCCGCCTCAATGATCGAGGAGTTGGGATAGCCCACCAGGACCCAGAAGGCGTCGATCTTGTTGTCGGAGAAGTCGGCGGCCGCCTGGGAGTAGCCCAGGTTGCGGGGCTCCATCTTGTCCCAGATGCCGATGTGCTTGAAGAACCGCTCGGCGGAAAGGGCCGCGCCGGAACCGGGGTTGCCGATGGCCACGATCTTGCCTTCGAGGTCGTAGGCGGAGGCGATGCCCGCGTCCTTGCGGACCACGAGCTGCGCCGGGGCGCCATACAGGAAGGAGACGGCGCGGACGTTTTCATACTTGGTTTCGTCGTTGACGAGCAGGCCCATGCGGCCGAGGTAGGCGTCGCCGGAGTAGACGATGCCGAAGTCCACGGAAGCCTTGTCCAGAGTGCGCAGGTTTTCGGCGGAGCCGCCGGAGCCCTTGGGCGAGACATCAAGGAAGTCGTACGCGTGGGTGATGATGCTCGACATCTTGTTGGCGAAGAAGTTGAACGTACCGCCGGTGGGGCCGCCACCGAAGGCCAGGAACAGCTTCTCCTTGGCGGGTGCGGCCTGTTCCGTAGCCTGTTCGGCCTTGGGTTCGGCTTTCTTTTCCTCGCCGCCGCAACCGGTGAGCGCGGCCAGCCCGAAAACGAGCGCCAGAACGAGCGCCAAGTTCAGAAAACGTTTCATGAAATCCTCCTTCCTGGTTCCGGGGTTTTAAATAACGCCCCCGGACAAGACGTTTTGAAATAGACCGGGCCTCGGCGTCCGCACCGATGCGGACGGGGCCGTCCTCCGGACAACGGAGGATCAACCAGCCTACGTGTCTTGTATAGCAAAGACCAGACCCGAGGAAAACGAGAAGCTTACTGATTTTCGTGTAAGAATTTTTCTTACATGTAGAAGAAGGGGGCCTGCGTCGATTTCCGACGTGCCGCTGGAAAGGGAATTGGGCTGCGCGAGGAGTCGGGGACGTTGGCCTGATATTTGCTAAAATGGCGACAGGATCGTTTTTCCCTTGCCCGCGGTTCTCGGTGCGGCTGAAGGGAGAATCTAACGAGGAGTCGTCAATGATTGAAGTGCCGAGCCTTGAGGAGTTACTTGCGGATAAGAGCGGTCGCGATCTGTCCTGGACCTGGTTGCCGCCTTCCAAGGGCGTGCTTGATCCCGATCGCTTACGTTCCAACGTGCCGATGCGCTGCTTCAGGACTCGCGTGCTGCACGGCACACAAGGAGCAATCGTCCTGCCCGGCTGCAAGGTTTTCCGGTATAACCGCCTGCGCATGACCCCGCTGGTTCCCCACGCCCAAAAGTATCCGGAGTGGGTCCGCATTCACGATTCCCAGGGACGGCCCGTACGGGAGATTCTGCCCCGCATCACTCAGGATGCGCTTCAGCCCCGAGAGTACCACGACCCCGTGGTCCGCTCCGGGCGATACGTATACCTTGGTTTCGTCATCATGCATTACGGTCACTTGCTCACGGAATTTCTCTCGCGCATGTGGTTCGACCCCTCCGTGTTTGACCCGGACACCAGATTCCTTGTCCAGGCCCGCGAAGAGCATCAGAACTGGTGGCGTGAGGGCGTCGGTTTCTCACGCAATATCATGGAAATGATCTGCCGGGCCTTTGGAGTTCCCACGGATCGAGTGGAATTTGTGGACAGGGAGGCCGAGTATGAGACGGTCTTCGCCCCCACGCCGCTGAACGCCTATCCTCTTGCTTCGCGTCCCGAAGTGAGCGCCCTGTACGAACGCCTGGCTGACCATGTCCTGCAGCGGTATCCGAAGGACGATGTGCCTGGAGTCGGAAAACAGCTGTTCCTCAGCAGAAGCGGCCTTTCAGGCGAGCGGAGGACGTATTACAATGGCGTCGAAGTGGATCGTATCTTTGCCGACCTCGGTTACAGCGTGGTCCATCCGCAACGGCACTCCTTCCCCGCCCAGGTCCGTATGTTTCGACGCGCCAGGATCGTGGCCGGAGAAGAAGGCTCGGCCCTGTGCGGAGCCATGTTCGCGAAACGGCCCGAGGTCGTCTATCTGGAATCGGGCCGCTTTCATTCCAATTTGCCGAACATGCTCTACCATCATGCGCGGCGGATGCACTACGTGGTAGCGCACGAGAATTGGGAGCGAATCGCTCCTGCTTCGCTCTTTTCCAAGCTTTATGTGCCGCGGAGCACCCTTGTACGCGCACTCTCCGACATCCCAGGGGGGGCATCGACGGAATCCATTTGTATCTCCGACACTGACAGGGGGTATCTGCGTATGTTCGAGGCCGCACAACGGGGCGACATCTTATGTTGTGCGGACGAACTGGCCCGGCTTATCCAGAGCAGCCCGAAGAGTTTTCAGCCGGATGTGCTGCCCGCGTTGATGCAAAATCTGAGGGAGGCCAAGGTCCCGGAGCAGCAGTTTGCGCAGTTCGCCAAGTTCGCACGCGAAGTGCTTCATCTCCATGCCGGGCTGCGCACCGCTTCCGCAGCCCCGACCGTGCATTGACCCGGAGGGAGACATCATGAATCGAATGGAGTTGATCAACATCATTGCCGAGCACATCGGCGCGAAGAATTATCTGGAAGTGGGAGTACGCTTTGGAGCCTGCCTCAGTGGAATTCGGGCGCCGAATCGCGTGGGGGTTGACCCGCAGCCCATGCTTCATGAGGCGAAGCCGGAGCATCGGCCTGGGCTGGAAGGCGTGACGCTCTATCTTTGCACCAGCGATGAGTACTTCGCGAAGGCCAGCGAGCGGTTTGACCTCGTATTCGTGGACGGGATGCACCTTTACGAGTTCGCCATGCGCGATCTGCTCAACGCCCTGAATCTGCTCCGGCCCGGCGGGTTCGTGGTGATGCACGACATGTGTCCCCGCTGCGCGGCTGTCGCTGGGCGCTGTCGGACCTCCACCGAGTGGAACGGCGATGTCTGGAAAGTCTCGTTGGACGTGCATCTTCACTATCCGGACATCGGTTTCTTTGTCGCGGATACCGATTTCGGACTGGGCGTGTTCTGGAAGCGGAATCCTGAAACCGTCTATCCGGTGCGCTGGGATCGGGAGCTTCCGAACCTGGGGTTCGACCTGTATGAGAAAAATGCGCAGAAGTTTCAGCCGCGTATTGATCCCACACCTGAAGCGTTGCGCAGGAAGCTGGCCGAGGTCTGCTGAACCGAAGCGTCAGACCTCCACGATGCCGTGCTGGATGGCGAAGCGCGAGAGCTCGGCGTTGTTGCGCAGGCCAAGCTTTTTGAGCAAGCGGAAACGGTAGGTGTCCACGGTTTTGACGCTCAGGCTGTAGGCCTCGGCCACCTCGCGGTTGGTCTTGCCCAGGGCCAGGGCGCGCAGCACCTGGATTTCGCGCTGGGAAAGCGATTCCAGGCGGGAGCGGTTGTCCGAGCCGCGCGCCATGCGCGAGGCCAGAAGCTCTGCCACTTCCGGGCCGAGGTAGCGCCCCCCTTCCACGACCTTGCGAATGGCGCCCACCAGTTCCTCGGGCGCGGAGCGTTTGGTCAGGTAGCCGCGCGCGCCGGCCGAGAGGGAACGGACCACGTATTGCTCCTCCTCGTGCATGGTCAGCACCAGGATGGGCATGGCGGGCATTTCCTCCTGGAGCTTGGCAATGACTTCCAGGCCGTCCTGGCCGGGCATGGAGATGTCCACCACGGCCACGTCGGGCCGGACCTCCCGGGCCTTGACCAGGGCTTCCAGTCCGTCCGCGGCCTCGCAGGCCACGGTCATGTCGTCGGAATCCTCGATGATGCGGCGCAGGCCGCCGCGCACGATGGAATGATCGTCGGCCAGCAGGACGCGGATCATGATTGCTTTCTCCCGGTTTCCGCACCCGGCCAGAAATGCGGCTGTGCCGTGCGATTTGCCGCCACGGGCCGTGCGTCCGAGGTTGTCGTGTTCATTGGTCCTCCAGAGTCAGGGGCAGGCGCAGGCGGATTTCCGTGCCCTGGCCCGGCGCGCTGCGGATTTCGAGCACGCCTCCGGCCAGTCCGGCCCGTTCCTGCATTCCGGCCAGCCCCAGGGTCTTGCGGGACGCGGCCTGCAACGGATCAAAGCCCTGGCCATTGTCGCGCACGCGCAGTTCCAGACATCCGTCTGTCTGGTCAAGTTCCACAACCGTCTCAGCGGCCTGGGCGTGCCGGGCCACATTGGTCAGGGCTTCCTGGGCCACGCGGTAGGTCGCCGTGGCCAGGCGTTCGGGCACGTCCTCCACGCCGCTGCTCTTCAGGCGGCAGCGGATGCCGGTGCGGCGTTCAAAGTCCGCCGCGTACCATTCCAGGGCGTCGTGCAGGCCCAGGTCGTCGAGTACGGCCGGGCGCAAGCGGGTGGCGATGTGGCGCACGTCCGAGATGGTGGCGTCCACCAGGCTGCACATGCCCTCGGAGCGCTCGGCCAGGGCCGGGTCCAGAGTCGCGGCGCCGGCCCGCAGCCGGTCGCGCAGCCAGACCGCGTCCATCCGCAGCACCGTGAGCACCTGGCCCAGTTCGTCGTGCAGCCGTCGGGCAATGGACGCGCGTTCGCGCTCCTGGCTGGTCAGCACCGATCCGGATACCCGGCGCAGCTTGTCCTGGGCGTCCTTGAGTTCGCTGATGTCGATGCCGATGCCGCAGACGCGGATGACCTCGCCCTGTTCGTTCATGATCGGAAACTTGACGGAAAGGTAGGTGCGTTCGCCGTCCGCCAGCCGGAAGCTCTCCTCCACGCGCACGGGCTTGCGGGTCTTCAGGGCCTCGCGCTCGCTTTCCTCCAGGGTCCGGGCCGTGGCCGGGGCATGCACGTCCCGGGTCGAGCGGCCCATGATCTCCTCGCTGCGCACGCCAAAGACCTCTTCGTAGTGCGGATTCACGAGCACGAAGCGACCGTGCGCGTCCTTGATGGAGACGATGGCCGGAGTGTGGTGCAGGATGGAGGTGATTTCCTGGGTGCGTTCGGCCACCTGCCGTTCCAGATCCTCGGAGTAGCGCGCGAGCTGCTCCTTGGCGCGCATCAGTTCCTCTTCGGCCTTCTTGCGTTCGGTGATGTCCACGGATACGGCCACGGAGCGGAGCACCTTGCCCTCGGCGTCGCGCTCCGCTGTGGCCGAGAGCAGCACGTCCAGATTCCGCCCGTCCTTGGTGGCGAACTGGTAGGGCACGTCGCGGATTTCCCCCGTGCGGAAGAATTCCGGCAGGGCCTGCTCTTTGGCAAAGCTTCGGGATTTGTCCGTGTGGAAGTCGAGGATGCGCATGCCCACGGCCTCCTCGCGCGAATAGCCCATCATCTCCACCCAGGAATCGGACACGGAAATCAGGCGGCCCTCGGCGTCGATGGAATGCAGCATGGCCGGGGTGGTGTGGTAGAGGGAGCGGTAGCGTTCCTTGCTCTCCAGCAACTCGGCCTCGGCGCGCTTGCGCAGGGTGATGTCGTTGCTGGCCAGAAGGTACAGCGCCGAGACGATCAGGCCCACGAGCAGGCAGAGCACCAGGACCACGGTTCCCGAGGCCCGGAACGAGGCCATGGGCACGCCCGTGGGAATGGCGTCGATGTCGCGCAGATAATAGATCCGCCAGCCCCGGAAGCGGGGCAGCTCCATGCTCGAAGCCAGCAGCTTGCGTCCGTCCGCGTCTCGGGCCAGTCCGTGGGCCGCGTCCAGGTCCAGGCCGGACCAGGGCCAGGGGCCGTCCCCGAACTGCCGGGACCCGGCCAGGGCTTTGATCTCATCCGGGTCGAGCCGGTTCAGACTGTGGAAGAGCCAGTCCTGGCGGCTGGAACCAAAGATGACCCCGTCCGGCGAGACCAGCAGCACTGTGCCCGGATAGGCCTGGAGAAATTCGTCCTCAATGATCCCGATGGGCGTCTTGATCACGGCCACGCCGAGGATGGTTCCGGAGTCGGGCGCGTAGACCGGGTGGCTGTAATAGGCGCCGCGCACGCCCGAGGTGGCGCCCAAGGCCATGTAAGTGGCGGAGAAGCCGTTCATGGCTTCCAGAAAATAAGGCCGGTAGCCGAAGTTCTGGCCCACGAAGGAGTCGGGATCATAGCGGTTGCTGGAGGCGATGGTCAGGCCATGCGTGTCCATGAGGTAGCAGACATCCACGGCCAGCACGCTTTTGAAGGTGTCCAGCAGGGTGTTGGCCTCGGCCAGAGCCCGGGCCTCGCCCCGGATTTGGTCCGGATGCAGCGCCCGGCGCAGTTCGGGCAGCCCGGCCAGGGCCTGCACGGGCTGGAGGTTGGCGGAGAGATAGGAGGAAAGCTGATCCGTGATCATCCGGGCGCGGAAATCCGCCTCAATTTTAGCCTCGTGCAGGGTCGTCTCCTTGAGCGAGGCATAGTAGAGGTAGCCGCCCACCGAGGTGGAAACGAGCACGAGCAGGCTCAGGGCCAGGAGGATCATGCGCAGCTTCATGGAAACTCCGGTTGCAGTGGACGGGACAGAGATAGCGTAAAAGTGGGCCGGGGGAAACACGCCGCAGCCAAGGGCAAAGGGGAGCCGGGCTTTACATCCGCCCCGGCCATGGCCTATTGCGGGCGCGGAGGTGTCGCAATGCTTACCGATGTCCGCGTGGTGCTTTTTGAACCCAAGTTCCCGGAAAACGTCGGCTCCGTGGCCCGCGCCTGTCTGAACATGGGGGTGTCGGACCTTGTGCTCGTGGACCCGCACCGTTTCGATCTGGAAAAGGCCCTACCCCTGGCCACGGCTCATGCCGCGGAAATTTTGACCTCGGCCCGACTCACAGCGACCCTGGCCGAGGCCCTGGAGGGCTGCGAGGCCGCTTACGGCGCCACAGCCCGCACCGGGGGCTGGCGCAAGGGAGTCATGTCGCCCGCGACCCTGGCCGATGCGGTTCGCGAACGGCTGCAACGTCAGGCGCGCGTGGCCCTGGTCTTCGGGCCGGAGGACCGTGGCCTGACCAATGCGGAAACCGCGCTCTGCACCGCGCTTTGCACCATCCCCACCAATTTCCAGGGCACATCCCTGAATCTGGCCCAGGCTGTGGTCATTTTGCTCTACGAATGTTTCAAGAAGGCGCAGGAGCAGCCCTTTGAGCCCGCGCACCAGCCCGTGGAGCGCGGCTGCACCGTGGCCGAGCGGGAAACCCTGCACGAGAACATCCGCCAGGCCCTGCTGGATGTGAACTTTTTGCGGGAGCAGGACGCGGACTACAAGATGATGGCCCTGCGCCGCTTCCTGGGCCGCATGGACCTCAAGCGCGGGGAGTTCAACATGCTCATGGGCATCTGCCGGCAGGTCCGCTGGGCCGCAAAACAGGTGGGCTTGGCCGGAACCGGGAGTGAAACGACCTGAGTCGCGATCCCGAAGGCGGGACGACGCGCTCGGCCCGCACAGGAAATTCCTTAGAAATCCTCTGTTTTTGGCGCGGGCAGTGAAGTGAAGCCCACGCTCAGGGCGTTGTCCGTCTCGTTGCTTTCCGCCACCTTGTCGTCGAAATCCACGATGACCCCCAGCTTATGCTGCCCAGGAGCAAGGGTGAAGGGCAGGAGCATCGAGCCCCGGTCGCCCTTGGACGTGTTCGGGGCGAGGCTCTGGATCATCTGCCGGTCCGGACAGGTGGATGGCGAGGCCGTGCTTTTGCCGTCCAGCAGGCAGAAGGCCACGAAGAAGTGCTCGGCGGGCTGTCCGCCCGTGTTGCGGATCTCGAAATCCACCAGCATGTCCTGGCCCGGCAAAAAGGGGCCGTCCGCAATGGAGGCACTGGTGACCACGAGGTTGGCCTTGCCCGATCCGTTTCCTGCGCCGCGTCCGGCGTTCTGGCCGGCCGGGGCCGAAGCCGGAGCACTGGCTGCGCCTGAGCCGGGCTTGCCGTAATAGCGCTCCTCGGGATTCGCCGGAGCCTGCTCCGAGGGCGGCGAAGCAACCTGCCCCTGCGACTGCGGGGAAGCTTGGCCCTGGATCTGGCTTGGATACGCCGAGGAGCCCTGCGCCAGGGCCGGGGAGGCCTGTCGCGCGCCCACGCTGAAGGGCGCTGTGGCCACATTGTTGGCCTCGTTGAGCTCCAGGACCGCGTTGGCGTCGTCCGCCACGGCCACGAACCGGCCCGGCCCGCTCGCCAGACCCGCTGGCAGGCGCACGGCGGCCTTGGCGTCCAGCCGTTCACCAGGGGCGAGGGAGAGCACGAATTTGTCCGTGAGCGGCGCTTCTCCCGGTCCAGGCATTTCGCCCGTGGTGTAGTAGAAACGCACGTAGAAATTTTTCGCGGCCGCCGTGCCGGTGTTTTCCAGGCTGAAGTCAAGCAGCAGCCGGCCTCCGGCTTCCTGGGAGGAAAGGGAGGGGCTCAGCCGCGTGACCACGAGGTCGGGCCGGGCCGCCGCCAGGGCTTCGGGCAGGGGCGGGATCGCCAGCAGGGCCAGAATCAAAAGAATGCGTTTTGCCGTGTTCATGGTGTTCCCCGGATGTGTTCCTGAAAAGGACGCTTCGCCGCCTGCCAGCGCATAACACGTCGGGGCCGGTCAAGTACAGATGTGCAGTCAGGCATTGATTTTATCATGTGCTCGTGGCTATATCCAAAAAATCATGCGCGCGCGGAAATTCACATTCATCCTGCTCCTGGGATCGCTGCTGCTCTTTCCGACAGCGTCCCGTGCCGGGGACGCCGGAGAACTGGTCTTCGGGATGTCCGCGGCGTTTTCCGGGGCTTCGCGCGGGCTAGGCATCGAATATTACCGGGGGATGAGCGCCTGGCTGAACAACATCAACGAACTGGGCGGGGTGAACGGCCGCAAGCTGCGCATTTTGGCCTACGACGACGGCTACGACCCCATCCCCACCATCCGCAACACCATCCGGCTGGTGCGCGAGGACAAGGTTTTCGCGCTGCTCTCCTATGTCGGAACTCCGACCGCCACGCGCATTCTGCCACTGCTCAAGCGCTTTGAGTCCGAGAGTATCTATCTGCTCTTTCCGCTGAGCGGGGCGCAGCCCCTGCGTGAACGGCCCTACGGTCGCTACGTCTACAACCTCAGGGCGTCCTATTTCGAGGAAACGCGCGGACTCGTGCAGCATTTCACGGCCCTTGGCCTGCGGCGCGTGGCCGTGTTCTACCAGGCCGACGCCTATGGACGAAACGGCTGGGACGGGGTGCGCCGCGCCCTGGCCGACGAGGGCCTGACCATCGTCTCCGAGGCCGCCTACCGTCGCGGGGCACGGTTTTCCACGGATTTCAGCGCGGAGGTCGCTCTTCTGGAGCAGGGAAATCCCGAGGCGGTGATCACCGTGGGGTCCTATGCGGCCACGGCGGCCTTTATCCGCGACGCCAGGGACCATGGACTGAACGTGCCTGTGGCCACGGTCTCCTTCTCGGATTCGGACAACATGCTCCGGCTCCTGGAGGCTGTGGGCAAACGTTCGGACAGGGACTATACCCGCGATCTGGTCTGCGCCCAGGTGGTTCCGAGCTATGAGGATGTTGAACTGCCCGTGGTTCGGCTCTACCGGGAGATGATGGATCGGCATGCGGCGATGCCGCCCGATTCCCTGCTGCGCGAACCCTACATGCCCCACCGCTATTCCTTTGTCAGTCTGGAGGGTTTCCTGAACGCCATGCTCCTGGTGCGCATGGTCGAGAATCTGGGACCCGACCCCGAACGCGACCACATTCCTGCGGCCATGTCCTCCCTGGCCGGGGAGTCCCTCGGCCTGGACCATGCCCTGGGGTTCGGTCCGGACCGTCGCCAGGGACTGCATGAGGTCTACTACGTGACCGTGGAGCAGGGCCGTTTCGTGCCGATTCAGGACTGGTCGGGGTGGAGTAAGTGATGCGGCCCGGCCTTTTCGCCAAGACTCTCGGGTTCATGATCGTTGTTTTCGGGGTCATTGCCACGGCCACGTCCGTGCTCTCCGGCTGGCAGATCCACAATCAGCTCACCGAGGAATACGAGTCCAAGGCCCTGGCCCTGGCCTACAGCATGGCCCAGTCCGACCTGGACAGCATCCTGGATCGGGACGCCGCAGCAGTGCAGTCGCGCATCGATCAGTATCTGCGCATCGACGGCGTGGCCTACGTGCTCGTCACCGATGACAAGGGCGATATCATCGCCCACACCTTCACTCCGACCATTCCCAGGGAAATCCGGGAGATCGTGGAGCTGGAGACACGCCGCACCTTCGAGGGCGGGGAATACGACATCCGCAAGGTCCGCTACGGCGAGGGCCAGTCCCTGCATGTGACCATGCCCATCCTCACCGGGCTGGTGGGCTACATCCACATCGGCATGGACATGGGGCTGGTTACGGCCTTTATCCGCTCGGCCATCGTCAAGCAGCAGATCATCACGCTGGTACTCTTCTTCACCAGCGTGGCCGTGGCCTGGGCTTTCATGAACAATATTTCCAGACCGCTGATGACCCTGCGCGACTACGCCAAGCGGGTGGCCCGCCACGATTTCAGCACGCCCATCCAGATCGATTCCAAGGACGAGGTGGGCGAGCTGGCCGAGGCCATGTCCTCCATGTCCGTGGACATCCGGGAACTGGTGGACCATCTGGAGGAGCGCGTCCGCCAGGCCACCAGCGAATTGCAGCAGGCCAAGGACGAGTTGGAGGAAAAGGTGGCCGAGCGTACCCGGGAGCTTTCCAGGGCCAACATCCAGCTCAAGATCGAGGTGGCCGAGCGCAAGGTCGTGGGCGAGGCCCTGCGTAAGACTGAAAAGAAATACCGCTCCATCTTCGAGAACGCGGTGGAGGGCATTTACCAGGTGGGGCGCGACGGCCACTTCATCAGCGCCAACCCTTCCCTGGCCCGCATCTATGGCTATGGCACTCCGTCCGAGTTCATGGCCGCCATGAACGCCTCGCCCGAGACCTTCTATTTTGACGAAAGCAGGCGTGAGGAATTTTACCGGCAGCTCGAAGAGGAAAACGAGGTCAAAAACTTTGAATCGCGGGTCCGCAGGGGCGACGGCCGGGTGATCTGGATTTCGGAAAACGCGCGGCGCATCGCGGATACGCACGGCAGGACCATCTGCTACGAGGGCTCGCTGGAAGACATCACCCTGCGCAAGGAAACCGAAGACCAGCTCATGCATCAGGCCTTCCACGATCCTCTGACCAACCTGCCCAACCGTCTGCTCTTTCAGGACCATCTGCAAATGGCCATGGAACGCTCGCGTCGCAGACCCGGCTATCTTTTTGCGGTGATCTACCTCGACCTGGACCGCTTCAAGATCATCAACGACTCCCTGGGGCACGACATCGGCGACAGCCTGCTGCGCACCGTGGCCCAGGTGCTTGTGAACTGCGCCCGGACCATGGACACCGTGGCCCGGTTCGGCGGGGACGAGTTCGCCATCCTCCTGGAGGAGATCGCGGCTCCGCGCGACGCCATTAAGATCGCCCGGCGCATTCTGGATGAAACGTCCAAGCCTTTCAATCTGGCAGGCAACGAGGTCTTCACCTCGGCGAGCCTCGGCATCGTG
>JBFWMD010000016.1:0-57098 GCA_050251775.1 Desulfovibrio sp.
CATCAATTTTTTCCCGCCATTGGTGGACGATCTCTCCCAAAGTGCCAGCATTGATGTTCTTTTCAAAGATGGCGGTACGAACATGTACTTGTCGTTTTATGCTGTGAAAATACTGTTGATTTGCTCCATCGCACATATGGAGCAGGAACTTACCGATCTTGTCGTGGGGGGGATGAAAAAAAGAAGAGCGATGTTCATGGAAAAGCATCAATATTCTTATCAGAAATTACTGCCGAAGGAATGGAAG
Organism: Desulfovibrio sp.; assembly: GCA_050251775.1. Classification (GTDB taxonomy): domain Bacteria; phylum Desulfobacterota; class Desulfovibrionia; order Desulfovibrionales; family Desulfovibrionaceae; genus Paucidesulfovibrio. The sequence continues at coordinate 248 of JBFWMD010000016.1, forward strand.
TCATACATCTGGCATCCCGGCTAACCCATACTCACCACGAAAAGAATAGTATTTTTGGCGAGGACTTAATAAAACTTCCCAGCCTGCCCCTGGTGCTCCCCCAAGGGGGGACTTGGTGGGAACTTTACCTGGAAGATACCGCGAATATACGATTTTTCAGCCTCGTTTTGAAACGATAACACCCCAATTCTTTAAGACCTCCACCAGCTTCGCCAACGGCAATCCCACGACGTTGGTATACGATCCATGCACGTGCTCCACGAGGAAGGAGCCGATGCCCTGGATGGCGTAGGCTCCGGCCTTGTCCGCGGGCTCGCCCGTGGCCACATAGGCCCGCAATTCCTCCGGGGACGCTGTGCGCATGCGTACGTCCGTGCAGGCGTGGAAGGTTGTGCTCCTGCCGCCCGGCAGGAGCAGGCAGCAGCCTGTGACCACCTGATGGGTCCGGCCTGCCAGCAGCCGGAGCATGCGCAGGGCGTCGGCATCATCCCCAGGCTTGCCGAGCAGCGTTCCTTCCAGCGCCACCACAGTGTCCGCCGCAATGATCACGGCATCCGGGAAGCGCTGCGCTGTTTCCCGGCCCTTCATTTCCGCCATGCGCCGGGCATAGCCGTCCGGTGATTCGCCGGGCAGGGGCGCGGGCTCCTCGGCGCGGCTCGGTTCGACTCGGAAATCCAGCCCCAGGGAAGCCAGGAAATCCCGTCGCCGGGGCGAGCCCGAGGCCAGGACAATGGGCTGGAGGGTGTCAAAGACGCGTTTGGGGTCGGGATTGTTCTGGATGTTCATGCCCCGTGTCCTACCGCGTTTCGCGGGCAAGTCAACCGGCGTCCCAGGCGACGGATTTTTGTCGGCGCGGCGTATGTTCTTTCAGAGTCAGATACAGCAGCCTGGAATCAAAGCTGTTTCCCGGCTGGCAGGAGAATTGCTTTCGTTGGGCAGGGCCTCCCTTCCGGGGCGGCGCACCAAAGGAGAGTGGTCATGCCGGGCGATTTCGAATCCTATTTCCGCAGCGATCCCCTGAGAACGTTCCAGGTCGGGGACGCCGAGGCGCCGGCCGGGCATTGGTCCGTGCCCTGGGCCGACCTGATGATGGTCATGTTCGTGCTCTTTGTGGTGCTCTACATTTTTGCCGTGCGCCACAAGGACGTTGTGGTGCTCTTCAGCCAGCGCAGCAGCCTGGGCGAGGCCCGGAGCCAGGTGGACCGCCTGGACGGCCTGATCACGCGCATCGCGGGCCAGACCGGTGACGAGGGCGCGCCCGTGGAGGAGCGCCGCGAGGTCTACTACAAGTCCACGGCCAATGGCGTCTCCGTGGTCCGGGAGGAGCGGCGCGTGCGTGTGACCCTGCGCGGGGGCATGTTTTTCCAGAGCGGTTCCACCGAGTTGCAGGACGATGCGGGCGCGTATCTTTCGGATGTGGCCGAGATCATCCGGCTGACCCAGGGCGGGGTCGAGGTGGTGGGCTATGCCGACGCCAAGGAGGCGGATGGCGTGCAGGGCTTCCGGCTCACGGCGGAGCGCGCCTCCAACGTGGCCCGCTGGTTCATCGAGGAGGGCGGCATTGCGCCAAGCCGGTTCTCCGTTGCCGGGCGCGGGGGTTACGTGCCCGAGCTGCCGTCCCTTTCCAAGGGGCACGAAGATGCCAACCGGCGCGTCGAGATCATCATTCATACCGGGAGCTAGAGGAGCGGAGTCATGAATAGGCGGAATCTCATCGGTGTGGGCGTTGCGGGCGCGGCTTTTGCGTCAAGTTTCTGGCTCATGGGCGGCGTGGCCGCCTACTGGAATTTTGCCGCCCTGGTGGTGGTCGTTTCCGGCCTGGCCGCGGCGCTGCTGCTCAGCTATCCGTATCCCGAGGTGCGCCGCGCCGTGGGAGTCGCGCGGGACGCCTACACCGTACGGCTGGCGTCGCCGGGAGAAATTGTGGCCACCCTGCTCGACCTTTCGGTGCGCAGCAAGGTGGACGGCGTGCTCTCCCTGGAAAAAATGCGCGAGAAGACCACCAGCGCTTTTCTGCGCAATGGCCTGATGTTTTTGGTGGATAACTATAAGGAACGGGAGATCCGCGACTTTATGACCACGGAAATGTCTTTCTTCAGCCTGCGCCGCCAGCAGAGCGAGAGGATTTTCCGCAATATGGCCCGGACCGCCCCGGCCTTTGGCGTGGCCGGCAGTGTCATCGGTCTGATCGGTCTGCTCCTGGGCATCAACGACACCGCCGTGATTCTCGAATCCATTCCAGTGGCCTTTTTGTCCACGCTTTACGGCGTGGTCATCGGCAACCTGATGCTCGCGCCCATGGCCGAAAACATCCACTACCGGACTGGCGAGGAACTGCTGAACCAGAAGCTGATCATGGAGGGCGTCGTGGCCATCAGCCGCGAGCAGAATCCCTACAAGCTGGAGAAAAAGCTCTGCTCCTTCCTCAGCCCCGAGGAGCGGGTCGGACATGCCGAGGCCCTCCGTGGCCTGACGCGTCGCTACCTGAGCCGCAAGCGCGACCAGGAGCGCGAAGGAATTTTGCCCAAGGGATTGGAACTGCGGGAGGAGCCCGTGGCCAAAGTTTCCTGACCGGGTTTTCCGGGAGGGGGCACGATAAAAAGGGAGCCGCGAGGCTCCCTTTGCATTGGTTCTTCGTGGGTGGGCGTTCTTAGATCTCGTCGCTCTCCACGATCAGGTTGGGCAGTTCATCGGAGTCGTTGTCCCGGACCGGGAAATGGCCTGCGAGCAGCGCGCCGCAACGCGTGACCGCCTCGGCCAGAGCCGGTCCCTGGTTGCCGTTGCGGATGCCCTGAACCACGATGCTGATGATTTTATCCCAGCTGCTGGGCGCGACCTTGTCGTTGATGCCTTTGTCCGCGAGCACGCAGACGCGCCGTTCGAAAACGGAAACATAGATCAGGATTCCGGTCATGTCCCGTGTGCGGTGCAGTCCGTGGCTGTGGAACGCGGTCATGCAGGCCCTGCCCACCGCGACTTCCATCACGTTTTTGGGCGTGAAGAGGCGCTTCAGGAACGAGCAGTTGCGCATGGCCAGGAAGCACAGGGCATAGACCGCGCAGAAGATGAGCAGAAAGGACCACATGTCCTGTCTGCCGAGCAACAGGGTCGCGGGGATGGCAAGGGCCAGCCCCAGGGCGAGAGCCCCGTTGAATTCCGCCGCGTGATACTCCGCGCTTTGTTCCGTCACCAGAGGCACGATCTCGCCCGAGGTGAGTTGCTCCGCGTCCTTGACCGCCGTGATGATTCGTTCGCGATCCGCGTCGCTGAGGAATGTTCGTGCTGTTGTCATGGGTTCTTTCTCCTACCAGCCGCCGGACGCGCCGCCGCCGCCGAATCCACCACCGCCGCCGCCAAAGCCGCCGCCACCGCCGAAGCCTCCGCCGCCGAACCCGCCGCCACCTCCGTTCCAGAAGATGAAGGGCGGCAGTCCGGCCTTGGTGACCGTGCTGGCCTTGTGCCCCACGCGCATGCTCATGGCGTTCATGAAGATGATGAACGCGGGGATGCTGAGCATCAGCAGGCCGATAATCAGGGCGGGCAGGTCGCTCTGCTGTTCCTTGGGCGGGGCCGTGTATTCACCGCGCACCGCCTGGATCAGGGCCACGACTCCGGCCACGAATCCGCCATCGAAATCCCCCTGCTTGAAGCGCGGAGTGATCACGTTGTCGATGATCGAGCCGGAAAGCACGTCCGTGAGCGCGCCTTCCAGGCCGTAGCCCACTTCGATGCGAATCTTGCGATCTTCCTTGGAAACCAGGAGGATGATGCCGTTATCGGTTTTTCCCTGGCCGATCTTCCACTCTTCGGCCACGCGGATGGAGAACTCCTCAAGGCTTTCGCCCTCCAGTGAGGGAATGGTCAGGACCGCGAGCTGGGTGGAATCGGTTGTTTCCAGATCGGCCAGAGCCTCGTCGAGCATTTTCTCCACCTGGGGGGAGATCATGTTCGCGTAGTCGTTGACCCGCGCCTGGAGCGGCGGAACGTCCAGGGCCGCTGCCGGAGCGGGCCAGAGAAACGCGGCCAGCAGGGCTGCGCAGACCAGGGCCTGCGAAACGGACTGCGGGAAGACGTTGAAACGGGACATGGTTATTCCTTGGTCCCGAAGTCCACCTTGGGAGCCTGCCGCGCGGCATCATCTGCGGCGAAGAATTCCTTGCGCTCCAGATGGAGCAGCAGCGAGTTGGTCAGGCTGTTGGGGAACTTGCGGATGGAGAAGTTGAAGATTTTGACAGCGTCGTTGTAGCGCTGGCGCGCAACACTGATGCGGTTTTCCGTACCTTCGAGCTGGTGTTGCAGTGCCAGGAAGTTCTGGTTGGCCTTGAGGTCGGGGTAACGTTCCACCACGACCATGAGCCGGGCCAGGGCCGAGCTGAGTTCTCCCTGGGCCGCCTGGAAATTGGCCAGGGCCTTGGGGTCGTTGAGAGCTTCGGGCGTGAGCTGCATGGACGTGGCCTTGGACCGCGCATCCACCACGGCCTGCAAGGTCTCCTTTTCATGCCCCGCATAGCCCTTCACGGTCTCCACAAGATTGGGAATCAGGTCGGCGCGGCGTTGCAGCGCGGCTTCCAGGTTGCCCCAGGCCGCGGAGACTTCTTCCTCGTTCTGCTGCATGGTGTTGTAGCCGCAGCCCGTGAACAGGGGCAGGCAGAGCAGGCAGAGCAAAAGCAGGGTGATTTGTCTTTTCATCGTTGTTTCTCCTTGGGAAATCATGCTTCGGCGGATACCCTATTCCCGTGGGAAAGGGAACCGTTCTCATGGGAATCCGGGGGCGGGGGAGAGCCCCGCCCGGGGAAATTTTCCGTCGCGATGCGGGTCCGACTTGCTGACAGTAGCATGAATTGGTTACGGCAGGAAGAAGGAGAGAAAAGTGTACGAGATTTTCGTGGCGGACATCGGTGGAACCAACAGCCGCTTTGCCCTGTTCACGGCAGGGCCGGACGGGCTTGTCTCGCGTCGGCGTTTTCTCTTTCCCACCGGAGAGGCCGCGTCATTTCGCGAATTGTTTGCGCGACTCCTGCCGCAGCTTTTGCCCGCCCTTACGCGCCGACCAGATATGGCGGTTCTGGCCGTGCCCGGAGTTGTTTTTGACGGTCGCCGGTGCGATCCGCCGAACATCGTCTGGGACCTGGACCTGGACAGGGACTGGAAGCCGCAAACAGAGCCGGATCCGGAGCCGGAACCGAAGTCGGAACCGGAAAATGACATTATGCGTGCCTTGTTTCAGGACACCCCTGTGCGCATGATCAACGACTTCGAAGCGCAGGCCTTTGCCATGAGCCGCAGCGGCTTGGAGCGCGCCGCCGTGATCCAGGCCGGCAGGTACGATTCGGGTCGGGCCATGGCCATGATCGGTGCGGGAACCGGTCTGGGCCACTGCGGTCTGATGCCCCATTCGGACGGGTTCGTGGCTGTCCCTTCCGAGGCAGGGCATGCGGCCTTCGCCTTTGCCGGGCCCGGAGAGCGGGACTTCGAGACATTCGTTTTGGAGCGCCTTGAAGTAAGGTATTGCTGCCAGGAGCATGTGGTTTCCGGTCAGGGGTTGGCCCTGGTGCATGAATTCGTGAGCGGCGAGCGGCTGGCCCCGGTCGAGGTGGCCGCTCGGCTGGGGGATCACCCGGAAACCGTGCGCTGGTTCGCCCGCTTTTATGGCCGCGCGGCCCGGCAGTATGTCCTGGCGCTCATGGCCACGGGCGGACTGGGCATCGCCGGGGGGGTGGCGGCCCGGAATCCATGTCTGGTTCGGGATCCCGCCTTTCTGGAGGAATTCCGGTCCTGCCGTGGATACGAGACCGTGCTCGGCGAGGTTCCGGTGCGGCTGTTCGCCGATGAGGACAACGGGCTGTTTGGAGCCGCCTGCTTTGGGCTTCAGGAACTGGAACGAGCAGCCCCGGAGCCGTTATGTCGCTGAACCGATCCGTTGCGGGACGGCTGGTGCTCGTGTGCCTCCTCGCGCTGCTCCTGGGCCTGTTCTTCTACTTCGACCTGGGCCGCTATCTCACGCTCCGGGAGATCAAACACTCCCAGGCGGCTCTGGAGTCCTGGTGCGCGGCACACCCCCTGCTGGCCGGCGGCGGTTATGTGGCGCTCTACGTGGCGGTCACGGGTTTGAGCTTGCCCGGAGCCGTGCCTGTGAGCCTTGCGGGCGGCGCTATTTTCGGTCTCTGGCTCGGCACGGCCCTGGTTTCCATCGGCAGCACCCTGGGCGCGACCCTGGCCTGCGCCGCGTCGCGTTATTTGCTTCGCGACTGGGTCCAGGGACGCTTCGGACGTCGTCTGGAGCGCATCAACCAGGGCGTGGAGCAGGAGGGGGGCTGGTATCTCTTCACGCTCCGTCTGGTCCCGGTGTTCCCGTTCTTTCTGATCAATCTGGCCCTGGGGCTGACGCGGATGCGGCTTTGGACCTATCTTTGGGTCTCCTGGCTGGGCATGCTTCCGGGCACGCTCGTTTTCGTCAACGCGGGCAGGGAGCTGGGCCGCCTGGAATCCGCCTCCGGCATCCTTTCGACCCGCCTGTTGCTTTCGTTCGCCCTGCTCGGGCTTTTCCCGCTGCTCCTGCGGCGGATCATCCAATGGTACAGGAGGAGAAGCGGGCATGGCGAAATTTGACTTTGATCTCTGCGTGCTTGGAGGAGGAGCCGCCGGGCTGACCGTGGCATCGGGCGCGACACGGCTGGGCATGCGCACGTTGCTGGCGGAGCGGGAGCCGCTTCTTGGCGGCGACTGTCTCCATTATGGTTGCGTGCCGAGCAAGACCCTGATCAAAACCGCCAAAGTTCGCCAGCTGATGAACCGCGCCAGGGAGTTCGGACTTCCGGAAGCAGCGCTCCCGCCGGTGGATTTCCGCGATGTGGCCGCCCGGATCCGCTCCGTGATCAATACCATTCAAGCGCATGACTCCGTGGAACGGTTCTGCTCCCTGGGCGTGCGGGTGGAGTTCGGCCCGGCCCGTTTTCTGGACGAGCATCGGGTGGAAATTGGGGAAAAGCGTTTCAGCGCGGGCCGCATTGTGATCGCCACGGGTTCGGCTCCGGCCATTCCGCCCATTCCCGGCCTGGATTCCGTGCCGTTTCTGACCAATCTGGACGTGTTTTCCCTGGATCAACTGCCCCGATCCCTGGCCGTGCTCGGGGCCGGACCCATTGCCTGCGAACTCGGCCAGGCCTTTGCGCGGCTGGGCAGTCGGGTGACCCTGATCCAGCGTGGCGGCCAGATCCTCAGCGCCGAGGATGCGGATTTGGCCGCAGTGGCGGAGCAGGCCCTGCGGGCGGAAGGCGTGGACATCCGGCTCGGTTGCGCCGTACGGGAAGTCCGGCAGAGCCGCAGCGACGTGGAGGTGCTTTACGAGCAGGCGGACGGCCCGGAAAGCGTTCACAGCGACCGCGGCGGCCACGGCATCCACAGTGTTCGGGCGGAACGACTGCTGGTGGCGCTGGGCCGCCGGTCCAATGTGGACGGCCTGGGGCTGGAAAACGCGGGCGTGGCCTTCACCGCCGGAGGGATTGCCGTGGACGCGCGCATGCGCACCTCGCGGAAACACATCTTTGCCGCAGGCGATGTGACCGGGAAGCACCGCTTCACCCATGCCGCCGGATACGAGGGCGGCATCGTGGTCACCAACGCGGCCATGCGCCTGCCGCGCAGGGCGGACTACACCTTTTTGCCGCATTGCACCTACACTGATCCAGAACTGGCCGGAATTGGCCGCAATGAAAAGGACTGCCGGCGTGAGGGCATCGAGTGTGTGGTGCATACCGAACCGTTTTCCGCCAATGACCGGGCCTTGGCAGAAAGTGAGACGCGCGGACTGGTCAAACTGATCCTGGACAGGCGGGGGCGGCCTCTGGGCGTGCGGATCGCCGGGCCGCACGCGGGCGAACTCGCCGGGGAATGGGTCGCCGTGCTTCGTGGCAAGGTCGGGCTGTCCACCCTTGCCGGAGCCGTGCATCCCTATCCCACGCTGGTGGAGATCAATAAGCGCATCGCGGGTAACGTCTATGCGCCGAGGATTTTTTCCGAACGGGTCAGGAAAATTCTCCATTTTCTTTTCGGCCACCGGGGGAACGCTTGTAACATGTCAGAATGACGACGCTATTAGGCGTCTGCCCCGAGGCCGGTCGTGCTTGCCCCCGAGGCGCTCCTGGGCTACATGATGCCGATTCAACACGGAGCCAGAGGAGGCCTTTCGTGACGGTGGATCCCCATCGATATACCAAGATGTTTCCTGTTTCCTGGGAGCAACTGCACCGTGACTGCCGGGCGCTTTCCTGGCGTCTTCTGGAATTCGGCCCGTTTCGGGGCATCTACTGCATCACGCGCGGCGGTCTTGTGCCGGGGGCGATTCTGGCCCGCGAACTGGACGTGCACGTCATCGACACCATCTGCGTCTCCAGCTACACGTGGCAGGAGCAGGGCCGCGCCAGCGTGCTCAAGAACATTGAGGGGAACGGGGAAGGCTGGTTGCTCGTGGACGACCTCGTGGACACCGGCCGCACGGCCAAACTGGTCCGCGAGATGGTCCCCAAGGCCCACTTCGCCACGGTCTATGCCAAGCCCGAAGGGCGGCCCCTTGTGGATACCTTCATCACCGAAGTCAGCCAGGACACCTGGATTCTGTTTCCCTGGGACGCGGGACACCAGTTCGTGGAACCCATTGCGCAATGTCGCCCGGAGCGCTAGGCATCCGGGCATCTTTGGTATAAGTGGCAGGTTTGGGCGGCTCCGGTAGTCGGAGCTTCGCTAACGATGTGAATACTCTGGAGGAGAGCGATGAACAAGGTATGGAAAGTTCTGCTGACCGCCCTGATGTTGGCGGTTTTTGCGTGCGTTCTTGCCGGTTGCGGCGAAAAGGCCGAGGAAAAGAAAGCCGAGGCTCCCGCTGAGCAGGCCCCGGCCGCGGAACCGGCCCAGGCTCCGGCCGAGGCCGTTGCGCCGGTCAAGACGGTCAAGGCCGGATTCGTCTACGTTTCCCCCATCGGCGATGCGGGCTATTCTTATGCCCACGACCTGGGACGCCAGTATATCGACAAGCTGGACTGGGTCGAGACCGCCTTTGCCGAGAACGTGGCCGAGGGGCCGGACTCCGAGCGCGTGATCCGCAACATGGCCCGCAAGGGTTTTGACGTGATCTTCGCCACCAGCTTCGGTTTCATGGACCCGATGATCAAGGTCGCCTCCGAATTCCCGGATGTGAAGTTCATGCACTGCTCGGGCTTCAAGACTGCCGAAAACGCCAGCAACTACTTCGGTCGCATCTATCAGGCCCGGTATCTCACCGGTCTGGTCGCCGGTTCCATGACCAAGTCGAATCAGATCGGCTACGTGGCCGCCATGCAGATTCCCGAAGTCATTCGCGGCATCAATGCCTTCACCCTGGGCGTGCGCGCCGTGAATCCCGAGGCCCAGGTCCGCGTGGTCTGGACAAATACCTGGTATGATCCCGTTCTGGAAAAGGACGCCGCCATCAGCCTGCTCGATGCAGGCTGCGACGTGATCACCCAGCACCAGGACTCCCCCGGTCCGCAGGAGGCCGCTGAAGAACGCGGCGCCTACAGCGTCGGCTATAACTCCGACATGGCCGCTTTTGCGCCCAAGGCGCATCTGACCGCGGCCATCTGGAACTGGGGGCCGCTGTACATGGAGACCGTCGAGCAGATCCGCGACGGCATCTGGAAAGGCGGCCAGTCCCTGTGGTACGGCATGGAGCACGGAACCGTGGACATCGCGCCCTTCGGCCCCATGGTCCCTGAGGACGTGAAGGCCCTGGTGGCCGAGAAGAAGGCCGAACTTGTGAAGGGCAACGACTTTGTTTTCCGTGGCCCGATCAAGAACCAAGCCGGTGAGGTCGTTGTCGCCGAAGGCGAGACCCCCTCGGACGGAGACCTGCTCGGCATGAAGTACTTTGTCGAGGGCGTCGTTGGCAGTATTGACTAAACAAAATAGAGTGATATGAACACGTTCCGCATAAGGAAACGTGAAGAGCCCTGGAAGTGGGGCGCCCTGGTGACATTCCCGGGCGCCCTGCTCTTTTCCCTTTCCATCTGCGCGCTTCTGCTGCTCTGGCAGGACAAGTCCATCCTCCAAGGGATGCAGGTGCTTTGGGCAGGGACCTTCGGAGAGGCCTGGGCACTGGAAGAGGCGCTGCTCAAGGCCGTGCCCATCTTCCTCTGCTCCCTCGGCGTGGCCGTGGCCTTTCGCATGCAGATCTGGAACATCGGAGCGGAAGGGCAGTTCGCCCTGGGCGTCATTGGCGCGTCCTGGATGGCGCTGGCATTTCCGAATCTGCCACATTGGGTGCTGATTCCCCTGATGTTTCTCATGGCCCTGATCCTGGGCAGCCTCTGGGCGCTGATACCGGCGTTTTTGCGGCTGCGGCTCAAGGTCAACGAGATCATCTCCACCCTGATGCTCAACTACATCGCCATCCTGCTCATCGACTATCTGGTTTTGCGCGTCTGGAAAGACCCCTCCGGCTTTCCGGTTTCGCCCGAATTCAGCAAGGCCGCGCTTATCGGCAAAATGTTTGGTCGAATTCACTGGGGACTGGCGCTCTGTGTGGTCTGCGGGGTGACGGTCTGGGCCTTCATGCGCTTCACCCGCCTGGGCTATGAGCTCAAGGCCAGCGGCGAGGGTGCGCGCGTGGCCCGGTATGCCAAGCTGCCGTATTCCTTTCTGGTCATGTTCGTCATGGGCGTGAGCGGCGCGCTGGCCGGCTGGGCCGGGGCGTTGGAAATCTCCGCCGTGGTGGGGCGGCTCCAGCCCAGCGTCATGGCCGGATACGGCTACACCGCGATCGTGGTGGCCTGGCTCGCGCAGCTCCAGCCCCTGGCCATCGCCCTGGTGGCCTTTCTGCTGGCCGCACTGCGCGTGGGCGCGGAAAATCTCCAGATCGAGCTTCAGATTCCCGCCGCTTTCGGTGTGATCATGGAGGGACTGATCCTGCTCACGGTGCTTGCCGCCCAGTTTTTCAGCACCTACACCATTGAACGGCGCAGGGAGGGCGAATGAATTTCGAACTGATCGTCGCGCTCCTGGCGGCCACGGTGCATTCCGGCACGCCGATCCTCTACGCCACCCTGGGCGAGATGCTCTCCGAAAAGGGCGGGGTGCTCAACCTCGGCGTGGAAGGCATGATGAGCGTTTCCGCCTTTGCCGCCTTCATGGTCTGTCTGGTCACGGGCTCGGCCTGGCTCGGCCTCCTGGCTGGGGGGCTTGCCGGGCTGCTCATGGCCGGGCTGCACGGCTTCGTGACCATTACCTGCCTGGGCAACCAGGTCGTGTCCGGTCTGGCCCTGACCATTCTTGGCGGGGGCCTGACCGAGTTCATGGGCACGCCCTACATCGGGTTGAGCACCAAGGGATTCAATGTCTGGGCCATTCCCGGCCTCTCCGAGATTCCCGTGTTCGGCCCGGTTTTCTTCAAGCATAACGTCCTGGTCTATCTTTCCTATCTGTTGCCCGTGGCCTTCTGGTTCTTCATGCGCCGCACCAGCCTCGGACTGGCCGTGACCGCCGTGGGCGAGATGCCCGCCGCCGCTGCCGCCGCCGGACTCAAGCCCAAGCGCCTGCGCTGGTTCGCGGTCACGGGCGGCGGTTTTCTGGTGGGCCTTTCCGGGGCGTATCTCTCCCTGGCCTACACGCACCTCTGGACCACGGGCCTTTCCGGCGGGCGCGGCTGGATCGCGGTGGCTCTGGTGATCTTCGCGTTCTGGCGTCCCTTCCGGGCCGTTGTCGGCGCGTATCTCTTCGGCGGCGTCATGGCCTTCCAGCTGCGGCTCCAGGCCACCGGAACGACCCTGGCTCCGCAATTCCTGCTCATGCTGCCCTATGCCCTGACCGTCATCGTGCTGGTGCTCTCCGCCTGGAAGGGCAAGCGCCGTTCCCAGGGACCGGGCGCCCTGGGCGTGAACATCGAGCCGGAGGGCTGATCCGTGGACGTAGCCAACCTGCTCAAGCAACTGGATCGCAGCAAGCGCGTCATGCCGCATGAGGGCAAACCCCTGGTGAGCATCAAGGGGCTGACCAAGCGGTTCGGCAAGGTTGTGGCCAACGACGATATCTCCCTGGACATCTACCCCGGAAAGGTCAAGGCGCTGCTCGGCGAAAACGGAGCGGGCAAGAGCACGCTCATGAGCATGCTCGCGGGCCGCTACCAGCCGGACGCGGGCAGCATCGAGGTGGACGGAGAGACGGTGCGCTTCACATCCTCCCGCGATGCTATCGCCGCTGGCATCGGCATGGTCTATCAGCACTTCATGCTCGTGGAATCCATGAGCGTGGCGGAAAACGTGCTGCTCGGCCAGGAGGGAAGCTTCTTCCTCAATCCCAGGGAGATGCGCGAGCGCGTGCGCGCGCTTTCCGAGCGCTACGGCCTGGATATCGATCCGGCGGCCCGCGTCTCCACGCTCTCCATGGGAGAAAAGCAGCGCGTGGAGATTCTCAAGCTGCTCTACCGCGACAGCCGCGTGCTGATCTTTGACGAACCCACTGCCGTGCTCACGCCACGGGAGACGTTTCACCTCTTCGAGGCACTCTGGAAAATCGCGGAACAGGGCAAGGCCATCGTCTTCATCAGCCATAAGCTGGAGGAGGTCCTGGCAGTGGCCGACGAGATCGCCATTCTGCGCCAGGGACGCATTGAGGGCGAATTCTCCGAAGCCGAGGTCATTTCCAAGGCTGACCTGGCCTGCCGGATGGTGGGCAAGGAAGTGCTTCTGGAAGTGGAGCGCGAACCCGTTGTTCCGGGCGATGTGGTTCTCAAGGTCCGGGAGCTCACCGGCATCGGCCTGGAAAACATCGATTTCGAACTGCGCCAGGGCGAAGTCCTGGCCATTGTGGGCGTGGCCGGAAATGGTCAGAAGGCCCTGGTGGAGGCCATTTGCGGCCTGCGCAAGCCGCCCGTGAACACGCTTTTCATCATGGGCAAGCGCTGGCGCGATTTTTATGCCAAGTCCTCCTGGAAGAACTCCCTGGCCTACATCCCCGAGGACCGGCTCGGGCTGGCCACCTGCCGGAACCTCGACCTTGTGGACAACCTGCTGCTGACCACGCGGCAGGGCTTTGCGCACGGCCCCTGGCTGGACAAGAAAAAGGCCGCCCGGGACACCTCGGAGTTGATCAAGAAGTACGACATCCGGCCTGGACGCATCGCGGCCCTGGCCTGGCAGCTTTCCGGCGGCAACCTCCAGAAGTCCGTGCTCGCCCGCGAACTCTACCGCTGTCCGCGCCTGATCGTGGCCGAACAGCCCACCCAGGGCCTGGACATCGCGGCCACGGAACAGGTCTGGAACCACCTGCTGGCCGCGCGGGAAATGGCGGGCATCCTGCTCGTCACCGGCGATCTCAACGAGGCGCTCCAGCTCGCGGACCGCATCGCAGTGATCTATCGCGGCAGGTTCATGGACCTGTTCCCGGTTTCGGACCAGAACAAAGTCCGCCGCATCGGGTTGATGATGGCCGGAGTGGAGGAGGAATAGTCTTCCTCGCGTAATCCACACGACGAAAAGCGCTCTTCGGGGCGCTTTTTTGTGGTCTGCGGAGCCAAAAGTATTTTCCCAGCGAGCTTGTCCGGCATGTTGTTGATCCGAATGTGGGTTCAGCGGGCGTTTGCTTGTTCTGGGTCGAGCAGAGCAGCGAGCTTTGCGTAGCCCGTGGGATTGCCCGTGTCGTAGACCATGCGCGAGAGGGGCACACCCAGAAACTCCACGCCGTGTTCGAGCATGATCCGTCGGATCTTGCCATCCGTGAGTTCTCCGGAAAATCCCTGTTGTCGGGCCATGTCGATGAAGTTGAAAAAGTGCGGCAGGGTGACGAAAAGGCCGCAGGTGCGCAGAGCTTCCCGCCCGTGCAGAGGAAAACTGCCCGTTCCCTTGGGCAGAAAATCGAGAATCGGGTGGAGCGGCGGTTCGGAGCGGGAGAACTCATGGCGGGGCGGGTCGAGCCGCACCCGGCCCGCATTGCCGATGCCCGGCGCGCTCTCCGGCGTGACCCGCATCAGAGCCACGGTGTCTTTGCCTGTGCGGTCAAAGGCCGCGCAAACCTCCCGGAGCATGCCCGGCGCGGGATGTCCCACGTTGTCCGGGTAGAGCACGGCGAAGGGGTCATCCCGGCCCAAGGACCGGAGCACCTCCCGGGCCTGGAGAATGGCCCCGCCCTCGCCGTTCATTTCTTGCTGAAGCGTGAAATGTAGTCGGCAGGTTGTTTTGCAATTGTCCAGAAAGTCTTTCAACTCTTCTTTGCCGTCCCTGAGAATGACCACGATATCAGTCAATTGGGCGTCTTCAGCCTCCAGCAGGGCATACTCGATGACCCGGCGTGCTCCCAAGGGCAGCAATTCCTTGGACAGCGTCGGGTGTACACTCCGCATGCGGGTTCCGAAACCGGCGGCGGGCAGGATCAGGGTGTGAACGGGGGGCGTCATGCGTTGAATCTAGCAGAGATCGGGCGCAAGGCAATGGGGGAGGGAGGCGATTCCCCGGAGAAACACGAAAAAGGGGAGCCTGTTTGGCTCCCCATGGGCTTGTCTACGATTTCCGGCTCGGTGCGCGTCGCTACTCGGCTGGAGCGTCGTTGGTCGCCCGGACCAGTCGCTCCAGATAGTCGTAGTCCGCATCCACCTGTTTCTGGATTTGGGCCACGTCCTTTTCCGTCAGATGACGGAAACGGCGCTGGGGTTTGAGGTAGTCCAGAATCGGTTTGGGCTTCTTGATCTGCTTGGTGAAGTTGAATCGTCCGCCCACCACTTCGTACAGCGGGAAGGAGTTGGTCTCTGTGGCGAGTTTGGCGATTTCGATGCCGGTTTCGCCTTTGATGCCCCAACCTGTGGGACAGACCGCGTAGATGTGGATATAGGCAGGGCCGTCCACAGCCAGGGCCTTCTGGACCTTGTTCATCAGGTCCAGGTGGTAGGCCGGGTTGGCCGTGGCCACGTAGGGGATGTTGTGGGCCGCGCAGATCAGCGGCATGTTTTTTTTCTGGGTCTGCTGGCCGATGGACTCCTTGCCCGCGGGCGAGGTGGTGGTGGAAGCACCGTAGGGCGTGGCCGAGGAGCGCTGCACGCCTGTGTTCATGTACGCCTCGTTGTCCAGGCAGCAGTAAAGGAAGTTGTGGCCGCGTTCCAGTGCGCCCGAGAGGGACTGGAAGCCGATGTCAAAGGTCGAGCCGTCGCCGCCAAAAGCGATGACGTTGGGGTTGTCTCCAATCTTGCCTTTGCGGCGCAGGGCCTTGAGTCCGGCTTCGATGCCCGAGGCCACGGCCGAGGCGTTCTCGAAGGCCACGTGGATCCAGGGACATTTCCAGGCGGTCTGCGGGTAGGGCGAGGTGATGATTTCCATGCAGCCCGTGGCGTTGACCACCACTGTGTTCGGGCCGGCCACCTTGGTGACCATGCCCATGGCCAGCACTTCGACGCAGCCCTGGCAGGCGCGGTGGCCCGAGGCGACCAGCGACTCCGTGGGCATGTTCTTGGCGGTGATCTTCTTGTATCCGCTCAGGTCGATATCTCTAAGCATTGCTGTCCAACCCCCAGAGCGTGTAGGTTTTTTCCAGCTTGCCCGCCTGGGCCAGCGCGTAGATTTTCTTGAAGTCCTCGATGGGCACGTCGCGTCCGCCGATGCCGCAGATGACGTTGACGATTTCAGGCGCATCCGGACGGCCATAGAGCACGCTCTTGAGCTCCTGGGCCACGGGGCCGCAGACCGAACCCGGGGAAATGGCCCGGTCGATGACGATGAGCCGCTTGGCGTCCTTGCAGGCCGCGAGGAATTCCTCCACCGGGAACGGACGCCAGAGCCGGATGCGGGTCTGGCCCACGTCCTTGCCCTCGGCGTTGAGCTGCTCCACGGCGGTGTACACGGATTCGCCCAGGGATCCCATGCTCACGAAGCGGGTTTCCGCGTTGTCCTTGCCGTTGGTCTGCACGAGGTCGTATTCGCGGCCAAAGAGGCTGTTCAGTTCCTCCAGCACTTCCTTGACCACGGGTTTGGAGTCGAGCAGGGCCTGTTCGCACTGTTTCTTGGCCTCCAGGTAGACCTCGGGCACGCCCACGGGACCCATGCTCACGGGGTGGGCCGGGTCGAGGCGCATGGCCGGTTCATACGGCGGAAGGAAATCGTCCACGGTCTTCTGGTCCGGGAATTCGATGGGTTCGATCATGTGCGTGAGGATGAAGCCGTCCATGTTGATGATGGTCGGCAGGAGCACACGATGATCCTCGGCGATCTTGAAGGCCGCGATGGAAAGTTCAAGGGCTTCCTGACCGTCCTCCACAAAGAGCTGGACCCAGCCGATGTCGCGCTCGGCCATGATGTCCGAGTGGTCGTTCCAGATGGAGATGGGACCGGAAAGGGAGCGGTTGGCCACGGTCATCACCACGGGCAGGCGCATGGCCGAGGCGATGAACAGAATTTCGTGCATCAGGGCCAGCCCCTGAGAGGAGGTGGCTGTATAGGTGCGCGCGCCCGCCGCGCAGGAGCCCACGGCCGCGCTCATGGCCGAGTGCTCGGATTCCACGGGGATGAATTCCGCGTCCAGCTCACCGTTGGCCACATAGTGGGAAAGCTCTTCCACGATATGGGTCTGCGGGGTGATGGGGTAGGCGGAGATGACATCGGCCCTGGCGAGCTTGACCGCTTCGGCCACGGCCAAGGAAACTTCGATACCGACTCGCTTGAGCATCCTATTTCTCCTCCATCACCATCTTGATGGCGTCCTTGGGGCAGATGTTGGCGCAGATGCCGCAGCCCTTGCAATAATCGAAGTCTGGCCGGAAGAATTCGTCCGCGCTCTGCGTGATGCAGAATTCGGGACAGTATACGGCGCACATGCCGCATTTGATGCACTCTTCCTCGTTCAATACCGGGATGAGCGTGCGCCAGTCGCCGGTGCGGAGCTGCGAGGCGTTGCCGGGGGTGACGACGGCGCAGCCCAGCGCCAGCTCCTGCCAGGCGCAGATGGATTGTTTGCTCATGTATGCCTCCTTTAAGGATCGGCTGACGTGGATGGCGATGCAGCGAAAAAATAACAGATCGGTGAACCAGTGACAAAGTTTTTAGATGAACGGACTTTCTGCGTCCATGAACGGCAGGGCGTCGGACTGTGCGCGTGGAATCCGGGAAGGCCAGTGAGCGCGCCGAAAAAGAATAGGCGCACGGCTTTGCTCTGGAGAGCGTTGGAAGCCGTACGCCGTGATGGCATGAGAAGAACGTGTCAGAACAGGGTTTCGGCGGCCCGCAGATGTTCTTCGAGTTGGCTGTCCGAAAGCCCAAGCCGGGTTTGCAGCCGGTGGATGGCCTCGCTGGGATCGAAGAGCGGATAGTCGCTGCCGAAGAGGATCCGCTCGCGCGGGTGGCGGTCGAAGATGGTCTTGAGTTCCTCATCGCTGATGAACGGCAGGGAGCTGGAGGTGTCCAACCAGATGTCCTGGCCGCAGAGATGCTCAGGAACGTATTTCCAGTGCTGGTAGCCGCCGAGATGGGCCGCGATGATCCGCGACTGGGGAAAGGCGTGGCGGATGTCGGCCAGCTTGCGGGGGCAGCTCGGGTTTTCGTCCGGGGGCAGGGTGTCGCCCACGTGGAACATGAGCAGAAACCGGCCGTTGATCATCTCCATGAGCTGGTAGAACGCGGGATCGTCGAGCCGGAAGCCCTGGAAGTCGGGATGGAATTTGATGCCCCGGATGCCTTTGCGCTCCAGGCGGTCGAATTCCTTTTCCGGTTCCTCAAAGGCCGGGTGCATAGTCCCGAAAGCCACGATTTCCTCGTGGTGCTCGTGCAGGTCAATGGCCCAGTTGTTGGCCGGAATAACCTGGGAGGGATCGGTGGCCGCCGTGTGCAGAAAGAAGCGGTCGATTCCGGCCTTGCGCTCGCGTTGAGCCAGATCGCCCAGCGTACCGTCGCCCACCGGGGGGATGCCGTAGTGCTCCTGGAGCTGGGCGGTAACCTTGTGTGCTATCTTGGGGTGGAATGCGTGGGTGTGAACATCGTAGTACATGAACAGGACATACTCTACTTTCTCAAGGAATCAAGGCCGATGCGAGTACTCGCCCGCATCGGCCTGAGGAAACTTAAAAGCGTTCGAAGTCTGTGTCGTTGTCCGGGGTGTCCTCGTCGCGAGGCCGGGACGCGGGCAATGCGCGCTTGGCGGAGCCGCTCAGGCTTTTGCGTCGCACCGGACCGCCCGATTCGGAAATTTTGAAAAATCCCATGAGCTGCCGCAGTTCCTCGGCCTGGCTGGCCAGTTCCTCGGATGTGGAGGCCATTTCCTCGGCGGCGGAGGCGTTCTGCTGCACGATTTCGTCCAGTTGGTCCACAGCGCGCTTGATCTGCGTGTTGCTGCGGTCCTGCTCGCGGGAGGAAGCGGAAATTTCCTGAATCAGATTGGCGGTCTTGCGGATGGCGGGCACGAGTCCGTCGAGCAGGGTCCCGGCCTCCTCCGCGGTCTGCATGGTGTGCGCGGAAACTTGGCTGATTTCGGCAGCGGCCTTGCCGCTGCGTTCGGCCAGTTTGCGCACCTCGGCGGCGACCACGGCGAATCCCTTGCCGTGCTCTCCGGCGCGGGCTGCCTCAATGGCGGCGTTGAGCGCCAGCAGGTTGGTCTGCCGCGCGATTTCCTCCACAAAGGTGATCTTGTCCGCAATGTCGCGCATGGCCACAACGCTGCGGCGCACCACGTCTCCGCTGTGCTCGGCGTCCTTGACCACTTTGGTGGCGATTTCGTCTGTGCGCTGGGCGTTGTCCGAATTCTGGCGAATGGCGTGGGCCATTTCTTCCATGCTGGATGCGATTTCCTCCACTGAGGCGGCCTGTTCCGTGGACCCCTGGGCCACGGTCTGGGAGGTGGCGGAGAGCTGCTCCGCGCCCGAGGCAAGGTTGTCCGCCGAGGAGAGCACCTCGCCCACGACCCCGCGCAGTCGCTGGGTCATGCTGTTCAACGAAGTGACGAGCCGACCGATTTCGTCGCGCTGCCGTACGTCCATTTCCGTGCTGAAGTCGCCCTCGGCCATGGCTTCGGCAAAATCCACCCCCAAGTTCACCGGTTTGGTGATGGCTCTGGCGATGAGCACGGCCATGGAAATGCCGACCAGGAGGCAGAACAATGAAATGGAGATCAAAAGAATGCGCGAACCGCTGAGCAGATCGTCCATGCGCTGCGTCTGTGCCACGTTGGCGGCCTCGGCGAGGTCGCCCACCTGGACACCCTTGGAGGCCATGACCTTGACCAGCTCGTTCTTTTGCTCGGCGCTGGCCCTGAAGGAATTGAGTTCCTCCCGATAGGTTTCGCTGGCGGAAAGAAGGTCCTGAGCCAGACTGCGGGTTCGGGCCGAGGTTTGTTCGATGATTTTCTGTGTATCGCCGGCCAGGTCGGTCAGGGCGGCGTCAGCGCTGTTCAGTTTCGCCTCGTCGCCCTGCCAGAGGAAGTAGAGCACATCCGAGCGGACCAGGAGGAATTTCTCATACAGGGTGCGAGCCTCGCGGGAGCGGGCATAGAGGTCCGCCAGAGTCTGGTTCGAGACGCCTGCTTTGCCCGCCTGCTCGTACTCCGCGGCGATCTGCGCATCCAAGGCCTGCGCGATTGCACCAACCTTGTCGCTGATGGCGGAGGCAGCGGTCACATTTTTACCGAAGTCCGCCTCCTGGGTTCGCAACTGGCCGAGAAGGCGTTTGTATTCGCTCGCGGAGGTGCGAATATCCTGGAGCCGGGCGGTCGCTTCCGGAGTGGCCGCCAGTGTTTCCGCCTTGTTGGCGAGGGTGCTCAGCGCATCAATGTGCTCGTTAAAGGTATCGATGTATGAATCGTCCTGCCGCCAGAGAAAGTAGAGTACGGAGACGCGGCTGTTGAGCATCTGCTGGACGATTTGTTCGTTCAGGGTCGATGCGGTGGCACCCGTGGAGAGGCGGGCCTGCACCACGAGGGAAACAAGAGCGACGGTGGCGGTGAGCAGCAGAACGACACCGAAGCCGATTCCGAGTTTGAAGCCGATGGAGAGATTCTTGAGCATGGTGTCCTCAGCGAACAGGGTGGTGGAGGTATTCAGTACAATGATCGTTGATGAAAAACGGCATCGCGATAGGGGGTCAACTGAACATCTTCCTGAGCCAGTCCGGAATGCGCACGGGACGCCCCTCTAGGTTCACGCAGGCATGTTCGGTCATTCCCGTCGCATGCAGCACCGTTTTCTTCTCATCGTACATTTCATAAATAAACTTGAGGGATGCCCGGTTCCAAGTAGAAATTCCACAACGGATCATGATTTTTTCGTCATACCGCGCCGGGGCACGGTAGCGGCAGGAAGCCTCGCGGATCGGCAGAAAAAAGCCGCGCCGCTCCACTTCCGCATAGCTCATGCCGCGTTCGCGGATGAATTGGCTGCGGGCACGTTCGAAAAGATGCAGATATTCCGCGTAATAAAGAACCTGCATGGCATCGGTTTCGCCATAGGAGACGTAGTGTTCGTACCAACATTCCGGGCTGGGAAAGGGAGTGTTCATGCCTTGATCCCGGCCTGCCGCAGCACCCAGGGCAGGAGGTTGTGTCCCTTGTCGATGCTCAGCCCGGTGGAATCGGCCGTGGCTTCGCTGAAGCTGTCGGGTCCGGAAGGCTCGCAGTCGGGATATTGCAGCAGAAAGGGAACCGGATCCGTGGTGTGGGTCCGCTCCGCGATGGGCGTGTAGTGGTCGCAGGCCGCGACCCAGACCACATCCCGGCCCGCCAGGGCCGTGCGCAGCGGGCCGACGATGCGCGCGTCGAACCGGCGCATGGCCTCGACCTTGTCTTCGGCAATGCCGGAGTGGCCGCATTCGTCCGGAGCCTCCACATGCACGAACACAAAATCGCCGCGCTCCAGGAAAGCCAATGCCGCGTCCACCTTGCCCTGGTAGTTGGTGTCGAGCAGGCCGGTGACGCCTTCGACGTTCAGCACCTCCATGCCCGAGGCCAGTCCCAGACCCTTGATCAGGTCCACGGCGGAAATGACCGCGCCGCGCAAACCAAAGGTTTCTTGGAAGTCGGGCAGCAGCAGGGGACTGCCCTGGCCCCACGGCCAGATGGAACGGGCCTTGGTGGGATTGGCCGGTCCGGCCAGCAGGTCTGCGGCGCGGCGTACGATGCGTTCCAGCTCCGGGACCGAGGCGTAGGCGTCCACGTCGGCGGCAATGGACTTGTTGGTCAGGTCGTGGGGAGGATTGATGTACAGCTTGGCCGCAGGACGCTTCGCACCGCCTTTCTGGATCAGCAGGTGGCGGTACTGCACACCCGTGACAAAGGAAAATGTGTCGTCGCCCAGTTCCGACTGGAGCATCTCGATGAGCGGTTGAGCCTGGGGGGTGGTGATGTGACTGGAGGAGTAGTCCAGCATCACACCGTCGCGGGAAAGCTCCGTGAGATTGACCAGGTTCATGCGCCAGATCAGGTCGTCCGGATCGAACAGCAACCCCTGGGCCGCCGCCTCGATGGGGCCGCGCCCGGTGTGGTAGCTGGCCGGGTCGAACCCGAGCAGGGACATGTTGGCCGTGTCCGATCCGGGGGCCATGCCAGCGGGAATGGTCTTGCAGCGGCCCAGGATGCCGGTGCGGGCCAGTTCATCCAGATAAGGCGTTTCCGCCGCCTCAATGGGGGTTCTGCCGTTCAATTCGTCCAGGGGCCAGTCGCCGAAACCGTCGGCAATCAGAAAAATGACCTTGCGGGCGCTGGGGGTCATGAAAAAAAACGCTCCTCGGCTGTTCGAAATTACAGAATGCGGTAGTGCATGGTGGGTTTGACCGTGAAGTCCAGGGCGTCGATGTCGGCGAGCACCTTGGTCATGGCGGCGGCGCTGGCGTCATGGGTGATGAAGACCACGGAGACCGAGCCGTTTTCGCCTTCGCCTTTCTGCACGGCCTGGGCAATGGACACGCCGTTGTCGGCCATGGCCTGGGCGATGCTGGCCATGACGCCGGTGCGGTCCTCCACGGTGGCACGCAGGTAGTGCATGGACACGGCCTGCTCCGGGGGCAGAATGGGCGCGCTTTCCAGGGGCGCGTTGCGGAAGCCTGTGTTGTCCGGGGCCTCGGGGCCGCGCACCAGGGCCATGATGTCCGCCAGCACTGCCGAACCCGTGGGCAGGTCGCCCGCGCCCTGGCCGTGGAGCATGACCGGACCCACGGCATTGCCCGTGAGCCGGATGGCGTTGTAGTTGCCGCCCACCCGTGCGAGCAGGTAGGTGTAGCGCACCAGGGCAGGAAAAACGCCCGCCTCGATCTGGCCGTCCACCTCGCGCGCCTCGGCGATGAGCTTGATGCGGTAGCCGAAATCCCGCGCGTAGGTGATGTCCTGCGGGGTAATGGCCGTGATGCCGCGCACGGGCAGCTGGTGCAGGGGGTAGTCCAGGCCGAAGGCCAGCCGGATGAGCACCACGAGTTTGTGCGCGGTGTCGTGCCCCTCGATGTCCAGGGTCGGGTCGGACTCGGCGTAACCCAGGTCCTGGGCCTGGCCCAGGGCGGTGTTGAAGTCCAGACCGTTCACGGTCATTTCCGAGAGAATGTAGTTGGCCGTGCCGTTGAGGATGCCCACCACCTCGCTGATGCGGTCGCCGGCCAGGGCCTCGCGGAAGGTGGAGATGGTGGGGATGCCTCCGGCCACGCTGGCCTCGTAGAACAGGCCCCGGCCTTGTTTTGCGGCCAGGGCGAAGAGTTCCGGCCCGTGCTCGGCCAGCAGGTGCTTGTTGGCCGTGACCACGTGTTTGCCCGCGTTCAGGGCAGCGGTGATCAGGGATCGGGCGGCGTCAACGCCGCCCATGAGTTCCACGACGATGGAGACATCCGGATCCCTGATCAACTCGGTGGGGTCGACGGTGAACGTGGCCTCGGGACCGGGAGAGGCTGCGCGCGCCTTGTTCAGGTCGCGCACGAGCACCTTCTTGATGGCGATGCGTTTTCCGAGCCGGCGCTCGATCCACGCGCCGTTGCTCTCCAGAATCTTGGCCAGACCCGATCCTACCGTGCCGAAACCGGCAAGGCCGATGTAGACCGTCTCCATGCTTACCCCTTGGCGAAGAAGCGTTTCAGGTTGCGGCAGGCCTGGTTCGTGCGGTGGCGGTTTTCCACAAAGGCGAAGCGCACGTGGTCGTCGCCGTACGCGCCAAAACCGAGGCCCGGAGAAACCGCCACCTCCGCCTCGCGGAGCAGCAGCTTGGAAAACTCGACAGAGCCGAGATGCTTGAATTCATCAGGAATTTCAGCCCAGAGGAACATGGTGGCCTTGGGCGGGGTCACGTTCCAGCCTGCGCGGTTCAGCCCTTCGCAGAGGGCGTCGCGCCGGTCCTGATAGATGTCCATGATTTCGCGCACGGCCTTGTCCATGTCCTCGGCCGTGAACTTGGGATCGTCCCCCAGGTCGCCGGAAAGGGCGCAGGCCGCCGCGATCTGGATCGGGTTGTAGATGCCGTAGTCGAGGTAGCTCTTGATCCGTGTCAGGGCCTGAACCATGTCCTGGTTGCCGCAGCAGAAGCCCACGCGCATGCCCGCCATGGAATAGCTCTTGGTCATGGAGAAGAACTCCACGCCCACGTCCTTGGCGCCGCGCGCCTGAAGGAAGCTTGGGGCCTCGTAGCCGTCAAAGGTGAAGTCCGCGTAGGCCAGGTCGTGGATGACGTAAAGGTTGTTCTCTTTGGCGAAGTCCACGATCCGTTCGAAGAAGGGGATATCCGCGCAGACCGTGGTCGGGTTGTGCGGATAGTTGATGATCAGCAGCTTGGGTTTGGGCCAGGTGTGGCGGATGGCCACTTCCAGGTCCGCGAAGAAGTCCCTGTCCGGGCCGATGGGCACGCGGCGCACGTCCGCTCCGGCGATGATCGAGGCGAAGGGGTGGATGGGGTAGGCCGGGTCGGGTGCGAGCACCACGTCGCCGGGGCTGAGCATGACCAGCGCGAGGTGTGCCAGACCTTCCTTGGCCCCCATGGTCACGCAGGTTTCCATGTCCATGTCCAGGTCCACGTCGTAGCGGCGACGATACCAGTCGGTGATGGCGCGGCGAAGGCCCTTGATGCCCTTGGATGCGCTGTAGCGGGAGTTGCCTGCTCGGTATGCGGCCTCGGTCAGCTTGTCGAGAATGGGCTTGGGGGTGGGCACGTCGGGGTTGCCCATGCCGAGGTCGATGATGTCCGCACCCTGCTTGCGCATGGAGTGCTTCAGCTCGTTGACCGTGGCGAACACGTACGGGGGGAGGCGATGCACCCGGGCAAATTGTTGCACGTCCGGCTCCTTTTGGTTCAAGGGATCACGTTTGAATTGATATTTCTATCCACGGGAACGGGCGCGTGTCAAAGGAGAAATGCGGGCTTCGGGCCGCGTTGCCGCGGTTCCGGGAATCTGGTAAAAGGGGATGGGGGGAATCCGTTGTCGTGGAGAGGTCCGAATGGCGCGACGTTCCTTGATTTCTCTGTTGTTCTGCTTGTTGTTGATCCCTGCGGGGAGTGTGGCCTGGAGCGACGACGTGACGGTGGCCACACTGGAATGGGAACCGTATGTGGGCAGTGTTCTGCCGGGAAACGGCTACGTGGGGCGTGTTGTGCGCGAGGCCTTCGCTCGCTCCGGCCACGAGGTGCGGTTTTTGTTCCTGCCCTGGGAGCGGGTGCTGGACATGGCACGGCATGGCGAAGTGGCCGCCTATGGGCCGGAATATTACGATCCGTCCCTGAATAGCCGGTTTGTCCTTTCCGATCCGATCCCCGGAGGTTCGCTCGGTTTTTTTGCCCCGGCCGATTCCGCCATCCGTTTTCGCAGTCTTCGTGATCTGGAACCCTATAGCATCGCTGTGGTGCGGGGCTATTTGAACACCCCGGAGTTCGACTCGGCCCGGTATCTCCACCGCCAGTTCGTCACCAGCGACGCCCTGGGCCTGCACATGCTCGTGAACGGCAGGGTCGATCTGGTCCTGGCCGACAAATACGTGGGGAAGCGGCTGCTGCGGGAGTTGTTTCCCGAGAGGCGCGACGAGGTGGTCTTTCTCGATCCGCCCCTGGCCGAGAAGTCGCTGCATCTCTGCTTCCCCCGCAGCCGTCCGGACCACCGGGAACTGCTGCGGGCCTTCAACGCGGGGCTTCGTTCCATGGTGGAGGACCATACGCTCGATGGATACCGCGCGACTTTGGGCAAGTGACCTCCCGGCCTGTCCGCCTTGACCTCCGGACTCGAATTCTTTAGCCTTCGATTCTTTCCTGGGAGAAGTCTCCTGGGCATTTTCATCTTATCCAGGCACCAGCTGGTCATCCGGGAGGAAGCGTATATCATGGTGCAGAAATCCGAAAAAATCTGGTTCGACGGCAAGCTCGTCCCCTGGGGCGAAGCCAACGTTCATGTTCTGACGCACGCCCTGCACTACGGCACGGGCGTCTTCGAAGGGATTCGGGCCTACGCGTGTTCCAACGGCAAGTCCGCCGTGTTCCGCCTGGAAGAGCACATGCAGCGGCTGCTCGATTCGGCCAAAATCATCGGCCTGGGCGTCCCCTACGACCGCGACCAGCTTGTGGAAGCCGTGGTGGAGACCCTCAAGGTCAACGGCCTCAAGGAAGGTTACATCCGCCCCCTGATCTTTGTGGGCGCCGGAGCCATGGGCGTGCATCCCGGCAAGAACCCGATCCAGGTGTGCATCGCCGCCTGGCCCTGGGGCGCGTATCTCGGCGAGGAGGCTCTGGAGAAGGGCATCCGCGTGAAGTGCTCCTCCTACACCCGTCACCACGTCAACGTGATGATGACCAAGGCCAAGAGCAGCGGCAACTACGTCAACTCCGTGCTGGCCAAGACCGAGGCAGTGGCCGATGGCTACGACGAGGCCATCATGCTCGATCCGCAGGGCTATGTGGCCGAAGGTTCGGGCGAGAACATCTTCATGGTCAAGGACGATGTGCTCCACACCCCGCCCCTGCACAACGTGCTCGGCGGCTTTACCCGCGACTCGGTCATGACCCTGGCCGCCGACCTGGGCTACGAAGTGCGCGAAACCACCCTGGGTCGCGACATGCTCTATGTCGCGGACGAGGTCTTCTTCACCGGAACCGCCGCCGAGATCACCCCCATCCGGGAGATCGACCGCCGCGTCATCGGCGAGGGCAAGGCCGGCCCGCTGGCCAAGCTGCTCCAGGCCGAGTTCTTCAGCGTGGTCAAGGGCGAGAACCCCGACTACGCCTTCTGGCTGCACGAATACGAAGCCTAACGTCGGCAGGGGAGGGGTGCTCCGCCCCTCCCCTCCCTTTTCACGGCCCCACCCGGAGAGTCCGCGCCATGAGCATTTCCAGCCTTACCGCCAAGCACAGGCCCCAGACCTTCGCCGAAGTGGCGGGGCAGCAGGCGATCAAGACCATTCTTTCCCGCGCGGCAGCGGAAGACCGGGTCGCTCCGGCCTATCTGTTTTCCGGAACGCGTGGCGTGGGCAAGACCACCATCGCCCGTATCTTTGCCAAGGCGCTGAACTGCGTGGAGGCCCCCACGGCCGAGCCGTGCAACCGCTGCTCCCGGTGCAAACAGGCCACGGCGGGCGTGTTTCCGGATGTCATCGAGATCGACGGCGCCTCGCACAACAAGGTGGACGACGCCCGCAGCCTCAAGGAGGACATCGGCTACGCGCCCCTGGAGGGCCGTTACAAGGTCATCATCATCGACGAAGCGCACATGCTCACGGTGCAGGCCTTCAACGCGCTGCTCAAGACCCTGGAGGAACCGCCCGCCCGTGTGACCTTCATCATGGCCACCACCGAGGTGCGCAAATTTCCCGCCACCATTGTTTCCCGCTGTCAGCACTATGTCTTTCAGATGCTCTCGCAGCAGGAGCTGGCCGCGCACCTGGCGGACATCCTGGCCCGGGAGAACGTGCAGTACGATCCGGGCGCGCTGGAGATCATCGCCAAACGCGGCGCGGGCAGCGTGCGCGACTCCATGTCCCTGCTGGGCCAGGCTCTGGCCCTGGGCCAGGGGGCGCTGCGCGAGGAGGACGTGCGTGCCTTTCTCGGTCTGGCCGGGCAGGATGTTTTCTTTTCGCTGATGCGGGGCATTCACGAGCGCGACCTCGTGGCCGTGGAGCAGGTTTTGCGCGGGGTGCTGGACCAGGGCCTGGATCTGGGGTTTTTTCTGCGGGAGCTGGCCGCCTGCTGGCGAAACATGTTTCTGCTGCGTCAGGCGGGCGAATCCGCCCTGGGGCTGCTGAACCTTTCCGAGAACGACGCCCGTTCCTGGCTGGAGTGGGCCGGTCGCTTTCATCCCGGCCAGATCCACGCCTCCTGGCAGATGACCCTTGAGGGCCAGCGTCGGGTCATGGGCAGTATGGAGCCGGCCATGGCTCTGGAACTGCTGCTGCTCAACCTCGCGTCCCTGCCGGATCTGCTGGATCTGGAATCCCTGGGCGCATCCCGTCCGGGACCTGCTGCGGCCTCGGGCCAGGGAGCCGGTCCAGCTCCGCGTTCCGGCTCCGGCGGCGGCTTTGCCCCCGGACCCGCGGGAGGTGGCGGCATGGCCACGGCCAACCGGCCCTCACCCGGACGCAATGCTGCTCCGGGCCATCCTGCGCAGCCAGTGACGCGTTCCGTTGCGCAGGCCGCGTCACCCAGAATTTCACCTCCGATTCCAACGCCGCCCCCGTCTTCTCCGACGCCGCAAACCGGCTCTGCCGGCGGTCGGGAGCCCCGACCCCAGGCGGGAAGCCGGGCCGCGTCCAATGTGGCGGAATCCGGCGCGCACTGGCAGTCGTCCGCTGGCAGCCCGGAACCGCCGCCTTCCGGCGACGACCCCGAGCCGGGATATGAACCGGGATATGAGCCGGAACAAGGAGCCGGACAGGAGGATTCCGCGCGGCATAGCGTCCCGGCAGCGGCCTTTGCCGCGCCCGGCCCCCAGGACTGGCAGTCCTTTCTCGGCTTTCTGCGCGAAAAGAACGGAGAGAGCGAATTCAGCTACGCCAACCTGCGCGGGGTCCGGGGCAACTACAAGGGCGGGCTGCTGACCCTGGTCTGCCCCAACGATTTCATGAGCGGACGCTTGCGCGGCGGATCCAGCGGGGTGTCTTTTCTCAAGTCCGCGCGCGAATATTTCGGCCCGGACGTGGAATTGCGGGTCCAGGTCGAGGAGGGCTTCACGGCCCTGACCAACCAGCAACGCATGCGGGAGATCGAAAAACACCCCGCGGTGCAACGGGTCAAGGATGCCTTTGGCGCATCCATCAAGGAAGTCATTCCCCGTGACCGGGCCTAATCGGCCGTTCACCGAAAATCCATCGCCATACGCACGACATTAATGGAGGAATCATGAAGGGTATGAACGAGATGGTTCGCCAGGCGCAGATCATGCAGCGCAAGATGGCGGAACTGCAGGAAGAGCTCAAGACCCGTGTGGTCGAGGCCACGGCCGGAGGCGGCATGGTCAAGGTCCAGTGCACGGGCGGCCAGGAATTGGCGGGAATCGCCATTGATCCCAGTGTTCTTGAAAGCGGCGACGTGGAGATGCTTCAGGATCTGGTGCTGGCCGCCGTGAACGAGGGCATGAAACAGGCCAAGGCCATGGTCGAGCAGGAAATGAGCAAGATCACCGGGGGCATCAAGATTCCCGGCATGTTCTAGAGGTCATTCGTGCAGAAGCTTCCCGCTCCCCTGCGCGAGGTGGTGGACCAGTTTGCCGGACTGCCCGGCATTGGTCCCAAATCCGCCCTGCGCATCGCCTTGACGCTGCTGAAGATGCCTGAGGAACGGGCCAGGGCGTTCGGTCGTTCGATTCTGGAGCTGCGCGACAAGCTTTGCCTGTGCGGCGAGTGCGGCGCGCTTTCCGAGAGCGACCCCTGCGGCCTGTGTGCCGACCCGGACCGGGACGAGACCCAGCTCTGCCTCGTGGCGGAATGGGATTCGTTACTGGTGCTGGAAGAAATGGGAATGTTCAAGGGACGCTACATGATCCTGGGCGGCCTGATCGATCCCCTGAGCGGGACCGAGGCCTGTTCCCTGGAATTTGAGCGGCTCAAGAACCGGCTCGCCCAAGGCGAGGTCAGGGAACTGATCCTGGCGCTGGGCGCGACCCTGGAATCGGAGTCCACCTGCTCTTATGTGAAGAACCTCGTGGAAAACGGCTGGCCCGGAGTGCGGGTCTCCCGATTGGCGCAGGGGATTCCCATAGGCGCGGAAGTCAAGTATATGGACAAGGAAACCCTCAAGCAGTCCCTGCTGCACCGGCAGTCTCTCTGACCGCCGGAAGGCGAGCGGACGGAACGGAGCGAGGAAGATATGATCGAGATCAGACTGCACGGCAGAGGTGGGCAGGGCGGCGTCACTTCGGCGGAACTGCTGGCCCGGGCGGCCATCGCCAAGGGCAAATTCGCCCAGGCATTCCCCAGCTTCGGACCGGAACGGCGCGGCGCACCGGTCATGGCCTTCGTCCGCGTGGACGACAAGAAAATCCGCGTACGGGAAAAGGTTTACAATCCCGATGTGGTACTGGTGCTTGATCCCACGCTCCTGGACATCGTCGATGTTTCCGAGGGCCTCAAGCCGGGCGGAACCGTGGTGGTCAACACCGGACAGAGCCCCGAGGAACTGAAGAAAAAATACGGCTTCCCCAAGGTCGCCTGCGTGGACGCCAACAAGGTCGCGCTGGAGGAGCTGGGCGTGCCCATCACCAACACCACCATGCTTGGCGCGCTGCTCAAGGCCACGGGCATCGTGGAGGTGGACCAGATGCGGGAAGTCATTGCGGACCGCTTCGGCCCCAAGCTCGGCCCCAAGAACTACAACGCCCTGAAGCGGGCCCACGGCGAGACCCGCGCCGCCTGAGCCTTGCCCCCGCGCACGTTTGTCAGTACAAGGGCCGGAACCACCGGCCTTTTTTTCTTTTTTCGTCCACGCCGGTTGACCCGGAGTTCCCATGCCCGCCACGCTTAACGCAGAAGTTCAGTCCGTCGTTTACCACAATGAAGAGAGCGGCTGGGTCGTGGCGCGCGTCCGCGCCAAGGATGAACCCGGCCTGGTGTCCATCGTGGGAACGTTGGGCCGGCTGACTCCCGGCGAATCCCTCGTGCTTACCGGTGAATGGAAGACCCATCCCAAGTTCGGACGCCAGCTCGACGTGCAGTCCTTTGAGCAGGCTCGGCCCGCCACGGAAAACGGGGTGGTCAAGTATCTGGCCTCGGCCGCGGTCAAGGGCATCGGCCCCAAGACCGCCGAGCTGCTCGTGCAGCGTTTTGGCGTGGGCGTGCTGGACATTCTGGACGAGGAGCCGGAGCGGCTGCTGGAGATCAAGGGCATCTCCAAGAACAAGCTCAAGGACATTGTCGAGTCCTGGGACAAGCAGCGCGAGATCAAGAACCTGATCCTTTTCCTGCATTCCCATGGCGTGCCGCCGACCTTTGCCGGGCGCATCTTCCGGCTGCATGGCGCGCAGTCCGTGAAAAGGCTCAAGGAAAATCCTTACGAACTGGTCTACGAGATCCGGGGTGTGGGTTTCCGCACAGCGGACAGCATGGCCCTCAAGCTCGGATTCCCGGCGGATTCGCCCCAGCGCATCCAGGCGGCCCTGGTCTTCACGCTTTTTTCCATGAGCGAGCGGGGCGGGCATCTCTACGTGCCGCGCGAAAAGCTCCAGAGCGAGGCCATGCGTCTGCTGGAGGGCGTGGACTTCGAACTCATCGAGGACGCCATGGCCGTGCTCCGGGAGAAAAAGAAGATCCATGTGGAGGATCTGCCCGGTGAGGACGATTCCCAGGCCGTGTATCTCTGGCATTTCTACCGCTATGAGCGCGAGATCGCCCAGCGGCTGCACGCGCTGCTCTCCCACCCCTCGCCCGTGAGCCGGGCCGATGTGGAAAAGGCCCTGCCCAAGGTTGAGCGGGAACTGGGCTTCGAACTGACCGACGAGCAGCGCGAGGCCGTGTTCGGCGCCTGCGCCAACAAGGCCTTCATCATCACGGGCGGTCCGGGCACGGGTAAGACGACCATCACCCGCGCCGTGGTCGCCACGCTCAAGGAACTGGGCCTCAAGCCCAAGCTGGCCGCGCCCACGGGCCGGGCAGCCAAGCGGCTCTCCGAGGCCACGGGCCGCATGGCCCTGACCCTGCACCGCCTGCTCCAGTTTCAACCGGACGGCGGTTTTCAGTACGGCGAGGACAAGAAGCTCAAGGCCGATGTCATGCTTGTGGACGAGGCTTCCATGCTCGACGCGCACCTCTGCCTCTCCGTGCTGCGCGCCCTGCCCCTGACCTGCCGGCTGGTGCTCGTGGGCGACGTGAACCAGCTCCCGAGCGTGGGGCCGGGCAATGTGCTTGCCGACCTCATTGATTCGGAAGTGCTGCCTTCGGCGCGGCTCTCCTATATTTTCCGGCAGGCCCAGGAAAGTTCCATCGTGACCAACGCCCACCGCATCAATGCCGGGCAGTATCCCGAGGAAAGCCCCTATGCTCCGCCCAGGGCGGACTTTTTCTGGGTGCGACAGGACGATCCGGCCCGGGTGCAGGAACTCATCGTGGAAACGGTCTGCGAGCGCATTCCGGAACGCTATGGCCTGGACCCGCTGCGCGACGTGCAGGTGCTCACGCCCATGCACAAGGGTGAGGTGGGAACCCAGGCTTTGAACCGGCTGCTCCAGGACCGCCTGAACCCGCGTCCGGCCCTGGCGCGAGGCTGCGAGATCAAGCGTGGTTTCCAGTGCTTCCGCGTGGGCGACAGGGTGCTTCAGTTGCGCAACAACTACGAGAAGGAAGTCTTCAACGGCGATCTGGGCTGGATTCACGAGTTGGACGCCGAGGCCGGGGAACTGGCCGTGGATTTCGAAGGCAATCTGGTCTATTATGAAGCCTCGGAGCTGGACGACCTGACTCTGGCCTATGCCGTGTCCGTCCACAAATCCCAGGGCAGCGAGTATCCTGCCGTGGTGGTCCCGGTGGTCACCCAGCATTACATTATGCTCCAGCGCAACCTGCTCTACACCGCTCTGACACGTGCGCGGCGTCTGGCGGTCATGGTCGGCGGAGAAAAAGCTTTCGGCATCGGTCTGCGCAACGTGGACGCCTTCAAACGGCACACCCGTCTGCGCACCCGTCTGCGCGATCTTTTCAATCACAACTAGGTGCGTTGCCCCTGCGGACGGGGTTTCCCGGCAGCGGGGCAAGGCCTGGAGGGAGAAGGCAGCATGCGGATTTCAGCCCAGTGCCAGACCATCCTGGCGGCCATGTCGAGCCTGTTGAGCGAAACTCCGGAAAAGCTCGTGAATATCCGCGTGGAACCGGATGCCTGGACCCTCAAGGAAATCCTGGGCCATCTGGTGGACTCCGCCGCCAACAATCACCAGCGCTTCGTGCGGCTTGGCTTCGGGGATCTGCGCGACTTTCCCGGCTACGATGCCGAAAGCTGGGTGGCGCTCCAGAACTACGCCGATTTCGACTGGCAGGCTCTCCAGGCCCTTTGGAAGAACTACAACGCCCTCATCGCCCACCTTGTCTCCAGCCTGCCCGAGTCCGTCGGCGAGCATCTTTGGCACTCCTGCGACGGCCCGCGCAGCCTGAAGTTCCTGGTGGAGGACTACTACCACCACATGGGAGTGCATGCCGAGCACTTCGCGCGGCGGCGGCGCGAAATCGAAACGTGTTGAGACCGCGCAGCCCCGGAGTGGCGCTGCCGCCGACCTCTGGCACGGGGTCGCGGGGCCGTTTGTTGCCTTCCGGGAGAAATTGCCTCCGGCCCCTTCCTTCCTCGGTAAAATGTGTTATTATTCAAGTGTGCCTGCATCGCCGGGCGGGTCCATTGCGTTCCGCCCCCCCTGAGATGCAATCCTTGAATTCATGCAATAGCCAATAAGACAAGCGAGGTTGACCATGCTGACGAAGAAAATGGAAGAAGCCATCAACGAACAGATCAAATGGGAGTTCTATTCCGCCTACCTGTACCTCTCCATGTCCGCCTATTTCCAGAGCCTCGGGCTGCCCGGATTCGCGACCTGGATGGAGGCCCAGTATCAGGAGGAGGTCTTCCACGCCATGAAGATGTTCAAGTACGTCAATGACCAGGGCGGTCGCATCAAACTCCAGGCCATTGACCAGCCCAAGCAGGAATGGAAATCGCCCCTGGATTGCATGGAGTTCTCTCTCGGCCATGAGCGCCAGGTGACCCGGCGCATTAACGACCTAGCTTCCCTGGCCCAGGAGGAAAAGGACCACGCCACGTTCATCTTCCTCCAGTGGTTCATCTCCGAGCAGGTCGAGGAGGAGGACACCTTCGGCGATGTGGTCAGCAAGCTCAAACTCGTGGGCGACGGCGGCGGGCTGTTCATGCTTGACCGCGATCTGGCCACCCGCGTGTTCACCCCGCCGACCACCACCAAGGCGTAGCCTTTCAGCCAAGGAGCAGGACATGTCCGGCAAGTCGCACGAGTATCTCTGCAAAGCCCTGGAACTGGCCGAAGAGGCGGGTTCCTTCTACCAGAAGATCCTTCGGATCTGCGAGGACGGCCTCGGCAAGGAGGTCTTCGGCATGCTCGCCGACCAGGGAGCGCGCCAGAAGGAACTCATTGACCAGGTCTATGGCGCGTTGCAGGGCGGCGGGGATTGGGCCGGTGCGTGCAGCCTGGACGAGTCCGACAAGGAAGGCGTCCGTCAGATTTTCCAGAGCCTGGCGGAAAAGCATGTCCCCCAGGGCGCCTGCGCCACCGAAGTGACGGCGGCGCGGGCAGCCATGGACATGCAGGCCGCTGCCGTGGATTTCTACGACACGTGGCTCAGCGATGCCGAAGACGAGACCGAACAGCTTTTTGTGAACCACATGATCGGTGAATTGCGCATGCAGCGCGTTCTGCTGGCGGATTTGGTGGAATATTACAACGACCCCGAAGGCTGGGCCATGGCGCAGGACCATGCGGGGCTTGACGGCGCATAACCTTCCGCAAGGAGGAGGCATGTCCGAAACGGCAATCAACATCCTGGTCGGCGGTGAAGCCGGGCAGGGGCTGGCCACCATCGGCCAGCTCATGGCCAAGGCCCTGGTCCGGGCCGGATACGAAGTCTCCGTGACCCAGGACTACCAGTCCCGGATTCGCGGTGGCCACAACACTTTCGCCATCCGCACCGGACCCGAACCCGTCCACGGACCCGAGGAGGGCGTGGACATCCTGGTGGCTCTGAATCAGGAAACCGTGGACCTGCATGGCGGCGCGCTCAAGCCCGGCGGCGTGGTGGTGGCCGGGGAGGGCATTGAGGCCGGGGATTGCCAGTGCCTGCGGGTTCCCTTTAAGGAGCTGGCCCCCAAGGCCATTTACCAGAACGTGGCCGCCCTGGGCGTGCTTGGCTCCACCCTTTGCGGCGAGTTTGGCATCCTGGAAAAACTGGTTTCGGATACCTTTGCCAAGAAGGGCGAGGAAGTGGTTCGGGCCAACCGGGAGGTGCTGCGCAAGGCCTACGACTGGGTCAAGGCCCAGGATTTCTCCTTCGCCTGCATGCCTCCGGCCCCCCAGGGCAAT
Source organism: Desulfovibrio sp. (assembly GCA_050251775.1). Classification (GTDB taxonomy): domain Bacteria; phylum Desulfobacterota; class Desulfovibrionia; order Desulfovibrionales; family Desulfovibrionaceae; genus Paucidesulfovibrio. The sequence continues at coordinate 34,693 of JBFWMD010000016.1, forward strand.
GAAGGACGGCTGATGTTGCACGGCAACGAGGCCCTGGCCCTGGGCGCGCTGGCCGCGGGCTGCAATTTCCTGTCGTTCTACCCCATGACCCCCTCCACCTCCATCGCCCTGACCCTGATCGGGAAGGGCGGGGAACTGGGGCTGGTTTCGGAGCAGGCCGAGGACGAGATTTCCGCCATCAACATGGCCCTGGGCGCGTCCTTTGCCGGCGCGCGTTCCTGCGTGACCACCTCCGGGGGCGGCTTCGCCCTGATGGTCGAGGGCATCAGCCTCTCCGGCATCACGGAAACGCCTGTGGTGGTCTTTCTGGTGCAACGGCCCGGCCCGGCCACGGGTCTGCCCACGCGCACGGAGCAGGCGGACCTGAACCTCGCGCTCTATGCCGGACACGGCGAATTCCCGCGCGCATTGCTCACTCCGGGCACGGTGGAGGAGTGCTTCCACCTGGCGCATCTGGCCTTTGATCTGACCGAGCGCTACCAGACCCCGGTTTTCGTGCTTTCGGATCAGTATCTGGCCGACAATTATTGCTCGGTGGAACCCTTTGACCTGGACGCCCTGCCCGAAACCGCGACGCCGCTTCTGAACGTGGACTCCCCGGCGGAATACCGGCGCTACTCCGTGACCGAGGACGGCGTGAGTCCGCGTCTGATTCCGGGCTATACCCGCGCATTGGTCAAGGTGGACAGCGACGAGCACGATGAGATGGGCCACATCGAGGAAGGCCCGGAAAACCGCATGGCCCAGAACGAGAAACGCCTTGCCAAGGGCGTCGGCCTGCGGAGCGAGGTCGTTCCTCCAGAGCTGTTCGGCGACGAAAATCCCGATCTCCTGCTGGTCTGCTGGGGCTCGGGGCTGGGCGCCTGCCTGGAAGCCGCGGAGATTTTGTCCGCCCAGGGCAAAAAGGCCGCGACCCTGCATTTCAAGCAGGTCTGGCCCCTGCGGGAGGACCAGTTCATGCCCTTCCTGGAAGGGGCGAAAACGGTCGTCGGCGTGGAGGGCAACGCCACCGGGCAGTTCGCGAAGCTGCTGCGCCAGGAGACGGGCTTTGTCATGGACGGCATGGTCCTGCGTTCCGACGGGTATCCCCTGAGCGCGGAATACGTGCTCAAGGCCTTGGAAAGCATTGTCTAGCGTTCCGGAGGAGGAATACATGTCCACCGTGGAAGATTTCGGACAGTTCGATACGGCCTGGTGTCCCGGCTGCGGCAACCATGCCATTCTTAAGGCGCTGAAACAGGCCCTGGCCGAACTGGGCCTGACCCCGCACCAGACGCTGCTGGTCTCGGGCATCGGCCAGGCGGCCAAGCTGCCGCAATACCTCAACTGCAATATGTTCAACGGCCTGCACGGTCGTTCCCTGCCCCCGGCCACGGGGGCGCGCCTGGCCAACCCCAAGGTCAAGGTTTTTGCCGTGAGTGGCGACGGCTGCAACTACGGCGAAGGCGGCAACCACTTCCTGGCCGCTCTGCGGCGCAACCCGGACATCACGTTGCTGGCGCACGACAACCAGATCTACGGTCTGACCAAGGGACAGGCCAGCCCGACCACGGCCCAGGGCCAGAAGACCAAGGCCCAGCCCGGAGGGCAGCCATCCGTGCCCTTCAATCCCATTGCCGTGGCCGTGGCCATGCGCGTGAGCTTTGTGGCCCGCGCCTTTTCCGGCGATGTGGACCATCTCTCCCGGATCATTGTCCAGGCCGTGCAGACACCGGGCTTCGCCCTGGTGGACATCCTCCAGCCCTGCGTGTCTTTCAACAAAGTCAATACGTTCGGTTGGTACAAGGAACGTTGTTACCAGCTCGGGGACGACTACGACCCCACGGACTGGAGCACGGCCATGGCCACGGCCATGGAGTTCGGGGAGCGCATCCCCACAGGCGTGATCTGGCGCGGTGACCGCCCGCCCTTTGAGGACTTCGCGCCCGGCGGAGGCCGGACCGCGCTGGCGGAACACAAGGTGGACAAGGCCGCGCTGGCCCGTGTGCTGCAATCCTATGCCTGACCCGCAGGGAGACGACGTGGAAAAAATCGCTTTGTTTGCCTTCAACGGCGAAATGATGTGTTTCGTGCATGTGCTGCTCAACGGACTGGACCTGCACGAAAGAGGGCACGAAGCCCTGATCGTGTTCGAGGGGACAGCCGTGAAGCTTGCCCCGGAGCTGGTTCGGGAGTCCAACCCGTTCCATGCGCTTTTCGTCAAGGCCAGGGAGGCCGGAATCATCGCGGGCGTCTGCCGGGCCTGTTCCTCCAAGCTGGGCGTGCTCGCGGAGGTGGAAGCCACGGGCCTGCCCCTGCTCGGAGACATGCTGGGGCATCCCTCCATGGGCGGCTACATGGAAAAGGGGTTCCGGATCATTACGTTCTAGATTTTTATCCGCAAACGTGAAAACGCCCGCACATCGCATGATGCGCGGGCGTTTTCGCATCCTTGAGCGCCTGGCTCACCGCTGGCCGCAGGCTCTCGGAATCGTAGCGTCCTCCTCCTCGGTGCGGGAGCGGCGGTCGCGCACGTAGGAATTTCCGGGGATGGATTTGGCGTATTTCTTAATGCTCGCGGCCCGTTCGCTGATCTCCTTGAGGCTGGTGGGGCCTTCGATGGCGATGATGCCCAGGGAAATGGAGACCAGGGGATAGTCGCGCTCCTGGCCGTCGCGGCCTGTGGCCTTGATCCACCCCCGCGTGCGGTCTTCCTCGCAATAGCAGTTCCGCACGAGGCGCTTGAAGCAACGCATGGTCCCGAGGCAGATGCGTTTACTTTTTTCAGGGCTGGTGATGATCACGAAGTCGTCCCCGCCGATATGGCAGAGTTTGCTGCGGGCGTCGCCGTGCCGTTTCGTGGTCCAGGAGAGGATGTCCGCGGCGAGTTTGATGATCATGTCGCCATTTTTGAATCCGTAGGTGTCATTGTAGACCTTGAAGTTGTCCAGGTCCGCGTAGATCACGTCAAAGGTATCCCCGGAGCGGATGCGCGTCTCCAGCTCTTTTTCCAGGGAAACGTTGCCCGGCAGGCCCGAGAGCGGGTTCGTGCCCTTGGCCATTTCCACCTGGACCTGGGCCAGGGTGTTCATCAGCCGCTGTACGGTGATGGCTCCGAAGAGCTGCCCCTGGCGGGTGATGATGATGTCGTCGTAGGCCTTGAGCGGTTCCCGTTCCATGGCCAGCTTCGCGGCCTGCTCCACCGGGGTGCGCTCATCGATAATCAATGGCAGTGGGTCCATCACGTTGGTCACGGGCCGGTTGTAGAACAGGGCCATGCCGTACTGCGTGGTCAGCTGGCGGTTGAGGTGGTACTCCATGACCAACCCCACAGGTAGCCCGTCCTCCTCGACTACGAGGTTGGAGATGTGCCGATTTTCCTCGAAAAAGCTGCGCGCCTTGCAGGCCAGAAAGTCGCGGCCCACGGGATGGGGGGCCTCCGCCAGCTTGCCCACAGGAATCGAACAGGAAAATGTTTCTTTTGACAGATCCGCAAGTGGCTTGATTTTTTGTGGATCGATTGAGAGTCCCGGCTTTGGAGATCCGGGACGAGCCAGGTAGAAGCCCTGGCCGAAATGCACGTCCATGTCCACGAGGCAGGTGACCTGGGCCTTGTTTTCGATCCCTTCCGCAATGATCCGGGAACCGATTTTGTTGGCGAAGGAGACAAAGGTTTCGATCAGCGCCCGTTTGACCGGGTCGCGGTCCACATCCATAACCAGATTTTTGTCGATTTTGATGAAATCCGGGCGGATTTCCGCAATGGAGGTCAGGCCGGAATACCCGGCCCCGGCGTCGTCCACGGCCACCAGAAAACCCTGGGAGCGGTAGTGCGCCAGAGTCCGGTAGAAGAGATCGAAGTTCTGGATGCTGTGCCGCTCCGTGATCTCGAAGACGATGTTTTCAGGGTTGAGGCCGGCCTCCTCAATCTTGCGCAGGGTCTTGCCGGGCGTGAAGTTGGGGTCGGCCATGGTCTTGGGATGGATGTTCAGGAACAGCTTCTGGTTCTTCCCGATTTCCCCGAGGTGGGCCAGGGCCTTTTCCCGGCAGATCTCTTCCAGGGGAAAGAGACGCTCCAGCTTTTCGGCCATTTCAAAGAGCATGACCGGGGAGCGGAACGAGGAATCCTTGGGGCCGCGTGCCAGGGCCTCCCAGCCGAAAATGGTTCCGTTGTGGAAGTCCATGATCGGTTGGTAGTGCATGGTGATTTCGCGCTGCTCAATGATTTCCCGAAATTTGTGGGCCAGTTCGAGCTGACTGATGACGATCTGGGAATGTGCGGCGCTGCGGGCTTCGTTGACCGCGTGCAGAAAGGCGTTCACGGGGTTTCCGCCGCTGCTCGGCATCAGCCGGGCAAAGCCGATGCCCAGCTCCACCTCGCGGCCCGTGCGTTGCAGCATGAGCTGCATCAGGTCGTTCTGGGCCTTGAGTTTGATGGCGTAGGTGATATCCGCGAGCTGCTCCATGAGATGTTCGGAATCGGGCCAGAGCAGCAGAAGTTCGCCGGGATTGCTCTGGAAGAGGACCGTCTTGGGGTTGCCGACCTCTTCACGCGCGGCGGCGACGATGCTGGAGCCCAGCCGGTCCTCCAACTGGGCCACCAGGGTCTGGCCGTAGAGGTTGGTCAGCAGGTAGTGGTCCTGAATGGAAAAGACGAGAACCACCCAGCGGTTGGAGCGCCGGAGCGTGTCGAGCAGGTTTCGTTCCGAGGCGATCAAGCAGTGCGAGGGATTCCCTTCGCATTTCGGAGGGGAGTCGGCGCGAAGGAGGGTTCGGAGCATGATGATTCCTGCGGGCCGGTGGGCCGACCGTTCATTTTCAGGGATTGGGACCGGAGAATCTGTACTCCGGAGGAAGGGGAGTGGATGTTACGAAGTGGTGACGGTTGGGTGGATATTTCCGAAAAAGGGCGCGAACCGTAAACCGATCCGCGCCCTGGAAGCGTCGAAAAGGAAGGCGGATCAGCGATAATAGAGGTTGCGCCCACCAATGGTCAGAAAGGCCTGATGCAGATTCTTGCGGATTTCCTTGCGGTCCCAGACATCCTGGATGTGTCCGCGCGTGAGTGCCTTGAAGCAGTTGTGGTAATCCGGCGGAATGTCCAGTCCCGTGGTTTCCTTGATGACACCCGGACCGGCAAAGCCGATGCGCGAGGAGCGCACTGCGTACTGGTAGGGCGAGCAACCCAGGAACGAGGCCAGGGGCCCCGCATAGGAGTTGGTGTCGTAGAGCACAATGTAGAGGCCGCCCGCTTCGATGTACTGCCGCACGGCCATGGTCACGCGGGGCATCTGGATCAGTCCGTTGACGCCCTCCTGGATGCGGATTCCGGCGGTTCCGTGGATGTAGGCCAGGAACGGCTGATGTCTTTTGCGGGCGATTTCCAGCGCGCGGACGAATTTCTCTCCCTCGGCCGCGCCCACGGAACCGCCCCGGAAGTCGGCCACAAGCATGGCGCAGGTCATGCGGATGCCCATGAGCGCGGCATTGAAGGTCATGCACGCGCTTTGCAGTCCGGTCTTGTCCTTGGCCTTCTGCACGCGTTCCTCAAAGTTCGGAAAGTCTGTGGGGTTGCCCGAGGCGATGTTCCGGTTGAACTCCTGGATGGAGTCCTTGTCGAAAATATTCGCCAGATACCACTGGTATTCCATGCGGAAGTGGTGGCCGCAGTTGGGGCAGGTTCCGGCAAAGTCGTCGAAGAGGTCGCGCGCCCAGATGTCCAGGCAGCCGTTTTTGGAGGCGTTGGGACAGGAGATTTCGCGATCCACGCGGGCCTGGGGGCTGACGTAGCGTGCCAGAGTCTCGCTTCCATTGGCGACTGCGGCTCTGCTCAGATTCGTCAACCCGCTAACTCTTTTTCCGGAGGACGAACCCGTCAGGCCCAGCAGCCGGATGGCGGCCACGCGCAACTGGTTCACGCGGCTGGCCACGGCGTGCAATTCGTCCGTGGCCTCGCTGGTCACGTTTTTGATGCTTTTGCTCAGGCCGCGCAGCAACTTGTAGCGGATTAGAGACTGGGCAGTGTCCATGAAGCTCTTGTTGGCCATGAACAGCCGCTGGAACAGGGAGCGGTTGTCCTGGTAGGCGTGCTTGGACAGGGCCAGATACTTGTTGCGGCGCTTGCGGATCAAGCGGGCGCGCGCTCCCCGGCTGAGATGCCAGCGCACAAAGATTTTTTCCACGTCCGACGGATCATCGCTGCGCCACTTCATGGCCAGCTTGCGCAAAAAGCGGATGCTGCGCACGGAAAGCGCCACTTTGTCTGTGGCGCGGATCATTTCGCCGCGCAGCCGCTTGAAGAAATCGAAGTGCTCGGGCCGGGCGCCCAGGGGCGGTTCCTGCACCACCACGTCGATGTAGCCGTTTTTGCGGTTGTCCTGGGCGGTGATGCGCTGATGCAGGGCGCACTTCTCGATCATTTCCGGCGTGTTCCGGTCTCCGGCCTTGATGCGGCCCTCAATGGCGGCCGCGCCTTCGGGAGAAATGACAGAATAGTAGCCGTGGGAAAGCATCAGCCTGCGGTCGGCCATACCGATGGCCTCGGCTCCGCCGGACCCGCCTTCGGAAAACACCGCCACGATGGGCACGGAAAGCCCGCACATCTCGTAGATGTTCTCGGCGATCTGCTGGGCCGCGCCCGGATAGTCCTCGATGGGGTAGGAGCCCGGCGTGAACACGTAGGTGTGGATGGGAATGTTCTCCTGGGCCGCGACCTTCATGTATTTGAGGGCGTTGGCGTTACCCCAGGGCTTGATGGAGCCGCCGTTGCGGAATTCCTGGCCGTGGCCCTTTTCCTGGCCCACGACCATGACCGGCTGGTTATAGATTTTCTTGCCCACCCTGCGGGTGATGTAGGCTCGGGCGATGACCATGCCGGGATCGATGCTGTTCTCGTCCCGCCCGCCGATCTCGTTGTAGTTGTCGTAGACGTTCTCCAGAATGTCCTTGAGGCAGACGCGTTCGGAGTGCCGCACGATGCGGACCTTGTCCATGGCGGTCAGCTCGCGGTCAATGGATTCTTCAAGTACCTGAAGGCGCTGTTCGTGGGCGTCGAGCGTGGCCATGAGCCGCTCGTCGCCGCAGGTGTCGCCGAGCTCGAATTCGGAGAGTTTCTCAAGGAAGGCGTCGAGCCGGGGGTTGCGTTTTTCACCGAGGATGTCCTGGGCGTATTTGACGCGCTGCCGCAGCTCTTCGAGTTTCTTTTCGATATCCATAAAATACCTTTTGTTCTCCTCGAAAAGGGAAACTGAAATCCGGGATCAGAATTTCAGGAGAGCGTTGTTCTTCTCACGCAGGAAGTCGAGGTTGGACTTGAGTTCCAGCCCGGACGCGTCCCGCCCCTCGAGGGTGATGCCCTCCAGCGCAACGATGCCGCGTGCCTTGGCTTCTTCCAGGTCCTTGCCCCAGACGATGGCCAGCGCGAGGTTGGGGTCATACTCAGTGGGAATCTGGTAGGACCGGTCCGTGGGCACATGGGTGTGCATGGTCAGCCAGGGAGCGGCCTTGTAGCTGAAGTTTTCGATTTTCCCGGCCCAGGGCTGGAAGCGGTTGGCCGTGTCCTCGGCGATGATGCGGTATTCGATGCTCACGCCGTCGAAGCTCACGTCGCTCTGCGAGTAGCCCATGGGCTCTCCCAGGGCCAGACGGATCTGTTCGCGCAGCAGGTTCACGCCATTTTTGCCCTTGATGCGGGCAATGGCGGCGGAAACGCCGTTTTCAACCTGTATGCGAGTGTTCACTTCCATAAGGAAGGGATCGCCTTTTGGTGTCACGATCCACTCCCAGGTTCCCACGTTGTCGTAGTTGATGGCCTCGGCCATGCGCAGGGAATAGGAGGTGATGTCATCGATGACTTTTTGGGCGTCAAAGGCGTAGTTGATGCCCGAGGGATAGAAGCCGGGTGCGGTTTCGATGCGTTTTTGGCGTCCGGGACTCTGCACGGAGCAGTTACGGGTCCCGAAGTTCACGTGCCGCTTGCCGGACCGTTCGGAAACGATCTGTACTTCCAAGTGGTTGAAGTCGAAGATGCGCTGCTCGATGAGCACGCCTTCGTCGTTGAACTGGCGCAGGGAGTAGTTGCGGATGCGGCGGTAGATCTGGCGGAAGCGGTCCATGTCGGGCACTTCGTCGATGCCCATGCCGCCGCCGCCGGCCGAGGCCTTGACCAGCACCACCGGGCAGGAGATGCCCTGGGCCTCCTGGAAGGCGAAGAGGCTCTCGGCGATTTCCTCGGCTTCCAGTTCGTCGTAGATGGCCCGGTCCGAGCCGGGAACCGTGGGTACTTTCAGGCTGCGTGCCAGGCGCTTGGTGTTGATCTTGTCGCCCAGATCGCGGATGACCCACCAGGACGGGCCGATGAAGACCATGGGCCGCTCGCGCTGCACCACGCGCCGCGCGAAACGGTAGTTTTCGGAGAAGAAGCCGTAGCCAGGATGGACTGCGGTGGCCCCGGAAGCATCGGCCACGCTGAAAAGTTCTCCGGCGTCGTTATAGGAATTGATCCGGTACAGGCACTGTTCGCCGCCGAGGCGGCGGGCCGTTTCCACGTGGCCGGAGGCTTCGTCTTCCGCCGTATGCACGGCGACGAAGTCATGGCCAAGGTCGCGGCATGCTTCCATGATACGAATGGCGATCTCGCCACGATTGGCGATGAGGACCTTGTGTTTGTTCACTGTGGTAAGTCTCCAGGACAGGATTCACGAGAGGGCCTTGGCATATCGTTTCTTTCGACGAGATGCAAGCGCACGCTCCTGCACGCTTTTGATTGTATAAGCCATGCCGGGTCGGTCCACAAGGGGGCTGGAAATGGAGTGGATTTTTTTGCGAAAAATGGGTATGTATTCAGCTCGTGCCGTCATTCTGACCGGGACGGATTCCAATATTGTCAAACAGCTCTCCGGAGGGATATGATGGAATATGTGATTGTCGGCAACGGCGTTTCCGCCATCGGAGCCATCGAAGGCATCCGCAGCAGGGACAAGGACGGACGGATCACCGTTGTCAGTGACGAAGCCGTCGCCACCTATGGTCGCCCCCTGATCTCCTATTATCTCGCCGACAAGATCAAACAGGAAACCATGCCGTTTCGACCCGAGGAATGGTATCATGGCAACAAAGTCGATGTGAAGCTGGCGTCCCCCGTGGCCAAGGTGCTCCGCGAAACCAAGCGGATCGTGCTCGAATCCGGCGAGGAAATCCCCTACGACAAGCTCCTGCTCGCCACGGGCGGCACGCCCGTGACCCCCGCCATCATGGGCGTGGAGGGCGAGGGCGTTTATAATTTCACCACCATCCGGCATGCCGAGCAACTCCGCGAACTCGTGGACAAGGTCAAGAACGTGGCCGTGATCGGCGCAGGCCTCATCGCCCTCAAGGCCGCCGAAGGCTTTGCTGTCAAGGGTGTTCCCGTGACCATGATCGTGCGTTCGCGGATCATGCGCGCCTATTTTGATGAAGCGGCCAGTGACATGGTCGTGCGCCACCTGGAGAAGCACGGTCTGTCCTTCCGGCAGCAGGCCAGCACCCGCGCCATTGTGCGCCGCGACGACGGCAGTGTCGAGGGCGTGGACACGGACAAGGGCTTTGTCCCGGCGGATGTGGTCGTGGTCGCGGCGGGTGTCAAGCCCAACAAGGCCCTGGCCGAGGACGCCGGACTCAAGGTCAACAACGGCATCGTGGTGGACGACACGCTCTGCTCCACGGACAAGGATATCTTTGCGGCCGGCGACGTGGCCGAGGCTCTGGACATCCTCACGGGCGAGTACACCGTGCGGCCCATCTGGCCCAACGCCTATACCCAGGGGCGCTACGCGGGCATCAACATGGCCGGGGAAGAGGACCATTATTCCGGCGGCATGTCCATGAACTCCATCACCTATTATGGCCTGCCCACAGTGGCCGTGGGCAACTCCAACCCCGAGGTCGGGTCCGGTCTGGATATCCATTTCGCGATTGACAAGGGAAAATCCGTGTACCGCAAGGTCGTTTTTGACGGCGACGTGCTGGCGGGCTGCATCCTCATCGGCGAAATCGACCATGCGGGGCTGTATACCAGCTTCATCAAGAACAAGTTCCACCTTGCGCCCGAGGCCCGGCAGGCCATCATTGACGGCGATCCGAACCCGGTGCATTGGCCCGAGGAGTACATCCAGCAGATGCAGAACACCCCGTAAAGCGGGTGAAACATCCGCATCCGCTTTGTTGCGGCGTCCGACCGGCATCCTCGCGCAGGTCTGCTGCGCGTCGGTCGCCGGTTCTCCTTGCGCCGCGCGCCTGCGGCCTTTGACCCGCTTTGGGCGGCGTTCCGTTCGCAGGGGCGGGTGAAACATCCGCATCCGCTTTGTTGATCATGGAGCGGTGAAAAGACTTCCGTCCGCGCGCTGAGCTTCTGCGCGGGCGGATTTTTTTTGCGTTTTGAGGCGTACCGCTCTTGCCGCTCTCGGGAGTTTTTCCGCTGTTGGATGGGTGGAAACCCGCAGGGGCCATTGATTCAGCAGTGGGGTGGCGCGAATTGGCCTTTTGCCATTATTCCACGTTGAAAAGCAGCGAATCCGTGCGTCCCTGGTCGTCCTGCACCGCGATTTTGTGTTCTCCCTTGCCCGGTGGAGGCAAAAAAAGCGGAATTCCTGGCCGGGCCGCGCTCACCAGTCGCCCGTCCAAAAACCAGAACAGCTCGCGTGTGTCCGGGGATGCATCCGCGGCCAGAGGAATGCGTTGGTATTCCGCTGGGGCGTCGGGCCGCAGACGGTAGGGGGTGGCCGGGTCGGGTGAGACGATGCGGGGGCCGTCGGCCTCGGGCAGGGCGGAACAATCCCGGGCCAGGGGGGGCAGTTTGTCCACGGGCAGGCCTGCGGATTCGCGCCAGGCGGCCAGTCCTGGCGGAAGGCGCACAAAAATTTCGGCGTGGTGTTCGTGCGCGGCAAGGCAGTCGCCCGCGAGCCGCTCCCCGGTGATGTTGTCCACGAAAATCCGTTGGGTCCAGTCGTCCTGCTCCAGCAGGGTCCGTCCGGGAAGGATGGTGGCCGTGAGCCGCTTTTCGCAATAGGGACCGGGCAGTTTGCGGCTCGCTGCGCAGAGTTCCACTTCGTCCAGGTTCAGGGGGCCGAAGTCCGGAAGCCGCGCCGCGTTCTCCTCCAGCAGCCGGAAGAGATCGAAGAGCAGCGGTCCGGCATGGCGTGCGCCGGAAATGCCCTTGACCGCATGCCCGTCCGGATTCCCGACCCAGACCCCGATGGTGTACTTGCCGGAAAATCCCATGGCCCAGGCGTCGCGATGGCCGAAGGAGGTCCCGGTCTTCCAGGCCACTTCCGGGGCCGCCGAGGTCAACGCCCAGGCTTTCGGCATGTCGGGCCGCTCCACCTGCGCCAGGATGCCAGTGGTCAGGAAGCAGGCCTCTGGAGAAAAAAGGCGTTTACCGTCCGACGTGAGCAAGGATTCCGGCGCATCCGCCTGTACCGGAGCAAAGCGCACCCGCTGGTGCAGGCCGCCGCTGGCCAGGGTTGCATAGAGATTGGCGAGACCCAAAAGCGTGACCTCGCCCCCGCCGAGGATTAGGGGCAGGCCGTAGTGCCCGGCGGGTTTGTCCAGCGTGGTGAGGCCGCCGTTGCGCAGCAGTTCCAGAAAGCGCTCCAGGCCCACGGAGCCGAGCAGGCGCACGGCCGGAACGTTCAGGGAGTGGGCCAGAGCGAACTGCGCGCTGACCGCGCCACGAAATGAGCCGTCGTAGTTTTCCGGCGCATAGCCTGCATAGTCCGTGGGAATGTCCAGAAGCAGCGCCTCCGGATAGATCAGCCCCAGGTCCATGGCCTGGGCGTAGAGAAAGGGTTTCAGGGTCGAGCCGGGGGAGCGGCGGATCAGCGCGCCGTTGATTTGCCCGGAATGTTCGTCGTCGAAGAAGGCGGGCGAACCCACCAGGGCGCGGACTTCACGGGTGGCGGTGTCCAGCGCGACCACGGCGGCGGAGTCGATGCCCTGGGCGCGCAGGCCGTTGATCCGGGCGCGCAGGGCTTCCTCGGCCAGTCGCTGGGCGCGCGGGTCCAGGCTGGTGCGCGGTCTGGGGCCGGGCAGCCGGGAGAGCGCTTCCAGGGCGAAGTGCGGCGCGCGCAGGGGCAGGGGCGTCAGCGTTTTGGGCAGCGGTTCCTCGGATGCCTGGGCAAGCTCCTTGGCCGGGAAAAGTCCGTCCAGCCGCTCCAGCACTCGTTCGCGCACGGCGCGGGCCGCGTCCGGATGGCGCACCGGGTCGTAGCTGTTGGGCGAGCGGGGCAGGGCCGTGAGCAGCGCGGCCTCGCCCAGGGAGAGGCGGTCCGGGGTTTTGTGGAAGTACATGCGCGAAGCCGCGCCCACGCCCACGATGTTTCCCCCGAACGGGGCCATGTTCAGCCAGAATTCGAGGATTTCGTCGGAATCGTGGTTCCAGCGCAATTGCAGGGCGCGGAAGGCTTCCACGAGCTTGGACCGCAGGGTGCGGGGCCGGGGTTCGGCCAGTCGGGCCACCTGCATGGCCAGAGTGGAACCGCCGCTGACGATGCGGCCCGAGAGCAGGTTGTCCCATGCCGCGCGCAGAATGGCCAGGGGGTTCACGCCCGGATGCCAGCGCATCCAGCGGTCTTCGGAGCGCAGCAGGGCCGCGCGCATCACCGGGGAAACCTCGTGCAACTCCACAGGGAACCGCCATTGGCCGTCCGGAGCCAGAAAGGCGCGCAACGGTTCGTTCTGACGGTCGAGCACCAGCCGGGCCGGAACCGGATGGAGTGCGGCTTCGGGAAAGGGAAAGGCCGCATTCAAGGCAAGAAAAGCCGTCCAGGGCAACAGGAACGCGAGGATTCCAGCACAGGCCGCGCGGACAGCCCTTTGCAGCGGACGCGGAACCGGCAGCCGTGAACAAATGCCGGTTCCGCGCCCCCAGGAGGGAAGGCGCATCAGAAGTCCTTGGCCACGTCCAGGGTTCCTGCCTCACCCTGGGCGAACACCGCCGGGTCGTACATGGCCTCCACGCGCACCGGGGGCAGGGTGAACCGGCCAGCGGTCACGGCCCTGACCAGCACGTATTGGCTGCGCCACGACTCGGGATCTTTCGCATCGTGGGGCAGGTCGCCGAAGAGCAGCACCCGGTCATCGCGCAGATCCTGATAGGCCGCGTCAAAGGGCGCATCGGTCATCCAGTCCAGATGCTCCGTATTGGCCAGCCGGGGGTTTTCCACCTCCAGACCCGAGGGCAGCAGGGTTTGTACGGCCAGGTTCGGAACCGGCCCGCTCTTGGAGCGCAGGTCCACCTTGAGCACGAGCAGGTCGCCCTGCTTCACTCCGTCCGCAAGAGCCTTGCCGTCGCGATCGAGCAGGCTGCGCCGCACTTCCATGCCCTGGGCGCGGGGCTGGTAAGCCTTGGCCGACGGCGCGCCGCGTGTTTCCAGGCTGTAGAGCACCGCTCCCTGTTCCGGGGTGGCGTCCAGTTCGATGCGGATTTTGCCAGCGCCCAGATCGGCGAGGCGCAGGGCCTTTTCATTGTTGAAGGTTCCAACCACTTTGCCGTCCACGAGCACCTTGCCCGAGAACGGGGCATGGGCGCTTTGCCGCTCGAAGAATGCGCCCAGGGCCATCAGGGCCAGGGCGTTTTCCTGCGTCGTGTGGAAGCCTGCGTCCATGAGCCGGGAGAGCTGTTCCACTGTGCCGGGAACGCGCGGGTCCGCCGGAGCCGCGTCCATGAGCGCCAGCAGGATCAGGGCCTGGTCGCGCAGCGGCGAGCCCAGGTTTCCGTCGCGCTGGCGAACGCTGTCCGGCGATTTCGGAGTCTTGGTCAGCAGCGTCTCAAAGGTCCGGACATCGCCCACGGCGGCAAAGGACGAGGCCAGCAGAGTGGCGGCGTGAGCGTCCAGCCGCTCGCGTTCCTGCTCGGCCAGAAAGTGCATCGTGCCCCGGTCCGGCTGACCGGCCCGGGCAAGCACGTAGAGGCCGTAGCAGATGCGTTCCAGGCCTGAGCGCTGCTTCGGGTTCTGATCCTTGACCAGCCGGGCCACGTAGTCCAGGGCCGGGCCGTAGTTCACATCGGCCACGCTGAACCCGGCCCGCCGGGCCTCGGTCAGGAAGTGGGCCGCGTAAACGCTGATCCAGGGATCGGCGTCGTAGGAACCGGGCCAATAGCCGAAACCGCCGCTGCCGACCTGCATGGCCGCGAGGCGGCGCAGGGCGCTTTGGACCATGAAGGCCGCTCCCTTGTCGCCCACGAGGTCCGGGGCCAGAACTTCGGCCAGTTCGCCGAAGCGCAGCAGGGGGAATGCGCGGGAAACGGTCTGCTCGGCGCAGCCAAAGGGGTAGCGCAGCAGCTCGCGCAGTTCGCCGCTGTAGCGGATCATGGGCAGTCCGCCCACATGCAGTTCGCGCCGCAGGGTGGGGGCCAGCAGTCCCTCGGGGGCCGGAGGCAGGTCCAGGGCCTGCGCTTTCATGCTGCCCGCAGTGGTGGCACGTTCAAAGGGGTAGGCCGTGCGCACGGGCAGCTCGGTTTCGCTGCGGAAGCTTTCGCCGTCGCTCGCGGCGGTGACCTCGAAGCGGGCCGGACCTTCTTCCTCGCCGGTGTTGATCTCGAAGGCCACTGTGGCTTCCCGCCCGGCGGGAACGGCCACGGCGCGTTCGGTCGTGTCCAGGGTCAGCGGGCCTTCCGCCTTGATCTTCAGTGCGATTTCCAGATCCTTTTCCGTGTCGTTGCGCACGGTCACGGGCACGAGTGCCCGTTCTCCCAGGCCCAGAAAGCGGGGGAAGGTCGCCGTGGCCGAGATCGGGCTCTTGATGCGCGTGAGCGTGTTGCCCGATCCGAAACGGTGCTGTTCGGCGGCCACGGCCATGATCCGCAGCGCACCCTGGAAGCCTTCCGGCGCTTTGGCCGAGAAACGTACCCGGCCCTGGGCGTCCGCCGTGAGCGGGCCGGACCAGAAGGTCACGGGCTTGACCCGGCTGATGCCCTCGGTGCGCACATAGTCGGCCATGGCTTCGAGCATTTCGCCGCCGCCCGCCGGAGCCACGCCGTCGATGCCGGGTTCGGGGAAGAGCATGGAGAAGATGTCGAAGCTCTCCACGTCGAGGCGGCGTTTGGCGTAAAAGAATTCAAAGGGATTGGGGGTCTTCTGGGCGATGAGCCGGAGAATACCCTCGTCCACGGCCGCAATGGTCACGGTGCTGCCGGGCCGGGTCCGGGCCTCGATTTCGATGCCCTGGCCGGGTTTGACCTCTTCGGGCGCGCGCAACGCCACGTCCAGGCGATTCACGGCTTGGTCCACATTGAAGGGAACCGCCCCGAAAGCGCGGCCCGCCTCGCCCGGAGCGAGGTCTCCCGCCTTGCGCAGGAGCATGGCCGTGACGTAGACGTTGGGAGCGTAGGAGCTCTTGGCCGGGAAGCTGACTTCCGCCGTGTTGCCGGGCACATCCACTACCCGTGTTTCCAGCACGTCGCGGCTTTCCACCGTGACCAGCGCCTTGCCCGGGAAAGGCGTGCGCAACTGGAAGGTGGCCCGTTCCCCGGCTTTGTATTCGGGCTTGTCCGGCACGATGTCGATGCGGGCCGGGTTTTCCATGGCCCAGGGCGAATAGCCCCAGCCGCCGCAGTAGAATTCGAGCTGGGAGGCCGCTCCGGAAGCGGGGTCCGTGAGGGTCACGCGGTAGCTGCCGAACTCCTCGGGCGTGAACCGGAATTCGCCTTCAGCGGGCTTGTTACCGGTTGCGTCCGGCGCGGTGACCTTGATGCGTTGCAGGAGTTTGGGGTCGCGGCTGGATTCGTAGCGGAATCCGCCAGAGGGCGTGCGCCGGACCACGGTCTGCCATTCGTCTTTATAGAGTGCGGCCTGAAGCGCGCCGTTGGCCGGGCTGCCGTCCGGGGACACGAGCACGAAACGGAAGGAGACGGGCTCGCCCGGATCAAAGGCGTTGCGGTCCAGCAGGCCGAGGCCGGGATAGCGTGGGTAGGCGTAGACGGGCACGCCCTGGCCTCCGCTGACCCCACGTCCGCCGTGCTCGCGCACGCGTGCGGAAATAAAGGCTTCCAGCGCGGCCGGCGGGGTCAGCCCTTTGGGGATTTCCACGCTGAAGTCGCGTTGCCCCTGGCCATCCAGGACGGCATCGGTCAGGGCGAAGATTTCCGTGTTGGGGAATTCCTTTTCCGGATCGCCGAAGACGAAGCGTTCGTAGCCCTTGGGGGCGAAGGCCAAGGGCCGCAGGGTCACGCGGGATTCCACGTCCAGGTCGGCGGCCGGAGGGCCGAAGAGATAGCGGCTTTCCACAGTGAAATCGAGGGTCTGTCCCAGCGAGGCCGCGGCTGTTTTGGGCTTGATGTCCACCCGGATGCGGTCGGGAACGAACTCCTCCACCTGGTAGCGGTATTCGCCGATGGACTCGCCGGCGACCTCAAGTTGCATAAAATAGGAACCGGTCAGGGCGTAGTCGGGAATTTCGCGCTTGAAGGAGGCCACTCCCTGGGCATCGGTACGCAGCAGGCGTGATTCCAGCACGCGGCCTTCCGGGTCATAGCTGCGCAAGGTCAGGGGCATGGCCGGGGGAGCGTTGAGGGACTGGTCGCGGACAATGGCCGCACCCTCCAGGGTTTCTCCGGGCCGGTAGATGTCGCGTTCGCCATAGATGAAGGCGCTCAGGCCGCGCGCGGAAAATCCGCTGCCGCCCACATCCAGGCCCGTGGTGTCCACCTGGAAGCGTTCCGGCAACATGAAGCTGAAATCGTTTCCTTTTTCCGCAGTGATCAAAAACGCCTGGGATTCGCCGAGCCGGGCCTTGAGGCCGCGGAGTCGCCAGAGGCCGCCGGAGTCCGTGACACCGCGCGCCAGCACTTGGTTTTTTTCGGAGCGCAGGGTCACGCTGACCCCGGCCTGGGGCGCGAGGGTGGAGAAGGAGTTGACCCAGACGAGCAGTTCGTCCGCGCCGCGCTTGGCCGTCAGGCCCAGGTCCGTGACCAGCACCCAGCGCTGCCTGCCCCACCAGGAGCCGGGCAGGGTCAGCCCCACGCGGTAGAATCCCGGCGTCTTGCCGTCGATGTACCGGCCCAGATCCACGCGGCTGCGGTTGGTGCGGTTCGGCTCGGCGGGCACGGCCAGGGACTCCTCGCCCAGGCGGTCGCCCAGGGAATAGCTCAGACCTGAGGGGTTGAAGTCCGGATCAAAGACCGTCCAGCCGTAATCCGCGAAGAGCCAGAAGAGGTTGTTGCGGAAGACGCGGTCCACGGTCAGATCCACGCGATCCGTGTTCACGGTTTCCAGGTCGAGGGATCGCGCACCCCTGAGGGAGAGGAACATGCCCTGGTCCGCGAATTCCGCGGCCGGAGCGAGGTCGGGCATGGTCCCGCCAGCGGACCAGTTTTCGCCGAGCACCGCGCCGTCAATGGCGGTCAGGCCCTGACGCAGATGGACGGCGTAGTTGGAACCCGGCAAAAAATCGCCGCGCAGGATCAGGTCGTTGCCGTCCGAGGCGAGCCGGAATTCCGTATCCGGAGCCACACGCACGAAATCTTGGGCGGCTTCCGGGTCCACGGCCGTGGAAAGATTGATCTTGAGGTTGAAGTGGTCGCCCTGGTCCATGCTCTGGAGCTGTTCGGCCCGGAGCACCGGGTCGAGCACCACGCTGAAGGTGCGGGTGGCCGCCCTGCCGAGGGGGATGTTGCCTTCCTCGGAGGTCAGCTCCGGGGAGAGGGTCAGGGACAGGTCACGCGCCTCGGTGTGTTTTTCCACCGAAGCACTGCGGAAGGTGATTTCCCGACTGCGCCAGCCGGTCAGCACGCTGATCTCCAAAGGCTGTTCCGAGAGCGGATCGTGCAGGGTCAGGGCCTTGAGCAGAGACTCCGGCTCCACGGGCGCGTTGAAGCGGGCCGTGCCTTCCAGGGTGACCATGGCTGGGCCGCCCGGCGCGGGGAAGCTGCGCAGTTCCAGATCCTCCAGAGTGAAGCTGCCGGTCTTGACCCGCAGGGTGCGTTCCCCGGTGAAACGTTGGCCAGCGCTCAAAAGCGGCTCGGGATGCAGGGCCAGTTCATATTCCGTGGCCAGCCGGAAGGGGGATTCCGCCTTGTAGGTCAGGGCGTAGGGACCGGTCCAGATCCATTGTCCGGGCAGATCCGGTGCGATGTCCACGGCCGTGGCATTGGCGGATTCGCCCACCTGGTTCTGGCCCAGGGGATAGCTGAACTCCAGGGTCAGGTCCTGGCGGTTGGCCAGATCAATGACCGCGCCGGTCACGCTGATGGCTGCGGGATCGTCCGGTTGCAGGGCGGCTGGGCCTCCCGGTCCCATGACCAGGAATCCCGTTTCCAGGATTACCGTCAGTCCGAGCAGAAGGATGACGATATTTTTGAAGTTCTTCATCCAGGCAAACGGACCGGGAATATTCATTGTGCTCCCTCCAAGGGTCTTTCGTTCTCAGTCGTCGGGTTTCGGATCAGCGTACGGGAATAAGTAGCGTATTTCCGGATGGGACGGAAGGGTTCTCCAAGGAACAGGAATTGCTTCTTCCGAAGACAAGCAAAATATTCCCACGGAGGTTGCCGCACGTGCGCTTAAGCCTGCTGCTGCTCGTACTGACGTTGCTTTTGGTGGTTGGTTTGGAGAAAATGACGGAACAGGAACGGATTACGGGAACCTGGCCCCCGGAACCGGAATACAAGGTCGTGGTGACCAACAATGGCCCCTTTTTTTACGTGGAATAGGTCCGGAGCGCGGAGGTGGCCGCTGCTGATGCTGGCGTTGCCGTTTCTGCTGGCGGCGGAGGGGCTGCTCCTGTCCAGCGAAGTCCGGGCCGCCCAGGACTGGCAGGCCCAGGAACGGGCCTGTCAGGCCAAGTGCCCGCCTTTTCCACGTTTCAGCGGAGTCGAGACCGATGCCCAATACCAGGACCGTATGCGAAGACAGGCCTTGCACGACAAGTGTTTTCTGGACTGTGCGCATCGTTCCGCAGCTCAGTCCGCTCCAAGCTTTACGCCTATCGACGAGGCGGCCAAATCCTATTACCGCCGCAACGGTGTGAAGATGGGCAAATAAGCCCGCACCATGGGCAGGTGAATCCCCACGGGCGCTGTTCCGCAGGGGCACATTGAAACTAATGGGGCTGACGGTCGCCCGCCTTCGGGGTAAGAGGGGACAAAGGAGGACGCCATGGCCGATACTCCCTGTCCCAATGATTCCCGTCCACCCGTGGAACCTGCGGAATACGTACGCCCAGCCGGGACCGAACCCTCCGCCTCCCTGGCGGAAAGCGTTGCCTGCCTCTGGGAGGATGGCGAGCGTGTCTTCCGCATCGGCGTGGTCGGAACCGGGCCGGGCTTCATGGCCCTGCTCGATCTGGCCTTCAATCCCCGTTTTCACGATTTCCTGCCCCCGGTGGAGGTGGTCGGCGTGGCCCGACCCGGCATCAACGAAGGCAAGCTGGAGTATGCCCGCTCGCGTGGCATTCCGGTCTATTCCGATCTGGAATCCCTGGTCCGCGCGCACCCCGGGATGAACATGCTCGTGGATCTCAGCGGCGAGCGCGCCATGCTCCGGGCCGCGCGCGCCCTGCTCGGGGACCGTGTCTCTCTGGTGGACCAGGACGCGGCCATCTTCATCTGCGGCATGCATGACATGGCCAAGGCCAACACCAGCTCCCAGGAAGATCTGGACCGGCAGCGCTATCTGCTCCAGGCCATCGTGGATGAAATCCGCGAGGACGTGATGCTCCTGGACCTGGAGGGTCGCGTTGTGGACCTGAACCGCAATGTCTGGCGGCGGACCGGGCACACCAAGGAGCAATTACTGGGCAAGCATTGCTGGGAGGTGCTGACCAAGCGGGACGGAAAGCCGTTTTGCCAGGAATTGGATTCCGCCTGTCCCTTTCGCGGCAGCATCCGGACGCGGGTCAAGGACGAGGCCCTGTTCACCCGTGTCAGCGCCAGCGGCCGATTGCTGTACTACAGGATCTATTCCTATCCCATCTTTGACCGGGCTGGAGCGCTGAGTCACATTTTGATGATGCACCGCGACATCACAGCCCGGACGCATCGCGAACAGAGTCTGCACCAGACCGAGAAGCTGGCGGTGATCGGCGAGATGTCCACCTATCTGGCCCATGAAATCCGAAATCCCCTGTGCGCCATTGGTGGATTCACCCACGCGCTGCTGCGTTCGCCGAACCTCTCGGAAAAGGAAATGGAAAAGGTTCGGATTATTGCGGAGGAAACCCAGCGCCTCGACCAGATGCTCTCCGGCATTCTGAATTTTTCCAAGCCGAGCAAGCTGCCCGAGGGAGAGGTGCAACTGACCAATCTGGCGGCGGAAACCGTGGAGTTGATGAAAATAGGCTACGAATCCGTGGGCTACGAGTTCGTTTTTGAGGCCGAGGAGGGCTTGCCGCACGTGCGCGGCGATGCCGAGTCCATCAAGCAATGCCTCGTGAATATGATCAAGAATTCCCTGGAGGCCATGCCCGGAGGGGGACGGATCCGGATCGGCGTCTCACGCGAATTCGACTTCGTGCGCCTCGGGGTGGAGGACACTGGTGTGGGCATGAGCGAGGCGGACCAGGACAAGGCTTTCAGTCCGTTCTACACCACCAAGTCGGGCGGAACCGGATTGGGCCTGCCCATGATCAAGAAGCTTGTGGAGGAGATGGGCGGGCACATCGACCTGCGCAGCAGCCCCGGCAAGGGCACGGGCTTGTATCTGTACTTCCGGCCGGTTCTGGCCGGGGTGTCCCTCAAGGAGAAGAGGGCCGGTTCCTGACCAGCCCTCTGCACAGCGTCTCTTTGCCCGGTGGGCCTTAGCGACAGAGCCAGAGGGCCGAGGAGCGCAGTCCGAGCATCAACTCCCGGCTGACCGACCCCAGGAACAGACGCCCGAGCAGGCCCTTGCCCGCTCCGGTCCGGCCCACGGCAATGGCCGCGTATCCGCCGAGTTCGGCCATGTCCAGGATCACCGGGGCGGGCCGCCCGCCCGTAAGCACCCGTTCATCAATGCGATCCTCAGCGACTCCGTTCTCACGTAGAATTTCGCGTGCCCGGCGGAAAATCGACTCCACGTCCACGGTGTCCCGCGCGCTGCGCACCTGAAGCAGTGTTGCGGGGTGGTGCGGTTCCAGGGCGAGCATGAAGGCCGCGTGATCCGCAATGCGGTAGGACGCGTCCGATCCGTCCAGGCAGATCAGCACGCCGGAGCGGTCCTCATCTGGATTGCGGCAAATCCAGATGGGCACGGTGGTGTTGCGTTTGATGACTTCCTCGGTGACGCTCTGTTCCACCAGTTGTTCCAGTCGGGCCAGACCGCGCTTGCCGAGAACCACGGCGTCATAGAGGCCCCGCTCGCCTTCCTGCAGAATATCCTCCACCCGGGTCCCGGATTGGGGCACGCACTTGATGCAAATCCGCTTTTCGTCGAAGCCCCCGGCGGTGAGCATGGCCTTGGAGGCGTCCAAGGCCTTCCGGAATTGGGCTTCGTATTTGCGGGACGAATCCTGGGCGTCCGTGAGCGTCTCGTAGTTTGTTTCCTCGACCCAGACCTTGGGGCCGGTGGGAAAAGCCGCGAACAGGGTCAGCCGGAGGTCGCAATCCTGGGAAAAAAATGAGGATACGAAACGGACTCCGTGGATGGCGCGTGGATTGTCGCTGACCGCGACGAGCAGATGCCTGTTCATGGTTTTTCTCCTTTCCTGACTCTGGGCGGGTCTTGAATATTTCAACAAGGGTATCATAACATAAGTTCAAATTATATGCAGCCATTATCAAGGGATCGACAGCGGGTGAGGCCGGGCGCTTTCTCAAACGCTTCCTAATGTTTCTTGACGTGGAGAATCTATTAGGGAAATGAATGAAATATTCGTTGATGCTGTGTCTTGGGAACAAGATTCCGGACGGTTGTTGAAACGTGCAAGCCGGGGGATGTATATGGGTTTCATGGGCCGTTGCCTGCTGGTGGTGTTGGGGAGCTTCCTGTCGCTTGGACTTTTGTTCGGCGATGCGCCGTTGTGCTGGGCCGCCTGGGGAGAAGAAGGCGGTATACCGCTGTTCAACGGCGCTCCCGGAAAGGTCTGGATTCCCATTGAGGAACAGCCGGAACAATACGGCCAGTATGTCCGGGAACAGAATGCCACGCTGATAATGGAGGCTCCCGAGGGGCAGGGCCGGGCACAGATCGGCATTGCCTCGCGCAAGCACCTGCTTCTGGTTCCGGCCGAGGGGGGGGAAGAGGGGCTCGACTTCGAATTCGATCCCGATCTGACCACGGGTATGCGCATTGTGGTCTCGGACGGTCCGTTGGACAAGCCGGGCGTCCACGTACTGGTCCTCTGGTGGGGCAGCGGCATGATGGGCTACATGACCTCCCTGGAAGAAAAGCAAAAGAGCATCACCAACTCTTCGGGCTGGAAGCCCGGCCTCTGCACACTGTATGTCGCACCCGGCAAGCTGACCCTGGTCACCAGTA